>NZ_JBFTLK010000005.1:0-531081 GCF_056396405.1 Lysobacter sp. 05T417 | reverse complement strand
CCGTCGCCGAGGTTGAACCGGTAGGTGTCGCTGTTGTAGCTGCCGTGCAGCATGTCCGTACCGGTGCCGCCCTCGAACACGTTGTTGTTCGAATACGCACCGCCGACCCACAGCACGTCATCGCCCGCACCGCCGACCAGCCGATTCTCACCGTTGGCGCCGCCGAGGTTGTCGTTGCCGTCGCCGCCCAACAATATGTCATCGCCGCCCCCTCCAACCAGTTCGCGACCGTCGGCGCCAGCAAATTGAAGGCTGATCGAGAAAAGACTACTTGCATGCTGTACAAGCACCTGCTTCTGACGCCCTCGGCTGATGAGCTCGACCAACAATCCGCGCCAGTCCCAATCGGGAGCGATCCGCCCAAAGCCTTTCTGGATATCGTACAGATCAGAAATGGCATCGATGGGACTGACCGCCGCCCTCTCCCGTACGTAGTCCTCGACAAGGCTCAGATCCAACCCAGGCAGACCGATGTCCCCGCCCTTGAGTACGATGCTGGAGACAGCACCTTTGAGTCTGGTTTGAAGCACCAACGCGTCGTAGACCGACTCCTTTAGCGCCTCGTAACTCTGAACAAGCGCATCAACCTGCGCCTGATTCAGGGTTACCACCAAGCTTGGCGCCGAATCGCCAACATTGGTTTCGCCACGTCGAAAATTCGCCCGCCCGGTCGAAATCGAGCCGTCTGGCGCGTGCGCAAAGAACGTGCTGCCATTAAACTTCTCCAACTGACTGATCAACGGGAGCAGCCACTTCGTCTCTTCCCTGCCATAGGACGTGACAGCCTCGGCGCCCCGCGCCACCACTTCCAACGGAACCGGCCCTGCGACGATGAGCTCCTCCCGCCGCAGGCCCACAATATCTGCGCTAGACAGCATCTCGGACGTACCCGCCCAGAGTGCGAGAACCTCATCAATCTTCTCCATCATCTGCTCCCTCGTCGTCCCAGGTGAGAGCGCATTGATGGCGGCGACCAGCCTCTCTTCCCCACTGGCTGCTTCAGCCAGATCTCGCACTGCGCCGGACCCCGAGACATTGGGTAGACGACTGGCTTTGTCGCCGACGACGGCAGGATCGCGCGCTTCAGAATAATCACGGTGGAAGAAGCTACGGCCTAGCAACACATCTGCCGCGAGGCCGACGCTTCCATCGACCCGAACAAACCTGCCGGAATTGTCAATAATGTTGTCATTGCCTAGATTCTTATCAATCGCGGATACAGGCGTGAGATCGACCGATCTCACCCCGGTCTGCACGAGGGTAAACAGCTCGCTACCTTGCGAAATCCCATCTTCGTTCAGGTCACGCCAAACCCTGACGTTCAGATACTTCGTATCGCTGGCGTCGAACACCCCATCTCCAGAACTGTCCAAGTCCTGGAGAGCGGAGAATCCAGAACCTGCTTCGGCCCCGTTCAACATGGGGGTATCCGCGCCGAAGAGCTCTCTTCCGCTATCTATCCGCCCGTTTCCGTCTCGATCGAGCACCAGGAAACCATCGTCGCCTTTGATCCAACCAGTACCGTGCTTGATCCCATCGCCGTCGTGGTCGAACAAGACAGAACCGTCGGCACGAACAGTCTCAATACCGTCTCCATCCAAGTCCAACACCAGCGGGTCGCGACGCGCAGGCAGCCAGTTTCGTGCCCAATCGAAGAGATCGCGAACTCGCTCATCAATATCATTCCTCTTTTGAATCCACCAATTCCTGGTATCCGTATAGGTATCTTCCAGCCAATCTGACAAGCGGCGCCAGGATTCCTGGACGTCCTCGGCCAGGTCTGCGACCACATGGCGACCACTCAAGGCTTCGCCAACGGTTCGACCATCGGCATCCCAGAAGTTGGACATGCCATGAGCGCCCAGAGGATCGTCCACCCACTTCGTCATGTATGTTCTCGTTGTGCCAATCTGATCATCTAGCGAGACTCCTGACACAACGTCGTGAAAGGTTCGGTGATTGATCACGCTTTTGTCCGCAATAGTCGTGTCATAGCCGAGCTTTTCGGCGCCCCTCCTAACGCCGAACGCGTTGAATGTCTCGCCGCCGACACCAAACGCCGCTGCCTGCAGTTGCGCCAACGCACCCCCAAGAGAATGGCCAGTCACATTCACCGACCTGGCTCCGATCTGAGCCGCGTGCTTTTGAGCCCATCTGAACAGATTGATTGCGTCCGGAAGTTGCGCAGGGACTTGTGACACCGCCATGCCAACGTCGGTTGTGAGATCGGCCGGTGACGACCCGAATGGCTCCGTACCGGCGCTTGCGACGACGATCTCACCTGTTCTTACGTCCCGAAATACCGTGCCTTTGTAACCACTAGCGGTACTGACAGAGTGCAGAACCGTCAGTTCGTCACCTATGGTGGATTCAAATTTGGCGCCGCTGACGTACGCGCCAGAGTTGTAGGCAAGTGTTGCGGCATATGCGTAAGTGCTTGTGCTCGACATTTACAGATCCTTCTGCCTTCTTTCCCATGTGACCGTCATCACCCCAATGAAGTTGGAGCGGTTGCTTTTCCGACTCGTAAGAGTCGCTTCGTTGTCTTCGAGACAGTACCCAGGCCCCATGCTGGAGACGTAGCAACTGGATGTCTCGCTGCCGCGCTCCAACGAGGCCCTATACGATGCCGACCCTCGCGCCGCCCTCCCCTCACCTTGTCCATCCGTCACCACCGACTGAACGCTGACTAAGAACACGGTGCAACGAGCCTTCCCCCGCAGGACGGTGCCGACGGAGGCCCGATCGCGCCCCACTACTTCGAGCACCCTCGGGTATCCGACTGGCCCAATAAGTGGAGTGTGTTTGGTGCATTCTTCCGAAAAGTTCGCGTACTCGGCCTCAAGCGAAGCAATCGCGAAACCGGTTACCCCGGGGGCCGGCTCGAACTTCGCTGATGCTTCCACCCATTCCGGTTCGATCTCCTTCCCGTGACCTCCCGTCCGGTTGCACGACGTGGTAACAAGAAGCAGGGAAAGTGCCAATACGCGTTGACCTTTGACGATATCCATATCGCATGCATGTCCTTAATCAAGAAAACTGATAGCTTTTGCCCTGCTTCCAATTGACGGCATCGATCGCTTCTTTGAGGATGCGTTCACCGCCGGCCACACAGCACGTACTCGATATTCGCGCTGGAGCCCCCCCCGACGACGGTCAACGCTCCCTTAGCGCCTCCCTGCCGTGTCGCTCGATCGGGCTGAGTAGATAGTCAGCAACGCGGCGCTTACCGGTCTTTATTTCTGCGCTAAGACTCATGCCCGGCGTCATCCGAAAGCGCACGCCATCGAGCTCGATGATGGCCTTGTCCAAGCCAACACGGATCGGAAACACCGGCCCCATACGCTCGTCCTGAGCTGCGTCGTTCGAGACGCTCAAGACCGTTCCAGTCAGGAAACCGTAGCGTGTATACGGGAAGCTCTCGATCTTCAGTGTGACCCGTTGGCCGGCACGTACAAAGCCGATGTCCTTGTTGAGGACGGCAGCTTCGACCTCCAATGCCTCATCACTCGGCACCACGGCCAATAGCGTCTGTGCTGGCGTCACCACGCCGCCCACCGTATGCACTGCCAACTGCTGCACGCTTCCATCAACTGGTGCTCGCAGCTTCATGAGCCGGTCGCGCTGACCGGTCTTGGCGACCTCAAGGGTCAGCTGTCTCACCTCTTCGCCCGCCAGGCGCAGCTGATCCAACGCCTGTTGCCGCGTATCGGTCATGAGTACGCGCAACTCCTCCTCCGCCGCACTGATAGCGGAGCGAATCTCCTGCAATCGACTGCGATGTGTCGAAAGCTCGCGCTCCGCCGCTATGCGCTCCTGCTCCCGAAGGAGATACTCATGCCGACCGACGTACTGCCCCTCCACCAAACTGCCGTAGTCCGCGGCCCTGGCCCTCGAGATGCGCGCGGACTCATCAAGCGGTGTGATAGCGGCCTGCAGGGTTCGCAACTCCGCCTTGCGCTGCTCAATGCTGGCCCGCAAGCCCTGCCGCCTGGCCTGGTATGTATCGAACTGACTTCGCGCTAACGCTTGCTCTGCTTCCACGCGACCTTCCGGAAGCTCGACGTCCGACGACATCACGGGTGACCGGTTGCTACTTAGTGATGCCACCATGGCATCCAGTCGCAACGTCGCCAGCCTTGCGTTGATCAGTGATTGAACGACTTGTTCGCGTTCCGCGCCTGTGGCGGTAGCATCCAGCTCAATGAGCAACTGACCCTTCTTCACGACTTCGCCGTCACGTACAAAGATCTGTCGGACCACGCCCGCCTCGGCCGACTGGACCATCTTGGTGCGCGAATCGACAACGAACTTTCCCGGCGCCACGGCAACAATGTCCAGCTTTCCAAGGGACGCCCATAGCGCCACCACGCAGAAGAAGGCAATGATGGTGCGCATGGTCCAGCGAGCGGCCGGAGAGGCTGGCGAGTTGGTCAGTTCGAGGTGCGCTGGAAGGAAGGCCAGCTCGTCAGCGTTTCGCTTGGGCGGATCAAGCTCGCCGCGCGACTTCCACGCGGACTTGAAGACGGCCACATATCGACCGGCGAAGTCGCTCGCTCCCAGACGGATGTGCCTCATGCCTCCCCCGACTGCAGACGGTGAAGATGGGCGTATCGACCCTCGGGCCGCTCAACCAGCTCCGCGTGGGACCCACTTTCGACTACCCGTCCCTTCTCCACGACGACGATTCGATTGGCACGTCGCACGGTCGACAAGCGATGGGCAATGATCAGTACGGTCCGCGCTTTGCATATGGCGCACATATTGGCCATCACCGCGTTTTCGGACTCGTAGTCAAGGGCACTCGTAGCCTCATCGAAGATCAGGATGCGAGGATTGGTGACCAGCGCGCGGGCGATGGCAATGCGCTGGCGCTGCCCACCAGACAGCCCGGCGCCTTGCTCTCCGACCACGGTGTCGTAGCCTTCGGGCAGCTCGACGATGAAGTCGTGGGCCCCTGCCAGTTTCGCGGCATTGATCACCCGCTCCAGCGGCATACCCGGGTCGCTGAGCGCAACGTTCTGGCGCACGCTGCGGTTGAACAGGAAGTTCTCCTGCAGCACCACGCCTAGCTGACGGCGCAACCACGCCGGATCGGCGAGCGCAAGGTCGTGACCGTCGATCAGCACTCGCCCCCGCTCAGGCGTGTACAGCCTCTGAACCAGCTTGGTCAGGGTGCTTTTGCCCGAGCCGGAGTGCCCGACGATCCCGATCACTTCCCCCGGTTTGATATCCAACTCGATGCCGCTGAGGACTTCTGCGGTGTCAGGCCGGTAACGGAAGGACACCCGCTCGAATGTGACCCGCCCCTCTATCGGCGGCAGCGCCGTTCTGCTGCCCACCCTTTCGGTACGAGCGTTGAGGATGTCGCCCAGTCGTTCGACCGAGATGCCAACCTGCTGGAAGTCTTGCCACAGTTGCGCAAGGCGGATGATCGGGGCGGTTACCTGGCCGGATAGCATGTTGAACGCAATCAGCTGCCCCACTGAGAGCTCGCCATGGATGACGAGCCTTGCGCCCCAGAACAGGATCGCGACGCCAACAAGCTTCTGCACAAGCTGCACGCTCTGCTGTCCAAGCGTGGCGATGCGGGTAACGCCGAAGCCTGCCGTGACGTAACCGGCCAACTGGTCGTCCCAGGTGCGGATGACGCGTGGGTCGACTGCGATCGCCTTGACCGTGCCAATGCCACTGATCGTCTCGACGAGAAACGCCTGGTTGTCCGCGCCGCGGGCGAACTTCTCGTTCAAGCGGTTGCGCAGCACGGGCGTGACGCCAGCCGAGATCAGCGCGTACAGCGGGAGCGATACCACGACGATTAGCGTCAGCCAGACGCTGTAGTAGAACATTACCGTCAGAAACACAACGATGAAGAAGAGGTCGAGGACAGAGGTCAGCGCTTGCCCGGTGAGGAAGCTCCGGATGTTCTCCAGCTCGCGCACGCGGGCAATGGTGTCGCCGACCCGGCGCGATTCGAAGTAAGCGAGTGGAAGCGCCAGAACGTGGCGGAACAGTCTCGCGCCAAGCTCTACGTCGATCTTGCAGGTCGTATGCGAGAACACGTACGTCCGAAGGCCGGACAAGACCACATCGAACACCGCCATTGAGGCCAGCCCGATCGTGATTACGTCCAGCGTGGTCAGGCCTCGATGCACCAGCACTTTGTCCATCACTACCTGGTAGAACAGCGGCGTTACCAGCGCAAAGAGCTGAATGAAGAACGAGACGATGAAGACTTCCAGCAGAAGCTTGCGGTACTTCACTATGGCCGGAATGAACCAGCTGAGATCGAACTTGGCGAGCTCGCCGAGCACCGAGGCACGAGAGGCCACCTGCAGCAGGCGGCCCGCGTAGAGAAGCCGGAATTCACTGTGAGAGATCGACCGAACACGCTTCTCGACGAGGTCGTGTATCAGGACCTGGTCGCCGTTAACCCTTGCAACCAAGAAGGCGCCGCCGTCTGGCACGAGCGCGAGCGCGGGCAAATTGGCCATACCCAGCCGGGTCGCGGACTGTTCGACGATCTTGGCTTTGAGGCCAAGTCTCTTCGCAGCCAACAGCAGCGTGGTCTCGTCGAAGGCCTCGCCAACTCGGCCCAAATCGTGCGCTAGTTGTTCCGCGTTGGCCGCGATGCCATGGAACTGCGCCAGCAACACCAACCCTTCAAGGGCCAGATCAGACTGCCGGCTTAATGGTTCTGCGTACCCCGCTACCGCCAGCGCGACACTCCCCGGTGCCATGAGCATTCCCTAATCACCTGTTTCCCGAAGCCAAGAATCGCGCCTCTCAAGCGTGGAGGTAACGCGAGTTCCTCGTACTCCTGGGGAGGCGTTTGGCCCGTACAGGTGTGGGAATAGAGGACGGAGTCAGCCCCAAGGCAAGTTAGGCTCCCACACCATGTACACGTCAGCGCGCGCGTAGTGCGATCCCGGCCGCGGTGCCGGGTAATGGCGGAAGCCGACGCTCTCGTATAGCGCAAGCGCCGGACCGAGTTGCTTGCTCGACTCCAGGAACAGTTCCTTGCCCCCACAGGCCTTGAACGCATCGATCGCGCCCTGCATCAGCAGCCGACCGACGCCGGCGCCACGCAGTTCCGGCGCCACGGCCATCTTGGTCAGTTCGTAAACGCCATCGGACTCGCGCTTGAGCGCGACCGTGCCGACTGCGCGATCGTCTGCGTCGATTGCGAACAACACATGTCCGCCACCGGCGAGGATGTGGGTCTCGGGGTCGCCAAGCACTTCACGGTCGATCGGTTCGACAGTGAACCAGCGTTCGAGCCATTCCAGGTTGAGCGTGGCGAAGTCTTCGCGCCAGCGCGGTGCGTAAGCGACGATGCGGATGGGGGATGAAGTGGTCATGCCGCAATGATAGTGCGGCAGCGACAGGGCGTGCTCACCACTGCCTGCCCGCCATTGCGCGGGCCTTAGTCCTTTCCGTTGCCGTTGGCAGCCGCCTGGGCCGACTTGCCCTTGCCGGACTTGCCCTGCACACCCTTGCCGCGGCCCGGGAAGTCGCGCTCGAGGTCCGAGTCGATGGTGATCGTGCGACCCCAGCGGTCGTAGCTGGGCACGAAACCCTTCTTCAAACGGTGGAACTCCGCCGAGCCCGGCTTGATGCCCAGGCCCTGGGCAACGTTGCCCCAGCCCTGGCCGTGGTCGCGTTCCCAGATGTCGACGACGTAGCGGCACGGGCGTCCGATGATCGAGGCGATCGAGCAGGCCAGGTAGACGTCACCCGGCGCCCATCGGCGATCGCCAAGTAGATCTGTCACCAGCTCGCGCGGCGCGCCGTAGTAGCGGACCATCTCGTCGACGAACGGGTCGCGATAGCGGCTGCCATAGCGGTTCACGTCGCCCGCCCAGGTGTCCACCCAGCCGTCGCCGCTGCGCGGGTTCCAGCCGAAGGTGTAGTCCTGCGCCGAAGCCGCGCCGGCGCCTGACAGGCCAACCAGGGCAACGAACAACCCGGCGAATTTCGACTTCCAGGGGGAAGGCATGGCGTTGTGCTCTCAACTGCGGATGGCGGGAATGCTGGGGGCGCGGGGGTGAATCCGTTCTGAAACCGCGCCGGGAACCCGAAAGCCGTTGGCCGGGCATTTATACGAGGTTTTCGCCGGGGCGACCAGAAACCACAACGGCACCGATGCGGTGCCGTTGTCGAATGCCCCGCTGCGACGATCAGTCGTCGTCGTGGTGGCGGTCGCGACGGTCGTCGCGATAACCGTCGTTGTCGTAACGGACGTAGCGGTTGCCGTCGTAGCGGTTGTCGTAACGGCCACGGTCGCGGTCGGAGTAGTAGACGCGGTCGCGATGGTGGTCGTAGCGGCCGTCGTAGTAACGCACCGTGCACTTTCCGTGCTTGTTGCAGTTGCCGTTGTTGTAGTAGCCGTACGCGTTGCCGTAAGGCGGGCCGGCACGATATACGCGGCGGTAGTACCTGGGACGCCCGTAGTCCTGGACCACGATCAGGCGGTCGCGGTAACCGTTGTCGTAGCGGTAATAGGGGTAGCCGCTGTGGTAGATCACGTCGGCCACATCCACGACCACGCGCACCCAGTCGTCGCCCTCGCCGGCACGCGCAGGCGTCGGCGCCATCGCAACCGTACCCAGGCCGGCGGCAAGTACCACAGTAGCCATCCAGCGGGACAGGACGGTAGCCATCTTGATTCTCCTTGTTTGCCCACCCCCCGGCGGGCACGACATCAAGATGGGGCGACTCGGGTGAACAGCTTTTTAATGAAACCGCCCCTGCCCGGGACCGCTTAACTGGCGTTGGGGTTGGCCAGTCCGTCGGTGGTCAGCTGGTTGCGGTCAGCCGGCTGCGGCGGCCAGTTGCCGGACCATCGCCGGCAGTTGCGCGGCGTGGTCGACGCGGCGCAGGCGCGGGGCGTCGTCGGCGACGTCGGCTTCGTTCTCGTGCACCCAGTTGGTGTGATATGGCACATGGATGCCCCACCCACCCAGCTCCAGCACCGGGGCGATGTCGGACCGCAGCGAGTTGCCGACCATGACGAAACGTTCGGCCGGCAGGTCGAACTCCTCGAGCAGGCGGGCGTAGGTGGCGGTGTCTTTTTCGCTGACGATTTCGATGCGGCGGAACAAATCGGCGAAACCGCACTGCTTCACCTTGGCTTCCTGGTGGAACAGGTCGCCCTTGGTGATGAGCACGACGTCGAACTCCGACGCGATCGCTTCCACGGCTTCGCGGATGCCCGGCAGCAGCTCAACCGGATGGCGCAGCAGGTCCTTGCCGAGCGTGACAATGCGGTGCAGGTCCTGGGCGCTGATGCGCGAGCCGGTGATGTCGACGGCCGCTTCGATCATCGACAGCACCATGCCCTTCACGCCGTAGCCGAACAGGGCGATGTTGCCTTTCTCGACTTCGTACAGGCGTTCGTGCACACGTGCGTCGTGGAGGTCGACGTAGGCGCCGACGATGCGTTCGAAGTCGTCCTGTGCCTGGTCGAAGTAGTCCTGGCTGCGCCAGAGGGTGTCGTCGGCATCGAAGCCGATCAATTGGATCGTACTCATGTGCGCATTATGAGGCCGAATGGTGCCTCCGCCGGGGCATCGCCTGGCGCAAAAGAACAAGGGCGGCCGAGGCCGCCCTTGTCGTGGGGGAGGTAAAAACGCGGAGCGGGTTTAGCCGCCGCTGTGGCTCTTGCCGGGGGTGGTCTGGACCTTGGCGACGTAGGCCTTGTATTCATCGGTGGTGAGCGCGCCATCGGCATTGGCGTCAGCCTTGTCGAACACCTGGCCCAGGGCCGGGACGGTGGCGGCCTCGGTCTTGCTCAGCGCGCCGTCCTTGTTGGAGTCGACGTCGGACCAGCTCTTCTTCTGCGGCGCAGCCGTCGGAGCGGCAGCGGCGGGTTCGGCCGGGGCCGCGGCGGCATCCTGGGCCTGGGTCGCTTCCGGGGTGGCCGACTGGGCGAACGCCAGCGGTGCGGACAGCGCGGCCATCAGGGCGACGGCGGCGAGCAGCGGCTTGCGGGAATGGATGGTCATGCGTGTCTCCTGGGGTGGGCGGCATTGATGCCAGTTCAATTGCGCGGAAGGGCAACGTTGCCCCTGACGTGCCGCACGACCCCACCTTGCCGGCGCGCGCATGAACGCTTCTGCGGCGGCGATCGTTAAACCAGCGTTTTCTTAACCACGCGCCGGGCCAATGCCGCTAGCGCGGACCCGTTTTGGTGACCGCGTTTGCCGATGAATGTGACGCAGGCCGAAGTTCAAGCCTGCAAGGACGCGGCTGGATTGATGAACACAACACAACCTTCACCAGTGAGGGCGTCAACCGGCCGATTCGATCAAGCCGACGGCATGCGGCGCAACATGCGATTGCATGCGCGCGATTGCGTGCGCGCGATTGCATGCGCGCGAAGCAGCGATGCCGTCTCAGGCTTCGTCCTCGCCACGGACGTCCGCGTAAGGCACGCCCTCCTCGTCGAACTCGACGACGACGGTGATCGGCCGGCAACAGACCTGGCAGTCCTCGATGTAGTTCTGAGAACCGGCAGAGTCATCGATCACCAGGGTGATGGTTTCACCGCAGTAGGGGCATTGCACGTCGACGGTGGGAAGCATGGCTTCCTCCTCGGTGGCCGGGGCCGTGGTGCCGGCACCCGGCGTGGACGCCGCCTGGACTGTCAGGGCTTCGGCAGCGTCTGATCAGGGGCCGGTTCGAGCAGGATATCCACCGGCTCGCCGGGGTTGTTGCTGCGGATGTGGAACTGCGTGGCGTCAATTGCAAGGATGTCAGTCGGGTAGTTGATGCCCTCCTCCACCATCACCAGCGCGCCCTTGTCGAACGACCAGCGGCCATGCATCGGCGTGGCATTGGGTGAATCCACCACCAGCGTGCCATCGGCCAGGAACGTGTAGGTCGAACCGGGCTGGCCCGCGCTGGTCTGCTTGACCTTCCAGACCTTGTCGACGAACGCAGACGGCAGGGTCGCGGTGGCGCTCGCTGCCGGCGCCGGCGTGGGTTCGGCCGGAAGCGGTGCATCGGTGGAGCGTGCCGGCTCGGCGGACGTATCGGCGGTGACCTGCGGCGTTGCCGGCTCGGGCTGCGCGGGAGGCGTGGGAGCCTGCGCCTTGCAGGCGGCCAGGAGGAGCGTGATCGCGATCAGCAACGGGCGGGATGCGGCAGTCATTGGCACACCTGTGCAGGGTCTGGATGCGTGGCACCTTAGCACCGTCATTGTGGCAGCCGGCTCATCACGCGCCTCTAACCCGGGCACGGCAAAGCTTGCGCCATCGGCTGCGAGTAGTGGGCCCCGCCCAGCCATGCACGCCCGGCAGGCAGGCTCCCATCGCAGTGCGGGAGACAGACAATGAAGATGCGGCACGTATTCAGCACGCCCGATCTGGACACCGCGCAAACGGTGATGAACACCGCACGCAGCTCGGGCATCGACGATCACGACATCCTCCTGGTCGCGCGCTCGGACATCGAGCTGGAAGGCATTCCCAACGAACGCAAGGAAGCCGACACCGACCTGATGCCGGCCGCGATGCGTGGCGCCGGCTACGGCGGTGCCGCAGGGTTGCTTGCCGGACTTGCGGCGGTGGTCCTGACCCCGATCGGCCTGACACTGGCCGGCGCAGCAGCGGCAACCGTGGCCGGTGCGGCCGTGGGCTGCTGGGCATCGGCACTGGTGGGCTCGTCGATCCCGGATCCGATCCGGCGAAAATTCGACGCCGAGATCCAGGCCGGGCGCATCCTGGTGGTGCTCGATGGCAAGAAGGAATTCCTCGACGCGCTCGAGCCGACCCTGATCGCATCCGGGGCAACGCCGCTGCCCTGGGAATCGACCAAGGCCATGGCCTGAGCGTCGTGGGCGGTGCCGTCAAGGCAACGCAGCCGACGCGTTCGGCACCGCCAGCGGCTTCATTCCCAGCGCGTTGCGATAACGCGCGTGCAGCACCTGCACCTTGGCCACGTAGGCCTGGGTTTCGGCATACGGCGGCACGCCGCCATAGCGGGCAACGGCGCCTATGCCGGCGTTGTAGGCCGCGGCGACGAGGGTGAGGTCGTCGTGGTAACGGCGCATCAGCGCGCGCAGGTGACGCGCACCGGCATCGATCGACTGCCCCGATGAGAACGGATCGACCACGCCGTATTCGCGGCTGGTCGCAGGCATCAACTGCATCACGCCCTGCGCGCCCTTGGGCGATACGGCATTCGCGTCGAAGCCGCTTTCGGCATGCGCGATCGCGCGCAACCAGGCCTCATCGACACCGGTCGCGCGTGCGGCGGCGCGGAACTGTTTCGGGTAGCGGTCGATCTGCGCCGGGCCCACCTGGCCCAGGCCGGTATGCGCCGGCTCGCCCGGCGGCGCCGGCACGGTGAAGGCCAGTACCTTGATCGAGCCCGGAAGCTTGCGCGTGCCGTAGACGGTCTTGCCGTCCTGCTCGCGCTGGTAGAGCGTGCCGCTGACCGCGCCGCCACTGCCCCACAGATTGGGCACGGCAACCGCGTTGTCGTCGATCTCGCGCGCCTTGCAGCGCGAGCCCGGCTCCGGCGCGGTCGACAGACTGACCGTGCCGTCGCGCACGCAACGGTAGACCTTGCGCGCCTGCGCAGGCGCGGCCACGGACAGCGCGAGCACTGCGACGACCACAGTGGCGTGGAACCGGCTCATGCCGCGGATTCTAGGCACTGCACCTATAGGGGACATGAAGCCGCGCCGCCGCGCAGGCTACGCGGGCCCGGTCTGAATGGCCGCCATGGCGCCCAACCCCTGTAACGCCGCGTCGGCGCGCGCATCGAGCGGGTGGCCGAAGTTGAGTCGCAGGCAATGGCCGAACCCGCGACTGGCGGAAAAGATCGGCCCCGGCGCGATGCTGATGCCGCTGCGCACCGCCTGCCGCTGCAATCCGAGCGCATCGCTGCCGGCGGGCAATTCGATCCATGCGAAATATCCGCCGAGCGGTCGCGTCACGCGGGTGCCGGCCGGAAAGTGACGCGCGACCGCAGCGATGTACTGCTCCTGTTGCGTTGCCAGTGTCGAACGCAGGCGGCGCAGATGGCGGTCGTAACCACCGCGCTGCAGATAGCGTGCGATCGCCAGCTGCGCCGGGACGTTGGTGTTGAGGGTGGTGGTGAGCTTGTTGCGCGCGATCGCCTGGCGGAACTTGCCGGCGGCGACCCAGCCGATGCGATAGCCCGGCGCGAGGCATTTGGAGAACGACGAGCAGTGCATCACCAGGCCGTCGCGGTCGAACGCCTTGGCCGGCAGCAGGCGTTTCGGGCCGAAGTGCAGCTCGGCGTAGACGTCGTCCTCGATCAGCGGGATCGCATGCAGGGCGAGCAGCGACACCAGCTCACGCTTGACCGTTTCGGGCATGGTCGCGCCGAGCGGGTTGTGGAAGGTCGGCATCAACCAGCACGCACGCGGTGAATGGCGACGGATCGCCGCCGCCAGTGCGGGCAGGTCGATGCCGTCGCGCGGATGCGTTGGCACTTCGATGGCATGCAGGCCATTGCGCTCCAGCGTCTGCAGCACGGCATAGAAGCACGGCGACTCGACCAGCACCGCATCGCCCGGCTTGGTCACCGCGGCGATCGACAGGGTCAGCGCCTCCATCGCGCCGTTGGTGATGACGATCTCGTCGGCAGCGACCTCGATGCCATCGATGAGGTAGCGCTGGCTGATCTGTCGACGCAGTTCGGCCAGGCCCGGGGTGAGGTCGTCGACCGTGCTCCACGGATCGAGTTCGACCGCGGTGGCGGCAACGGCGCGGCCGAGCCTGGGCAGCGGGAACAGCAGCGGGCTCGGGAAGGCGGAACCGAAGGGCACCACCTCCCGGTCCATCGCCGATTGCAGCACCTCGAACACCAGCTCGCTGACATCCACGCTGCGCGAGTCGCCGTCCGGGCGCGAGGCGATCTCCGGTTCCGGCGGCAGCAACCGAGGGTGCGGGGCGACGTAGTAGCCCGAACGCGCCCGCGACTCCACCAGCCCCCTCGCTTCAAGCAGGTAATAGGCCTGGAAGACGGTGGACGGACTGAGCCTGCGTGCGGCGCAGGTCTGACGCACCGACGGCAGGCGCTCGCCGGGGCGGAACACGCCGGTCTGGATCGAGTGGCCGATCTCGTCGGCGAGGGCCTGGTAACGCTTCATCGGGCGGCCTGAACCGGGAAATCTGATACGGTTTTTTTGACCATTTCTGATTCTATGCCTTCTGATACTCCAGGCCTAGACTGCGCGCATTCCCCACCATGAGCCCGACCGCCATGTCCGCGGACGTGCAGCTGCACCTCGCCCTGATCCTGTTTACCCCCTGGTTCGCCATCCTTTCGGTCCTGTACTGGCTCTATCCGCGCCAGCCGCGCGGGCCGGCACGGCTGCTGGCCGACTCGGCGGCGCTGGCGCTGGCCACCGCGGCCGCCATGGCCGGCATGTACTGGGGCATGTGGCATGCCGATCCCGGCTTCGGGCCGATGTGGAAGCAGGTCCTGGCGACTTCGCTGGCCTACGGCCTCTACCTCGGGGTGATGACCCTCGCCCTGCTCCTGCGCCGGGCCTGGTTCCAGCGCCTGCGCGCCCGCCAGCCCCATGACTCCCAAGGTCCGGCCTTCCCATGAAAACCCTTTTCGTCGTCGCCTTCCTCGGCCTGATCGCCTACAACCTCGGCGCGGCCCTTTATTACATGCTGGTCGATCGAGGCCAGAGCAAACGCGCGGTCAACGCACTTACCTGGCGAATTGGTCTGTCCATCGCGCTCATCGGCATGGTTGCAGCGGGCATCGCGACTGGCCTGATCCAGCCGCACGGGGTTGGCGCGTGACAGGCACCCGCGGCCGTCACCAGATGACCTTCACGAAATGAAACGACCTTCACGCGCCGAGCACTAGGCTCGGAACGCTGTGCGCGGGGGGAAAACCAGTCCGCCCTGCAGTGCCCACCAGCAAATTGATCCAGGTCAAACGCGCTTGGACTGCGCGTTCCTAGAATGCCGCCGACCCGGCGCACGGAAAGGGGCTCGCCCAAATGCAAGCGGTTGCAGAAACCTATAACGACAAGGTCGTCCGCCAGTTCGCGGCGATGACGGTGGTCTGGGGCATCGTCGGCATGGCGGTTGGCGTGCTCATCGCCGCGCAGCTGTACTGGCCCGCGCTCAACTTCGACGTGCCCTGGCTCAGCTACGGACGCCTGCGGCCGCTGCACACCAACGCGGTGATCTTCGCCTTCGGCGGCTCGGCGCTGTTCGCCACCAGCTACCACATCGTGCAGCGCACCTGCCACGTCAGGCTGTTCTCCGACAAGCTGGCTGCGTTCACCTTCTGGGGCTGGAACGCGGTGATCGTCGCCGCCGCGATCACCCTGCCGATGGGCATGACCCAGGGCAAGGAATACGCCGAGCTCGAGTGGCCGATCGACCTGCTGATCACCGCGGTCTGGGTGGCGTACGGCGTGGTGTTCTTCGGCACGATCGTGAAGCGGCGGGTGCGGCACATCTACGTAGCCAACTGGTTCTTCGGCGCGTACATCATCACCATTGCGCTGCTCCACATCGTCAACAACATGTCGATCCCGGTCGGGTTCACCAAGTCGTACTCGATGTACAGCGGCGCGGTCGATGCGATGGCGCAATGGTGGTATGGGCACAACGCGGTCGGCTTCTTCCTGACCGCCGGCTTCCTCGGCATGATGTATTACTTCGTGCCCAAGCAGGCCGGGCGCCCGGTGTATTCGTACCGGCTGTCGATCGTGCACTTCTGGGCGCTGATCGCCATCTACATGTGGGCCGGCCCGCACCATCTGCAGTACACCGCGCTGCCGGACTGGGCGCAGTCGCTGGGCATGGTGTTCTCGCTGGTGCTGCTGGCGCCGAGCTGGGGCGGCGCGATCAACGGCATCATGACCCTGTCCGGGGCATGGGACAAACTGCGGACCGACCCGATCCTCAAGTTCCTGATCGTCGCGATTTCGTTCTACATGATCGCCACGTTCGAGGGGCCGATGATGTCGATCAAGACGGTCAACTCGCTCTCGCACTACACCGACTGGACCGTCGGCCACGTCCATGCCGGCGCGCTGGGCTGGGTGGCGATGATCTCGATCGGCTCGATCTACTCGCTGCTGCCGCGCCTGCTCGGGCAGAAGGAGATGTTCTCGGTCAAGGCCGTGGACCTGCACTTCTGGCTGCATACCATCGGCGTGCTGCTGTACATCGCCTCGATGTGGATAGCGGGCGTGATGCAGGGCCTGATGTGGCGCGCGACCAACCCCGACGGCACGCTGACCTACAGCTTCGTCGAGGCACTCAATGCCACCTACCCCTACTACCTCGGCCGGCTTGCCGGTGGACTGGTGGTGCTGGCCGGCATGTTCGTGATGGCGTGGAACGTGAGTCGCACCTGGCAACGGGCGCCTGAAATCGTTCCGACCCCGGTGATGCCGCCGGACACCGTCCGCGCCCACGCCTGACAAGGACGCAGAGCAGCCATGAGCCACTCCCACGAAAAAGTCGAAACCAACGTAGGCCTGATGGCGGTGCTGATCGCCGTGGCCGTGTCGTTCGGCGGCCTGGCCGAGATCGTGCCGCTGATGTTCCAGGCCGAGGCGATCAAGCCGCTTCCCGGGGTCAAGCCGTACCCGGCTTTGCAACTGGCCGGTCGCGACGTCTACGTCCGCGAAGGCTGCTACAACTGCCACTCGCAGATGGTGCGCACGCTGCGCTTCGAGACCGAGCGCTATGGCCATTACTCACTTGCCGGCGAATCGGTCTACGACCATCCGTTCCAATGGGGCAGCAAGCGCACCGGCCCGGACCTGGCCCGCGTCGGCGGCCGTTACTCCGATGACTGGCACCGCGTGCACCTGCTCAATCCGCGCGACGTGGTGCCCGAGTCGAACATGCCCGGTTTCCCGTGGCTGGCCGAGAACAAGGTCGACGGCGAGGAGGTCGAGCGCCGCATGCGCGCGCTCAAGCGCATCGGCGACCCGTATACCGAGAAGGACCTGAGCGGCGCGCGCGCCGCGGTCAGCGGCAAGACCGAACTCGACGCAGTGGTGGCCTACCTGCAGGGCCTGGGCAAGCACGCACCGAGGGGAGGCTGACATGGTGTCGGGAATCATCACGGCGTTGCTGCTGGTGTTGTTCGTCGGCGGCTGGATCTGGGTCTGGAGCCCGCGGCGAAAGTCGGAGTTCGATGCGGCCGCACAACTTCCACTCGATGAGTGGGGCGTTGACGCCAAGAAGGAGAAAAGGTCATGACCGCCGGCTGGTCGTGGTACGTGATCGCCATCGTCACGCTCAACATCCTGGGCTGCGTGTGGCTGCTGTGGTGGACCGGCAAGCGCAAGCCCGGCGATCCGGGACCGACCGAAACCAGCCACTACTGGGACGGCGACATCACCGAATACAACAAGCCGATGCCGCGCTGGTGGATCAACCTGTTCTACATCACCATCGTCTTCGCCATCGGTTACCTCATCTACTACCCGGGCCTGGGCGCGTTCGCTGGCGTGAGCAAGTGGACTTCGGTCGGCGAGCAGGCGGAAGCGAAGGCGCGCGACGACCGCAAGCTCGAGCAGACCTTCGCACCGTATGCGGGCAAGTCGATCGACATCATCGCCCGCGACCCCAAGGCGGTGGCGCTGGGCCGTTCGATCTTCAACAACACCTGCGCGACCTGCCACGGCTCGTCGGCGCGTGGCGCGATCGGCTATCCCAACCTCAGCGACGACATCTGGCACTGGGGCGGTTCGCCCGACCGCATCCTGCAGACCGTGCTGGACGGCCGCGAAGGCGTGATGCCCGAATGGGGCAAGGTCCTGACCGGCATGGGTGGCGACAACGCCGTCGACTATGTCATCGCCTACGTGCGCACGTTGTCGGACCCGGACAGCATGCAGAACAACTACATGGCAGCGCAGGGCAAGGGCCTCTATAACGGCGTCTGCGTGGCCTGCCACGGCGTCGACGGCAAGGGCAACCAGGAGCTGGGCGCGCCGGACCTGACCGACGACTACTGGCTCTACGGCAACACTACGCAGAGCATGCGCCAGACCATCACCAGCGGCCGCCACGGCAGCATGCCGGCGCACCGGCAGATCCTTGGCGAGACACGCGCGCGTCTGGTCGGCGCCTACGTCTGGTCGCTGTCGCACGGCGGCAAACCGGCCACCACCGCGACCCGATGACCGAGCGCAGATGACCGACTACACCGCCCCGCGTTTCGACCATCCGCCGCGTCCATTGACGCAGCGACTCGGGGCGATCCTGTGGCCGAGCTTTTTCTCGGCCGCAGTGATGACGATGGTGTTCTTCGCCTTCGTCGACCCGCTGGCGCTGCGCGACATGACCTTCCCCGACCTGCCACTGACGCGCACGCTCGGCTATTCCATCGCCTTCTTCATGTTCTGGCTGGCCACTGCCGCCTCGAGCCTGTTCACCTGGATCCTGCTTCGCCCTGCCAGTCGCTACAACCGGCCCTTGCCGCCGGAGTGAGCCGAGTAACCCGCAATGACCAAGAAGATCCCGCTCGACCTGCTCGATGACGGCGGCAGCGCGCTGTATGTGAGCGAGCGCAAGATCTACCCGCGCGATGTCGATGGCGGCTTCCAGACCTGGCGCAAGGTCGCGGTGGTGGTGCTGCTGGGAATGTTCTACGGGTTCCCGTGGTTGCGCTGGGATGGCCGCCAGGCGGTGTTGTTCGACCTGCCGGCGCGCAAGTTCTACGTGTTCGGCCTGAACTTCTGGCCGCAGGATTTCGTCTTCCTGGCGGCGCTGCTGGTGATCGCCGGCTTTGCCCTGTTCTTCTTCACCGCCCTCGCCGGCCGCCTGTGGTGCGGCTACGCCTGCCCGCAGACAGTGTGGACCGAGGTGTTCCTGTGGATGGAGCAATGGACCGAGGGCGACCGCAATGCGCGGATGAAGCTCGACGCCGGCCCGTGGAACCGCAACAAGTTCGTGCGCAAGGGCAGCAAGCACCTGCTGTGGCTGGTGTTCGCGCTGTGGACCGGCTTCACCTTCGTCGGCTTCTTTACCCCGATCACCGACCTGGCAGCACGCGCGCCGCTGTTGGGCAGCGCGCCGGGCTGGGGCAACTGGGAGCTGTTCTGGGTGCTGTTCTACGCATTGGCCACCTGGGGCAACGCCGGTTTCCTGCGCGAGCAGGTCTGCAAGTACATGTGCCCGTACGCGCGCTTCCAGAGCGCGATGTTCGATCGCCACACACTGATCATCGCCTACGACCCGATGCGCGGCGAACCGCGCGGCCCACGCAAGCGCGGCATGGCCAGCGTGCTCGAGCGTGCGCGCGGCCTGCTCGACCCGGTGGCCGCCTACGACTACGTGTTCCGCTCGGCGCACCATTCCAGCCACGCCGTCGCGACCGCCGGCACCACGGCGGTCACCGATGCCGGCCTTCAGGCGGCACCGCTGCCGAGATTCGCGCCGGAAGAGCTGGGTGACTGCATCGACTGCACCATCTGCGTGCAGGTCTGCCCGACCGGCATCGACATCCGCAACGGCCTGCAGTACGAATGCATCGCCTGCGGCGCCTGCATCGACGCCTGCGACCAGGTGATGGACAAGATGGGTTACCCGAAGGGCCTCATCCGCTACTCCACGCAGAACGCCATCGATGGCAAGCCCACGCGCGTGCTGCGACCGCGCGTGTTCGTCTATGGCCTGCTGCTGCTCGCGCTGTGCGCGGGCTGGGCCTGGGGCGTCGGCCATCGCAGCCCGCTGATCGCCGAAGTCCTGCGCGACCGCAACGCGCTCTACCGCGAGGCCGGCGACCGCATCGAGAACGGCTACACCCTCAAGCTGGTCAACAAGGACGTCAAGGCGCAGCGCTTCCGCGTGAGCGTGCAGGCCCCGGCCGGCATCACCCTGGTCGGCAGCGCGATAACCGGCGGCGCGCAGGTCGTCGACGCGCCCGCCGAGCAGGTGCTGAACCTTCCGTTGACGCTGTCCTCGCCCGGGGACGTGCGCGGCAAGCACGAGGTCACCTTCAAGGTGCAGCGCATCGATGGCGCCGCGCAGGCGGATGTCCCTTCCACTTTCTTCGGACCGATGTGATGGAACGTTCCAGCCCGCTGCGGATGCCGATCATGTGGCTGGTGCTCGGCCTGCCGATCGTCTCGGTCGTCGCCGGCGTGGGGCTGCTGGTGGCAGCCGTGCGCAGCGGCAGCGACGATGCGGTGATCGACACGGTCCAGCGCACGGCGCAGATCCAGCTCACCGAACTGGGCCCGGACGCGCGAGCGCGCGAGTTGAAGCTGTCGGCCGTGCTGCGCGTCGACAAGGGCATGGTCGAACTGCTGCCAGTGGCCGGTGGCTTCGGCGACGGCAGTGTCGCCCGCGACGAACCGCTGACGCTGATCCTGTCGCACCCCAGTGAGGCGGCGCAGGACCGCACCATCAACCTGACCCCGAGCGAGATGGGCTGGCGCGCCAACGTCGAGCCGGCGGCCGGGCACGACTGGCTGCTGCTGCTCGCGCCGCGCGACCGGAGCTGGCGTCTTCGCGGCCGCCTGCAGGCCGGGCAGCGTGCGGCGCACCTGGCTCCGGCGCTGGCGGACGATTGATCGCCGCGGCACCAGGCGATCCCGGCCATCGGGTATTTGCCGACTGCGCGATTGGGGGATGATGTCTGCATGAGTGTCACGCATACCGCGCTGGCTCCGACCCGAGGTGACGATCGCGCAGGTGCGGTTGCCGCCAGCTGCCATCATTGCGGCGAGCCTGTCGTCGAGACCACCGCCATCGCCAGCGACGGCGAGCGGTACTGCTGCGACGGCTGCGCCGCGGCGGCCAGCTGGATCCAGCAGGCCGCGCTCCAGGACTACTACCGACTGCGCACGGTGCCGGCCGGGCGCGTCGATGCCGACGCCGCCGACTTCGCCGGCTGGGATCGCGAAGTCGTGCTTGCCGAGCACAGCCGCAGCGTGCCCGGCGGTCGCGAGATCACCGTGCTCACCGATGCAATGCGCTGCGCCGCCTGCGCGTGGCTGGTCGACCGGGCCTTGCGGCGGCTGCCGGGAGTGCTCGATGCCGGCGCCAATGCCGTGACCGGGCGCATCGTGGTCGCGTGGGATCCGCGGCAGGTGGCCTTGTCGACGCTGATGTCGCGCCTGAATGCCCTGGGTTACCGCCCATGGCTGGCCACCGGCGAGGAGCGCGAACAGGCGCAGCGGCAGGAGCGCAGGCGTTGGCTGATCCGTCTTGGCGTCGCCGGCCTCGGTGCGATCCAGGCGATGATGTTCGCCGAGGCGCTGTACCTGGACACGCGCGGGCAGATGCCGCTGCCCACGCGCGACTTCTTCCGCTGGATCACCTTCCTGGTGTCCACGCCGGTGGTCTTCTATTCCGGCTGGCCGTTCCTGGAAGGCATGTGGCGCGAGCTGCGCGGGCGCCGGCTCGGCATGGACACGCTGATCGCCTCGTCGACACTGCTGGCCTACTTCGCCAGCCTCGTCGAAACCATCCGCGGCGGCGTCCACGTCTGGTACGACGCGGCGGTGATGTTCGTGCTGCTGTTGCTGGTGGCGCGAATGTTCGAACAGCGCGCGCGCCGCATCGCCAGCGCCCAGGTCGATGCGCTGGCGCGGGCGCGGCCGGCGCTGGCAACGCGCGAGCGCGACGATGGCAGCCGCGAACAGGTCGCAATCAGTGACCTGGCCATCGGCGATGTCGTGCGCGTGGCTTCGGGCGAATCGGTGCCTGCCGACGGCGTCGTGCTCGACCATGCCTCGGGATTCGATGAAGCACTGATCACTGGCGAGTCCGCACCGGTCCAGCGCCAGCCCGGCGCGACTGCGCTGGCCGGCAGCATCTGCCGCGAACAGGCCGCGCGCATTCGCGTCAATCGCGTCGGCAACGACACGCGCCTGTCGCAGCTGACCCGGCTGGTCGAACAGGCCCAGGGCGAACGGCCGGCGCTGGCGCGTGTCGCCGACCGCATTGCCAGCGGCTTCGTGCTGGCGCTGCTTCCGTGCGCGCTGGCCGTGTATGCCTGGTGGCAGCAGCACGATCCGGCACGGGCACTGGAAGTGACCCTGGCGCTGCTGGTGGTGAGCTGCCCGTGCGCGCTGTCTCTGGCGATCCCGACCGCGCTGACGGCGGCGCACGGCGCACTGGCGAGGATGGGTGTGCTCGGGCTGCGGGGCGACGCCCTGTCGACGCTGGCGCGGGTGGACCGCGTCGTTTTCGACAAGACCGGAACGTTGAGCAACGGGCGGCCGCAACTGGATTCGGTCGGCATCTTCAACGACACCGCGAACGGCGCCCCGGAGCCGAACACGCACGCTCCGAGCACGCACGCTCCGAGCACGCACGCTCCGAGCACGCACGCTCCGAGCACGCACGATCCAGACGCCGCGCTGGCGATCGCCGCCGCGCTTGAGCGCGACAGCGGCCATCCTCTCGCGCACGCGTTCGCCGATATCGACAGCGACCATCGCGTGGAGCAGTTGCGCAGTGTGCCCGGCCTCGGCATCGAGGGCCGCATCGGCCAGCAACTGTGGCGATTGGGACGCGCGGACTTCGCTACCAATGGCGACGATGACGGCGCACTCTGGCTCGCCCGCGATGGGGTCGCGGTCGCCCGCTTCACCGTCAGCGAGGCCAGGCGCGAGGACGCACGCGAGGCGGTGGCGGCATTGCGCGCGCAGGGCCTCGCAGTCGAGCTGTGCAGCGGCGACGCGCACGCGTCGGTGCGGCGCTTCGCCGCCGGCATCGGCATCGACACGGTGGCATCGCGGCAGACACCCGAGCAGAAGCTCGCGCACGTGCGCCAGTTGCAGTCGCACGGTGGCATCGTCGCCATGGTCGGCGACGGGCTCAACGATGCCCCGGTGCTGGCCGGCGCCGATGTCTCGATCGCCATGGCCGAAGGCGCGGCGCTGGCGCAACGCGCGGCCGACTTCGTCATCACCAGCCCTTCGCTGCTGCGCATTCCCCAGGCGATAGCCCTCGCACGCCGCACCCGTGCGGTGGTCCGCCAGAACCTTGCCTGGGCACTGGGCTACAACCTGCTGGCACTGCCGCTGGCGGCGAGCGGGCACGTCACGCCGTGGATCGCCGCGGTCGGCATGGCGATGTCGTCGCTGCTGGTCACCCTCAATGCGTTGCGGCTGGGGCGCCGCACGGTGAGGCCGGCATGACCATCCTGTTGCTGCTGGTGCCGATCAGCCTGGTCCTGCTCGGCGTGGCGATCTGGGCATTCGTCTGGGCCGTGCGCCGCGGCCAGTTCGATGACCTCGACACGCCCGCCATCGACATCCTGCGCGAGGATCCGCTGCCGGCCGAGCAGATGCCGGCCACCACGTCGCAGTCCTCTCAGGATTCGCCGGCAACCGCGGAAGGCAAGGATGCCGATTGACTGGCTGACCCTCGGCGCGGCCCTGCTCAGCGGCCTGCTGGGCGGCGTGCATTGCGCCGCGATGTGCGGCGGCATCGCCACCGGATTCTCGGCAACCGCCAGCGGCAACGCCGGCCGGATCGCGCTGGAGGCCAACCTCGGTCGTATCGGTGGCTACGTCATTGCCGGCGCGATCGCAGGCGGGTTGGGCCATGGCATCGTCTCGGTCGCGCGGATCGAAGGCCTCGCGCTCGGCCTGCGCATGCTGGTCGGGCTGGTGCTGGTGATCGTTGCGTTGCGCCTGTTCGATCGGCAGGGGCGACTGGCGTTCCTGTCGCGGCCTGGAAATCGGATCTGGCTGCTGTTGCGCCCGCTGCAGCTGCGCCTGCTGCCGGCCAACACGCGGGCTCGACGGCTTGGCCTGGCCTTGCTGTGGGGCTGGCTGCCGTGCGGCTTGAGCACGACCTTGCTGGTCGCGGCCTGGTTGCAGGCGAGCGCGCTGCACGGCGCCCTGACGATGGCCGCCTTTGGCCTTGGAACGTTGCCGGTGATGTTGCCACTGACGATGAGCGGCGCGCGCCTTGGGCGCTGGCTGCAGACGCGCTGGCGCAATGCCGCCGCAACGCTGGTGCTGGTCGCCGGCGTGCTGACGCTGGCGGCGCCGTGGCTGATGCGGGTGCCGGCGTTGCATTCGCTGCTGGCGGCGCTGGGGTGCGGCAGCCTGCCCGCATGATCGACGCGTTGAACGTCGCGCTAGACGACGCTTCGTTGCCGCTTCGTCTCGCCGCTCTCGCTGCCGTGCGCTAGACGTTCGAGGATGCCGATGTCGAGGATCTCGACGCGGCGCCCGTGCACCGCGATCACGCCGTCTTCCTGCAGCCGGGTGAAGCCGCGGCTGACCGTTTCCAGGGCAAGGCCCAGGTAGCGCGCGATGTCCTCGCGGCTCATCGGCAGGCGAAATTCCAGCGGCGACTGCCCGATCTGGCGGAAGCGCTCACCCAGGCCGTGCAGGAACAGCGCGATGCGTTCGTTGGCCTGGCGCCGCACCAGCATTTCCAGATGGTCGTGGTCGCGATTGAGGCTGTGCCCGATCACGCGCAGCAGCTGCTGCTGCAGGCTCGGAAGCTGCGCGGCCACGGCACTGAGCCGTTCGAGCGGGACGTCGCAGACGTTGGCTTTCTCCAGCGCCACCGCCTCGCAGCGATGCGCACCTTCGCCGAGGGCGTCCAGTCCAATGAGCTCGCCGGCCAGGTGGAAACCGATGACCTGCTCTTCGCCGTCCTGGCTGATGCTGACGGTCTTGAATGCGCCATCGCGGGCAACGAAGACCGATGCCAGCGGATCACCGATGCGGAACAACCGTTCGCCGCGGCCCAGGCTGCGGCGGCGGCGGACGATCTCGTCGAGACGGGCCAGTTCCCCAGCGTCGATGCCGGCCGGCAGGCACAGCTGCTGCAGCGAGCATTGCGCGCAACTGCGGCGGAGCCTGGCCAGGTCGATGTCTACTGCTTCGTTCATCGCCGGGCATTGTCGCATGGCCCGTGGCGGCGCCGGGAACGGGTCGCGTCCGCCCGGATCGGCAAACGATGGGCAAACAAAAGGCGGCCGAAGCCGCCTTTCGCGCCACACTCGACCAGTGCCGCTCCGCGCGATTACTGGCCCAGGTTCGGCGACATGCGCGAACCGCCGTCCTGCAACGTCTCGCGTGCACGCTGCTGCGCTTCGCGCCGCTGCGCCACGGTCATGCACACGCGCTCGACGCGGTTGGTGCCCGCCTTCTTGGTGCGCTCGCAGACCAGTCGCTCGTCGGCAGCCTGCGCGGCGACCTCGTCGATCCATGCGATGTCGGCCGACGCCTTGCTGCGCTCTTCGGTGGTCAGGTCCGCGTAGCTGCGTCCCTTGATGGTCTGGCTCAACGCAGCCTGGCGCTGCTGCAGCTCGCTGCGCTTGTCGGCGGACAGCTCGCTGAAGCCGGCCGCGCCGGACGCCACGTTGAGACGGATACGGTCCTGCTTCTCCATGACTGCCACGGTGTCGAACGGCTTATCCGCCGCCCGGGCGACAGGCAGCACGACGCAGCTGCCTACCAGGACGATCGACATGACAGCCGCCAGCACCCCATTCCTTGAAAACATATGCACAGCTCCATTGTTTTGACTTGTGTGCCGATCGTATTGCGACCTTCGCGATTTCACGGCGCCCCGTTCGCTTTCCGCCAGATTCGGAAAAGTCCGCCGCCTGCACGCTCCCGGGCGCGCATTCCGTTCCAGCCACGGGACAGTGAATCCCCCATCGCTGGCCTTGGGCTGCGCCGGTGCAGACCCACTTATGTCGTGCAGCGCTGGCTGCCCAGGCATTCCGTCGGGGCCCATCGCAGACACGCCACCGCTCCCTCCCCCGATTGGTCGCGGTGAACGTTGCAGGAGTCTTCACAG
Source organism: Lysobacter sp. 05T417 (assembly GCF_056396405.1). Taxonomy (NCBI): domain Bacteria; kingdom Pseudomonadati; phylum Pseudomonadota; class Gammaproteobacteria; order Lysobacterales; family Lysobacteraceae; genus Lysobacter; species Lysobacter sp. 05T417. Next base: position 505,321 of record NZ_JBFTLK010000005.1, on the reverse strand, counting down.
CAATGAGCAAGAACAAGATGCTTTCCCGCGCCCTCATCGCCGTTCTCGCCGGTGCCGCCGCATTCGGCGCGCAGGCCGCCGACAAGGGCTTCTACGCCGGTGCCGGCGTCGGCCAGTCGTTCGTCGACGAAGGCAACTACGACGACGAGGACACCGCGTTCTCGGTGTTCGGCGGTTACCAGTTCAACCGCTACTTCGGCCTTGAGGCCGGTTACGCCGACTTCGGCAAGCTCGAACCGCGTGGCAATGGCGCCGATCTCGAAGCCAGTTCGGTCTACCTGACCGCGGTCGGCACGGTGCCGATCACCGACAAGTTCTCCGCCTACGGCAAGGCCGGTTTCCAGCGCTGGGACCTCGACAGCGCGATCCCGAGCGTGGTCGGCAACAGCGATGACAGCGGCACCGACCCGACCTATGGCGTCGGCGTGCAGTACAAGTTCACCGACCACGTCGCCCTGCGCGGTGAGTACAGCCGCTTCGAGGTCGAAGACACCGACCTGGACCTGGCGCAGATCCAGGTACGCTACGACTTCTGATCGCAGCCAACCCGATGACGACAAAGCCGCCGGCGCAATCCGGCGGCTTTTTCTTTGGTGGCGACAACCGCACCGCAGCATCAGGCACTCTGTCGCCACAGCGCCCTCGCAAAGGCAACGCCCTTGGACCAGCAGGCAACGGCAAGCCCCTCCTCGACACGCCGCGCCGTCAGCCGGTGGCAGATCGTCGGCCTCTCGATCAACGACGTGATCGGTAGCGGCATCTACCTGCTGCCAGCGGCCGCGGCGGCACTGCTCGGACCTGCCAGCCTGTGGGCCGTACTGCTCGCCGGATTCGCCGTCAGCCTGCTGGTGCTGTGCTACGCCCAGGCCGCCAGCTACTTCGACGGACCCGGCGGCGGCTACCTGTATGCACGCGAAGCGTTCGGGTCGTTCATAGGCTTCGAAGTGGGCTGGATGCTGCTGCTGACCCGGCTGGCGACCGCGGCCGCGCTCAGCAATGGCCTGGCCGAAGCCGTTACCCACTATTGGCCAGCGGCAGCGTCGGGTTTGCCGCGTATCGCGATCGTGACCGGTTCGCTCGGACTGCTGGTCGCGATCAACATCGCCGGCGTGCGCGCCGCCGCCCGCACCGGCGTGGTGCTGGCGATCGGCAAGCTGTTGCCGCTGGTGCTGTTCGTGGCCATTGGCGCGTTCCATGTCGACACCACGCTGGCCTCGCCGGCCAACGCACCCATCTCCTCGAAGACGCTGGCCGAAGCAGCGCTGCTGTTGCTGTTCGCGTACGCCGGTTTCGAGAACCTTCCGGCCGCCGCCGGCGAGTACCGCAACCCGCGCCGCGACGTGCCGTTCGCGCTGCTGACGATGATCGCCACGGTCACGTTGATCTACGTCAGCGTGCAATGGGTCGCTCTTGGCACCCTGCCCGACCTGGCGCATTCCACGACGCCGCTTGCACAGGCCGCCGCCGGCTTCAGCGGCGAGGCGTTGGCGCTGCTGCTGACCATCGGCGCCAGCATCTCGATCCTGGGCACCAACAGCAACACCGTGATGATGGCGCCGCGCTACCTGCTGGCACTGGCCAGCGATGGCTACGGCCCGCGCGCACTGGCCGCGATCCACCCGCGCCTGCATACGCCCGCCGTCGCGGTGGTGGTGATCGGCGTGATCTCGCTGGCGCTGGCGTTGTCGGGATCGTTCGTGCAACTGGCGCTGCTGTCGGTGGTGTCGCGCCTGTGCACCTACATCGGCACAGCCTGCTCGGTGCTGGTGCTGCGTCGCCGCCATGGCGGGCAGCCCGGCGCACTGCAACTGCCAGGAGGTCCGTTGATCCCGATCGCGGCGATCGTGCTCAGCCTTGGCCTGCTGGCCAGTGCGAGCGTGGCCAACCTGCTGGCCGCCGCGGTGGCGCTGCTGGCAGGCGCGGTTGTCTACAGATTCCGGCGCGTGCCGGCCGATCTGTAAAGCGCCTCAGGGCGCGACTTCGGGCAACGGCATCTCCATCAACTGCAGCTCCAGGTCACGGAGGATCTCCGCGTCGCCCGGCAGCCATTGCTCGTCTTCATTGCCGCGGTAATGGCGATGGAATGCGCGCACCGCCGCCGCCGGATCGCGCAGGTCGTAGCCGACCAGGCGCATCGCCACCCAGGGATCGAAACCGTCCGGGACGGCGACGGGCTGCGGACGCGGCCACAGGCCAAAACCGGCCTCGGCCAGTCGCTGCCACGGAAACAGCGCGCTTGGATCGCGCTTGCGCGCCGGCGCGATGTCGCCGTGGCCGATCACCAGATGGCGCGGGATGTCGAGGCGGCCCGTGATGTTGTCGAGCAGGCGCAGCAGCGTGTCGATCTGGACGGTGCTGAACGGCGCAACGCCATCGTTGTCCAGTTCGATGCCGATCGTGCCCGAGTTGAGATCGGTGACGCCGCCCCAGCGCGATGCACCCGCATGCCAGGCGCGTTGGGATTCGGCCACCAGCTGGTACAGGTGGCCATCCTTGCCGATCAGGTAATGAGCGCTGACGCGACCGCTGGAGTTGCTCGTCTGCAGGGTCAGCAGCGCCGCCTCGGCCGATTCCATCTCGGTCTGGTGGATGATGATCATCTGCGCGCTGCGGCCGTCGTAGTTCAACGACGGCCGCCAATCGGGAGACGGGTTGGGCGCGGCGGGCGGAGCCGTCGCGCAACCCGCCAGGACCATGGCGATGGCCAGTGTGGCCACAACGGCTCTCATCGAACGCCCTTCATCGAGCTTGATCCACCCTCAGCCGATCCAGCGACGCGCCGCTGCCTTGCGCGCATACGTCAGCAGGAACAACGCGATGGCGACGAGCAGTGCCGGCATCGCCAGGCCAGCAGGTCCGAGCAGCGACCAGGCCGGCGTCACCGCGAAGGAACCCGCCACTTGTACGATCAGCGCCAGCAGCGACAGCAGGAACATCGACACTGCCCAGCGCTTCTTCATCAGCAATCCAATCGCGCCGAGCGCCCCGCCGAACACGGCCACGCCATAGGCGGCGTTGATCCAGGACGGCGTCGCTTCAAGTATCTGGCGCTGCTCCGCCGGCAGTGCGGCCAGTTGCGCCGGGCCACCGGTGAACTGCGTGTAGAACATGTAGACGCCGATGAGGTTCCATACCAGCGCCAGCGTGGCGATGATCCAGTAGCTGATGGGACGCGAAGACGCGACTACGGTGGTCATGATTCCCTCTCCTCCCCAGGGGCGGGTTGCCCGGCGGCAAGACTACCCCGATGCCGCAGTGCGGCATGACGCTCAGGTTTTCTTGATCGCATGGCCGCCAAACTCGTTGCGCATCGCCGCCAGCAGCTTGTCGGCAAAGGAATCGTCCTCACGCGAGCGCAGCCGCTCAAGCAGCGACAGGGTGATCACCGGCGCCGACACGTCCAGATCGATGGCCTCGGCCACGGTCCAGCGGCCTTCGCCGGAGTCGGAGACGTAGGGGGCGATGCCGTCCAGCTGCGGGTTGCGCCCGAGCGCGTTGGCGCTCAGGTCGAGCAGCCACGAGCGCACGACGCTGCCGTGGCGCCAGATCTGCGCCACCTGGGCCAGGTCGAGGCCGAAGTCGGACTTGCGCTGCATGATCGCGAAGCCTTCGGCATAGGCCTGCATCATTCCGTACTCGATGCCGTTGTGGACCATCTTGGCGAAGTGGCCGGCACCGCTCGGACCAACCCGACCCCAGCCGCTGTCGGGCGTGGGCGCCAGGGCGCTGAAGATCGGCCGCAGCCGCTCGACCGCTGCTTCCTCGCCTCCGATCATCAGGCTGTAGCCCTCGGTCAGCCCCCAGACCCCGCCGCTGGTGCCGCAGTCGATCCAGGCGATGCCATGGTCGGCCAGGCGCGCCGAGCGCCGCAGGGAGTCCTTGTAGTTGGAGTTGCCGCCGTCGATGACGGTATCGCCGGCCGCCAGTTGCGGCAGCAGTTCGTCGATGCTGCGATCGACCGGCTCACCGGCCGGCACCATCAACCAGAGCGCGCGTGGCGCTGGCAGCGCGGCGATGAGCTCCGCCTGCGACGCCACCGCTTCGATGCCGCGCGCGGCGGCCTGCTCGCGCGCCGGTGCGCCGGGGTCGAAACCGACCACGCGATGGCCGTTGCGAACCAGCCGTTCGGCCATGTTCGCGCCCATCCGGCCCAGACCAATCATGCCAAGTTCCATGCAGCCTCCTGCCCGGTGGGGTCGCGCGGGCGATGGCGAAGCATCGCGCAGCCCATCGTGAAGGGGAAGCGCAGGCGGTGAAAGACTCAGGACCCGCTGCAGTGTCCGAAGCGGGCTTTCATCGATGGGCCGCCGACCACCACGGCGGCGTTGGGGACGTAACCCTCCAGCGGCACGTACATGCCCTTGCCGTCCTCGAACACGTACAGCGAGAAATCGTCGCCGATGAACTCGACCTTGTAGCCCTCGGGCACGGCCGAAGTCGGCGCGCCGCCGAAGCTGGTGTACGAATCCATCCGCGCCGGCGTGCGCACGTTCTTGCCGTTGGCGCTGATCTGCAGGCCGTCGGCGGCGATGCGCACCCGCGGCGCGGCGGCGTTGCCGCAATCGGGCGAGTAGACGCCGCCATACAGCTTCAGCGATTCGGCTCGCAGGTCCTGTGCGGCCGCGGCCGCAGCCATGACGGACATCGTTGCGCCTGCCAGGACCAGGGCGAGCCACGTTCCATGAGTGCGCATCGATGTGCTCCGGTTCCTTGTGACCGGAACAACGCGCCGCGCCACGTGCGCAGGCCAGCGCGCAGGCCAGAACGCACGCCAGCGCGCCGGCGCAGGGCGTACGGACTACTGCAGGCGGTAAGGCGCCTGCATGCCGGCCGACGGACGCAGCAGCGCTTCTTCGTCGTCGCGGCTCTGGCGCTCGTGCTCCAGCGCGGTCAGGTACTCCTCCAGGGTCTGCTCGTGCACGGCGGCTTCACGCGCGGCCGCAGTGAGCAGGGGCGGTGAGGCGTGCAGCTCCAGCTCGGTTCCGGCGTCGGCCTGCACGGCGACGACATGGCGCAGCATCGCCAGCGCCATGGCTGCGCTGTCGCTGCTGGCGACCACCTGCCCGGCCAGCACCAGCAACCACTGGCCATCCCGCCAGCCGACACCGCCGACGGCGGCGCCGTCGCGGTCCAGCAACTGGGCGTGCGGCTGCAACGCCGAGCCGAGGCGGCGAATCGGGCGCTTGGGTTCGTTCTTCCGGCGCACCGCGCGCTTGACCTTGGAGTTTCGGGACATGGAGTTCCTTGTGCGTGATGACCAGGCGGAGGCAGCCCACCTCACGGCCTGTTTTGGCATTCTAGGCCCAGCCGGGGCCGCGCCGCGACGCGGTCGGCCCCGCAGGGCTGGCCCATTGTGCCCCCGCAGGCCGTGTGATATCCGACTGCAAACCAACCGGTGAAACCACCATGGCGCACATGATCCGGGTTGCCCTGTCGATGTGCCTGCTGGCCCTGGCCGCATGCTCCAGTCTGCCGGAGCGGCCGGTCCTGCCCGATGCGTTCGCTCCGGCGCCGGCCAGCGACGGCGAACTGGCGCTGCGCACCGGGCCGGCCGAAGCACGCCACCCGGGGCAGTCCGGATTCCGCCTGCTCAGCAACGGCACCGAGGCCTATGCGCTGCGCATGTACAGCGCCCAGGTGGCCACCCGCAGCCTCGATATCCAGACCTACATCTGGCACCCGGACCTGACCGGCAAGATGCTCGCGCAGCGGGCCCTGGCCGCGGCCGACCGCGGTGTGCACGTGCGCATCCTGGTCGACGACATGGACGCGCGCGCCAAGAACGCGGGCTTCGCCGCGCTCGACGCGCACGAGAACATCGAGGTGCGCATCTTCAACCCCTTCGCCAGCCGCAGCGGCACCGCCAACAAGCTCGGCGAGCTGGGCACCGGCTACAGCCGGCTCAACCACCGCATGCACAACAAGAGCTGGATCGCCGACAACCGGATAGCGGTCGTGGGCGGGCGCAATCTGGGCGATGAGTACTTCGGCGCCAGCGCCGAGAGCAACTTCGTCGACCTGGACCTGGCCCTGGTCGGCCCGGTCGTGCGCCAGGTCAGCGGCAGCTTCGATCGCTACTGGAATGCCCCGAGCAACTACCCGATCGCCACGATCAGCCCCGACGCGGTGACGCCCGAGGCGCTCGCCCGGTTGCGGACCCTGCTAGAGGGCGTGCCGGCGGAACTTCGCGCCAGCCCCTACGCCTCGGTGCTGCGCGAGGACCCGGACGTACAGCGCCTGCTGACCGGCGGCACCACGCTGCACTGGACGGCCGAGTGGCGCTTCGCCAGCGACGACCCGCTCAAGCTCCACTTCGACGACAGCGGCACCGCCCAGGACCGCTCGGCGGTGCTGGCCACGCTGACCCCCGCGCTGCGCGCCGCGCAGCACGAGCTTCATCTGATCTCGCCGTATTTCGTGCCCGGGCCGCAGGCGACGCAGTCGCTGGTCACTTCCGCCATTGCCGGCACCGACGTGCGGGTGCTCACCAACTCGCTGGCGGCGACCGACGTGGCTGCCGTCCACGGCGGCTACTCACGCTATCGCGAGGCGCTGATCGACGGTGGCGTGAAGGTCTGGGAGCTCAAGCCGACCAGTGATGCGGAGTCGCGCTTCAGCCTGCGCGGCTCTTCCGGTTCGAGCCTGCACACCAAGGCGATGATCATCGACAACCGCCAGATCTTCGTCGGCTCCTACAACCTCGATCCGCGTTCGACCTCGATCAACACCGAGCAGGGCGTGCTGGTAGCCAGCCCGGAACTGGCGCAGGAGCTGGAGCGCATCTTCCAGGAGCAACTGCAGGGCAGCCGCGCCTGGAAGGTGCAGCGCGTCGACGGCAAGCTGCAGTGGAGCGATGGCACGCAGACCTTCACGCGCGATCCGGAGGCCTCCGGATTCCGCCGCTTCCAGGCCTGGCTGATGAAGCTGCTGCCGGTGCAGTCGCAACTCTAGCCGGGGCTGTCTCTAGCCGGGGCCGTCGACTTCGTAGTGGACCACCGACGGCTCGAACTCGAGCAGGAAGCGGTTGTCTTCGGGGTAATACTTCGCCCGCGTCACCTCGGCGCCGGCGAACGCTTCGATCGCCGACAGCGATTGCCAGTGGGTCAGGATCAGGAAGTGCGCGAGCCTGCCCTCGCGCCGGTGCATCACGCTCACCGACAGGTTGCCCGGCGTGCCGCGGTAATCGGGCACGGCCCTATCGCGCAGGAACGCCAGGTACTCGTCGGCATCCTCTATCAGGGTGATGCCGTGCCACAGGCGCGCGACGATCTTGATGCCTGCACTCATGCCTGCACTCATGCCTGAACCCTCGCGTTCACCGCGGCGGCGACATCAATGCATTGAGCATGGCCACCAGCGCGCCCAGCCGGAATGCGCCGCCGCGGCGGCGTGGCTGGTGGGCGTCGCGAGGCGATGCCGGGGCGTCGGACGCCGCCTGTGCGTCGTCCCCGTCGCCGGCGAGGGAGACCGCCAGTTCAGGGTTCTGGATGTAGCCGTGCTGGAACAGCAAGCCGGTGTAGATGTTCATGGCCAAGTCCTTCTTTGCCTTGAGTGGAAGGCAACGTTAGACCCGGCCGATCCGCCGAAAAAGCGATAGTTTGGCAAGCCTGCATTGAATCTGGCTCAAGGCTCGGGAGCCTTTGCCGGAGTCGCGGCCGCCGCCGCGGTCACTCGAGCGTGAACCCTGCTTTGATGGTGACCTGCCAGTGCGCGACCTTGCCGTCTTCGACATGGCCCCGCGTGTCGAGCACCTGGAACCACTTGATGTTGCGCACCGTGCCCGAGGCCCGTTCGATCGCCTTGCGGATGGCGTCGTCGCAGCTGGTCTTTGACGAACCGGTCAGCTCGAGGTGCTTGTAGACGTGCTCACTCATGGCGGCTTCTCCTGGGCGAACACCGATCATAGCGCCGCCCGCCCACGCGCCTGACAAGGCGCCTTCACATCACAGCCACTCGAGCAGGAACCAGGCCTCCACCGAAGTCCGCGGCGCCAGCAGCATCGGCTCGAGGTTGAATGCATCCGGTGGCCCGCTCTGCGGCTCGACGCAGGTGGCGTGCGGCGCCGCGTCGAAGACGACCCAGTGCATGCAGTCGGACGTCATGCGGATGCGCTGTCCCCCGCGCTCGACGGTGACCGGCCGGTCGTTGATGAAACAGTCGTCCCAGGGCCCCGCCGTCGGCGCTTCCAGCGGACGCGTGGCGATGCCATCGGCGTCGCGCGGATAGATCATGCGCGGCTGGAAATCGAGGCGGTCGGGCTTGCGGAACCAGGGGTGCCAGCCGATCGTCACCGGCATCGCGCGCTCGCCGGCGGTGGCCGACAGCGTCAGCCGGATATGGCGTTCGCCGACTTCGATGCGCTGCATGGCGCTGCCGCCGAAGGGCCAGTAGCGGTCCTGTGGCAACGCCAGCGACAACTCGGCGGCATCTTCGCCGAGCATCTCCAGGCGCCACGGCATCGCGAAGCCGACGCCATGGATGGCGTGGTCGCCCAGATTGAGCGGCAACCGGTGGCGATGCCCTTCGCTCTCGAAACGGCCGTGCCGGACGCGTCCCGCCCACGGCACCATCGGATAGCAGCCCCAGGCGATGACGCCGTCGGTTCCCGCACCGTGGCCCACCAGCTGGGCGACGCCGTCGTGGCGAATCTGGGCGATGCGTCCGCCCGCCTCCGGCGCGATATCGACGGCCAGTGCGCCACGTCCGATCGAGACCTGCGGCCCCGGCGCAAACGGCAGCATCGCGTCGTCGCGCGGATCACTCCCCATAGGGATGAATCGTCCTGATGGTGCCGCTGTCGTCGTAATGCAGCTGCGTGACCTTGATCGAGCGCAGGTGGGTGACGCCGCCGGACAAAATGGAGTCGTGGTAGAACAGGTACGTGCGGCCCTGGAACTCGCAGATCGAATGGTGCGTCGTCCAGCCCACGACCGGGGTCAGGATCGTGCCCTGGTAGGTGAAGGGCCCGTACGGGTTGTCGCCCACCGCGTAGCACAGCAGGTGCGTGTTGCCGGTCGAGTAGGAGAAGTAATAGCGGCCCTGGTGCTTGTGCATCCACGACGCCTCGAAGAAGCGGCGGTCGTGGTCGTCCGCGCGCAGCGGCTGGCCGGACGCGTCGAGGATCATCACTTCGCGCGGCGTCTCGGCGAACTGCTTCATGTCGCCGGCCAGGCGCGCGACGCGCGCGCACAGCGCCGGCTCGCCGGCAGCCGGCTCCTCGTTCCCTGCGGCATGGGCATTGTCGCGGTACTTCTGCAGCTGCCCGCCCCAGATGCCGCCGAAGTACATGTAGTGCCCACCGTCGTCGTCGGCGAACACGGCCGGGTCGATGGAGTAGCTGCCGGTGATGGCCTCAGGCTCCGGCACGAACGGTCCTTCCGGCCGATCACCGATCGCCACGCCGATCTGGAAGATGCCGTCGGCGCGCTTGGCCGGAAAATAGAGGTAGTACTTGCCGTCCTTGCTGGCGGCATCGGGCGCCCACATCTGCCGCTGCGCCCACGGCACGTCTTTGACATGCAGGGCGACGCCGCAGTCCACCGCCTCGCCATCGGGCGACTCCATGCGCAGCACGTGGTAGTCCTCCATGCCGAAGTGACCGCCGTCGTCGTCGAACGGCAGGCCGGCATCGATGTCGTGCGACGGATAGATGTAGAGCTTGCCGTCGAAGACATGCGCCGACGGGTCGGCGGTGTAGATATGCATGACCAGCGGCTGCGAGATGGCCTTCGCGGCCAGCGCCTGAAGATCCCCGGTTTCGTTGTCGTCGGCCATGACGGTTGCCTGTGTGTTTGGGGGAACGTGACTGCGCGGCGATCAGGAAGCGGCGCCGGCCTGCAGCCTGCGCGCGCCCAGTTCCTGTTCGATGCGCGATTCCATCGTCTTGTTGATCTGGTACAGGAACAGCAGCACCACGCACAGCAGCAGCGGGACCGAGCAGTAGATGCTCACGGCCATGCGGATGCCGTCGATGGTCTGCGGCGACTGCACCGGCTCGCCGGCCTGGTAGCCGTAATGGGCCAGCAGGCCCGCCACCAGGGCGCCGCCGACGCTCAGGCCGATCTTCAGGCCGCACAGCATCGCCGAGAAGATGATCGCGGTGGCCCGGCGGCTGTTCTTCCACTCCGAGTAGTCGGCGACGTCGGCGATCATTGCCCACAGCAGCGGGATGGTGATGCCGTAGAAGACGCCGTGGGCGATCAGCGAGGCGAACACCAGCCCGACTGCCGTTGGCGGGTAGAAGAAAAACGCCAGCAGGAACAGGGTCGATACGAACAGCGCGCCGCCGAAGACGTCGCGCTTTCCGAACCGGTCTGCCAGGCGTTTGGAGAAACCGATGCCGATGATCATCGAGATGATGCCGGCGGCGTTGAACATGCTGTAGGCCGACGTCGGCGCGTCCTTGGGCCACTGGAACTCGGTCAGGCCGATGCCGGTGAGCACGGCGTTGAGGCCGCCGATGAGCCGGTTGAAGCCGACGTCTTCCAGGAACTTCGACAGCGCAGCCGGATCCAGGTAGTACTGGAAGTAGTAGATGTACGAGCCGCCCTTCAGCGCGAGGGTCACGAACACCAGGATCGTCAGCGCCAGCATCACCAGCCAGGGCCGGTTGCGGGCCAGGTCGGCGAGATCCTGGCGGACGCTGGACTTGTGTTCCGGCGCCGGCACGATGCGCTCGCGCGTGGTGAAGAAGGTGATCAGGAAGAAGACCGTGCCGACCACGGCGAACAGCATCATGGTGTTGTGGAAGCCGCGCACCTTGTCGCCGCTGCCCAGGATCAGCACCAGCGGCAGCAGCAGCACCTGGATCACGAACTGGGCGATCATCACCGCCACGAAACGGTACGACGACAGGCTGTTGCGCTGGGCCATGGAGCCGGTGAGCACGCCGCTGAGCGCCGAGTACGGCAGGTTGTTGGCGGCGTAGATCATCACCAGCAGGATGTAGGTCGCAAGGGCATACACGACCTTGCCGTGCTCGCCCAGGTCCGGCGTGCTGAAAGCCAGCAGCGAGAACACGCCGAACGGGATCGCCGTCCACAGGATCCACGGTCGGAACTTCCCCCAGCGCGTGCTGGTGCGGTCGGCGGCGAAGCCGATGATGGGGGTGAACACGAAGGCGCCGAGCATGCCGCCGATGAAGATGATCTTCGCGGCCGTGCTTGCCGGTATCCGGTACACGTCGGTGTAGAAGAAGGCCAGGAAGGCGACCAGGGTCTGGAAGATCAGGTTCGCGGCCAGGTCGCCGAGGCTGTAGCCGACCTTTTCCCTGACGGAGAGGACTTCAGAAGTGCTGTTCATGGGCCGCCGCTGGCGAGTGATTGGGGTCTTGCATCGGGCATTGTGGAGCAGTGCGTCCATCGATAAGGCGCGGCCCGCCCGGTGGAGTCACCGGAGCGGGCCGCGGTTTGCTGCTCAGCTCATTGCACGGTCGAATGCATCAGAAGGTGCCGCGGATACCCACCATGTACGTGGTACCCGGATCGTACATGTCGTTGACCGCATTGGGATACGCGAAGTAGGAGCGACGCTCCTCGTTGGTGATGTTCTGCACGTTGAAGTAGATCTGCGGCGAGGACGTGATGTTGGTCAGCGTATAGCTGGCCGACAGGTCAAGCTGGCCGCGGTCTTCGCCGTAGAGCTGCGCGAACGGGATGCCCTGCTGGTTCGGACCGGTGCCGACGGCGCCTTCCTGCCAGTTGTACGACAGGCGCACCGAGGCGACGTCGTTCTCCCAGTAGGCGGTGGCGTTCCACAGGCTCGGTGCCACGCCGTAGACATTGCCGGCCAGTGCCTTGGCGTCCTTGCCGATCGTGCTGATGTCGAGCTTGGAGTAGTTGGCCATGAAGCCCAGGCCCTCGAACAGGAAGCTCAGCGGCTGCACCCAGATCACTTCCAGGCCCTGGATCTCCAGTTCGGCATCGGCGTTGACCTGCTGCTGCACGTTGACGGTCGCAACGTTCGGACCGCCACGCGAGTTGATCGCCTGCTGCTGCGAGTCCACCAGCGTGTCGAACGGAATGCCCAGGTCGGTGAACGGGCGCGTGGTCACGCCCTGGTAGGTGTAGCCCTCGATGCGCTTGTTGAACAGGGTCAGGCCGACGAAGCCCTCGGCGCCGGTGTACCACTCGCCACCGATGTCGAAGTTGGTGGAGATGTACGGTGTCAGGTCCGGATTGCCCTGCGTGGCCACCTGCGCCGAGATGTCGGTGAAGGTGGTTGCCGGCAGCATCGAGCTGGGGTTCGGGCGGGTCATGGTGCGGGAAGCCGAGGTGCGCAGGACGACATTTTCGGCCACGTCCCACGCCGCACTGAACGACGGCAGCCATTCGTCGTAATCGCTGGTCAGTGTCTGGTACTGGCGCACGCCGCCGATCGTCACCGGGCCGCTGATGTCCTGGTCTGTGGACGCATAACGCACGCCGAGGTTGTAGCGCAGGTTGCGGTGCCAGACCTCCGACTCGCCGTTGACCATGACGAAGGCCGCGGTGTTGGCCTCGTCGAAGCCGCCGGTGGGAGCGCCAGTGTTGGCGCCGCTGGCCTCGGCTGCCGTATCGCGGTAGAACGCGTAGTTGGTGTCGGCCATGAAACGGTCGAAGTCAACCGTCACGAAACCGAACGGCCCCGGCGAGATGTAGTTGGGCAGTTCCGAGCTGGGCACCTGCGAGAACGCGTACGGCTGCCAGTTGGTGCCGGTATCGCCGAAGCCGCGGATGGTGCGGGCATTCTCGTCCCATGCCATGCCGAAGGTGACGTTGTTCTTGTCGTCGCCCAACTGCAGGCTGGCATTGAGCCCCTTGGTTTCGGTCACGCGCTTCTCGTTCTGCGCCCACACGCGGCCGCCCGTCCAGGTCCACCCCAGGTTCGGATCATTCAGATCCAGGTCGGTGGTCCAGCTCGGGATGTCGCCGTTGTTGGTGTACTGCAGCGTGGTGAAGGGCGAGTTGAAGAGGATGGTGGGCGAATCGCGACGCATCCAGCTGCGGCTGTAGCTGCCCTGCACGTCCAGCTTGACGTCTTCATCGAAATAGAACGTGCCGCCCGGCGTGACCTGCCAGTACTCCACTTCCTCGGTGTAGGGACGCGCTTCGAGGAAGAACTGGGCATTGGTGAACGTGGCGCTGGTAACGACGTTGTTGGCGTCGAGCTGCATGTCCAACGGGATCATGCCGCCGTTGCGACCGATCAGGTTCATGTCGATGCGGTCGTTGGTGCGCTTTGCCTTGGAGTACAGGACGTCCATGTACATCTCGGCGCTCTCGTTCGGACGCCACTGCACGGAGCCCAGGAACGAGTCGCGATCGCGGTCGCCGGACATGTGCACCGGACGGCCCAGGCGCGGGATCAGCGCTTCGCCGATCTGCGCGCTGGTCAGGCCCGGGTTGTGCGACTGCAGCCAGGCCGCGTCGATGGGCTGGGTCGGCGTGAGGCCTGCGGCAATCGTCGATGCGTTGTTCGGCACCGCGTCCGGAATGCGCCAGCCATTGCCGCCGCTCATGTTGCATGCCGTGCCTAGGGCCGGGAAGCCCGCGGCAGCGCCGCCGTTCCCGCATTGCGCGTTGGTCAGGTTCGGGTTGGTCCAGCCGACGGTTTCGTAGCCTTCCACGCCGATCGAGCCACGCTGCGAGGTCACGCCGCCGAGCACGCCGAAGGTGTGGTCGTCATTGATCCAGCTGCCGATCACGGTGCCGCGCGGATCGACGTTCTCGCTGTTGGTGTTGTAGCCGGCCTCGAGTGCGTAGGTGACCTGCGACTCGGGGTTGTCGAACGGGCGCACGTTGCGCATGTCGACGATACCGGCCGCACCGCCTTCGGTCAGCGCCGCGGTCGGCGACTTGTAGACCTTGAGCTGGTTGAAGAACTCGCTCGGGAACAGGTTCAGGTCGACTTCGCGGTTCTGGTTGGTCGCATCCAGGCCGATCGAGGCGGTGGCGACCGAGACGCCGTTGATGGTCGTCTTGGTGAAACTGGACGGCAAGCCGCGAATGGCGATGTTGAGGCCTTCGCCGTTGACGTCGCGGTTGAGCTGGATGCCCGGGATGCGCGCCAGCGACTCGGCGATGTTCACGTCGGGGAACTTGCCGATGTCCTCGGCGAAGATCGAATCGGTGAAGCCGGTCGAGTCGCGCTTGTCCTGCGTCGAGTACTGCAGGCTCTGGCGGAAACCGGTGGCAACCACGCGGTCGAGTTCCCGGATCTGGTCGGCCGCGCTCGCCGGGGCCGATGCCTGTGCGTCAGCTGCACCGGCGGCCGCGGGCGCCACGGTGGTGGTGGTGGTGGTCTCTTGCGACGCCTGCGCCTGTGTCTCGACCTGCACCTGCGGCGCCGGTTGAGCCTGCTGGGCGATGGCGGAAGTGCTCGCCATCCCGATCAGCGCCATTCCCAAGGCACGCGACAATGCCGTTCTTGCGAAAACGATTTGCACCGTACTCCCCTCCCGTTTCTGGTGTTCCGGCAGCGCGCGACGTTGGCGCGGCCTGCGATTGGATGTGTGTTTTTTGGCTACATCGGTGATGGCGCTACAAATCCGTCTGAGGCGGTCCGGGCGGATGGTAGCGCTACCATTTTTGCCTCGCACGCTGCATAGCAACATGAGCCGTTTTGCCGAGAGAGGACGGGGCGCGTGTTCGGCACTTCGGTCGCAAGCTGCTGGCACCACGACGATTTTGCTTCTGTGACCGCCGTCGAAAGGCAGTAGCCCGGTCACCGATTCCTGTGCTAATGCTAGCGCTAACACTAAGTGGCGCCTGCGTGGCAAACGCAGGGAAACCGCAGGAAACCCGTGATGAAACGCTTCGACATGCCTGCGCAAAGCTCGCTGCATCGCAACAAATTGCTGTCCGCTGACGGCGCCACCGCGATACCGGCGAAAATGCGGACGGCGGCGGCATGAGCGCGGCTTCGGCAACGGCGACGGAAACAGCGCCGGCCGGCAAGGTCGGCATGTACCGCTGGCGCATCTGCGCCCTGCTCCTGCTGGCGACCACGATCAACTACATCGATCGCCAGGTACTCGGCGTGCTGGCGCCGTTCCTGCAGGACGAGATCGGCTGGAACGAGATCCAGTACGGCTACATCGTCACCGCTTTCCAGGCGGCTTATGCGATTGGCCTGCTCTGCGCCGGCGCGATCATCGACCGCCTCGGCACGCGCGTGGGCTATGCGATCGCGATCAGCATCTGGAGCCTGGCGGCGATGAGCCATTCGCTCGCCGCCAGCGTGATTGGCTTTGCCGCCGCACGCTTCGTGCTTGGCTTCGGCGAGGCCGGCAATTTCCCGGCCGCGATCAAGACCGTGGCCGAGTGGTTCCCGCGCAAGGAACGGGCGCTGGCCACGGGCATCTTCAACTCCGGCTCGAATGTCGGCGCGATCGTGGCGCCGATGATGGTGCCGGTGGTGGCCGCGACGTGGGGTTGGCAGGCAGCGTTCCTGGTGACCGGCGCGCTCAGCGCGGCATGGCTGGTCGCCTGGCTGCTGATCTATCGCACGCCCGAGGAACAACCCGGGCTCAGCGCCGCGGAACTGGCGTACATCCGCAGCGACCCGGCCGAGCCGACGGTGCGCGTGCCGTGGTCGCGCATCCTGCGCCATCGCCAGGCCTGGGCATTCGTCGCGGCGAAGTTCATCACCGACCCGATCTGGTGGTTCTTCCTGTTCTGGCTGCCCAAGTTCCTGCACGCCGAATACGGACTGACGCTGCTTGGCCTGGGCCTGCCGCTGATCGTGATCTTCGTGCTGGCCGATGTCGGCAGCATCGCCGGTGGCTGGCTGGCCGGGCGTTTCATCAAGCGCGGCTGGAGCGTCAATCGCGCGCGCAAGACCGCCATGGGCATCTGCGGCTTGGCCGTGGTGCCAATCGTGTTCGCCGCGCAGGCCGACAACCTCTGGCTCGCGGTCGGCCTGATCGGCCTGGCAACGGCCGGCCACCAGGGCTGGTCGGCGAATGTGTTCACCCTGACCTCGGACATGTTCCCGCGTCGCGCGGTTGCGTCCGTGGTCGGCATTGGCGGCTTCGCCGGCGCGGTCGGCGGGATGATGATCGCCACGTTCACCGGCTTCCTGCTGCAGACCACCGGCAGCTATCTGCCGGTGTTCCTGATGGCCGGCTCGGCCTACCTGATCGCGCTGCTGGCGGTGCACCTGCTGGCGCCGCGCCTGGAGCCGGCGCAGCTGGAGCCGGCACAGCTGGAATCGACGGACGCATGAGTATCTTCACGGGGGAGGGAAAGATGAAATCGTTGCTTTTGGCCATCCTGGTTGCCATGCCGCTTGCGCTGCACGCGCAGGGCGCACCGCTCGCGTCCGGCCAGCAGAAGTTCCTCGGCAGCGTCCACAGCCCCACCCAGATCCCCGGCTTCGCCAGCTACTGGAACAAGGTCACGCCGGAAAATGCCGGCAAGTGGGGCTCGGTGGAAGCCGTGCGCGACCAGATGGACTGGAGCGGACTGGATGCGGCCTACCAGTTCGCCAGGAGCCACGGTTTCCCGTTCCAGATGCACGTGATGATCTGGGGCAACCAGCAGCCGGAGTGGGTGGAGACGCTGCCGCCGAAGGAACAGCGCGAGGAGATCGAAGAGTGGTTCGCCGCGGTCGCGCAGCGCTACCCCGACCTGGACTACGTCGAAGTGGTCAACGAAGCGCTCAATGACCCGCCCAGCAAGGACGACGAAGGCGGCGGCAACTACATCAACGCGCTCGGCGGCAGTGGCGCCACGGGCTGGGACTGGATCGTGGAGTCCTACCGTCTCGCCCGCAAAACGTTCCCGCACGCCAAGCTGCTGATCAACGACTACAACATCACCAACAAGGACGAGAACACCCGTCGCTATCTCGAGATCATCGGGCTGCTGCAGAAGGATCATCTCCTCGACGGCATCGGCGTGCAGGGCCACGCCTTCGCGACCAAGGCCGACACGCCGATGGCGGTGCATCGCGCCAACCTCGACCGCCTTGCCGCCACTGGCTTGCCGATCTACGTGACCGAGCTCGACATCGACGGCGCAACCGACGCCCAGCAGCTCAAGGACTACCAGCGGATCTTCCCGGTGTTCTGGGAGCATCCCGGGGTCAAGGGCATCACGCTCTGGGGCTATCGCCCGGGCATGTGGCGCAGCAAGGAAAAGGCCTACCTGGTGCGCAAGGACGGCAGCGAGCGGCCGGCCCTGGCCTGGCTGCGGGGTTATGTGCGTGGCGTGACAGGACCGTCCACCGCGACCGGTACCAATATCGATGCCGATATCGATACCGCCACTGCGAAATGATGAGACAGCAAGCACCATGAACAGCAAATCCCTCGACCTGCATCCGGACCGCCTCTTTCCCGCCGACGCCGGCGCGCGCGCGATCGCTCGGCGGCTGTACCGCGAGGTCGCGCAACTGCCGATCATCAGCCCGCACGGGCACACCGACCCGTCCTGGTTCGCAGGCAACGCAGCATTCGCCAACGCCACCGACCTGCTGCTGATCCCGGACCACTACGTGTTCCGCATGCTCTACAGCCAGGGCATCGAACTGGACGCGCTCGGCATCCCGCGTCGCGACGGCTCGCGCTCGGCGGTGGACCCGCGTGCGGCGTGGCGGCTGTTCGCCTCCAATTTCCATCTGTTCCGCGGCACGCCGTCGTCGATGTGGCTCAACCATGTCTTCCACGAGGTCTTCGGCCTGCGCGAGCGCCTGGATGCCGGCAGCGCCGACCGCTACTACGACCACATCACCGCGGCGCTGCAGCAACCGGAGTTCCGACCGCGTGCATTGTTCGACCGCTTCCGCATCGAGTTGCTGGCAACCACCGAATCACCGCTCGACCCACTCGATCACCACGCCGCGATCCGCGCCAGTGGCTGGCCGGGACGCGTGGTCACGGCCTACCGGCCCGATCCAGTGGTCGATCCCGAGCACGAAGAGTTCGCCGTCTCGCTGGAGCGCTTCGGCGAGATCACCGGCGAGAACGTCTACAGCTGGGACGGCTACCTGCGCGCGCACCGGCAGCGCCGCGCCGCGTTCGCTGCGATGGGCGCGACTTCGACCGACCACGGCCACCCCAGCGCCGCGACCGCCGACCTGCCGGCCGACGAAGCACGCCGCCTGTTCGAGAAGGTCTCCCGTGGCGGCGCCAGCGCGGCCGAGGCGGAACTGTTCCGCGCCCAGGTGCTGACCGAGATGGCGGCGATGAGCCTGGACGACGGCCTGGTGATGCAGATCCACCCCGGCTGCTTCCGCAACCACAACGCCCGCCTGTTCGAACGCTTCGGCCGCGACAAGGGCGCCGACATGCCGATGCGCACCGACTACGTCAACGCGCTCAAGCCGCTGCTCGACCGTTTCGGCAACGACGCGCGGTTGCGCGTGATCGTTTTCACCCTCGACGAGAGCACCTACGCGCGCGAACTGGCGCCGCTGGCCGGGCACTACCCGGCACTGTTCCTCGGCCCGGCGTGGTGGTTCCACGACGCGCCCGAAGGCATGTGGCGATTCCGCGAGCAGACGCTCAGCAGCGGCGGCTTTTACAACACGGTCGGCTTCAACGACGACACGCGTGCGTTCCTGTCGATCCCGGCGCGCCACGACGTTGCCCGACGCGTCGACTGCGCCTTTCTGGCCAAGCTGGTCAGCGAACACCGCATGGACGAGGACGAGGCGGCCGAAGTGGCCATCGACCTCGCCTACCGCTTGCCGAAGCAGGCCTACAAGTTGTGATGCTTGGCCGCCTCCTCCGCTGCTCGGCAGCGCCCCTGCTGGCGCTGCTGGTGCTGTCCGCACCTGTGATGGCAGACGAGGCATCGCCACGCGAGCGTATTTCGATCAACAGCGGCTGGCGTTTCCACCAGGGCGATCCGTCGGATCTGTCGACCCGGCTGGATTACGACGTGCGGCCGAAGGTGTCGGACAACCAGGACGGAAAGGCCGCCGACGCCCGCCCCGAGGAGGCCGAACAGCCCGCGGCGCGGGCCGATGGCGTGCTCAAGCCATGGATCCTGCCCAGCGGCAATGCCTTCATCGCCGACAGGACGCGGCGCCACGTGCGTCCTGCTGGCGATCCTGGCAGTGATGCCGCGTTCGTGCGCAAGGATTTCGATGACCGTGGCTGGCAACGCGTGACGCTGCCGCACGACTGGGCCATCGCCGGACCGTTCCTGCGCGAAGGCCCTTATGGCGGCATGGGCCGACTGCCGAGCTGGGGCATCGGCTGGTACCGCCGCAAGCTCGACATCCCGGCCAGCGACCGTGGCAGATCGGTCTTCCTCGATATCGACGGGGCGATGTCATACGCCACTGTCTGGCTCAACGGCCGCCTCGTGGGCGGCTGGCCGTACGGATACAACTCCTGGCGCGTCGACCTTACGCCGTACCTGAAGCCCGGCGGCGACAACCAGCTGGCGATCCGCCTGGACAACCCGCCCGATTCTGCACGCTGGTACCCGGGTGGCGGGCTCTATCGCAACGTCTGGCTGACCAAGGTCGATGCGGTGCATGTGGCGCACTGGGGAACACAGCTGACGACGCCGCAGGTATCGGCCGGGATGGCGACCGTCCGCCTGGCCGTGACCCTCGACAACGACTCGGGCCGCGACGCCGATGTCGATGTTGCCACCGATATCCTCGCCCTCGATGCCGAGGGCCGCAGTACCGGCGGTGTGGTCGCTCGCATTGAAACGGCGCGTGCGCACGTCGCGGCGAATTCGAGCACCCGCGTGAACGGCGCCACCAGCCTGGCCCATCCGCAGCTGTGGGGTCCACCGCCGACGCAGCGGCCGAACCGCTATGTGGCCGTGACCACCGTGTCGCGTGGCGGTCGCGTGGTCGATCGCCATGAAACGCCGTTCGGCATCCGCTCGGTCCGCTTCGATGCCAACCAGGGTCTCATCGTCAACGGCGAGCGCGTCGTCATCCGCGGTGTCAACAACCACCACGACCTGGGTGCACTCGGCGCGGCGTTCAACACCCGCGCAGCGCAGCGCCAGTTGGAGATCATGCGCGAAATGGGCGCCAACGCCGTGCGCATGAGTCACAACCCGCCGGCGCCGGAACTGCTCGAACTCACCGACCGCATGGGCTTTCTGGTGGTCGACGAGATCTTCGATTCCTGGGAGCGCAAGAAGACGCCGCTCGACTTCCATCTGGTCTTCAAGGACTGGCACGAGCCGGATCTGCGATCGATGCTGCGCCGCGACCGCAACCATCCCTCGATCATCGCCTGGAGCGTCGGCAACGAAGTCGGCGAGCAGTACACCGGCGAGGCAGGCGCTGCGATCGCACGGCGCCTGCACGCCATCGTCCGCGAGGAAGACCCGACCCGGCCGACCACCAACGCGATGAACTGGGCCAAGCCGGACATGCCGTTGTCGGCGGTGTTCGACGTGATCGGCCTGAACTACCAGGGCGAAGGCATCCGCGACACGCCGCAGTTCGAGGGCACCGAGCGCATCCGCACGAAGCCGCAGTACCCGGCGTTCCATGCCAGGTTTCCGGACAAGGCGATCGTCAGCACTGAAACCGCGTCGGCGCTCAGCAGCCGTGGTGCATACCTGTTCCCGGTGACGAAGGAGACCAGCGCGCCGGTTCGTGATGGCCGCGGTGGCGATTCGAAGACCCACCAGGTCAGCGCGTACGAGCTGCACGCGGTGGATTTCGGCTCCAGCGCCGACAAGGTGTTCGCCTCGCTCGACCGCCATCCCTACGTCGCCGGCGAGTTCGTCTGGACGGGCTTCGACTATCTCGGCGAACCCACGCCCTACTACGACTCGCGCAGCTCCTACTCCGGCATCGTCGACCTGGCCGGTTTCCCCAAGGATCGCTTCTACCTGTACCAGTCACGCTGGCGGCCCGATCTGCCGATGGTGCACCTGCTGCCGCACTGGACCTGGCCGGGGCGCGAGGGCCAGGTCACGCCGGTGCATGTGTTCACCTCCGGCGACGAGGCCGAGCTGTTCGTCAATGGCAAGTCGCACGGGCGCCGGAAGAAAGGCCCTTACGAATACCGGTTGCGCTGGGACGACGTCGTCTACCAGCCCGGCGAGTTGCGGGTGCAGGCCTACAAGGATGGCAAGCCATGGGCGCAGGCGAGCACCCGGACGGCGGGCGAGGCAGCGAAGCTGGAGCTGCAGCCGGACCGCCGCGAGATCCACGGCGACGGCACCGACCTGTCGTTCGTGACCGTGCGCGTGCTCGACCACGACGGGCGTCCGGTGCCCTATGCTGCCTCGCGCATCGCCTTCAGCGTGGACGGTCCGGCCGAGATCGTCGCGACCGACAACGGAGACCCGACCGACATGACTGCGTTCCCGTCGCACGAGCGACATGCGTTCAACGGACTGGCACTGGTCATCGTGCGCGCAATGCCGGGCCAGACCGGCACCGTCACCGTGCGCGCGCAATCGGCGCAGCTGCAGGGCGCCGAAACCGTGGTGCGGGTGCAATGATGCGCGCGCCGACGAATCGGGCACTGCGCGTTGCCCTGGCGGTCACGGCGCTGGCCGCGGCAACAGCGTGCGCGTCCGCGGTGCAACACGCGGACCCGGCGACCACCCCGTCGTACCCGACGATCGGGCGCATCACGGTTTACGACGAAGCGCTCGGGACCCTCATCGCCCCCGACGCACGCATCGAGCGGATCGCGGACGGCCTGGAGTGGTCCGAAGGCCCGCTGTGGATGCGTGACGGCAATTACCTGCTGTTCAACGACGTGCCCGGCAACACGATGTACCGCTGGTCGCCGAACGAAGGGAAGTCGGTATTCCTCAAGCCATCCGGCTACGGCGGCACGGACGTGGAAGGACTGCGCGAAGCCGGTGCGAATGGCCTCGACGCCGAACCACAGGGCACGGTGCTGCTCGCAGATTCGGGTTCTCGCCTGATCGCCCGCCTCGACCCGGCAACGAAGCGCAAGACCACGCTTGCCGCCACCTACGCCGGCAAGCGCCTCAACAGCCCCAACGATGTGGTCCGCCATGGCAATGGATCGGTGTACTTCACCGATCCGCCGTATGGCCTGAAAGGCATCGACGAATCACCGCTGAAAGAGCAGCCCGTCAACGGCGTCTATCGCCTTGACCCCGACGGTTCCGTGCACCTGATCGAGGGGGAACTGCGCTTCCCCAACGGCGTGGCGCTCTCGCCGGACCAGCGCACGCTCTACGTGGCCAACTCGGACGAGAAGCGCCCCGTGTGGATGGCATACCGCCTGGACGATCGCGGCAACGCGCTCGACCGGCGCGTGCTCGCGGACGCATCGGACCTGATCGCCGCCGGCGCCTCTGGTGCCCCCGACGGCCTGTGCATCTCCGGCGACGGCCACCTGTTCGCTTCCGCACCGGGCGGCCTGCTGGTCATGGACGCGGACGGCAAGCGCCTGG
Organism: Lysobacter sp. 05T417; assembly: GCF_056396405.1. NCBI lineage: Bacteria > Pseudomonadati > Pseudomonadota > Gammaproteobacteria > Lysobacterales > Lysobacteraceae > Lysobacter > Lysobacter sp. 05T417. The sequence goes on along the minus strand of NZ_JBFTLK010000005.1, from coordinate 482,969 downwards.
GCCGCATCGAAACCGGCGCCCGCGTGTCCAACTGCGCATTCGGCGATGACGGCCGCACGCTGTACATGACCTCGCACACCACCGTGGCACGGGTGCGCGTGAAGGTCATGGGCCTGGGTTTCGAGCGCTAGACCTGCCCGACCATGAACGTCCCGCCGGCGCCCGGGCCGGCGCTGGCGTCGCATCGCTATAATTGCCCGGTCTGCCACGCTTCTGAGGGTTTCGCGCCATGCGCAAGTGATGCCGCCGTCCCCGTGACGGTCTGATCGAGTCCACCCCGCGCGGGTGGTTCCGTGTCTCAGGCATCCCCTGGTTTCAGGCATCCCCTGGAGTCCGCATGACGAATACCCTGCTCGCGCTTGAGCGCGTCGCATTTTCCCTGCCCGACGGCAGGATCGTGTTCACCGATCTCGATGCCCGCTTCGACCAGCGCCGCACTGGCCTGGTCGGACGCAACGGTGTCGGCAAGAGCGTGCTCGCCCGCATCATCGCCGGCCACCTGGCGCCGGGCAGCGGCCAATGCCTGCACGCGGGATCCGTCCACTACCTGCCGCAGCAGATCCTGTCCGGCGCCGACGCGAGCGTGGCGGCGGTGGCCGGGGTGCAATCGCGGCTCGATGCCCTCGCCCGCATCGAGACCGGCTCAACCGACCCGTACGATTTCGACATCGTCGGCGAGGGATGGGACATTCGCCAGCGACTGACCGCCGAGCTGGAAGCGCACGGCCTCGGACACCTTCAACCCGGGCAGCTCGCCGCGACGCTGAGTGGCGGTGAACTGACCCGCGTCGCGCTGATGGGCGCCTGGCTGTCGCCCGCCGATTTCCTCGTGCTCGACGAACCCAGCAACCATCTGGATCGTGAGCAACGCGCGATGCTGCTGGCCAAGCTGCAGCAGTGGCGCGGCGGTCTGCTGGTGATCAGCCACGATCGCGAACTGCTGGAATCGATGGAGCGCATCCTCGAGCTGTCGCCGTCCGGCCTTCGGGACTACGCGGGGGGTTATTCGCTCTATGCCCGCCAGCGAACGCAGGAGCGGGAACACGCTGCGCGCGAGCTCGAGCGCCGCAAGCTGGAGCGCAAGCGCGGCGAGATCGAGATGCGCGAGCAACGCGAGCGGCAGGAGCACCGGCTGGCGCGGGCATCGCAGCAGGCGCGCGAGGCCAATCAGGCGAAGATCCTGCTGGGCGGTCTCAGGCAATGGAGCCAGGCTAGTGCGGGAAAGCTGCAGCACCAGCACGCAGCGCGCACCGACACACTGGCAGAAAGCGTCCGCCAGGCCGCCGAACGTGTCGATGACGATGCCGCCATCGCGCTGTTCGCGCCGATGCCGGCGGCCGCGTCGCAGCGCCGGGCTGCGCGCATCGAGCAGCTGCTGCTGCCGCACGGCGCGGCCGGCGCGTTTCCGCTCGATCTGGATGTCGTTGGCTGCCAGCGTATCGGGCTGGTCGGGCGCAACGGCAGTGGCAAGTCGACCCTGCTGAAGGTGCTGGCCGGATGGCTGGCGCCGCTTGCGGGCCAGTGCAGTGTGCACGTTCCAGTCGCCTACTTGTCCCAGCAACTGGAGATGACGTCGGACGATGCCACGCCACTGCAGCTGCTGATGGCGGCCAACCCGATGGCTTCGCAGTCCGACCTTCGCACGCGCCTGGCATTGCTGGGCCTGACCGCCGACATGGCGCTGACGCCCGATCGCCTGCTCAGCGGCGGACAGCGGCTGAAGGCCGCACTGGCCTGTGCGCTGTACGGCGATACTCCCGCGCAGTTGCTGTTGCTCGATGAGCCCACCAACCACCTCGATCTGCCATCGATTGAAGCGTTGGAGCGGGTACTGGTGCAGTACCCCGGCGCGATCGTGGTGGCATCTCATGACGAGACCTTCCTCGACCGCCTGGGCCTCGACGCACGCCTGCACGCGGGGCCGGAAGGCTGGAACCTGACGCCGTGGCCACAGTCATGGATCGCGTGAACCCGCGATGGCCCGGCGTGCTGTCGCCGGATCAGTCCGACAGCGCGCGCCACACCGCCGAGGGCGTTCCGTCGCCTAGTCGGGCGTACGCCTCGCGCACCGCGTCGACGAAGCGCCTGTCGCCCGACAGCGGCGCAAACACGGCGTCCAGCGTCAGGAAGAGAGCGACATCGCTTTCCGGGTCGCCGGTGGTCTTGCGACCGACGTCGACCAGGGCATCCGCCATCGGGTCGACCATCGCGACGCCATTGCGCGCCTGCCGCCGCACGAACTGCATCCATGCCGCCACCGGCAGGCACAGCAGGTCGATCGGGCGACCTGCGGCGAGCGCATCGCTGATGGTGCCGAGCAGTCGCACCGGCAACTTCTGCGAGCCGTCCCACGCGATCTGCAGCAGGCGATGCTGGATCGCCGGATTGCGGAAGCGCGCCAGGATCGCCTCGACGTAAGCACCGGCGTTGAAACCCGCGGGCGCCTTGACGTTCGGCACGATGCCGTCGTGCATCAGGCGCTCGACGAAGCCGGCCAGCACCGGCGTGGCCATGGCCTGGGCAACCGTATCGATCTCCATCAGTGCGCCCAGGTAGGCCAGGGCCGAGTGCGGCGCATTGAGCAGGCGCAGCTTGGCCTTGTCGTACCCGGCGATCTCGCCGCTCAGGGTCACGCCCACGCGTTCGAGATCAGGCCGGCCATTGCAGAAGCTGTCCTCCACCACCCATTGCGTGTAAGCCTCGCGCTGCACCGGCCAGGCATCGGTGCAGCCGAGCTGGTCCGCGACGCGCGCGCGCAGGGCACCGTCAGTTGCGGGGGTGATGCTGTCGACCATCGAGCACGGGAACGCGACCTCGGCTTCGATCCATCGCGCCAGATCGGGATCGATCTGCCGCGCGAACTGCACCACCGCGCGGCCGAGCTTGCGTCCGTTCTCGGGCAGGTTGTCGCAGCTCAGCACGGTGAACGGTGGCAGGCGCAGTCGTCGCCGCGCGGCCAGGCCGGCGACGATGTAGCCGATCGCGCCGGTGGGTGCGTCCGGGTTGGCCAGGTCGTGAACGATCTCGGGATGGGCAAGATCAAGCTCGCTGCCAGACAGGCAGTAGCCCTTTTCGGTAATGGTCAGGGTGACGATGCGCACCAGCGGATCAGCCAGGCGAGCGAGCACCTGGTCGCGCTGCTCGCGCGCGAACAGCAGTTCGCGGATCGAACCGATCACGCGCAGCGAGGGCTTCTCGCCGAGCAGCGCCAGCGTGTACAGGCCGTCCTGCGGCTGCAATGCATCGCGGACATCGGGACTGTTGAGGCTGACGCCGCAGATCGCCCAGTCCGGCTCCCTCGCCAGCACATCGTCCAGGTAGACGGCCTGGTGGGCGCGATGGAACGCGCCAACGCCGATATGGACAATGCCGATGCGCGTGCCGGCGCGGTCGTACGCGGGGCGCACGACGTCCGCCGGCAAGGTGGCAAGGGCGGCCTGGTTCAAGCGGTGCGGCATCAGTACTTCCTTCGATGAAAATCCGATCCCGTCATCCCCGCGAAGGCGGGGATCCAGGGACGTTGCTGTTGCGTCCTCGACGTCCATGGATTCCCGCCTTCGCGGGAATGACGGTGTCGGTGATGCCTACTTCGTGATGCTCAGCTTCCCGGTCGCCCGGATGTCCTCGCTCGACGCACCGACCTGGACCTCGTAGGCACCCGGGTCCACCGCGTAAGCCTTCTTGCCCTCGTCGTAATAACGCAGGTCGGCCATCGGATGGATGACAAACGTCAGTACCCGCTCCTCGCCCGGCTGCAGCGTCACGCGCTGGAAGCCGCGCAGCTCCTTGCGCGCACGCGCCTGCTTCGAATCGACCGCGTGCAGGTACAGCTGCACGACCTCGTCGCCGGCACGCTTGCCGCTGTTGCGCACCTTCAACTTCGCCGTCACCGGCTGCTGCGGACCCGCCTTGGTGCGATCGAGTTGCAGGTCGGAATAGGCGAACGTCGTGTACGACAGTCCGTGACCGAACGGATACAGCGGCTCGCCCGCGAAGTAGCGGTAGGTACGCCCCTGCATTGCGTAATCGTCGAATGCCGGCAGCTTTTCGTCGGCCTTGTAGAACGTCACCGGCAGGCGCCCGGCGGGATTCGCGTCGCCAAACAGCACGTCCGCCACCGCGTTGCCGCCGCGCTGACCCGGGTACCAGGCGAACACGATCGCCGGCACATTCTGTTTGGCCCAATCGACTGACACCGCCGAACCGGCCGTGAGCACCATCACCACCGGCTTGCCGGTCGCGTGCACCGCCTCGAGCAGCTTGCGCTGCGTTGCGGGCAGGCGCATGTCGGTGCGGTCGCCACCGGCAAAGCCCGGGTAGCTGACCGTCATTTCCTCGCCTTCCACATCGCCGGTGAGTCCGCCGACGAAGATCACCACGTCGGAATCGCGCGCCGCCTGCACGGCTTCCTCGAATGGCGGCTTCGCGCCAGGCATGCGCCATGCGAGGCGCACGCCGGCGTCGCGCTCGCCGTCGAAGTACTCCAGCTTGAGGTCGTAGCTTCGGCCGGCCTCCAGCTTCACGCTGGTATTGTCGGCGCGCAAGCGGTCGGTGGCATCCCAGTGGTCAAGCAGCAGCTTGCCGTCCAGGTACAGTCGGAAGCCGTCGTTGGCGGCGGCTTCGAGCTGGTAGGTGCCCGACACCGGCGGCAGCAGCTGGCCGCTCCAGCGGATGCTGAAGTTGTCCGACGGTACAGACTGGCCGCCGTGGGCTTCACCGCGTGCCATCAGGTTGTCGGTCGGCGAACCGCGGTCCCAGCGGAACCCGATCTGCGAATCGACGCGGACCAGTGCCGGCGTGCCGGACAGGTCCTTGCTGCGGAAGTACTCGCCGCGCAGGCCGCGCTCGGTCGAGCCTTTTTCCGGGCGCAGGTACTGCGGTTCGATCAGCGGCGTCGCCGCCGGGTCGTCGCGACCTTCGACCAGGTCGACGCCACGCGCATGCACGACCTGCGCGTTGGGCGCGGCCTCGCGGATGCCCTGCAGGATCGTCACCGGTGCGGCGGGCGTGCCGTAGTAGTTGCCGAGCAACGCCATCGTGTCGTCAGCGGTCGGACCGACCACCGCGATGCGCCTGGTATCGCGCGAAAGCGGCAGCACGCCGTCGTTCTTCAGCAGCACGATCGACTCCTGTGCCACCTTGCGCGACAGCGCGTCGTGCGCGGGCGACTGGTTCACCGAATACGGGATGCCGGCCCAGCGGACCTTTTCCGGCGGATCGAACATGCCCAGGCGCATCCGCGCCGTGAACAGCATCGTCAGCGCATGGTCGATCTCGGCCTCGCTGATCAGGCCCTTCTTTACCGCGACCGGCAGCGACGGCATGTAGGTGTCGCCGCAGTCGAGCTGCGTGCCGTTCTTCACGGCCAGCGCCGCGGCCTCCTCGGGCGTGGCGACGATCTTGTGGTGCTTCCAGATGTCGACGATGGCCCAGCAGTCGGAGACGACGTAGCCCTTGAAGCCCCACTGCCCGCGCAGCGTGTCCTGCAGCAGGAACTTGCTGGCGCTGGCGGACTCGCCGTAGACGCGGTTGTAGGCGCCCATCACCGCATCGACCTGGCCTTCCTTCACCAGCGCTTCGAACGCGGGCAGGTAGGTCTCGTACAGGTCGCGCTGGCTCGGGCGCGCATCGAAGGTGTGGCGATCGGCCTCCGGACCGCTGTGCACGGCGAAGTGCTTGGCGGTGGCGTCGAGCTTGCGGTACTTCGGGTCGTCGCCCTGCAGGCCCTTCACGAATGCCACGCCCATGCGCGAGGTGAGGTAGGGGTCTTCGCCGTAGGTCTCCTGGCCGCGGCCCCAGCGCGGGTCGCGGAAGATGTTGATGTTGGGCGACCAGAAGGTCAGGCCCTGGTAGCGGCCGTGCTGGCCCTGGCGCACGAACTCGTGGTGCTTGGCGCGCGCCTCGTCGCTGATGGCGCTGGAGACCTCGCCCATCAGCGGCACATCGAAGGTCGCCGCCATGCCGATCGCCTGCGGAAACACCGTCGCCGCGCCTGCGCGCGCGACGCCGTGCAGCGCCTCGTTCCACCAGTCGTAGGCCGGGACTCCCAGGCGGTCGATGGCCGGCGCCGCGTTCTGCATCTGCGCGGCCTTCTCGTCGAGGGTCATGTGCGAGACCAGATCGGCGGCGCGCTCCTCGAAGCTGCGATCGAGGTCGAGGTAGGCCGGGGATGCGGCGGCCGGTGGCGCGCCAAGCGCCTGCGCGCTGGTGACGAGCAATGCCAGTGCCGACATCACGGCCAGGTGGCGACTACGCAGGTTGTTCATTGGTCCGTCTCCGTGCGCGCATAGGGCCCCACCACCGCGCCGACGAATCCGCCGGCGACATCGGTGCTGAGGATGGTTCCGTCGTCATCGCGCCGCAGCCACTGCCAGCCCTTGCCGTCGGCATCGAAGCCGAACGAGTAGGCGCCAGCGTCAGCGGTGATCTTCAGTTTCAGGGTCTTCTCATCGGCAATGCTGGCCGTGGCGACGGTGCTGGCCTCGCCGGCGCTGCTGCGCTGCAGGAACACCTGCAAACCGGCGCCACGGCGACGCACCCCAAGGAAGTACCAGTAGCGCTCGTTCTGGAATGCGGCGATGCCTGCCTCGGTCCCCGCCTCCGTCGGCACCGTCAGCGAGGTGCTTGCCTCGAAGGCCAGATGCTGCTGCCTGCGGGCAAGGAACGAGGGATTTCGCAGCGTGTCCAGGCCTTCCGCCAGCGGATGGATCGCCAGCTTCCCGCGCTGCGCCGTGAGATCGGCCCACGGCTGCTTCGGCACGCGCAGCTGCATCCACGCGCGGTCGAGCGCCGGCTTGTCGAACTCGTCGCGCCAGGTGAAGTTGCCGGTCATCGGCGCCTGCGTGGCCTTGCGATCGATGAAGGCAGGACCTGCCAGCACCTGCGGTATCGCGCGACCGTGTTCCAGGATCGTCGGCCAGCCGTCTTTCCACGTCACCGGCAGCAGATAGGTCTCGCGGCCGGTGTTGTAGTGCACGCCACCGTAGTTGCGGCTGGCGAGGAAGATCGCCCACCAGCTGCCATCGAGGCCTTCGACCAGGTCGGCGTGGCCGGCATTGGTGATCGGGTTCGCACGGCCGGGATCGAGATCGCGCTGGGTCAGGATCGGGTTGTGCTCGTACGGCGCGTATGGCCCCCACACCGAACGGCTGCGCAGCACCACCTGCGAATGATCCGGCCCGGTGCCGCCCTCGGCGCAGACCAGGTAGTACCAGCCTTCGCGCTGGTACACATGCGGGCCTTCGATCCAGATCGGGTTCTTCGACGGGTCCACGCCGCCATCGATCAGCACCTTGCGCGGACCGACCGGCTTGCGTTGCGCCAGATCGAACTGCTGCATCCAGATCGCGCGATGGCCGTCGTAACGCGGCTTGCCCTCCGGCTCACCGTTGTTGAGCAGGTAGGCCTTGCCGTCGCGATCGAAGAACAGCGACGGATCGATGCCGTCGATGTCCTTCAGCCAGACCGGATCCGACCACGGCCCGGCCGGGTTCTTCGCGGTCACCAGGAAATTGCCGCCGTTGTCGACCGCGGTGTTGACGACGTAGAAGGTGCCGTCGTGGTACGAGATCGTCGGCGCGAACACGCCACGCGACATGCCCAGGCCATCGAAGTCCAGCTGCGACGGCCGCTCGATGGCGTTGCCCACCTGCTGCCAGTGCACCAGGTCGCGGCTCTCGAACACCGGGATGCCCGGGAAGTAGGCGAAGCTCGAGTTGACCAGGTAGTAGCGGTCGCCCGCGCGCACCACGGCCGGATCAGGGTGGAACCCGGCGAGCACCGGATTGCGGTAGCTGCCCGCCGGCAACGGCTGCTCGAACGTGGCGTCGTGGCCGCTGTACTGGAACCAGTCGAACAGCACCGGTTCGCCCGCATGCAGGGGTGCCGCCGACAGCGCCAGCAGCAGCGGGCACAGCAGTGAGGGCATCCGTGCGCAGAGCAGCCGTCGCATCGCCATCACCAGTCCCACATCGAGCCGTCTTCCAGGCGCGCGATCGGCAGTTGCTTGGGCTGGTACGGATAGCGCGCGGCCAGCTTCTCGTCGATGGTGACGCCGTGGCCCGGCGTGTCGCCGACGTGCAGGCGACCGTCCCGGAACACATAGTCGTGCGGGAAGACCTCATTGGCTTCGTCGGAGTGGAACATGTACTCCTGGATGCCGAAATTGGGGACCCAGGTGTCGAAATGCAGGGCCGCGCCCATGCACACCGGCGACAGGTCGGTGGCGCCATGGAACCCCGTGCGCACCTGGTGCAGCCCGGCGAAGTCGGCCAGGCGGCGGATATGGGTGATGCCGCCGCCATGCACGATCGTGGTGCGGATGTAGTCGATCAGCTGGTTCTCGATCAGGTGCTTGCAGTCCCAGATCGAGTTGAACACTTCGCCCACCGCCAGCGGCGTGACCGAGTGCTGGCGGATCAGCTCGAACGACTTCTGGTTCTCGGCAGGCGTGGCGTCCTCGAGCCAGAACAGCCGGTACGGCTCGACATCGCGGGCCAGGCGCGCGGCCTCGATCGGGCTGAGGCGGTGGTGCACGTCGTGCAGCAGTTCGACATCGTTGCCGTGGTCGGCGCGCAGGCGCTCGAACAGCTTCGGCACCACTTCCAGGTACTTCGGCGTCGACCACACCGTCTCGGCGGGCAGTTCGCTTTCGGCTGGCTCGTAGGGCTTGCCGGCGGTGGAGATGCCGTAGGCCTTCTTCACGCCCGGCACGCCGCATTGCGCGCGCACGGCGAGGAAACTTTTCTCGCGGTACTTGCCGACTTCCTCGCTGGCCTCGCTGATGTCGCGGCCGTTGGCGTGGGCATAGACCAGGGCGCCTTCGCGCGAGCGGCCGCCGAGCAGCTGGTACAGCGGCAGCCCGGCCATCTTGCCGAGGATGTCCCACAACGCGACGTCGACGGCCGCTATCGCGGTCATCGTCACCGGCCCGCGGCGCCAGTAGGCGCCACGGTAGAAGAACTGCCAGATGTCCTCGATGCGGCCGGCGTCGCGGCCGATCAGGTTCGGCACCAGGTGGTCCTGCAGGTAGGACGCCACCGCCAGTTCGCGGCCATTGAGCGTCGCATCGCCCAGGCCGACGACGCCGGAGCGGGTTTCGATGCGAAGGGTGACGAAGTTGCGTCCCGGGCAGGTGACGATGACGCGCGCGTCGACGATCTCGCGGTCACGCGAGGAGCCGTGCGTGCTGGTTTCGGTTGGGGGGTTCGTGCTCATCATCGACTCGGTGGATGCGTTTACTGGATGGGGGTCTCGAACGGGCCGGCCGGCAGGCTGGCGCCATCGAAGAGGGTGCAGACCGGGCCATCGGCCCAGCAGTAGCGCACGCGCGTGACATTCGCGATCGCGGGCGCTCTGAGCGTGACGTTGTTGCCGCTGATGCGCGCATCGGCGTAGTGGCAGCTGTCCTGCGTGGCGCCGCACAGCTCGAAGCCGATCGGGCCATCGGCGCCAAAGGCGACCAGGCCATCGGTGACGTCGGCGAACGTGACAGCGACCGCATCGCCCTCGCGCCTGGCCGACGCCGGAACCGGGCCCGACGGCGGCTGCTTGTCGCCATAGACCACATGCCGCGCAGCGCGTGCGAGCCGGCGCGCCAGCTCCTGCTTGTTGGCGGGATGGATGTCGTAGTGGTCGCCGATGTCGATCGCCACCGCCAGACCGCTGTGCGCGTCCTCGTTGGCGACGATGCGCTGCGCTTCGCGGAGTCCGGCCCAACCACTTTCCGCCGGTTGCGTCTTCGGCATGCCGTAACCAGCCAGCTGGACGATCAGCGCCGGCAGGTTGGCGCCGAAGCGCGTGCGCCAGTCGTTGCGCCACATCCGCAGCAGGTCGGCGTAACGGTCGGCCTCGAAGGTGTTGGACTCGCCCTGGTACCAGAGCATGCCGCGGAAACCGTACTTGCCGATCGGCGCGATCATGCCGTTGTAGAGCGTCGACAGGCCCGAGGCGGTCTGCCACGGCGCGCGCGGCGGCGAGTCGGTGCCCGGGGCCGTGCGGTACTTCCATGCGCTGTCGAGCGGCACGGTCGTGCCGTCCTTCAGGCGCAATGCGTACGCAGAAGCTGGACCGCTCATGCCACCGGCGCGGTAGGTGTCGAGGACGTTGATGGCCACCGAGTTCTCGCCGGCATGCAGCAGTCCTGCCGGCAACACGTACTCGCGTCCGGACCCGGGCCCGTAGGTGCTGCCGACGCCGCGGCCGTTGACCCAGGTGGTGTCGACTTCGTCGATGGCCCCCAGCAGCAGCACCGCATCCTGCGCGGCCTGCGCCGCGGTGAGGTTCACCGACGTACGGAACCAGACCATGCCGTCATAGGCGGCGAGGTCCTTCACGCTCCACTCCTCCCACGGGCCGAGCGCCGGCGGTGCGTTGCGCCAGCCGGTGGTCGCGGAGTATTTGTCTGCCCACGGCTCGTCCCCGGCCTGTACGTCCTTGCGACCGCGCCACCACTTGCCCCATACCTCGCCCCACTTCGCGACCGCGTCGACCGGGTCGTTGGCGTAGGTCGCCAGCACGTCGAGCTCGTCGTTGTACTGGCCCGACGCACGCAATGCCCCGGCGCTGGTCCAGGCCTGGATGCGCGATCCGCCCCATGCCGCCGTCACCAGGCCCATCGGCACCTTGACGGTCTTCTGCAGCTCGCGGGCGTAATAGAAGCAGGCGGCGGAGAAATCGGGAACGGTGGCCGGCGCTGCCTTGAGCCACTTCACCGGCGTGGCGAAATGCTCCAGCTCAGTGACGCTGCCGGTCTCGCCGACGGTGAGCATGCGGATGCTGTCGTTGCCGGAGCCGTCGATCTCGGCGCGCGAGTCCAGCGTCCGGTGCACCTGGAGCACCATGTTCGACTGGCCCGAGCACAGCCAGACTTCGCCGACCATCACATCGTTGACGGTCTGCTTCGCGCCGCCCTGGGCGCTGGCGTTGAGCGTGTACGGTCCGCCGGCTGCCATCGGCGGCAACGTGGCCACCCAGCGGCCGTTTTCATCGGCACGGGCGCTGGCTTTCCTGCGCGCCAGCGTCACCTGCACGGCCTGCCCCGGCTGCGCCTGTCCCCACACCCGGATCGGCGCATTGCGTTGCAGGACGGCATGGTCCTGGAACATCTCGTGCAGCAGCGGCGTGGCGACGGGTGCCGATGCGGTGGCGCCGGGCCGGTCCTGGAGCGGTTCGTGCGCGTTGGCGCTTTGCGCCGCGCACGTTGCCGAGGCGGCGCACAGGGCGACTGCAAGCAGGGTCGAACGAATCGATGACGTTGGCGTCTTCATGCAGCCTCAGTGACCCGGTGCAAATGGAAAGGAAAGCGCTTCGTAGTACTCCAGGGAATGCGCAGGCGGGGCCTGGCCCTGCGGCAACGGGCGCTGCGAGAACGTCTGGAAGTAGGCGATGCTGGCGTCGCGCCACCACTGCGCTTCCTTCTCCTGGATCGACAGGAACGTGGCGACCTGGGCATGGCGCTCGGGATCGATGCGGCCGTCCAGCCGCTGCCAGGTCTGTTCCATCTGCCTGACGGTGTCGACGCCGTGCGAGTAGCGATACACCAGCTCGTCCCACAGCGGTCGCCCGGACTGCGTGCGGTAGTCCCACGGCACGTGGTGGAACCACAGCAGGTATTTCTCCGGCACGCGCTTGAGATCGCCGAACTCGCGCGCCACCGGCGGCGCGTACTGGGCAACGGCGTTGCTGCCGCTGGCGCTGCGGTCGAAGCCAATGCCGTCCTGGTTGGCGCGGTGGTAGTAGACCGAGGTCCAGTCGGCGCGCGGACCACCGGACACCCAGGGACCGGGGCCGTAGTGATGGCCATTGCCCATCAGGTGATGCAGGCCGAGCGGCGTCATGTAGTCCACGACCGCCTCGCGCGAGCCCATCATCATGTCGACGATCGGCTTCACCACGTCGCTTTCGTTGGAGAAGGTCATCCGCGCCCATTCTTCGGCGATGGGTCCGGCCTTCAGCGTCGGGTCCCAGGCCATGCGCCCGAACACGTACCAGTTGGCCTGGTCGAACTGCGACCCGCTCCAGTTGCGGTCCGAGCCGATGTTGGCCACGCCGGCCATGCCGGTGAGCTTGTAGCCGTGCAGGGAGCCGTCGACCACCTTCGCCACGGTCGAACCCTTGCCACGGCGCTGCGTGTCGGCGTCCAGCGTCTCCTGGTACATCGGTCCGAGGTAGGCCAGGTGGGTGGCGAAGCCCAGGTACTCTTTGGTGATCTGGAACTCCATCATCAGCGGCGTCTTCGGCATCGCGCCGAACAGCGGATGGAACGGCTCGCGCGGCTGGAAATCGATGGCGCCGTTCTTGACCTGGACGATGACGTTGTCGCGGAACCTGCCATCGAGCGGAACGAACTCGCTGTAGGCCTGCTTGGCGCGGTCGTCGGGCTCCTCGTGCGAATAGACGAACGCGCGCCACATCACCACGCCGCCGTGCGGCTTGACCGCGTCGGCAAGCATGTTGGCGCCGTCGGCGTGGGTGCGGCCGTAATCCTGCGGGCCGGGCTGGCCTTCGGAATTGGCCTTGACCAGGAAGCCGCCGAAGTCGGGGATGTAGCGGTAGATCTCGTCGGCCTTGTCGCGCCACCAGCGCTGCACCTGCGGATCCAGGGGATCGGCTGTCTTCAGTCCGCCGATCTCGATCGGCGCGCTGAAGCGCGCACTCAGGTAGACGCGGATGCCGTACGGCCGGAACACGCCGGCCAGCGCCGCCGCCTTCTCCAGGTACATCGGCGTCAGGCTGAGCGCGTTGGCGTTGACGTTGTTGAGCACGGTGCCGTTGATGCCAATCGAGGCGTTGGCGCGGGCGTAATCGGTGTAGCGCGGGTCGAGGTAATCGGGCAGCTTGTGCCAGTCCCAGATCGATTCGCCGGCGTAACCACGCTCGACGTGGCGATCGAGGTTGTCCCAGTGATTGAGCACGCGCAGTTGCACGTGCGGCGCCTGGCGCAGGTCCAGCGCCGCCAGCGGCTGGCCCGTCTGGATCAGGCGCAGGAAATGGAACGTGCCGTAGAGCGCTCCCACGTCTTCATTGGCGGCGATCACGGTGGCGCGGTGGCCATCAACGTCGACGCTGCGGATCAGGTACCCCTCGCGGCCAAGTCCCTGCAGCTTCAAGCGCATGGCGGCAATCAGTGGCGACGATGCCGGCGTACCCACGATTACCACTCCGTCCGCGCTCGCCGCGTCGGACGCTGCCGGGGCGCTGCCCAGCAGACCGGCGAGACCGCGCAGCAGTTCGGCACGGGCCACCGATCGGGTCGGCGTATCGCCGGCCATCACCAGTTGCGCGACCTGCGGGCGATAGACCGCGGCCTGCTCCGGCGCCAGCGCGACGTAGCGCAGCCACAGGTCGTAGCCGTCCTCGGCGTGCACGGCAGGTGCTGCCGAAAGCGCGGCAACCAGGGCAACCATGGCGACAGCGGCCAGGCCGAGGCGGCGACCGGCCCGGCGCAGCAACGCCTGCGCTCCCGGCTTCGGGAGTACGCTGTCGCTGCGTTGGACGGTTGTGGGTACCATGTGGTTCGCTGTCATTCCCTGTCCGATGTCACTTTGGTGTGGAAACTCACGTTGGTGAGAACGTCTGCGCCGACCTAAGCAACGCGAAGGAAGGAACGTTGGAAAAGCCCAAGAAGTCCGTCCGCCGCAAGGGTCGCGCCGTCACCATCGACGAGGTGGCCGCGCTCGCCAACGTGTCGCCGATGACGGTGTCGCGTGTCGTCAACGGCTACGGCAAGGTCCGCGAGTCCACCCGCGAACGCGTCACCCAGGCGGTGCGCGAACTGGGCTACACGCCCAACCAGGCTGCCAGTTCGCTGGCCGCGGCGCAGGACACGCGCATTGCACTGATCTACACCAACCCCAGCGCGGCGTACCTGCGCGAGTTGCTGGTGGGTGCGTTGAACGGCGCGTCGCGAACCGCCGCGCAACTGGTCATCGACACCTGGGAAAACTTCGACGCCGAGCAGCAGCGCCATGCCGCGCGTGCGCTGGCCAAGACCGTCGCCGGCGCGATCCTGCCGCCGCCGCTGTGCGAGTCCAAGGCCATCGTGTCCGAACTGGTCAGCGCCGGCGTGTCGGTGGTGGCGATCGCATCGGGACGCTTCAGCCAGGAGATCTCCAGCGTCCGCATCGACGACTTCCACGCCAGCCGCGAGATCACCGCGCACCTGATCTCGCTCGGCCACACCCGCATCGGCTACATCAAGGGCAACCCGAACCAGACCGCCAGCGCGCGCCGCTACGAAGGTTTCCAGGCCGCAATGAACGAAGCGGGCATCGCGCTGGATTCGGCGCTGGTCCAGCAGGGTTACTTCACCTATCGCTCCGGCCTCGACGCCACCGAGACGCTGCTCGGGCTGCGCAATCCGCCGACCGCGATCTTCGCCAGCAACGACGACATGGCCTCGGCGGTCATCTCGGTCGCGCACCGGCGCGGACTCGACGTACCACGCGACCTGTCGGTCGTCGGCTTCGACGACACCTCGGCCGCGACCACGGTGTGGCCGGAGCTCACCACCATCCACCAGCCGATCGCCTCGATGGCCGACTCGGCGGTCGACATCCTGCTGCGCAACATCCGCCGCAAGGATCGCAACACGCGCGTGGTGGTCGACCACGTCCTGCCGCACCAGCTGGTTTCGCGCGACTCGGTCGCGCCGCCGGCCAAGCCGGGCGGCACCACCAACCGGTGAGGCCCGCATGATTGCGGGCTTCATGGCAACGCGCGCCGGAACGGGTGGAACCGCATCCATCCTCCGGCTCAGCCTTCCATCTGTTCCAGTTCCTTGCCCTTGGTCTCGTAGACGTAGCGCAGGACGAAGAACACCGAGATGATCGCGCACACCGTGTAGATGCCGTACGCGCCGGCCAGGCCGATGCTGCCCAGCAGGATCGGGAAGGTCACGGTGATGGTGAAATTCGAGGTCCACTGCGCCGCGCCGGCCACAGCCAGGCCCGAGCCGCGGATCTGGTTGGGGAACATCTCGCCCAGCATCACCCACATCACCGGGCCCCAGGACATGTTGAAGAAGATCACGTAGACGTTGGCCGCGACCAGCGCCAGCGTGCCCATCGAGTCCGACAGCGCCAGCTTGTGGTTGGCATCGATCGATCCGGTGGTGAAGGCCCAGGTCATCATCGCCAGCGCTACCGCCATGCCGGCCGAGCCGACCCACAGCAGCGGCTTGCGGCCGATGCGGTCGATCAGCAGCACTGTGACCAGGCAGGCGCCGATGCTGAGCGCACCCGACAGCACGTTGATCAGCAACGCGTCGCTCTCGGAGAAGCCGACCGCCTGCCACAGCACCGCACCGTAGTAGAAGACGACATTGATGCCGACCAGTTGCTGGAACGTGGCCAGGCCGATGCCGATCCAGACGATCGGACGGACCTTGCCGGTGGCCTTGTTGATCAGGTCGCTCAGCTGCGGGCGGTGATGGTCGGAGGACAGCGATGCATCGATCTCGGCCAGCTTGGTGCGTGCCTCGGCCGCACCGTACAGGCGCGTGAGCACCGCAAGCGCATCGGCCTGGCGCTTCTTCACCACCAGGTAGCGCGGGCTCTCCGGAATGGTCAGCAGCAGCAACAGGAACAGCAGCGACGGCACCGACTGCACCCAGAACATCCAGCGCCACGCGGCCTGCCCCAGCCACAGCCCTTCGGTCGAGGCGCCGGCGGCCTTGGCCAACAGGTAGTTGCTCAGGAAGGCGCAGAACAATCCGCCGATGATCGCGATCTGCTGCACCGTGGCCAGGCGGCCGCGGTAGCGCGCCGAGGCCACCTCGGCGATGTAGGCCGGCGACATCACGCTGGCGGCGCCAACGGCGAAACCGCCGAGCACGCGCGCGGTGACGAACATCCATGACGTCGCCGCAGCGCCGGCGCCGATGGCCGACAGCAGGAACAGCACGGCGGAGATGATCAGCACCGAGCGCCGGCCCCAACGGTCGGCCAGGCGTCCGGCAAAGAACGCGCCGATCGCGCAGCCCAGCAGCATCGAGGCGACCTCGAAGCCGAGCCCGGCCTTGCTGGAACCGAACGCCTGCTGCAGTCCGTCGACGGTGCCGTTGATCACGCCACTGTCGAAACCGAACAGGAAGCCGCCGATGGTGGCCACGCAACTGACCAGGACGATCAGGCGGGTGTTCTCGGCGTCGCGGTTGGACGGAGCATTTTCGAGCGTGGCGCTGTTCATGGCTACCCCTGAGTTGTGAGCGGTACTTCTCCGGCCCCCTGTCGCCGCGCATGGCGCGCGGTGATGTCGCATCCCTCCCCCGTTTGCCGGAAACGGGGGAGGCCTGTGCCGCTCAGCGCATCAGGTACTGGTTGAGCAGGTTTTCATAGCGCTCCTGCTTGCCGCTGAGCTTGGCCGGCTCGCCGGCCTTGCCCGCCAGCGCGCTCAGTGCCGCCAGGTCCATCTTGCCGGCAGCGAAGTCGTTGCCTGCGCCCTTGTCGAAGCTGGCGTAGCGCTCGGCGCGCCACTGCTCCCACGGCGACTTGTTGAGCAGCGCGTGCGCCACTTCCAGGCCGCGCGCGAACGCGTCCATGCCGCCGATGTGGGCCAGGAACAGGTCGTCGGCGTCGGTCGACTCGCGACGCACCTTGGCGTCGAAGTTGAGACCGCCCGGCTGCAGGCCGCCCTGGCGCAGCACCACCAGCATCGCGCCAACGGTGTCGTACAGGTCGGTCGGGAACTGGTCGGTGTCCCAGCCGTTCTGGGCATTGCCGCGGTTGGCGTCGATGCTGCCGAGCATGCCGGCATCGGAGGCGACCTGCAGGTCGTGCTCGAAGGTGTGCCCCGACAGCGTGGCGTGGTTGGCTTCGATGTTGAGCTTGAAGTCCTGGTCCAGGCCGTGCTCGCGCAGGAAGCCGACGACCGTGGCCGAGTCGAAGTCGTACTGGTGCTTCATCGGCTCCATCGGCTTGGGCTCGATGAGGAAGTTGCCCTTGAAGCCCAGGCTGCGGCCGTAGTCGCGCGCCATCGTCAGGAAGCGGCCGAAGTGGGCCAGCTCACGCTTCATGTTGGTGTTGTGCAGCGAGGCGTAGCCTTCGCGGCCGCCCCAGAACACGTAGTTCTCGCCGCCCAGCTCGACGGTGGCCTCGATCGCGGCCTTGACCTGCACGGCAGCGCGCGCGACCACGGCGAAGTCCGGGTTGGTGGACGCACCGTTCATGTAACGCGGATGGCTGAAGAGGTTGGCGGTGCCCCACAGCAGCTTGATGCCGGTCGCCTTCTGGCGTTCCTTGGCGATGGCGACCATGTGCTTGACGTTCTTCTCGTACTCGCCGATGTCCTCGGCGTCGGGTGCGAGGTCGATGTCATGGAAGCAGTAGTACGGCACGCCGAGCTTGGTGAAGAACTCGAACGAGGCGTCGGCCTTGGCCTCGGCGCGCGCCAGCGGCTTGGCGTCGGCATCCCACGGATAGACGCGCGTGCCCGGGCCGAACGGGTCGTGGCCGGCATTGCAGAAGCTGTGCCAGTAACACACCGCGAAACGCAGGTGCTCGGCCATCGTCTTGTCGCCGATGCGCTTGTTGGCGTCGTAGTGCTTGAACGCCAGCGGGTTGTCGGAATCGCGTCCCTCGTAGGGGATGCGACCAATGCCGGGGAAGTATTCGCGGGCGCCGATGAAAGGAGTCGTCATGGTCGGAGTCACTGAGTGTGTTTGGGTGGCGGGCCGCAGCCCGGCTGGCGTCAGGGCTTGGGGTTGTTGGGGTTGGCGTGGAATTGCATGGCCGCATCGAGGTGGCGGCGGAACTGGCGGTAATGGGTGCGATAAGCCGAAGCGGCGCTGCCGTCGGGGCGCGCGATCGACGCCTCGTCGGTGCCGACGTGTTCGCGTGCGATGGTGGCGATGTCGTCGCCGCCGCCGTTGGCGCGGCCGTGCGCCCACAGCGCCTGCAGCGCGGCGCCGAACGCAGCGCCCTCGCTCTGCTCCGGCACGGCGACCGGCAGCTCGAACACGTCGGCCACCATCTGCCGCCATGCCGCGCTCTGGCTGCCACCGCCGGTAAGGCGGATCGCGTCGAACTGCAGCCCCGCGGCGGTCAATGCGTCATAGCCGTAGCGCAGGCTGTAGGTCGCGCCCTCCATCGCCGCGCGGTAGACGTTGCCGCGGGTCAGGTTGGTCGAATCCATGCCGTGCAGCGAGCCGCGCGCGTGCGGCAGGTCCGGTGTGCGCTCGCCATTGAGGAACGGCAGCATCACCAGTCCGCCTGCACCGGGCGCGGTGTCGGCCATCACCGCATCGCCATCGCGGCTGCTGAAGCCGAACATGCGCGCCACGCTCTCGGTGGCGACGGTGCAGTTCATCGTGCAGATCAGCGGCAGCCAGCCACCGGTCGAGGAACAGAACGCGGCCCAGCCACCGGCTTCATCGACGACCGGATGGTCGGCGTGCGCGAACAGCGTGCCCGACGTGCCCAGGCTCATGCTCAGCACGCCCGAGGCGACATTGCCGGTGCCCACGGCCGCCATCATGTTGTCGCCACCGCCGGCGGCCACGCGCACGCCGTGCGGCAGGCCCAGCTGGTCGGCAATCGATGCGGCGATGGTGAAGCTGGCATCGGCTTCGACCAGCGGCGGAAGCAGCGCCGCGAGATCGCGTTGCGCGTCCGTCGCGGCCAGCATGCGCGATGACCAGCGGCGCGTGCGTACATCGAGCCAGCCGGTGCCGGAGGCATCGCCGTACTCCATCCAGCGCTCGCCGGTCAGCCAGAAGTTGACGTAGTCGTGCGGCAGCATGATCGCGGCCAGGCGCGCGTAGACCTCGGGCCGGTGCTTGCGCGTCCACGGCAGCTTCGATGCGGTGTAGCCGGCAAGGATCGGATTGCCCGCCAGTGCGATGCAGCCCTTCGCGCCACCGGCCGCGGCCATGATCTCGTCGCACTCGACCGTCGTGCTGGTGTCGCACCACAGCTTGGCCGGCGCGAGCACCTCGCCCGCGGCATCGACCGGGACGAAGCCGTGCTGCTGTCCGGAGACACCGATCGCGCCCACGCGCGCGCGGTGCGCGGGCTCCATGCGCGCGAAGCAGGCGCGGATCGCATCGATCCACCACTGCGCGTGCTGCTCGCGGCTGCCGTCATCGCCCGCGATCAACTCCAGCGCATGGCCGTGCGTGGCCACGACCTTGCGTGCCTGCGGATCGTAGGCAATCAGCTTGACGCTCTGGGTACCAACGTCGAGGCCGACGAACAGGCTCATGCGGACCTTCCAGAAAAAAAGTTAGCGCTACCACTCTGGACGCATAAAAAAACATCACTGGGGATGTTGGCCAGCCGATTCATAGGTCTAAGGGGGTCCCGGGACGGATGTGGGCACTCTACCCAGCGTTTCGGGAAATGGCTTGCTGCAATGCGGAATGCCTTATGGGGCAATGACTTACCGCAGGGGTCGCAGGGGGCCACGTGCGCGGATGACCCTACCGGCGGGCTCCGGGAGGTCCCGGCACCCGGCCGCCATGCGTTGCGCATGGCGGCATGCCATCGGCGGGAGGGGTCACCCCTGCCCGCCGTACCTGATGGCGACGATCAGCGCGCGTCCTGTCGACGGCACTGGCGCCCGCTGCAGGCCGGCTCCTGGTCCGCGACGGACGAGGCCGGCGCCGATGCAGGACGGGCAGCTCCCGCGCCGTACGAAATCGACACGCCCACGCTGTTGGCACTCGTGGAGTTGCCGCCCTGCTCGTGCCCGACGAGCAGCGTGAACAGCCAGCCCGTCTGCAATCGGATGTCCATGCCGGCGCCGATCGAAAACAGATCGTCGTAGTAGCTGCGCAGTCGCAGGCCGTAGTCGCTGGAAACCGGCTGCTGCGCGTAGTTGATGCGCGCCAGCCCCTGGTTTTCGAGCGCCTGCGTGTACTCGACCGTCCAGAAAGGACGCAGGCGCGCGTTCCTTCCGGCGAACTCGTAGCTGCCTTCCAGGCCAACGGCCATCGAGGTGTTCTGCAGCGTCTGCTCCCGATAGACGAGGTCGTAGATGCCCAGCCCGCTCTCCTGATACGCATCCAGGGTGGTGCGGCTGCCGTCCAGGCGGCCATAGCCGGTCAGCGACAATCCATTGGGGCCGTGATGCTCGTAGCCCAGGCTCAACGATCCGAACAGCTGATCGCCATCGCGCTGTGCGTTCGCGGCGCGTCCGGCCGCCTCGCTCCAGCGAACCAGGTCGAAGTCGAGCTGGCCGTAGGCCAGCAGGCCATCCACGTAGAAGTGCTCGCCAGCTCCCCACAGGCCGTACAGCGTGAGGGAGCGCTGGTCTGCATCCACGCTCGATACCGAACCGGCGGCGTCGCCGTCGTGCTTGGCCATGCTGCCGGCCAGGCCGATCAGGGCGTGGTCGCCCAGTGCCCGGTCCGCGCCGAAGGAGACACCGTCAGTCTGGAAGTCGTAGCGCTGTCCGTCCCCGCTCCGGCCGACGTTCACCGTACCGGCGGCCCATATGCCCCAGCCATTGGCCAGCATCGGCCAGCGGCCGCCGACGGCCTGGCCGACAGGCATCGCCATGCCCTGCGAACCGGGTTCGCCGACATAGGCCAGCGAGAGTGCGGTGCTCGATGCGTTGTCGCCATTGCGGACCTGGCGCAGGCGACCGCGGATGTTGCCTTGCTGCGCGGCCGCGAAGCGGACGCTGGCATCGACCTGCGCCTGCAGCCCGCCCACCACGTCTGCATCGCGCGTCGGATCGGGCCGGTCGTCGACTACCAGGCGCATCTGCACCGAGCCGGCGGTGAAGCTGCCCGAAGCAGCCTGGGTGGCGGTCAGGACGGCCGTACCGGCACCGACCAGCGTCACGGTGCGGCCACTCACGGTGGCCACCTGTGCGTTGTCGCTGCTGTAGGTGAAGCTGCCGCCGCTGTCGCTTTGCGGCTCTGGCAATTCGAAGCTCGGCTCGCCGTACACCTTGTGCAGTCCGTCGACCCACTGCAGGGTCGGTGCGGCTGCGGCGATCGTCACTTCCAGCACGACCGGGGCAGCGGCGGCGTGGTTCGCGTCACCGGCCTGGTTTGCAGACAGGCCGCACACGCCCGCCGACAGCATCGCAACGCTTGCGCCACTGACCTGGCAGACCGCAGGCGTGCTGCTGGCGAACACCACCGGATTGGCCGATGCGCCACCGGTCGCCGACACCGCGAAGTGGCCGTTGTGCGCGAATACCGGCGCATCGGGATTGGCCACGAATGCGGTGATGACCTGCGCGGCCTGTTCGACCTGCAGGTCGAACGCCTGGCTGGCGGCAAAGCCATAGGCATCGCGCACCTGGACGGTCAAGGCGTAGTATCCCGCCTGCTCGGGCGCACCGGACAGTCGACCGGCAGCGTCCAGCGTCAAGCCGGCAGGCAGCGCACCGGCGGTGATCGCAAACGCGTACGGCGCCGTTCCGCCGGAGACATCGAGCGGCTGATCGTATGCGGCGCCGTGCGTGGCCTGCGGCAATGCGCTGAGCGCGAACGCCAGCTGCGGTGCGGCAACGGCCAGGGTGTAGACGCGCTGGTCCGAGAACGGTCCGGTACCGGTGCTGCTGTCGGTCACCTTCACGGTCAGGTTGAAGGTGCCTGCCACGGTCGGCGTGCCTGACAGCTCGCCGTTTGCCGCCAACGTCATACCGGCAGGCAGGTTCGCCGAGAGCAACTGGAACGAATACGGTCCGGTGCCGCCGCTGGCGCTGAACTGATGGTGGTACGGCGTGCCGCCCACTGCGCCCGGCGTTGCCGTCGCGGCCAGGGCCACGGTCGCGTTGGCGACGGTGATGCTGATCGCGGCGGGCGCCGTCGTGCTGTAGGGATCGGTGGCGGTGTAGCTGAAGCTGTCAGCACCGGCATAGCCGGCGTTGGGCTGGTAAGTGATGGTGGTCCCACTCGCCACGGCCGTGCCATGCGCGGGCGCGGTGTCGATGGCTACCGAAGCCGCAGTGCCGACAATATCCAGCGTGATGGCCGTGGCGCCCGCCGAATACGGAATGGTTGCGCTGACCGGCGACACCGCCAGTGCAGGAATGGGAACAACCGCGTTGGATGCGGCCGAAGCTGCGCCCGTGCCTACCGCATTCGTGGCCGTTACCGTGAACGTGTAGGTCACTCCCGGCGTGAGGCCGGTGATGACAGCAGGCGAGGCGGTGGCAGTCGCGGTGACGCCGCCCGGGGACGAGGTCATGGTGTAGGCAGTGATGGCGCTTGCACCGGTGAAGCCCGGCGCGGTGAAGCTCACGCTCGCCGAGCCCGGTCCGGTAGCGCTGGCGACACCGATCACCGGGGCGCCCGGCACGACTGCATTGACGGCAAAGCTTCGGCTGACCTGCGCGGCCGCGAGGTAGCTGCCGTTGCCGGCCTGGTCGGCATTGATCGTGCAGGTGCCAGCGGCGACAAAGGTCAACGCGCCGCCGCCGGTGATCGTGCACACGCCGGTCGTGGACGAGGTGAACACGGGCGTCAGGCCCGAGTCGGCGGTGGCCGTCAGCGTCGGCGTCGTGCCGAAGTTCTGCGCACCGGGATTGTTGAACGTGATGGCCTGGGTGGCAGCCGGAGTGATCGAGTTGGAAGCGGCCGATGCCGAACCGGTACCGGCCGCATTGGTCGCCGTCACGGTGAAGGTATAGGGCACGCCATTGGTCAGACCGACCATCGTGAGGGGCGAGCCAGCGCCCACGGCGACGATTCCACCCGGATTGGATGTCACGACGTAGCCAGTGATCGGAGCCCCGCCCGTATAGGTCGGCGCAATGAACGCGATGCTGGCAGCGGTGTCGCCGGCAGTGGCGACGGCCGCCGTCGGTGCGCCCGGCGCGACCGCATTGACGGTAAACGATCGCGAAACCTGCGACGCACTCAGGAAGCTGCTGTCGCCGGCTTGATCTGCATTGATCGTGCAGGTGCCCGTCGCCACGAAGGTCAACGCACCACCGCTGGTGGTCGTGCAGACACCGGTGGTGGACGAAGTGAACGAAACGGACAAGCCCGAGTCCGCCGACGCCGTCAGCGTCGGCGTCGTGCCGAAGTTCTGCGCGCCGGGATTGGCGAAGGTGATCACCTGCGGACTGGCCGGCGTCACCGCATTGCTCGCCGCCGACGCCGGACCGGTACCGGCCGTGGCGTTGGTGGCGGTGACGGTGAACGTGTAGGTCACGCCATTGGTCAGGCCGGCCACGGTGATCGGCGAACTGCTGCCGGTGCCGGTAGCGCCGCCGGGGCTGGCTGTCACGGTGTATCCGGTTATCGAGTTGCCGCCGGTGAACGACGGAGCGGTGAAGGTGACCGTGGCCTGCGTGTCGCCGGCGGTGGCGGTGCCGATGGTCGGCGCAGCCGGAATCACGGCGTTGACAGTGAAGGTGTGCGTGACGGTCGCCGCCGCGTTGACCGCGCCATTGCCCGCCTGGTTGACGTCGATGGTGCACGCACCGGCCGTGACGAAGGTCAGCACGCCGCCGCCAGTGATGGTGCAAACGCCGGTGGTGGCCGAGCTGAAGACCGGCGTCAAGCCCGACGTCGTGGTGGCCGTCAGGGTGGGCGACGTGCCGAAGGTCTGCGCGCCGGGGTTGCCGAAGGCGATCGTCTGGGTCGCCTTGGGCGTGACCGCGTTGGACGCGGTCGACGGCACGCCGGTGCCGATCGCGTTCGTCGCGGTGACGGTGAAGGTGTAAGCCGTGCCGTTGCTCAGGCCGGTGACCGTCGCGGTGCAGGCCGCAGGCCCTGCGCAGGTTCCGAAGGCGCCACCCGGGCTGGCAGTCGCGGTGTAGGTGGTGATGGCGGACCCGCCATTGCTGCCGGGCGCGGTGAAGGTGATCGATGCCTGCCCGTCGCCGGCCGTTGCCGTGCCGATCGTCGGCGCAGCCGGCGCGGTCGGAACCGCCACGGTGTGGAACGAGCCAACGCTGAAACCGGCCACGCCGGCATTGCCGGCGTCATCGACGATGTCGGTGCCGCCGTTGAGGTTCACCTTCAGCGTGCCGCTGCCCGTGATACCGACGATGTTGACGTTGATGCTGGCACCCGTGGCCGCGGAAACGCTGTCGATCGTGCCCGACGCGGTACCGGTGCCCACCAGGGTGAAATCATCGGAGGAGATGTTGCTGACCGGTTCGCTGAAGGTCACGGCGAACGCCATGCTCGTGGCGGTCGCGGCCGGGGTACCACTCACGGCGATGCTGCTTGCGGTGGGGCGAACGTTGTCCACGGTGGCATTGCTGGCGTCGGCCGTGGTGGTGGCGTTGCCGGCGTTGTCGGTCGCGGTGACCGACACATTCCGGTTGCCGGCGTCGATCGTGCCTGCGACCAGAGTGTAGGTGGCGGTCCAGGTGCCACTGCTGTTGGTCGCCGCTACCGCCGCGCCGCCGCCGAACTGCAGGAAGTTCACCGTCGCCGAGCTGATGCTGTCGACGTTGTTGTCGCCGCCGGCGGTGTTGTTCCAGGTCGCGGTGACGGTATCGCCGATCCGGTACGCGCCACCGGTGCCGCTTGCGCCGGAGATGCCGATGCGCCCCTCGGTGACGGTGGGGGCAATGCTGTCGACCGTGGCATTGGTGGTATCGGCCCGCGTGGTCGAGCCGATTGCGTTGGTCGCGGTCACGCTCACGTTGCGCGAGGCCGTGTCGATGGAGCCAGCGGTGATCGTGTAGGTCGCAGTCCACGTTCCGGCACTGAGGGTCGCGGCCGTAGCCGCGCCACCGCCGAACTGGCTGAAATCGACCGTCACGCCGGTGACGCCGGCGTTGTTGTCGCCGGCGGCCGAATTGTTCCAGCGCGCGGTGACGGTATCGCCGATCTTGTAGGCACCGCCGGTACCGCTCGCACCGAGGATGCTGATGTTGCTGTCGCTGACCACCGGCGGTGCAGGCACCGTGGTGTCGCCAATGAAATTGTCGAAGTTGGTGGAGAAGAAGTCGCTCGAGGAGATGCGGATTTCATCGACGACGATCGCGCCGAAGCTCAACGCGACACTCTGCCCCGGGAACACGGTCTGCGCGGCGCCGACCGTCGCGCCATTCCGGTAGGCTTGAACCGTCGTCGTGGCACCCATCAGTACGTCGACGTGAATGCCATTGAATACGAAGTCGGCGCCGTCGGTGCGGGCGATGTCGACCCGCTCGATGGCGGGGTCTTCCAGGGCCGACAGGGCCGACAGGGCCGGGTTGCCCGGGCTGGAGTCGTTGTCCCACGCCAGATCGCCATTTCCGACGAATGCGAAGGTGAACGTTTGCCCGCCCAATGAGCGCGTGACAGTAGTGCCCTGGGCAAACGATGAACTGAAGTCATCGGTGAAGGACGCCGCCTGAACCGACGGCGCGGCCGCGCACAGCAGCAGACCGATGGTCTGCGCAAAACGACGCCACGCCTGGCGCGTGCTCAACGAAATTCCCACGATGTCCCCTTTCACCTTGAGGTGTCGCAGGGACGCAGGCTTGACCCGCCACGAACCGCCCCCCGACGATTCCCTGACGGACTGATCAGCCGGGCAAACGCGCCCGTCCTGAAAAAGCGAACCCCATGGCCACAGCACCGCGACGCCTGGTACGGCGCACGGACACGACGTCGCCGCTTCACTTCGGCAACGCAAGCTGCAAATCGTTGGATCCCCTTCGGCCCCCCGCCGTCAGAAACAAGGGCGGCCTGCTCGCCAATGGGCCCGGAGGAAAGCTCGGGCCACCGGCGAGTCGCGGAAGTCTATCACCGTTGTGTCGTGATGTTGGTCACGGTCGGATCGCCGCGGACCGCCAGGTCATGCGCGCATCGCTTCCATCAGGGTGGTTGCCCCCGGCGCACCACCATCCCTGCGCCTGCGTTCTGCGCATGCGCCTGTAGAGTCCGCCGGCGATTGCAGCGTCCACGAGGAGTTCCGCCATCAGCACGGGCGCGGACCAGACCACCCATCCGGCGGCGATAACGGCGACGGCGACCACTGCCGCCAGCGCGACTACCGCCAGAATCGGCAAACCTGCTTCTGGATCGAGCGCGTCGCTGACGTCACCGATGTCCACAGCCGACGAGCCGGCATCGACAGACGCTTCCCACGAAGCGGAGCTGCCTGCACCACCGGATCGGCTGCGGCATTCGGGTGCTCATTGGTTGCCCCAAGGCCTCAACGGCTGTCGCTGAGCTGATAGATGTAAGCGTCCACCACCGTCCCGTCGCGGAGCGTCGCCGAGGTGAGCACGCGCTGGTAGCCTTCGCCCTCGAATGCATCCAGGCGCGCCCAGTGGTCGGCCAGTTCATCCGAACTGAAGACGAGCCCCTGCACCTCGTCGCCAGACGCCTCCAGAACGATGCCCGGGAAGCCGATCGCCGCGCCCCAGCCCTGCTGGAACAACGTGCCCCTCACCGTCGCCGGCTCCCAGGTGCCAGCCACGTTGGCCAGCACGTGCGCGTTGGGGCGTCCCGGCGCGAGGGTTCCGTAGACAAATAGTCGGCTCATGGCACTGCAACTCTAGCCTGATGCACCGGCCGATTGGAACATCTCCACTGCATGCGCCGCCGCTCCCAGCAGCCCGGAGCTCGGGTGCACGATGGCCAGCGAAGGCACCTGGGCCAGTGCCGACGAGAAGCGGCCCTTGCTTTCGAAACGGGCGCGGAACGACGACGCCTGCAGCGCGGGGAGCAGTTTCGGAACAAGGCCCCCGGCGAGGAACACGCCATCCCAGGCACCGTGCATCAGCACGAGGTCGCCGGCCATGGAGCCGAACGCCGCGCAGAAGATCTCGATCGCCTGCTGGCAGTAGGTGTCGTCCGCGTCGGCGGCAGTGCGGTCACGGCCGATGTCGCGGCGATGGACCCGGCCTCGGTTCCGGTAATCTCCACCGAAGGGATGACCGGCAAGCAGTTGATCGCGCTGGTCAAACAGGCCCGGCACAAGCATGGCCTGGTCAGCCTGACCTTTCACGGCGTGGGCGGCGACTACCTCACCACGTCGGCGCAGGCACATCAGGAACTGCTGGACTATCTGGCCCGGCACCGCGATGAGTACTGGGTCGATACCTTCGCCAACATAATGACCCACGTCAGGCAGCAGCAGACCGCAGCCAGCCAATCACCGGGCGCCCACTGAGGCCCACCCTTTTTGTCAGCGGAGCCCACATGACGCAACGCCAGCTGTCCACCCCCGTCACCATCGCGATCATCAGTCTGATCTTCTTCGCGTGGGGCGGCATGACCAGTCTCAACGACGTGCTGATCCCGCATCTCAAAGCCGTGTTCGCGATGAACTACGCGCAGACGATGCTGATCCAGTTCACCTTCTTCGGCGCCTACTTCCTGATGTCGCTGCCCTCCGGCGCGGTGGTGTCGCGGATCGGCTACAAGTCGAGCATCGTCATTGGCCTGCTGACCGCCGCCGTGGGCGCGGCGATGTTCTACCCGGCCGCACGCCTGCCTTCGTACGCGGTCTTCCTGGTGGCGCTGTTCGTGCTCGCCAGCGGCATCACCCTGCTGCAGGTCGCCGCCAATCCCTACATCAGCCTGCTCGGCAACCCGGCCACTTCGCACAGCCGGCTCAACCTCGCCCAGGCGCTCAATTCGCTGGGAACGACGCTCTTCCCGTACTTCATCGGCCCGCTGATCCTGTCCGGCGCGGTGCTGGGCGCGGACCAGCTGGCGGCGATGGCGCCCGAAGCGCTGACGGCCTACAAGACCACGCAGGCGCAGTCGGTGCAGATCCCGTACCTGCTGCTGGCCGGCGGCCTGCTCGCCATGGCGGCGCTGGTGCTGCTGCTGCGCATCCCGTCGCTGCGCGAGGCGACCGACGCCGGCGACAAGCTCCATCACCACACCTACCGCGAGACGCTGCAGCACCCGCACCTGCGCTGGGGCGTGCTGGCGATCTTCCTGTATGTCGGCGCCGAGGTCTCCATCGGCAGCTTCCTGATCAACTACATGGCCCAGCCCGACATCGGCGGCCTGACCGAAGCCACCGCCAGTCGCTACCTCGTCTGGTACTGGGGCGGCGCGATGGTCGGCCGCTTCATCGGCGCGGCGCTGATGACGGTGATCGATGCACGCAAGCTGCTGGTGTTGTTCGCCGTGGTTGCCGCGGCGCTTCTGGCAACGACGATGAGCACGCACGGCCATGTCGCGATGTGGAGCGTGCTGGCGATCGGCCTGTTCAACTCGATCATGTTCCCGACCATCTTCGCCTCGGCGATCGAGGGCATGGGTCCGCTGACCGGCAAGGCGTCCAGCCTGCTGGTGATGGCGATCGTGGGCGGCGCACTCGTGCCGATGCTGCAGGGCGCACTGGCCGACAGCATCGGCATCCAGGCGGCGTTCGCGGTGCCGCTGGTCTGCTATGCCTACATCGCCTGGTACGGCTTGCGCGGGTCGCGCGTGGCCTCGCACCTGGGGCAGGCCGAAGGTGCGGCACTGCTGCAGCCGCGGCACTGAGCCGGCGACCGGATCTCGATCCCGATATCGATCCCGATATCGATAATGAAAAAGGCCCCGCAAGGGGCCTTTTTCTTTTGACCGTCAGGCCATCTCGCGGCCCGGCGACTCGACCGTGCGTTCGCGAACCAGCCAGCGGAACGCCGGGCCGGTCAGCAAGGTCGACAGCACCGCCAGCGTCACCAGTGCCGCGAACGCATGTTCGGAGAGCAGCCCTTTGTCGCGCAGGATGGTAGCGGCCACGATCTCCATCAGGCCCTTGCACTGGAGCAGGGCGCCCACCGCCAGGGCATCGCGCCGATGCAGTCCCGGTGCCGGCGGATAAAGCCGCACCGCGGCGAGCTTGGCGACCACCGCCAGCACCAGCAGCGCCACGGACGCCTGCAGCGACGCCCAGCCCAGCACGTCGCCATCGATCTTCAGGCCACTGTGGCCGAAGAACAGCGGAGCCAGGGCGACCAGCGCGACCTGGCCAATGCGCTCGACCGGCACCTGCCTCGCCCACGCCTGCGGCACCATCGCGCCGGCGAAATAGGCACCGAGCAGTGCATGCAACCCCAGTTGCGACGTCGACCACGCGCCGGCGCCAAGGAATACCGGCAGGATCGCCCAGACCAGCCAGCGCGGCGGCAACAGTTGCAGGCGCTTGACCAGGGTTGCCGCGGTCGCCAGCACAACGAGCAACAGCAGCGCCGCCAACTGCCCGGCGGACACGCCGTCCAGCAGCGAGCCGTTATCGGCCACGAGCAGGACGAGGGCGAGTCCGACCCACAACACCGCGTCGTCGATCACCGCGATGCCGAGCGCCATCTGCGAGAGCCTGCGGTGCAGCGGCCCCAGTTCGCGAACGATGCCGATCAGCACCGGCAGCGCACTGACCGCCAGGCAAAGACCAATCGCCACCGATCCCAGCCACTCGCCACCGCGGGGTGCGTCCCAGCCAGGCAGGCGTGTGAAATAGAAGTGCGCCGCAGCGGTGCCGACACAGAACGGCAGCAGCAGTGCGACCGCTGCACTGGTGAGGAATCGCAGCCTGCCGGCGTTGGCATTGGATGCCGTGCCGGTTTGCGCGGGCAGATGCGCCTCCTGGCGCGTCTCCATGCCGGCCGTGAAAGCCAGCAGCAGCACGCCGACCCAGCCGATGTCATCGCCGAGGGCGGAGGGAAGCCCGAGGGAGCCGGCACCGGTGGCCGCCATGACCAGGCCAATCACGATCGGGATCACGGCAATGGGGATCGACCTGCCCAGCCCGCGCCACACGCACCATGCGAGGACGACGAACACCAGGACATCGAAGGCGGCGGCGATGAGTGACTGCACGGCTCGGATCATAGCCACCACACCAGCGAAACAGCAAAGGCACCGCGTCACCGGCCACTAACCGCCACGGCGGCAGACTTTGCCTCCACCGCGTTGCGGGCATGACGGCTCCGGGAGAGTCGCTGGGGTTATGGATCGCATCGAGGCCATGAAGATCTTCATCGCTGCCCTCGACGAGGGCAGTCTCGCCGGCGCCAGTCGCAGGACCGGTCGGTCGCCGGCCGCGGTCAGCAGGGCGGTCGCATCGCTCGAAGCACACGTCGGCGTGCCCTTGCTGCACCGGACCACGCGCTCGATCAAGCTCAGCGAAGCCGGCGAGCGCTATGCACTGGCGTGCCGCAAGGTGCTGGCCGACCTGGAGGAGGCCGACCGCCAGGCTGCCGGCGAACGCTCCGTCCCGCGCGGCACGCTGACCATCACCTCCACCGTGTTCGCCGGCGTGGAAATCCTGCGCCCGGTCGTGGATGCCTTCATGGAGGAGTTCCCGACCGTCACCGTGCGGATGCACCTGCTGGAGCGCCCGGTCAACCTGATCGACGAAGGCATGGACCTCGCGCTTCGCATCACCCACCTCGCCGATTCGACACTGGTGGCGCACCGTGTCGGCGATGCACGCCGGGTCGTCGTGGCATCGCCGCGCTATCTGGCTGCACACCCGCGCATCGAGGAGATGGCAGACCTCGCCAGGCACCAGATCATTGCACTGACGCATTCGGGCTTCGATTCCTGGAGCTTCCCGCCGGCGGAAGGCTCGACCATCGCCCGCTCGGTTTCCTTCACCCCGCGCCTGGTGGTCAACAACGTCCGCGCCGCGGTTGCGTCCGCGGTTGAAGGGCACGGCGTCACCCGGCTGCTGTCGTACCACGTGGGTCCCGAAATCGAGGCCGAGGCCTTGCGGGTGGTCCTGGCCGACGTCGAGCCGGGACTGATCCCGGTCCACCTGGTGTCGCCGCAAGGGCGTTTGTCGGTGCCGAAGGTCCGGGCCTTCGTCGACTTCGCCCTGCCGCGCCTGCGCGCCAGCTTCGCGCGGCTGTCTCCAAAGGCCTAGGCGAGCATTACGCCGTTTTGCGGAAGAGTGATCGCCGGACGCCGTGGATTCGCAAGCCGCAGGTTCGCTCCTAGATTGGGCCCCGACGGAAATGCCAGCACACGCTGGCACCTCCGCCCTCCCCCCAAACTTCGAGAACCACCATGAGCACTTCACGCAAAGTCGTCGCCATCACCGGCGCATCGCAGGGCATTGGCGCGGGCCTGGTCCAGGCCTTCCGCGACCGCGGCTACGCCGTCATCGCCAACTCGCGTTCGATCAAGCCATCGAACGATCCGGACATCCTGACCATTGCCGGCGACATCGCCGACCGGGACGTGGCCGAACGCATCATCAGCGAAGGGCTGGCCAGGTTCGGCCGCATCGACACCGTCGTCAACAACGCCGGCGTGTTCGTCGCCAAGCCGTTCACCGATTACAGCGCCGACGACTACTCCAAGGTGCTTTCGATCAACGTCGATGGCTTCTTCAACCTTACCCAGGCCGCCTTGAAGGTCATGGAAAAGCAGGGCAGCGGCCATGTGGTCAGCATCACCACCAGCCTGGTCGACCATGCGATCGACGGCGTGCCGTCGGTGCTGGCGTCGCTTAGCAAGGGCGGCCTCAACGCCGCCACCCGGTCGCTCGCCATCGAGTACGCCAAGCGCGGCATCCGCGTGAATGCGGTCTCTCCTGGCATCATCAAGACGCCGCTGCACGCGCCGGAGACGCATGAATGGCTGGCCGCGCTGCATCCGGTCGCCCGCATGGGCGAGATCAGCGATGTGGTCCAGGCGGTGCTGTACCTGGAGTCGGCCGGCTTCGTGACCGGCGAGATCCTCCACGTCGATGGCGGCCAGAGCGCCGGTCACTGACCTGACGTAGCCGCTGCGCCCCATCACCCCTGGAGCAATCCGGGGGTGATGTCGTTTCAGGGGCTGGCACGGTGGGGGCCTGGATCTGTATCCGAATGTATCGGCGGTAGCGGCGGCCACGTTTCCCGACAAAAAGACCGGTTGCACGACACCGGCGCGATACCTCGAAGCCTCGAAATGGCGACACCGAAGAACAACGGCGTCCACGAGGAACCGCAATGCCAACGTCCAACCGCAAGCCCGCCCCCGCCCTGCTGTCCCGCGTCGATGGCGTCGGCCAATGGCTGTCCCCGCTCGGCCTGCGCGTCCTGCTGGCGTGGGAGTTCTTCGAGGCCGGGCGCGAGAAGCTGCAGGGCGACAACTGGTTCGCCGACCTCGGCGACAAGTTCCCGTTGCCGTTCTCGCTGTTGAGCGCCAACGTCAACTGGACGCTCGCCACCTGGCTCGAACTGGCTGGCAGCATCGCCCTGCTGGTCGGGCTTGGCACACGCTACGCGGCCGCCACGCTGTGGGTGCTGACGGTCGTTGCGATCTACGCGGTGCACTGGCCTTCCGACTGGTCGAGCCTGTCCGAGTTGTGGCAGGGCTACGCCATCAGCAATGCCGGGCATGGCAATTACAAGCTGCCGCTCATCTACCTGGTGATGTTGCTGCCGCTGATGCTCAACGGCGGCGGCCGCCTCAGCCTCGACCGCCTGCTCAACGCGCATCGGCCCGCCGCATCGCTGACCGCGCCTGCCGACAAATCCGCCTGGGGCCTGGTGCTGTTCGCCACGGGACTGACCGTGTCGCTGCTGTTGCCGTGGTCCGGTGGCGTCACTGCTGTCGCCGGCCTGGGTCTGCTGGCCTGGTCACATCGTCGTGAACGTCCTGGCAACCGCTTCGTGATCGCTTCCTGATTGCTTCCTGATTGCTTCCTGCAAACAACCCCGCACCACCCCCCACCCCCTGGAGAAATGAAATGTCCCGTATCAACAATCGCAATTCCGTCGGCATGCTCGGCATCGCCCTGGCTGGTCTCGTCCTGAGCGGTTCCGCGTTCGCCATGCAGCCGCTGTCGCAGGGCTACATGCTGGCCGCCAGCCACGCCGTCGGAGAAGGCAAGTGTGGCGAAGGCAAGTGCGGCGCCACCGGTGCCAAGTCCGACAAGGCTGCCACCGCTACCGGCAAGACCGCCGAGGGCAAGTGCGGCGAAGGCAAGTGTGGCGATGCCTCGTTCGCCAAGACCGACACCAGCGACGACGGTCGCGTCTCCAAGTCCGAGTTCATCGCCGTTGCCGGCGACCGCGCCGGCGATTTCGCCAAGCTCGATACCGACAGCGACGGCTACATCTCCGAGAAGGAGGCCTACGACTTCCTGAAGGCCACCTACGCGGCCAATGGCAAGCCGATGCCGGCCGGCCTGTTCGCGAAGATCGGCAAGTAAGTCTTTCGCCGCTTCCTGGACCACAGCGCGTCCCCGTTGTCGACGACGACGGGGCACGCTTCAACCGAGGTTTGCCCCATGCACACCATCGCTGCAACCACGTCTGCCGGCCTGGGCCTGCGTCGCGGCCTGATCCCCGAACTGCTGGCCATGGACGATGGCGCGGTGGACTTCCTCGAAGTGGCTCCGGACAACTGGATCGGCGTCGGCGGCAGGTTCGGCGAACAACTGGCCCAGCTGTCTTCGCGATTTCCGATCAGCGCGCACGGCCTGTCATTGTCGCTGGGCGGCACCGAGCCGCTGGACATGGAACTGCTCAAGCGCACCCGCGAGTTCAACGAACGCTTCGATGTCGTGCTGTACAGCGAGCACCTGAGCTACACCTCCGACGACGGCCATCTCTACGACCTGATGCCGATTCCCTTCACCGATGAAGCCATCGTCCACGTCGCCGCGCGGATCCGCCAGGTGCAGGACGTGCTGGGCCGGCGCATCGCCGTAGAGAACGTCTCGTACTACGCCGCGCCCTACCAGGCGCTGGCCGAGATCGACTTCATCAACGCCGTCCTGGTCGAGGCCGATAGCGACCTGCTGCTGGACGTCAACAACCTGTACGTCAACGCCATCAACCACGGCTACGATCCGCAGGCGTTCCTGGCGCGACTTCCGCCTGACCGAATCGCCTCGTACCACATCGCCGGTCACTTTGATGAGGACATCGACCTGAAGGTCGATACCCACGGCGCGCCGGTGAAGGGCGACGTCTGGTCGCTGCTGGACAGCGCCTACCGCCGGTTCGGCGTGCGACCGACGCTGCTGGAGCGCGACTTCAACTTTCCCCCGATTGCGGAACTGCTGGCCGAAACCTGGCGCATCCGCATGATGCAGACCGCGCACGACGACCGTCATCGCCTGCTGGAGCAGTCCCGTGCATGAAGTCCTTCGCGAGCAGCAATTCACCTTGGCGCGGCATCTGCGCGATCCCGCTGCCAACCCGCCTCCGCCCGGCATCGAGGACCGGCGCCTTCGCGTGTATCGCGAACTGTTCCTGGGCGCGATCGAGGGCTTGCTTGCGGGCAGCTTCCCGGTGATCCGCGGCACGCTCGGCGACCAACGCTGGAAAGGGCTGGTGCAGGCGTTCTACGCCACGCATCGCAGTCGCACGCCGTTGTTCACGCAGGTCGCCGCCGAATTCGTCGGCTACATCGATGGGCACGCGAGCGATGCCGGCCTGCCGGAATGGCTGCCCGAACTGGCGCATTACGAATGGATCGAGCAGTCCCTGTTCAGCAGCGACGCGCAACTTCCGCCGCACGATCCGGACGGCGATCTGTTCGAAGGCGTGCCGTTGCTGTCGCCGCTATCGGTACCGCTGGCCTACCGGTGGCCGGTCACCGACATCGGCCCTGGCCATGTTCCGCCGATCGCACCGGAAGTGGCCACGACCCTGCTCGTCCATCGTGACGTCGCGCATCAGGTCCGCTTCACCCGCATTGCACCGCTGGCGTTTGGCTTGCTGGTGTCGTTGCAAGGCGACGCACGGAGCGGGCGCGCGCATCTTGAGGCGCTGGCCACCGAAGCCGGCGCGGATCCCGGCTGGATGCTTGAGCAAGGCCATGAGTTGTTGCTGGCATTGCGCGAACAGGGCGTGGTGATCGGTACGGCCGTGTGATGGTCCGTGTGGTGGGCCCATCCCCGGGGTTCATCCAACGCAATAGCGGTCAGCGACGTCCAGCGCCTCGTCGATGATCGCCAGGCCGTCGCGCAGGGTCTGCTCGTCGATGATCAACGGCGGCACCACGTGCACGCGGTTGCCCACGACGAAAGGCCACAGGCCATGGCGCTTGCAGGCATATGCGAACTCGACCATCGGTGCATTGTCGGCACCGGCGGCATTGAACGGAACGAGCGGCTCGCGGGTGGCGCGGTCGCGGACCAGCTCGATCGCCCAGAACGCGCCCAGTCCACGCACGTCGCCCACCGATGGGTGGCGGTCGCGCATCGCCTGCAGTGCCGGCTTGAACACCTCTTCGCCCAGGCGCCTTGCGTGCTCGATGGTGCCTTGCTCGCGGTAGATGCCGATGCAGGCAACGGCCGCCGCGCAAGCCAATGGATGGCCCGCGTAGGTCAGCCCGCCCGGATAGGCGCGAGATTCGAAGCTGGCGGAGATCGCATCGCTCATGATCACGCCACCGAGCGGGACGTAACCGGAATTGACACCCTTGGCGAAGGTGATCAGGTCCGGTACGACGCGCCAGTGATCGATGGCGAACCACTCGCCGCAGCGACCAAAGCCCGCCATCACCTCGTCGGCGATCAGCATGATGCCGTGCGCGTCGCACAGCGCGCGCACGCCCTGGAGGTAACCGTCGGGTGGAACCAGGATCCCGCTGGAACCGACCACCGGTTCGAGCACGATCGCGGCAATGCCCTTTGCGCCTTCGACCATGATGGTGTCGGCCAGGTGCGAGAGGGCACGCGCGCATTCCTCCTGCGCATCGCTGGAATGGAATGCGGAGCGGTACGGATATGGCCCCCAGAACCTCGCAAACCCCGGAGCGCCAGGCTCGGACGCCCAGCGTCGCGGATCGCCAGTGGCGGTGATCGCGCCCGCGGTCGCGCCGTGGTAGCTGCGATACGCGGTCAGCACCTTGTGGCGACCGGTGTGGAGGCGGGCCATCCGGATCGCGTTCTCGATCGCCTCGGCGCCACCGTTGGTGAAGAAGACGCGGTTCAAGTCACCGGGCGCGACTTCGGCGATCAGGCGCGCGGCTTCGCTGGTTGCCTCGTTGGCGTGGTATGGCGCCACCGTGCACAGCTTCTCGGCCTGGGCCTTGATCGCGGCGACGAGCTTCGGGTGCTGATGACCCACATTGACGTTGACCAGCTGGCTGGAAAAGTCGAGCCAGCGGCGGCCGCTCTCGTCGCTGAAATGGACACCCTCGGCGCCCGTGACGACGAGCGGATCGAGCGCGCCATGCGCCGACCATGAATGCAGCACGTGCAGCTTGTCGTTGCTGGCAGCCGCCGATCGCGTGCCGCCGGCGCCGGGCACACCGGCCGCACCGTATTGGTTTGCGTCACGCATGTCGTTCCGCGCTCAGGGGATGAAAGTCTGTTCCGGATCGTCGAACGACTTGAACTCTAGCGCATTCCCCGATGGATCGAAGAGAAACATGGTCACGTGCTGCCCCGGCTTGCCTTTCAGCCGAAGGTGCGGCGCCTCGGCGAACTCGATCCCGGCCGTCGTCAGGCGCCTGGCGAGGGTCTCCCACGACTCGCGGTCCAGGTTCATGCCGAAGTGCGGTACCGGCACCGCCTCGCCATCGAACTGGCTGTCGAGCAATGGCCGCTCATCGCCGCCGATATGCGCGACCAGGTGATGACCGAAGAAGTCGAAGTCCTGGTAGTGGGTATCGCTCCTGCCCTGCGGACAGCCAATGACGCCGCCGTAGAAGCGACGCGCCTCGTCCAGGTCGCGGACCGGGAACGCCAGGTGGAACTGGTTGATCGTTGGCATCAACGTTGGCTCATGCCCGGCGACGTCCGGCATGCGGCGAAGATGTTCTGCCAGAACAGGTTCCACGCGGTGATGCTGCATTCGTAGCCCTGCGCCAGCTGCGACAGCGACTCGGGCTCATGCAACAGGTAGTCGTCGATGGCCTGGCGCGTGAGTTCGCCGTGGATGATGTCCTGCTCGCCGGTATGGATGGTCCAGAACTCCCAGTCGATGCTCTTGGCGTTCTGGATCATGTACGGATGCGTCTGCAGGTGCTCGAACATGACCGACAGGTAGGTCTGGCAAAGGCACTCGCCGCCCATTCCGCGCAATCCCACACCGAATGCAGACCCCCGCGCAGCCAGTTGCCGCGTCAATCTGTCCAGGTTGGCGCGGTTGGCCGGCAGGCAGCGTTCGAGCTGCGCGGGTTCCACGCCAATGGTTGCGAGGAAGCGGTCGTAGATGGCCGGATGCGCCTGGGCCGGGTTGCCCTCGCCGAGTTCCTCGGCAAGGATCTCGCTGAGCAGGCTGCGCAGGCCGCCGAATGGCAGCTTCGCCACCAGCAGGGCCAGGTCGCTGATGTAGTCGATGGTGAAGAAGCGGTACTGCGTGCAGACCAGGCGCAGCTCGTCGATCGACAAGTGCGGCAGCACCTGCATCTTCTGCGCGGCCAGTGCTTCGGTTGCCTCCTTCGCCTTGTCGGCGAACCGCCAGAAGCTCTGCCTGTCCCAACCACCGGTCTGGATCGCGTCTGATCGGATCGCGTCGGCCTCGGCGGATGACGAGTCCTGTTCGCTCGGGTTCTTCAGCAATGTCATGCGCCCAACCTTGGAGAAGTTTGGCCGGAGCATACTTCGCGTGTTGATGTCATATTTCACTCGACGTTGACCAACGCGTCGCAATTTCGCGCAAATCTTCACCGGACGTGGATGTGATCGCGCTTCATCGCGGCTGCGACGTATTCATCATCCACATTCGCTGTTGCGTGGTTCACGCTTCGTTCGGAAAAATGCGCCAGTCATGCAGCGTTCGTTCACGGCGCGCGATGCGCTATACGATGTGCTCAGCGCTGATGCACCGGAGCCAGGTCGAGCCGATGGATTCATCCAACAGGGAATCGCGCCGCTGCGCAGTCAATCTGCTGTGGACAGGCGGCTGGGATTCGACGTTCCGGCTGCTGCAGTTGCTGCTGGAGCATCGCGTTCCGGTGGTTCCCTATTACCTTGAAGACCCGACGCGGCCGTCGACCGCGATCGAGCTGCAGACCATGGCGCGCATCGGCAACCATCTGCGGGCCGTGTACCCGCACGTGCGCGAGCTTCTTCACCCGATCCGCGTGGCTTCGGTTCGTGATGTCATGGTCGACGAAGAGATTGCCGCGGCGCTGCGTGAGATCCGCCAGCGGGTCTTCATCGGCAGCCAGTACGCGTGGCTGCCTTCGTTCTGCAAGCACAACGCGATCGATCAGATCGAACTTGGCGTGCATGTGGATGACAAGGTGCAGGCGCTGGTGCGTCCGTATGCGCTGGAGTTCGACCATCCCGACGGCTACCGGAGCGTACGCGTCGACCCGCGCCACGCCGATACACCCGAGTTCCGGCTGTTCCGCTATTTCGGCTTTCCACTGTTCCACATCGACAAGGTCGGGATCGACCGGCGCGCAGGTACCGATGGCTGGAGCGCGGTCATGGACATGACGTGGTTCTGCCATACGCCACTGCGTGGCCGCCCCTGCGGGATCTGCGCACCGTGCATCTACACGATCGAGGAAGGCCTGGCGCGGCGCGTACCGATGTCGCGACGCGTGGTCTCGTACTTCTATCGCCGGTTCGCGCTGCCGCTCAAGTCGCCGCTACGGCGGCTGCGCGGTGCACTGCGCGAAAGCCGCGCCGGGCGCCCTCGGGCACCCGGCGTCGGTCGTCCATGAAGGAGTGCAGGGCTACGGAATCGCGTCCAGGCGACCGTAGAGGCCATGCTCCTCGTCATCCGGACCGGATGCGAAGAACAGGGTATTGACCGGCTGATTGGCGATGCCGTTGCCGAATGCCATGCCCCACAGGCCGTCAATCGCGATCGGTCGCAGATGGCTGTCGCGCAGCACGCCAAGCGGGATGCCGAATACGGGCTCATAGGCATTGATGTGGCCGTCGCCGAAGTTGCCGATCAGTAGCGCATTACTGAAGGACCCGAAATCCGCCGGCGCCAGCGCGATGCCCCAAGGCGCATTCAGCGTGCCGCGCGTGGCGATGCGACGTATGAGCTTGCCGGTGGGCGTGTACACGTCGACGTAGCCCAGCCCGGGACCACGCACTTCATCGGTCATGCTGGCGTTCTGCTTGGCGTAGGTCACGTAGATGTCGCCGCCGATGGCCTGGATTCCGAACGGTGCGAATCCGCGCGGGATGCCAGGGTCGGTGAATGCCCCGGGCGGCAGTGCGACCGGCTTGAAGGTGCTGTCGAACACATCCACGCGGGCGTGGAAGAAATCGGTCGCATAGAGCAGTTGCCCGGCGCCGCCCGCGCTCAGCGCCAGGCCCTTGTAGTTGGCGCCGGTGGCGGAGTTGTTGACCGCGCGGATGGCGTGGGTGGGATCGACGTTGGGCGCCCAGCCGGCGATCACGCCCTGCTCGGTGGCAAACAGGAAGCGTGCAGCCCCTGACAGCCCGCCCTGGCTCACCAGGAAGGCACCGGAGGCATTGAAGACGATGCCGGTCGGCTCGCCACCGTCAGCGGTGGTTGCCGTGGGGATCTGCACGACCAGCGACTGCACGTTGCCATCGCCGTCATACAGCGTGGACACGTGCGCGTCGGCATCGGCCACCCAGACAAAGCCGAACGGATTGAACGCCACGCCCCACGAGTTGACGAGGTTCGGATCGGTGCGTTCGGCGGGAATGGCGCCGTCCGACACCAGATTGCGCTGCGCGTAACGAACGCCGGCGGCCTCGGCTCGGGGTGCGGCCGCGAAGGCGACCACCATTGCCAATGCCAGGGGCGCGCAGAAAACGGCTGATGACTTCATGTCCAGGCTCCTGTTGCAGGGATTGTGTGCGGGAAAGCTGTCGCGGCAGCGCGGGCCCGGCGCTGCAGGGAGTGCATGCCGGCATGGCCGCATCCGGTTCAAGCTCACGCACGCGTAACAACAGGGCGCGAGTCCCAGGCCCACAATCGCCACGCAGACGATTGAACCGATCGCGCCGTCCACGGTATTGACGACGTGCGCGCATGAGGACACAGGGTGGCCGCTGGACCGGGCATAGAGGGCGGAGCACGCGGCGATCAGGGCCGCATGGACGAGGTTGTCCTGATGGGCCGTGTCGCGGCTGAACAGATGGACGCCTTCGAGGTCCTGTACCGGCTCTACCATCCGCGCCTGAGCCGCTTCCTGCTTGGCATGACGCGCAGGCCGGCGCTGGTTGAGGAGATCCTCGACGACACCATGCTGGTTGTATGGCGCAGGGCGCACACCTACGACCCGGAAGCGAAGGTATCGACGTGGATATTCGGCATCGCCTATCGGCAGGCGCTCAAGGCGCTGCGGCAGGCATCGGATGGATTGAACGCCGGGACGCTCGATGACGAGCCGCTGCCGTCGACGCAACTCGAGCCCGATGCCGAACTGCAGCGACGCGATGTCCACGCCATGCTCGACCAGGCCATGCGCGTGCTGTCGGCCGAACAGCGCGCGGCGATTGAACTGACGTACTACCTGGGCTACGCCTGTCGCGAGATTGCGGTTGTCATGGACTGCCCGGTCGACACGGTGAAGACGCGGATGTTCTATGCGCGGCGTCGGCTCAGGGAGTTGCTGGGCGGGAGCCGCGAGGAGGCCATGTGACCATTCTTCGTTTCGAAGGTTCGGCGCACAACGAGGCGGACCGTCTGCTGCCGTGGTACGTCAACGGCACGCTCGACGAGGGCGAGCACGCGCGCGTCGAGCGTCACCTTGGCCAGTGCCCGCAATGCCAGCGCGAGGTCGAGCTGCTCCGCGGCCTGGCCGCTTCGCGCGCCGCGGAGCACGCATCGCCCGACCCGACTGCGGCATTCCTTCGCCTGCGCCAACGCCTGCAGGCGCCCCATCCCCGACCCACCCGCTCAATGGCCGCGCGCACACGCCAGGCATGGTCCGGATTGTCGGCGTGGTTGCGTCCTGCGGTGGCGGTTCCGTGCGCGCTGGCGTTAGCCATGCTCGGCATCGTTGCGTATCGCGCAGACCTGCCCGCGCCCGCCATGTACCGCGCGCTTGGCGACACGCCGGCGCCCGGCATCGCCGACGCAGGGCTTCGACACCTGGTCGTGGTGTTCGACCCGCACATCGAGCACGCCCGCATGCAGCAGCTCCTGCGGGCCAGCCAGGCCAGGATCGTGGACGGACCGAACGAGGCCGGCGCCTACGTCCTGGCCGTGCCCGCGTCGCGCGAACCGGAGGTGCGTGCGGCGCTACGCGCTGCCGATGGCGTGACCCTCGTGGAAAGTCTCGAACCGGTCGAGCGGCGCTGACCATGCGCGCGCTCCTGGCAGCCGCGCTGGTCCTGGGTATCGTGACTCCCGTCGCGGCGGCCATTCCTGCCGCCGTGCCGGCTGCCGGCAACGCGGTCGAACACGACTCGCAGCCGCAGACCGATCGCCAGCTGCTGGTCATGCTTCGCGTTCCACCGCCGCACCTTCGCCCCGACGCGGACTACGCCGGCAACTACCGCAGTGCGCCCGGTCGCGAGGCGCGGCGACGGATAGCGCGCACCATTGCCCAGGCCCACGGCCTGCAGCTCATTGACGATTGGCCGATGCCGGCGCTCGGCCTGGACTGCTTCGTGATGGAAGCCGGCAGCCGCAGCGCACGCGAGCAGGTGGTGCGGCAGCTCGCCTCCGACCCTCGGATCGAATCGGCGCAACCGATGGGCCTGTTTCATGCGTTGGCCGATGGCGATCCGCTGTCTGCCGCGCAGCCTGCGGTCACCGGCTGGCACCTGCGCGAACTGCATGCCCTGGCGACCGGACGCAACGTTACCGTCGCCGCGGTCGATACCGGCGTCGACGTCAGCCATCCCGACCTGCGTGGGCGCGGCATCATCACGCGCAACTTCGTCGGCAGCGGCGTGTCTCCTGCAGAGGCGCACGGGACTGAAGTGATCGGGATAATTGGTGCACGCAGCGATGATGGCATCGGCATCACCGGCGTCGCCCCGCAGGCGCGGCTGCTGGCATTGCGGGCGTGCTGGGGGCAGCAACCTGCGCAGGTGGTGTGCAGCAGTTTCACGCTGGCCAAGGCCCTGCAGTTTGCGATCGACTCGCGTGTCCAGGTGCTCAACCTCAGCCTGAGCGGGCCGGCGGATCCATTGCTCGGCCGCTTGCTGGACGTTGCGTTCGCGCAGGGCACCAGCGTGGTCGCGGCGGTGGATCCGCGTCGCCCGGATGGCGGATTTCCCTCAGCCCACCGCGACGTGCTGGCAGTGGCGGGTGAACAGGGCAGGCAGGTTCCGCCGGGGGCCTTGCTGGCGCCGGACCGCGCCATCCCGGCCACCACGAGCGGCGGAGGTTGGAGCCTGGTGTCTGGCTCCTCGTTCGCCGCCGCTCAAGTCAGCGGGCTGGTGGCCCTGCTGCGTGAGCTGGCGCCCACGGCGGGGCCGGCACAAGTGCGCGCTGCCCTCGCCCCGGGTCTTGAGCTAGGCTTGGCGGCGAGGCGGCCGGAACCGATCGATGCGTGCGCCGCGGTCGTGCGCGTGACCCAGCGCTGCGCATGCGACTGCTCGGCATCATCGACCACCAGCTCGAGGCCGCGCCGCTGAGATGCTTCCGTGCCGCACGGCACCATCGCACTGCTCGCAATCGCGTTTGCCTCCGAAGCCGGCGCTCAGGTCTCGGGCAGTGCCGCGGTCGTTTCCGATTACCGTTTTCGCGGTGTGTCCCTCAGCGATGACCGACCGGCAGCGCAGCTGGGCGTCGCCTGGGACGGCGCGGATGGCTTCTTCCTTGGCGCCCTTGCATCAAGCGCGCACCCCGATCCCGACAGCGGCAACGATGTGCAGCTGTTGCCCTACCTGGGCATTGCGCGTCGGTTCGGCAATGGCACTGGCTGGGAGCTCGGCGTGGAGTACGCGGCCTTCCTCGATGCAACCGGCTACGACTATCCGGAGGTTCACGTCGGGCTGAACTGGGAGCGCGTGAGCGTTCGCCTGTACTACGCGCATCGATACTTCGGCGACGACTCCGATGCGCTGTACCTGGAGGTCAACGGTACCTACCCGCTGACCGATCGCGTGCGACTGACGGGGCATGCCGGCTGGCTGGACCATGACACCACCGCCGAGTCCTTCCCCGGATTGCAGCGCCAGCACTTGGACCTGCGCGCTGGCGTTGGCGCCGGGATTGCCGGTTGCGATCTTCAGATCGCCTGGGTGGCAGGCGACGGCGACGAGGCGCGTTACTACCCCTCGGCGGAAGTCGATCATTCGGCCCTGGTGTTGAGCCTGTCGCGGTCCTGGTA
The DNA here is from genome assembly GCF_056396405.1 of Lysobacter sp. 05T417. Lineage (NCBI taxonomy): Bacteria > Pseudomonadati > Pseudomonadota > Gammaproteobacteria > Lysobacterales > Lysobacteraceae > Lysobacter > Lysobacter sp. 05T417. The sequence goes on along the minus strand of NZ_JBFTLK010000005.1, from coordinate 439,981 downwards.
GAGGCAGGCGCGCCGCTGCGTCAGCGCGCGCCGGGAAGCTGCGCGAGGGTCTGGGTCGCAATGGAGTCCAGATTGACCTTGTGGCCGGCCTTGGCCCGCACCGAACCGCGGTACAGCGCGCGCCACAACACGCGGATGTCGCCCGGTTGCAGGACTTCCACCAGCAACCCTCCTTCGACCATTTCCTTCGTGTCGAGCTTCACCTCAGGCACGCCATTGGCGCCCTGGGTGACGATCTGCGAACAGCCGCCCGCCTTGCATTCGACCGCAGTCTCGTTCGCGCTCGCCAGACCGGTGTCGCGAACCGTCGTCTCTTCGGTATCGCGGACGCCTGCGCGGTAAGCCACTGCGATGTCGGCCTGGCGGAGGTCATCGGTGCGCGTGTAGCCCTTGGCCTGCAGCGCCTTGTCCAGCGACGCCTGCAAGCGCTGGCGCAACTTGGGATCCTGCACGCGCTTGTCGAATTCGGCCGCCAGCTGTGGCGGCATGTCCACCCACGCATAGCGCTTGCCCGGCAGCGATGTCGCAGGTTTCGACACCTGCACCTGGCCGTCGGGCTCACTGGCGTGCACCGCGGTGAGCGAGATCGGGGCCAATGCAACGGTCAAGGCAAAGCAAAGCATGCAGGACTGCAGGCGATTCATGGGGACTCCGGGGAATGGGGCGGACATATCGTCCGACCAGGCCATGTTAAACAGGCGTGACGGGGCCCGATGTGATGAAAGCGGGCGCATCGACTGTCATGGCATCGCCGTCATTCACGACGCCATCACCGCGGCCGGCGACGCTATCGCCTGGCTGATCCCAATCCGAGGCCGGACGCGCATGAAGCTCCCACTCACCTTCCTGCTCGTTTTCGCGTTGCTGGCAGGCGCCACGGGCTGTGGCGAGAAATGCAGGAACGAACAGGTGGCAGTCGTTCCGTCCCCGAGCGGGAACTCACGCGTGGTCGTGTTCCACCGCAACTGCGGCGCGACGACGGCTGCCAACACGCAGGTTTCGGTCCTTCCAAAATCCGCCAGCCTCGCCAATATCCCAGGCAATGCCCTGATCCTTGGCGGCGACGTACCGGTGCAGGCACGCTGGGAGTCGGAGACGTCCGTGACGATCTCCGGAATGGGTACTGCGCGCGTGTTCAAGCAGAACACGACGGCAGCGGACATCGCGGTTACCTACAAGTAGACACCGCGAGCGCGGCGCGCACGGCGTGCGCGCCGGCGGCCCGTCATTGTGCGGACGCGGCCTTTTCGATCAGTTTCGCCACGGGCGCGGGGTTGGACACCATCACCACGTGCGACGCGCCGCGGATCACATCGATCTGCTTGGCCTTCGCACGCTTGGCCATGAAATCCAGGGCCTTGGGCGGGATGTTCTTGTCCTGGTCGCCGTAGATGAACCACGACGGGATGCCCGCCCACGAAGGTGCGCCGGACTTCTCGTTGAGTGCGGCTTCGGTGATCGGTCGCTGCGTTGCGGCCATCAGGTCGGCATCCGCCTGGGAGACGTCCGCCGCGAACTGCGCGTGGAACTTGTCCTGGAGAATGTAGAGATCGGAGCCGCCTGTGGCCAGCTTCACCGGTGGCGCAAGCGTCGGCCCCAGCGTGCTGCCGGGGAACTTGCCCGACAACCCGGCCGCCGTCTCGCCGGCCGCGGGCGCGAACGCGCCAACATAGACCAGCGCCTTGACGTTGCCGTGGCCGCGCGCGGCCTCGGTGATGACGCTGCCTCCGTAAGAGTGCCCGACCAGCACCACCGGCGTGGTGATGCTGGCGACGATATCGGACACGTAGGCGCCGTCGCCGCTGACGCTGCGCAACGGATTGGCGACCGCGATCACGGTGTAGCCGTCGTGCTGGAGGATGCGGATGACACCGTTCCAGCTCGATGCATCAGCGAATGCGCCGTGCACCAGCACGACAGTGGGTTTCGCAGTCTGCGCAGCCGCGTTTCCACCCGCGAGGGCGGCGGCCAGGGCGATGCCAGCAAGCAAGGTTCTCATGTCGGTTCTCCTTCGATGGGGGATCGTTCAATGCGTCTTGCGCACTTACAGGTGGTCGGCATCGATGACCGCCTGCGCGAAGGCGTGCGGATCTTCCTGCGGCGGGTTGTGGCCGATGCCGCCGGTTAGCAGGCGGTGCTGGTACTTGCCCGTGAAGCGCTTGGCATAGCTTTCCGGCGTCGGATGCGGCGCGCCGTTGGCGTCGCCTTCGAGCGTGATGGTCGGCACGGAGATCGACGGGAACTGGGCCAGCCTGCTTTCCAGCTCGTCGTACCTCGCCTCGCCCTGGGCCAGGCCCAGCCGCCAGCGGTAGTTGTGGATGACGATGTCGACGTGATCCGGATTCTCGAGCGCTGCCGCGCTGCGATCGAAGGTCGCGTCGTCGAATGCCCACTTCGGCGATGCCAGCTTCCAGATGAGCTTGGCGAAGTCGTGGCGATTCTTCGCGTAACCGGCGCGTCCGCGCTCGGTTGCGAAGTAGTACTGGTACCACCACTGCAATTCCGCCTCCGGCGGCAGCGGCGCCTGCGCGGCCGCCTGGCTTCCGATCAGGTAGCCACTCACCGCGACCAGCGCCTTGACACGCTCGGGCCAGATTGCCGCGACGATGTCGGCCGAACGGCCGCCCCAGTCGTAGCCGGCGATGACCGCCTTGCCAATGCCCAGGGCATCCATAAGCTCGATGACGTCCTGCGCCAGTGCCGCGGGCTGGCCGTTGCGCACGGTGTCCGCCGACAGGAAGCGCGTGGTGCCGTAGCCGCGCAGATGCGGAACGATCACGCGATAGCCGGCGGCCGCCAGCAACGGCGCGACCTCTGCATAACTGTGGATGTCGTACGGCCAGCCGTGCAGGAGGATGACGGGCGGGCCCTTTTTCGGCCCCGCCTCCGCATACGCGATGTCCAGTACGCCGGCGCGCACGTGCCTGAGCGCGGAGAACGTCGCGCCGGTCGCGCCGGTCGCGCCGGCAGGTGCGGACTTCGAAGGGCCGGCATGCGCACGCGCGGGAGCAGCCAGGCCCAGCGGCGCCACCGCAATGCCCATCGCCGCCGTGCCCAGCAGGCGCCTGCGGTGCGGATCGAACGTGGCTGTCTGGATGGTGTCCATCTCGACCTCGCGGCGATGCTGCAGGAATTCAAGCACGCGAAAAGGCTTCACGGAATGCACTCCGATGGCATCCCCGTGGTTCCGGGGAGGCAATAATCAGGGCGCGCGTCGATTCGCTGGCCGGGGATGGGAACAGGCGCTTTCATCACGGGACTCCTGCTGGATTGGCGCCGTCATTTCAACGGCCCCGTGTGTCCCTGCTGTTTCCGGTGATCGGGCGTTTTGTAAAGTTGTGTAGCGCCCGGCGGCCACTATCGCCCAGATGCGTGAATCGACCGTGATGTCGACTACAGCACGGCGGGAATCAACGCCTTTGTCCGCGCCTGGTACAGACGGTAGGGCTCGCCAAAATGGGCGCCAAGCCAACGTTCCTCGAGGCGCAGCTTGCGCCAGAACGACACGAACACGATGGCGACGGCAAGCAGGCCGCGCCAATCGCCGACCATGATGGCGTTGCCGAGGAACAGCAACACGAAGCCGGTGTAGATCGGATGCCTGACCAGGCCGTAGGGCCCCTGGGTGACCAGTTCGTGGTCCTGCTTGAGCTGGACCGTAGCGCTCCAGTTGCGGCCGAGTATCACCCGCGAAACGATCGCCAACGCCGCACCGCCGATCGCCACGGCCAGACCGACCGCATAGACAAGTGTGGAGTGGGGAACGAACTGTTCGCGAAGCAACGTTCGACCGAACCATTCGCCCGGTCCCAGCAGCAGCGCGGCGACGACGAGCGGTAGCCAGTAGAACAGCAGGCGCTTGGCGAGCGACTCCTGCTGCTCGACACGTTTGGCCGAGCGCGAAGCCCACAGCCAATAGCCGAGTACGGCGAACCAGGTGATGCGCAGTGCGTGCTCGAAGAACGGCGGCATGGATCCTTCCTGTCAGTCCGGTCGGTGAAGCAAGGGCCCGCGGCCCGTTGGTTGTGGCCCGGAGGCGCTCCTCAACGGGTTGCGCCGGCGCCCACCTTGCCACAACGGCCGGGTGTACGATGGGTTCGCATCCTCACGTTTCACCTTCGCGTCCGTACGACCGATCGGCGCGCTCGCTGCGCTCCCTTTCATGCGTGTCCTGCCCTGTTTTCCAGGGCGACGCCCCCCCAGGGAGCGCCAATGCCCGGCTACACAACGCGGAACCAGGTGGTGCCCATTGGCGGGCACGATTACCGCCTGCGGGTTCTGAGCGACAAGCAGCAGTTCTCGGACCCGGACGGCCATGGCGCGCGGCTGGGCATTTCCTCCGCGCAATGGAGCCTGTTCGGCCAGGTCTGGCCGGCAGGACGCCTGCTAGCACAGGCCATGCACCGCTTCGATGTCGCCGGCAAGCGCGTCCTGGAGCTGGGCTGCGGCATCGGCCTGGCCAGCCTGGTGCTGCAGTGCCGCGGCGCCAACGTGGTCGCATCGGACATGCACCCGCTGGCCGAATCCTTCCTCGCATACAACGCCGCGCTCAATGCGCTGCCGGCGCTGCATTACCGCCAGCTGCTGTGGAACGTGCCGTTGCCGACGCTCGGTCACTTCGACCTGATCATCGCCAGCGACGTGCTGTATGAGCTCGACCACGCATTGCTGCTCGCCGGCGTGGTCGAAAGGCACGCAAGTGCGGATGCCGAAGTGGTCGTCACAGACCCCGGCCGCGGCCACAGCACCCGCTTCACACGCCTGCTTGCCGCGCAGGGGTTCGAGCTGATCGAAGAGCGCTGCCCGATGGACGACGAGGACCTGCCGCCGTACCGGGGGCGACTGCTGCACTACTCGCGCAAGGTGCAGGGCGCAGCGTGACCGGGGCAGCCCGGCCGGGCGCTACCGGCCGGCCTGCTGCTTCAACGCCTCCGCGTACTTCCACAGGTCGTCCATGAGCGCGGTGTAGGCCTTGGCGTCGTGTTCGGCCAGCGATGTGTTGACGAACACGATGATCGCGACGTCCTTGGCCAGGTTGGACAGCATCTCGGTCCGCACGCCGGGGTCTGAACCGCCATGGCCAATGCGGGTGACATTGAACTTGGTCGACCAGAACAGGCCCGAGTTCTTCTCGGCAAGGATGACGTTGTCGGGCTTGTTGGCCTGTGTGTACTGGAACTTCAGCATCTCGGCGACCGACTCTGGCTGCAGGATGCGCACCCCCTGGTACTGCCCGCCATCGAGCAGCGCGATGAAGAACCTCGACAGGTCTGCCACCGATGTCCGCACTCCGCCATCCGGATAAGTGGTCACGCCGTACAACGGGATCGGCACACTGAAGCCGTCCTGGTAGACATACAGCGTGGAGTGCGAGCCCGCCGGCACCTCCGACAGGAACCAGCCGCTGTGATCCATCTTCAGCGGAGTGAAGATGCGCTGGCGGGTGTACACGTTCAACTTCTCGCCGACGGCACGCTCGATGATGCAGCCGGCCAGTCCGGCGGCGATGTTGGAGTACTCCCGATGCGTCCCGGGTTTGAACGCGAGGAAGTTCTCCTTCGCGTAGTCGTCGCCGCCTGGTACCAGGTAGCCCTGCAGGAAATCGCACAGGGCCTCCGGCGCGTCGTCGCCCCAGTGGTAGAGGCGCTGGTACACCTCCCAGCGGTCGGTGATCCCGGACGTGTGTGTCGCCAGCTGGCGCAGCGTGATCGGCACGCGCGGGAACGACGGGTTGGATACCTTGAACGGCAGATAGTCGTTGATGTCGGCATCCAGCGACAGCTTGCCGTCCTGCACGGCCTGCATCAGCGCCACGCCGGTGACGGTCTTGCTGATCGACCCGATGTTCATCACCGTGTCGGGTGTGAACGGCACACCGCGCTGCTTGTCAGCGAAACCATAGCCCTTCGACCAGGCCAGCTTCTTGTCGATGATGATTGCCGCGCCGATGCCGACCAGCCCGGATTGCGCCATCCGGTCCTCGATGGCACGGTCGGGCGCGGCCGCTGCGGTCGTCGACGGAAGCGGCGCCGAGGGCGCTGCCGGGCCGGATGCGAGGGAAGCGGCGAGGGCAAGTACAGTCATCCATCCGTAGGCACGCATGTTGGGCTCCGGCGCTCCGCAAGTTCGCGGAGCATGCTGCCGTGTCGCGAGCCTTGCGACCGCCTTGCGACGAAACCGCCGTCAGTGCGACGGAACGCGGCCGCCGGCTGACGAACACATGCGACTGCCGGCCCCGCAAACCTGCCGGGTCATGCCCTGGCAGAAGGCAGCTTCCAACCGGGGCGAATGCGTCGGCATGCCAGCTGCTGCGAACGTTCGAGGTAGTCCTGGTGCACCGATTCGGCCTCCCAGAGGTGCCGGCTGGCTCGACCGAGGTGACCACCTTGCCTGGAAGCAGACCGGAGGCTTCGAGGTCGGCAATCGTGGCTTCAGCGGCAAGCTTCTGCGCTTGGCTCAGGTAGAAGATGGCGGAACGGTACCTGGTTCCGGTATCGCTGCCCTGGCGATTCATCGATGTGGGGTCGTGGATCTGGAAGAAGAACTCTGGGTCATGCGGATCAGTCCGCCTGGCGCGGCCTCAAGTAGATCACGTTCAACACCGGCACAAACACCGTGGTCGCGAACATGACCAGCATGTTGGCGGTGAAGATTCCGACGCTTGCATAACGAAGCAGACGGAACATGACGCTCTGCCTGACCGCGGTGGGCTGAGGCGTCGCCTCGCGCGGCGTGACTGGCTGCGAATCAGCCGTGTTGTACGGGTCGCTCAAGATCCTTCTCCCCTCTGGTTGAACCGCCAATGGCTTCCAGGTAGCGCCTGAAGCTTCACCGCGCTGGCCCGGAGAATAGCCGAACCCGGGCCCGCCATTCCTCCGGCGGCGGCCGATGCATTACTATCCCGGTCACGAAGGGGAGTAGCTCCCGCATGCTGGCACCGTCACTACGGGATTCGTCCCCGGTGCAGCAGCAGGTCGCCTGAGGCGTCCTGCGAGCAAGACCTTCGCCGTCCCACGGCGAAGGTGCGCCCATTGAATGCACAGGCGCCGTGGCTTTTCCGCCGCCTTGAACCCCAACCGCCCATCACATGGCCCCGCCGCTCCCGGCAGGCACCGTGCGTGCGCGGGCAGGTTCGGCCAGCCACCGGCCCACGGCCGCCCCGCCCTTCTACGAGACCCCAATGGACGCCCTACTGAACCCCGAGATCTGGATCGCCCTGGCCACACTGACCGCGCTCGAACTCGTGCTCGGCATCGACAACATCATCTTCATCTCCATCCTTGCCGGCAAACTGCCCCCGGAGCAGCGCAACAAGGCGCGCCGGCTCGGCATCACCCTGGCCGCGGTGACGCGCCTGGGCCTGTTGCTGGCCATCGCCTGGATCGTCGGCCTGACCGCGCCGCTGTTCTCGGTGCTGGGCAACGAGTTTTCCTGGCGTGACCTCATCCTCATCGGCGGCGGCCTGTTCCTGATCGGCAAGGCCACCCACGAGATCCATCAGAAGCTGGAAGGGGCCAGCGAGCACGTCGGCGTCGGCACGGTGACGGCCACCTTCGCCAGCGTCATTGCCCAGATCATGGTGCTGGACATCGTCTTCTCGCTGGATTCGATCATCACCGCGGTGGGCATGGTCGACGAGCGCTGGGTGATGGTCACCGCGATCCTGATCTCGATCGCCTTCATGCTGATGTTCGCCCGGCCGATCGGCGACTTCGTCGAGCGCCACCCGACCGTGAAGGTGCTGGCGCTGAGCTTCCTGATCATGATCGGCCTGGTGCTGATCGCCGATGGCTTCGGCCAGCACATCCCGAAGGGCTACATCTACGCCGCGATGGCGTTCTCGGTGTTCGTCGAACTGATCAACCTGTGGATCCGCAAGCGCGAACGGACCAAGGTCGAGCCGGTGAGGCTGCACGAACGGTTCACCGACGACGCGCCGTCGGCGTAAAGGCGCAATGCGAGGCGGCCGGCTTTCGCGCCGGCCGCTTCCGCATCCGGTCAACGCTCGCGGCTACAGCAGGCCCAGCTGGGTTGCCTTCAATGTGGCCGCAGCACGCGTGGTGCATTCGAGCTTGCGAAACACGCTTTCCACGTGCGTGCGGACGGTACTGGGGCTGATGGAGAGTTTCTGTGCCGCCTGCTTGTTGCTGGCGCCCAGGCTGATCCAGCGAAGGACGTCCCGTTCGCGCTCGGTAAGCAATCCCGTCGTTGAGGGCGTCGGCTGACGGACGACCTCGCGGCGCCTGTCGAAAAGCGCTCGGACGACGGCCAGGTCGTGCCGGCCTGCCTCGGCTTCGGCCATCAACATTTCACGGGCCTGGTGGTCCGGATACGCTTCGCGCCACGGACGCTCGACCCGGAGCGCGGCCAGTGCGACGGAGGCAGCGAGGATGCGCCCTTCCAGCGGGATGCTGAGCTCCTTGACCTCGCGAAAGTAGCCCGATCCGTCGGGCCGCTCGTACGCGTACGAGGCGACTTCCGCCTCCGCCCCAAGCGAGCCGATCTGGCGTGCCGCGCGGCCGGTCCAGTACGGCACCAGGCGGACACGCTCCCACGCCGACACGGCCAGGCGGCCCGGCGTGTCCCAGACCATGTTGGGCACCGCAGCGCGCCCGATGCCATGAATGAGGGCGGCCCGGTACACCCGCTGCTGACTGACTTCGTCCAGGCCCAGATGGATGGCCGCGTTGCGTGCAATCTGCGCCACGTTGCGCGAATGACCGGTCATCCACGGCAGTTTCAGGTCGATGACGTGGGCCAGTATCTCCAGCGACGTCGTACGGCCTGCCAACGTTGCTTCCAGCGAGCACGGCCCGGACAAGGTCGGGTCAGCGTCGAGTGCCGCGAGCCACTGGCGGGCATGCGTGAGAACCACATCGGCAATTGCGCGCGGATACAGCGTGTCGGCACGCTCACCAATCAGCCGGCACGCCTGATCGAAGCCATAGAGACGATTGAAGATGTCGAGGTCGCCGGCAATAGACGCCATGTAGACCGCGATCGGTACCTGGTCGCCACGCAGGCCATCTGGCGCGCCGCTGCCGTCGTGACTCTCGAACAGGTGGCGCAGGGCGAACTGTGTTTCTTCGTCCAAACCCAGTTGCTCGGCGATGTCTCCCGACACTTCGCAATGGATGCGCGACAGTGACAGGAATGCAGAACCCTTGTTGCGCGTGCCAGAACGGAAACTGCTGCCGGAGGACTGGATCGCGAGCAATGCCTTGCGCCCGCTCACGTCGTCGCCAAACAACTGCGCGAACTCCGGTGCGTTGGCGGTGCAACCCGACCAGCGCAGCAGGGCGACCGCGGTGGCGCGCGTGCAGGCGGCGTTGTCCGCTCCCGTCTCGCGGGCCAGTTGTCCCGCCATCCAGGCGGCACGCGGCGAATGGTCGGTGGGTTGCCCCATGGCGAGGTCGCCGACGAACGCCAACGAGCGGATCACATCCAGGAGGGCGACTGCGGATTCGTCCACGGCCTTCATGACCTCTACACGGGGTGGAGGGGAAGTCTATCTGCGCCCTGCCCGTCCGGGCCTCGGTCATTCAACCGATGGTGCGCGCGGGGGGCAGGCGGCAATCTGCGCTCCAAGGTTGGCCCGCCAGCCCCTCCGCCGAAAGACCGATCCGCCCAACCATTCCATCTGGAGAATCCCATGAAACTGAAGTCGCTCGCGCTCGCTGCGGTTGCCGCCGTCTCGCTGGCCTCCACCGCCCACGCCGCCAAGCCCGCCCCGGCCCCGAAGGCCGTCAAGAACGTCGTCCTGGTCCACGGCGGCTTCGTCGACGGCTCCGGTTGGCAGAAGGTCTACGACATCCTCAAGAAGGATGGCTACAACGTCAGCATCGTGCAGAACCCCACCCTCTCGCTCGCCGACGACGTCGCGGTCACCAAGCGCGTCATCGCCCAGCAGGACGGCCCCGTCGTGCTCGTTGGCCATTCCTACGGTGGCGTGGTGATCTCCGAGGCCGGCACCGACCCCAAGGTCGAGCGCCTGGTCTACATCGCCGCGTTCGCGCCGGACGCCGGCGAGTCGGTGCAGACCCTGATCGCCAACCCGCCGCCGGGCGCCGCGCAGCCGCCGATCCTGCCGCCGCAGGATGGCTTCCTGTTCCTTGATCGGGTGAAGTTCGCCGCGTCGTTCGCAGGTGATGTCCCGGCAGAGGAAGCAGAGTTCATGGCTGCGTCGCAGGTGCCGTGGGGTGTTGAAGCCCTGGCTGGCAAGGTGACCGTTCCGGCGTGGAAGTCGAAGGCGAGCTGGTATCTGGTCGCCACCGACGACCACATGATCCCGCCGCCGGCCCAGCAGATGATGGCCAAGCGTGCAGGCGCCAAGGTCGCCGAAGCAGCGGGCAGCCATGCGATCTATGTCTCCAAGCCGGACGTGGTGGCTCAGCTGATCGAACAGGCAGCCCAAGGCAAGATGTAAGCGCAACCCGGGAACCAGGGCTGCTCAGCGCCCCGCATACGCGGGGCGCTTTTTTTCGCTACGGCAACGTGAACTTGCGTGTGGAGCGCAACGGCCACAGCGAGGTGAAACGTGCGCCGCCAACCAGCCGGTACGCGCTCGAGACTCCGTTGACGAGACCCATGCGCGTCAGAACCTCCCTGGCGCGCCGGAAGGACTGCTTCGGGTCGGAGGTCACCATGAAGAGATTGATCTCATTCTTGCTGACGTCATAACCATCAAGCTCGACCGTGTCGCCCAGCGCCTGCTTCAACTCGCTCTCGATCGTTGCGAGGAAGGCTTCGTCCGCCAGTGACTTGCGCCAGAACTTGATGATCAGCTGGTAATCCATCGAGGCATTGTAGGGCAATTGCCTGGGCCGCTTGCACGCGTCCACCGCCGTGGAGTCGCCGCAACACTGTGGGCTGCAAGGCCTTCACGCCATATCAACGCCACGGGAGTGTGATATCGCGCCGGCCCCTGCACGATCGGCCGCAGCACACCCAGTTCGGAGGAACCGACATGATGGCCAACCCCATGCAGGCAACGGACCCCAAGAAGACGGTCGGCGCGCGGCGCTGGCCAGCCGGGCAAGCCTGCGCCGTGCTCCTGTTCGCACTTGCCGTGCTGCCCTTCGGCTCCGTGGCCGCACCGCGCGTAGACCCGGCGCTCGTGCCCGACACCTCGCTGGCGGTCCCACAGCTGCATTTCGACAGCAACGGTGAACTGCTGATTGCGCCGTCGGCGACGGCGTCACGGCATGACTTCGACTACCTGGTTGGAAACTGGAAGCTCCGGAACCGCAAACTGAAATCCAGGCTCACCGGCTCGACCGAGTGGATCGACTTCGAGTCCCGCGTGGAGATGCATCAGATCCTCGACGGCCTCGGCAACATCGACAAATACACCGAGCAGTCCGAAGGCAAACCGTACGAAGGCGTGGCGTTGCGACTGTTCGATCCCAAGACCCGGTTGTGGAGCATCTACTGGGCGGATGGCAACTCCGGGCGCCTGGATCCGCCTGTCGTCGGTTCGTTCGAGAACATGGTGGGCCACTTCTTTGCCAGGGATACCTACAAGGGCCAGAAGATCATCGTGGTATTCCGATGGGACGTGCGCAATCCCACCTTGCCAATCTGGAGCCAGGCCTTCTCGACCGATGAAGGGAAGACCTGGGAGTGGAACTCGATCAACGTTTCGGAACGGGCCGAGTAAGGTGACTGGCCGGTCTCACCACTCCTCTGGTAATTCTGCGCATAGCCAATTCCGGTATCCGCCATGAACACGCCATCCAGTCCAATTCGCACTGCGCTGATCGGATACGGCTATGCCGCGCGCACGTTCCATGCGCCGCTGATCAACGCGGTCCCCCGGCTGTCCATGGCGCTTGTTGCCTCAAGCAGACCCGAGCAGGTGCGGGCGGAGCTGCCGAGCGTGGAGATCGAAGCTGATCCCATGCAGGCCGTCGTCGCCCCCGGCATCGACCTGGTGGTGATCGCCACACCCAACGACACGCATTTTCCGCTCGCCCAAGCTGCGCTGCGCGCAGGCAAACACGTCGTCGTCGACAAGCCGATGACGCCCGACCTGTCGCAGGCAAGCGAACTCAGAGCGACTGCGCAGGCAAACGACCGACTCCTCTCGGTGTTTCACAACCGTCGCTGGGACAGCGATTTCCTCTCGGTGCGACAGGCCATGGGCGAAGGCCTGATCGGCGAGGCCCGTCATTTCGAATCGCGACTCGAACGATTCCGCCCGCAGGTTCGCGATCGTTGGCGCGAGCGACCCGGCCCGGCTGCAGGCCTGTGGTGGGATCTTGGACCGCACCTGGTGGATCAGGCGCTGATGCTGTTCGGATGGCCCGACACCGTGCAGGCGAACCTGGCACAGCAACGCAGCGGCGCCACCACGGACGACTGGGCCCATGTCGTGCTGGGTTTCGGTGCGACCAGGGCCGTCCTGCATGCAGGAATGCTCGCCGCGATCCCAGGACCGCGCTTCGTCGTGCATGGAACACGAGGATCCCTGGTCAAGGTGCAGCCCGATCGCCAGGAGCAACAACTGCTTGCGGGTCTTCGACCCGGCGACCCGGACTGGGGTATCGATCCAGACCCCCTGCAATGGCGACGGGACGATGGCCCGATCCAGACACGGGCCGCCGTGCCAGGTGACCAGTCGCGGTTCTATGCAGAGCTCGCGCAGGCCATCGCGGGCGATGGGCCTAATCCGGTTGCGCCGGATGAGGCCGTCCGGGTAATGGCGGTCATGGAAGCGGCGATGCGCTCGGTAACGCAGGGGCGTGCGGTTTCGCTGGAGCTTGAGCCGTAGGCCGGGATGTCGGCCATCCCGGCGAAGCGCCTCGCGCGCCCGGGTTTGGCGTCCGCTTCGGTTCCGTTCCCGCGGTCAGCTCAACCGCACTTGCTGTACCCGCAGTTCAAGCACGTCGCGCAGCCATCCATGATCACGACCGCCTTGGTGTTGCACTTGTGGCACATCGTCGCGCTCGGCGGGAAGCTGACGCCGTCGCCGGTGACTTCGACGTCCTCGCTGCGCGGCGTATCGCTGATGCGCGGTTCGGGGAACAGGTCTACGTGGCCCGCGTCAGAGTTTTTTTTTGACAGCTGCGCGTAGGCGGCGCGCTTCTCGGCGATCAGGGCGCGCTGGGCGTCGCTCATCTCCGGGTCGTGCATCAGGCCGATCGACTTGAGGTGGTCCTCCACGATGCTGCCCAGCTCGGCCACCAGCGACGGCATGTACACGCCACCGGCCTTGAAGTAGCCACCCTTCGGGTCGAACACGGCCTTCATCTCGTCGACCAGGAAGGTCACGTCGCCGCCCTTGCGGAACACGGCCGACATGATGCGGGTCAGCGCGACGATCCACTGGAAGTGGTCCATGTTCTTCGAGTTGATGAAGATCTCGAAGGGACGGCGCAGTTCGTGCTCGGTGCCGGCGTTGAGGACGATGTCGTTGATCGTCACGTACAGCGCGTGCTCGAACAGCGGCGACTTGATCTTGTAGGTGGAGCCGATCAGGATCTCGGGGCGCTCTATGCGCTCGTGCATCTGGATCACGTCGGCGGTCGGCAGCGACTCGACCGCGGCGACCGGCGCCGGGCGCGAAGCCTCTTTCGCCTTGTCTTCCGGGGTGACGACGCTGTAGCCCTTGATTTTCTTGTCGATCTTGACGGCCATGAACCCGCTCCTGGTGCGGTAACGCTGATCTAGTTATATGTCGCTTAAGGCGGTCGCCGCGCCACTGGGACGCGGCGACCAATCGGGGCACTTACTTCCTGGCAGCTTTCTTCGCGACCTTCTTTGCGGGTCGCTTGGCTGCCTTCTTCGCCGCCTTCCTGGCTACGGCCTTCTTGGCCGGCGCCTTCTTCACAGCTTTCCGGGCGGCTGATTTCTTCGCGACCTTCTTCGTCGCAGTCTTCTTCGTGGCCTTCTTGACGGCCTTCTTCGCAGCCTTCCTGGCAACCTTCTTCGTTGCCTTCCTGGCGGCCTTCTTCGCCGTCTTCTTCGCCGCAACCTTCTTCACCGCCTTCTTCGCGGTCGTCCTGGTCGCAGCCTTCTTGGTTGCCTTCTTGGTTGCCTTCTTTGCAGCCTTCTTCGTCGCCTTCTTGGCCGTCTTCTTGCCGGCCTTCGCCTTCAGCGACGAAGCTTCCTTCTTGGCCTTGGCGCTGGCAGCGGCGAGCTTCTTCTTGGCGGTGCCTACCGCCTTCTTGGCGGCCTTGCGTGCCTTCTTGGCGGTGGTCTTGACCGACGCCACCGCTTCCTCGGCACGGTGCATCACCGCGCTGGAAATGTGGGATGCGGTTTCTTTCACGTTATCGGCGGCCTGCGACAGGGTCGCCGTCACTCCGTTGCCATTGCTCATGTGCCCTCCTGACGGGCGTCAAAACCTGGTTGGCGTGTTGCGGTAATCGGGGTGTTGCAAGGGCGATGCTATACCTGCTGCACGCGCACGACACAATCCACACGTTACTCACTTGGGCCTGGTACATGAACGCGGAGCCGGCCCGGACTCCGTGTGGAGGCGATCACCGCTGCCCCCTGCCTCTACCGCTTCGAAAGTGCGAGGAACCTGCTTCCCCCGGGTGCCGTTGTTGCCTGACGCCTGAAAGCAGGTCCCTCGCAGCGCTCGCGACCACAGCGCTCAGAACTTTCCGTAATAGCCTTCCTTCAACGCATCGAACAGATTGGCGGCGGTATGCATCTCGCCGTCGTATTCGATCTGCTCGTTGCCCTTGACCTCCAGCACGCTGCCGTCTTCCAGCTCGAAGCGATAGGTGGTGTTTTCCAGGTCGGCTTCCTTGACCAGCACGCCCTGGAAGGCGGCCGGGTTGAAGCGGAACGTGGTGCACCCCTTCAGACCCTGCTGGTGGGCGTAGCGGTAGATGTCCTTGAACTGCTCGTACGGGTAGTCGGTCGGGACGTTGGCGGTCTTGGAGATCGAACTGTCCACCCACTTCTGCGCCGCGGCCTGCACGTCGACGTGCTCCTTGGGGGAGATGTCGTCGGCGGAGATGAAGTACTCCGGCAGCCTGGCGTGCTCTTCATCCGAGAACGGCATGGCCTTGGCGTTGATCAGCTCGCGGTAGGCCAGCAGCTCGTAGGAATAGACGTCGACCTTTTCCTTCGACTTCTTGCCTTCGCGGATCACGTTGCGGCTGTAGTGGTGCGCGAACGACGGCTCGATGCCGTTGGAGGCGTTGTTGGCCAGGCTCAGCGAGATCGTGCCGGTCGGTGCGATCGAGCTGTGGTGGGTGAAGCGCGCGCCGGTCTGCGCAAGCTCGTCCACCAGCTCCGGCGCCACCGAGGCGACGCGCTGCATGTAGCGGCTGTAGCGGGCGTGGAGGACGCGGCCGGGGATGTCCTGGCCGATCTTCCAGCCGTCCTTCACCATCTCCGGACGCTTGCGCAGCATCTCGGCATCGACGGCGAACAGCTCGTCCATGATCGGCGCGGCGCCCTTTTCCTTCGCCAGCGCCAGGCCCATTTCCCAACCGGCCACGGCCATCTCGCGGGAGATGCGCTCGGTGAACTCGCACGACTCCTTGCTGCCGTACTTCATGCGCAGCATGGTCACGGTGCTGCCCAGGCCGAGGAAGCCCATGCCGTGGCGGCGCTTGCGCATGATTTCGTTGCGCTGCTGCTCCAGCGGCAGGCCGTTGACCTCGACCACGTTGTCGAGCATGCGGGTGAACACGCGCACGACTTCCTTGTATTCCTCCCAGTCGAAGGTCGCCTGGTCGGTGAACGGGTCGCGAACGAACTTGGTCAGGTTGACCGAGCCCAGCAGGCAGGCGCCGTAGGCCGGCAGCGGCTGCTCGCCGCAGGGGTTGGTCGCGCGGATGTTCTCGCACCACCAGTTGTTGTTCATCTCGTTGACGCGGTCGATGAGGATGAAGCCCGGCTCGGCGTAGTCATACGTCGAGACCATGATCATGTCCCACAGGTGGCGGGCACGGATGTGGCCGTAGATCTTGCAGGCCACCAGGCCGTCGTCGCGCACGATGTAGTTGCGGTGGGTCGGCCACTCGCGCCACACGACCTGGGTCGCGTCGTCGAGGTTGATGTCGCCCTTTTCCTTCATGTTGACCGGGAACACCAGCGGCCAGTCGGCGTCGGTGTCGACGGCCTCCATGAAGCCATCGGTGATCAGCAGCGACAGGTTGAACTGGCGCAGGCGGCCGTCTTCGCGCTTGGCGCGGATGAAGTCCTTCACGTCCGGATGGGAGACGTCGAACGTGCCCATCTGCGCGCCACGACGGCCACCGGCCGAGGACACGGTGAAGCACATCTTGTCGTAGATATCCATGAAGGACATCGGGCCGGAGGTGTAGGCGCCGGCACCGGCGACGAACGCGCCGCGCGGACGCAGCGTCGAGAACTCATAGCCGATGCCGCAACCGGCCTTCAGCGTCAGGCCCGCTTCGTGGACCTTCTCCAGGATGCCGTCCATCGAATCCTCGATGGTGCCCGAGACGGTGCAGTTGATGGTCGAGGTGGCCGGCTTGTGCTCGAGCGCGCCGGCGTTGGAGGTGATGCGGCCGGCGGGAATGGCCCCGCGGCGCAGCGCCCACACGAAACGCTCGTTCCAGTACTGCTGCTTCTCGGCATTGGGCTCGGCTTCGGCCAGGGCCTTGGCCACGCGCTGGTAGGTGGCGTCGATATCGGAATCGACGGCCTTCCCCGTCTTGGTCTTCAGCCGGTACTTCTTGTCCCAGATGTCCTGGGAAGCGGGCTGCATCGGGATTTCCCTTTCGAGGTCCCCCGTTACAGCCGCGGCCGTCTTGACCGCCTCGAGGCGCACTGTGCTCATGCCTGTCCTTTCTCCTCGTTCTGGCAGCGGATCGGGACCGCTGCCGGTGGATTCTTATATTGGGTGCCGCCAAGCCACTGACCACCAAACGGTCGCCGACGGCGATGCCCGCGACCGGTCTTGCACGTCCGCGAAACATGGGTTCTGGTTCGATTTTGGGCTCATCTTGCTCCCGTTCCGCGCCATCCCCCGATAGCGCTGACAGTACCGCAACTCTAAGCCAGGAAATCCCTAACTTTGGGCTCCCGCCGCCCGTTGACCACTACATGTAGTGGCCGAAGCGAGGGTTCAAGCTAAACCCGGTGCCGAATTTAGTCAACGCTTTTTTGATCGCAGTCACAATGCGTGACGGACGTCAGCGATGCAGTGCGGCAGGTGCACTTGCAAGCCGCGCCGGTCTCGCGACCGCCGCTGGCGGGGGCTGCGGCGGCGGCGCAGATGCTGGAAACTTCATGGCCTATTTAGTGGTCTTGCCAGACACTGGGGCCGTTCAGCCGCCGTGTGCGGACCCGACCCCTCCTCCCCTCCAGCCAGAACGACGCGATGCGCCCTCTGCCGACCCTTCTTACATTGTCCCTGGCCGCCGCCTTCGGCGGATTCGTCGCCATCGCCATGCGCGATGGCCTGGAAACGCCTGCCCAGGCGGCGCCGGCCGCAGCCACCACCGTGCCCGCCGTGGCCGCGTTGCCGGTGGTGGTCAGCGGCCAGCCACTGCCGTCGCTGGCGCCGATGCTGGCCAAGGTCACCCCGGCCGTGGTCAGCGTCCACACCAAGCAGCGGGTCAAGGTCAGCCCGTTCGGCGGCGACCCGATGTTCCGGCGCATGTTCCCGGAGCTGACCCAGGAGCGGATCAACGAATCGCTCGGCTCTGGCGTGATCGTCGATGCCCAGCGCGGGTACGTGCTGACCAACCACCATGTGATCGAGGGCGCCGACGAGGTATCGGTGACGCTGGCCGACGGGCGCACGCTCAAGGCCGAGTTCCTGGGTTCGGACCCGGATACCGACGTCGCGCTGATGCGCATCAACGCACCCAACCTGGCCGCGATCCCGCTGGCCAACTCCGATGCGCTGCGGGTCGGCGACTTCGTCGTCGCCGTCGGCAACCCGTTCGGCATCGGCCAGACGGTGACCTCGGGCATTGTCTCCGCGGTCGGCCGCACCGGCCTGCGCGGACTGGGCTTCCAGAACTTCATCCAGACCGACGCCTCGATCAATCCGGGCAACTCCGGCGGCGCACTGGTCAACCTCAACGGCGAACTGGTCGGCATCAACACGGCCAGCTTCAATCCGCGCGGTTCGATGGCCGGCAACATCGGTCTGGGCTTCGCCATCCCGACCAGCCTGGCGCGCAACATCATGGGCCAGTTGATCGCCAACAATGGCGTGGTGATCCGCGGAACGCTGGGGCTGGAGTCGCAGGCGGTCGATGCGCGCCTGGCGCAGGGACTGGGCCTGGAGGAAGCGCGCGGCGCACTGGTCACGCAGGTCTACTCCGGTGGTGGCGCGGCGACGGCCGGCCTCAAGCCCGGCGACGTGATCATCAGCGCCAACGGCGAGCGCATCGACGACCCGGACGCGCTGCGCAACTTCGAAGGCCTGCAGGCCGTCGGCAGCCGCGTCGCGCTCGAGGTGCGTCGTGACGGCAAGGTGATCCAGATGAACACCGTGCTGCGCGAACAGCCCAAGTCGTTCCAGGGACTGGAGCTCGACCCGCGCCTGGCCGGCGCCGTGTTCGCCGAACTGCCCGAGCGCCTGCGCCAGTCGGGCTATTCCGGCGTGCTGGTCGAATCGGTCGCGCGCGGCAGCCGCGCTGCGCAGAACGGCCTGCAGAAGGACGACATCATCACCGCTGCCACGTCTGGTACGTTCGAGGATCTTTCAGGTTTCCGCGCCAGCTTCACACAGGCTCCCGCACAGTTGGTCCTGCGCGTCGTACGTGGCGGCGGCCGACAGGGCAACTTGTCGATGCAGTAACGTCACGCCTGCGACACCCCGAGACCCCTTGGAGGAACACCTGATGAATCCCACCCCCAGCGACGGCATGAAGACCCACCTCGGCGAAGCCGGCGGACACCTCAAGCAGGCGGCGAGCGATGCCGGCGAGGCACTGCGCGGCGCAGCCAGCGCGGCCGGCGACGAACTGCGCGTGGGCAAGGCGAACGTGAAGGCCGACCTGGCCGACAGCGCCCTGTCGGGAATCGCTGCCGCCGAGCAGGCCGGGGGCGTTGCCCGCGAGCAGGTGGATGCACTGATGGACAAGGGCCGCGACCTGATCGACAGCGCCGCCGAACTGATCCGCGAGCGCCCGCTTGCGTCCTTCGGCGTCGCCTTTGCCGCCGGCTGGATCATCGCCAAGCTCGCCCGCAGCGGCGACAAGTAAAACCGCATGAGCCAGGTGGGGGACGATCGAACGCCCGAGGGACCCGAGCCCGGGGCATCGGTTCCGCCGCCTGACCAGTTGGGAGAGGCGCTGCGCGAACTGGGCGCCACCGCGCGCACCGGCCTGCGCGCCGCGGGCGCATCGGCCAAGGCGATGCGCAGCCTCGTCGCCGCCGACCTGGCGCTGGCGCGCAGTGCGCTGGGCCGCGCGCTTGCCTTTGTCGGCGTGGCGATCGTTTTCGGCGCTTCGGCCTGGCTGTTCCTGATGGGCAGCCTGGTCGCGCTGCTGACCACCCTGGGCCTGTCGTGGTTGCTGGCAATGCTGATCGCCGCACTGCTCAGCCTGGCCGTGACGGGCTACGCCTGCTGGCGCGCGATGCACTATTTCGACCACACCCGCCTGCAGGCTACGCGCCGGCAGCTGGCGCGCCTGGGCATCGGCGACCTCGCCGACTTCATGCCCGGCCCGGGCTCGGAGGAATCGGCCCGCGACGCTGCAAAGCGCCACGAACAGAGCCTGTCGGGGCGGCCGAAGAAGGACGAACAGGGCATCGACGTCGCGCCGCCATG
Source organism: Lysobacter sp. 05T417 (assembly GCF_056396405.1). Lineage (NCBI taxonomy): Bacteria > Pseudomonadati > Pseudomonadota > Gammaproteobacteria > Lysobacterales > Lysobacteraceae > Lysobacter > Lysobacter sp. 05T417. The sequence continues at coordinate 420,258 of NZ_JBFTLK010000005.1, read as the reverse complement.
ACCAGTCCCATGACTATTCCCATGACTTCCCTCGTCGCCCGCCGCCATGCGCTTTGAACAGCTGATCCAGAAGGTCGACCAGGCCGAGGACGCGCTCGAAGCCAGCGAGCGCAGCGCCGTAGCCGACCTGCGCAAGGTGCGCACGTCGTGGCGCGAGCTGTGGACGCCGGGAAGGATCGTGATCGCCGGCCTCGCCGCCGGCTTCGTCGTCGGCCGCGCCGAACCGCTGCGCACCCTGGGCAAAAGCGGTGGACTGATGCAGCTGGTGACGATGATCTCGGGCCTGTTCGCCGGCGGCAGCGCCCAGGTGGCCGCCGAAGGTGCCGAGCAGGCAGCCGCCAGCGCCGAACAGGCCGCCGCCGCTCCCGCGCCCGTCGTGGCTGCGCCTCCACTTGCGGACGAAGATGCACTGACGCTGGCGCGCGCCGAGGCAACTGTGCAAGCTGCACGCGGCGTGGTCCATCCGGTCGAACCTTGAGCATCCCAGCAACCCAAGCACCTTCCGAATCGGAACCGCCCGGCGAGGGCGACGCTCCGCCATCCCCGTTACTGGCACGCCCGAGGTCCTCCAGCGCGGCCATGGTGCTGGCCACGCTCGCGGTCGGTTACACGCTATGGGCGGCGCAGGAACTGGTCCTGCCTGTCCTGCTGTCGATGTTCTGCGCACTCATCGGCAACCCGATCATCCGCGGCCTGCAGAAGCTGTACGTCCCGCGTTTCCTCGGTGCGGTGCTGGTGCTCGCCGGTGGCCTCGCCGGCGCCGCCGCGCTGGGCAACCAGCTGGTCGAACCGGCCGGCGAATGGGTGCGGCAGGTGCCGCGCGAAATGAAGTCGATCGCGCCGAAGCTGCGCGACTTGACCAAGCCGATGCTCGACGCCAACAAGGCCGCGCAGAACATCGCCCGAGCCGCCGGAGGCGAGAGCACCGGCAAGCCGGTGCAGGTGATCCGCACCGAGCTCAACGAACCCTACAAGGCGCTGACCGCGACGCCGCGGCGGGTGGCCTCGGTGCTCGCGGTGGTGCTGCTGACGTTCTTCTTCATGGTCTATGGCGAAAGCCTGCAACGAAACGCGATCGCGCTGTTGCCGACACGGCAGCAGAAGAAGCTGACCGTCGACATCCTGCATTCGATCGAGCGCGAGATATCGCGCTACGTGCTGACCATCACCCTGATCAACATCGCCCTCGGCCTTGCCCTGGCCGGCGCGCTGTACTGGCTGGGCGTGCCGCTGCCCGAAGCGCTGCTGTGGGGCACGATGGCGGCGATCCTGAACTTCGCTCCCTACGTGGGCCCGCTTGTCGGCATCGTCATCATGTTGCTGATGGGCTTCGTCGCCTTCGACAAGCTGCTGCCGTCGCTGCTGCCGGCAGGCATCTACCTGGTGCTGCACACCATCGAGGGCCAGATCATCACCCCGATCGTGCTCGGCCGGCGCATGCGCCTGTCGCCGCTGGTGCTGATCCTGGCGCTGATGCTGTTTGGCTGGCTGTGGGGAATCATCGGCCTTCTGCTGGCGGTGCCGCTGCTGGTGTGCGTGAAGCTGGTGCTGGCGCGGATCGAGGGCCTGGGGGGCTGGGCGCGCCTGCTGGAGTGAGCCGAGCCGGATCCGGGCCCCGGGCGCGCCAAGGTCGCCTGGGACGCTCATGCAAAAGCGCGGTATGCCGTTAACGACGGGGCAGTGCAGCAAACAGGCTAAAATATCGGCATGCAATTCCCCGTTCGCGCCATCACCCTCGACCTCGACGACACCCTGTGGCCGTTCGCGCCGATCGGGGCGCGGGTCGAGCAGGTGCTGCACGCGTGGCTGTTGCAGCATTGCCCAGGCACGGCGCAACGCTTCCCGATCGAGGCGATGCGCGAACTGCGCGAACGCGTCTTCGTCGAACGTCCGGACCTCGCCCACGACTTCAGCCAGCTGCGCAAGCTGAGCCTGATCCGCGCGATGGAACTGAGCGGCGATGATCCGCAGCAGCATGCCGATGCCGCGTTCGAGGCGTTCTACACCGAACGCAACCGCGTCGAGTTCTACCCCGATGCCCTCGCTGCGCTGGAGCGGCTGGCCGCGCGCGTACCGCTGGCGGCGATCAGCAACGGCAATGCCGACCTGGCGCGCGTTGGCGTCTCGGCGCATTTCGCCTTCCAGCTCGGCGCGCGCGAGCACGGCACGCCCAAGCCGGCGGCGAGCATCTTCCACGCCGCCTGCCGCCAGCTCGACCTCGCCCCCGGCGATGTCCTGCATGTCGGCGACGACATCGAACTGGACGTGGTCGGCGCCCACCGCGCCGGCATGCGCAGCTGCTGGATCAACCGCGACGGCGCGCACTGGCCCCATGCCGACCTGCGCCCCGACCTCGAATTCGCCACACTCGCCGGACTGGCCGACTGGCTGGACCTGGCACAACAACCGGAACTCCTCAGCGCATGAGCATCCCGCACGGCTTTGCCGATACCCGCACCGAGAGCCTGCCGCTGCATGTGGTCAGCCGCGACACGATCGGCCAGTGGCGGGCGACGCAGGATGCGGCAGCGCTGGCCTGGCTCGATGCGCAGGGATTCGATGGCTCGCCGTGGACGGCGCTCACCCTGCCCGCGGCGGATGGTGGCCTGGCTGCTGCGGTGATCGGCGTGGCCGACCTGCTCGACCCCTACTCCTACGGCCACGCGCCGTATGCATTGCCGCTGCGCAGCTGGGTGCTGGCGACCGAGCTTCCGGTCGAGGCACGGTCGGCACTGCACCTGGGCTGGGGCCTGGGCAGCTACCGCTTCAACCGCTACAAGCAGCCGCTGCGGCAACCGGCGCTGTTGCAGGTGCAGGCAGACGACGAAGCCTTCGCCCAGCTCGCTGCGTGCCTTCGCGTGCGCGACCTGGTCAACACCCCGACCGAAGACATGGGCCCGGACCAGCTCGAGCAGGTCGCCTGCGAACTGGCCGAGCGCTTCGGCGCGCGGATCGAGGTGATCAGCGGCGATGACCTGCTTACCCGCAATTTCCCGGCGATCCACGCCGTCGGCCGCGCCAGCCACCGTGCGCCGCGCCTGATCGAACTCACCTGGGGTGACGAATCGCACCCGCACGTGGCCATCGTCGGCAAGGGCGTGTGCTTCGATACCGGCGGCCTCGACCTCAAGCCGGCCGACGGCATGCGCAACATGAAGAAGGACATGGGCGGCGCCGCCCATGCCATCGCCCTGGCCGAACTGGTGATGACGCGCAAGCTGCCGCTGCGCATGACCCTGCTGGTGCCGGCGGTCGAAAATGCCGTGGGCCCCAATGCATTCCGTCCGGGCGAAGTGGTCGCCACGCGCCAGGGCATGTCGGTGGAGATCGACAACACCGATGCCGAAGGCCGCGTGATCCTGTGCGACGCGCTCACCTACGCCGGCGAGCAGAAGCCGGCGCTGCTGCTCGACTTCGCCACGCTGACCGGCGCTGCGCGAATCGCCCTTGGCCCGGACCTGCCGGCGCTGTACTGCAACGACGAGGACGTGGCGCGGTTGTGGCTGGAGTCGGGCATCGAGCAACGCGATCCGCTGTGGCGCATGCCGCTGTGGCGCCCGTACCTGCGTTACCTCACCAGCACCGTCGCCGACATCGCCAACGGCGGGCCTTCGAAGATGGCCGGCAGCATCACCGCGGCGATCTATCTGGAGCGCTTCGTCCCGGCGGTGCAGAAGTGGGCGCACCTGGACGTGTACAGCTGGAACGACAGTGATCGCCCGGGCCGTCCGGCCGGTGGCGAAGCACAAGGGCTGCGCGGGGCGTATGCGCTGCTCAGGAAGCTGTCCTCGACCTGATGGGCCCTGGGATGATCGCGATCGACCCGGCCCGGGTGGTAGCGATAACCCCCGTGCCACGTGCCCGGTCCTGCACAAACTGACTTCCGGCAGGTTGGCGCAATCGGTGGTCTGACGTCACACTAGGCGCCGTCTTGCGTCTGGTGTGCATATGACTGCCTCGTCCGACCTGCTCAGGGAATTGCGCATAGACCGTAGCGCGCCACCGCCGCCGGCATCACGCCGCGGCTTGTGGATCGCGCTCGCTGTCGTTGCGGTGGTGCTCGTACTCGCACTCGCGGCGTGGGCCGTGCTTGGCCGCGAGCGCGGCGTCGAAGTGAAGACCGCCACCGCAACCGCCATCGGCAGCGGTGGCAACGCTTCGGTGCTCGACGCCACCGGTTATGTCGTCGCCCGCCGCATGGCCACGGTGTCGGCCAAGATCACCGGCAAAGTGCGCGAAGTGCTGATCGAAGAAGGCCAGAAGGTCGAGGAAGGCCAGATCATGGCCACGCTCGATCCGATCGACGCCGATGCCGAACGCACCCTCGCCAGCGCCCAGGTCGGCGCCTCGCGCAGCCAGGTCGAAAGCGTGCGTGCGCGTCTGTCCGAGGCCGAAGCCAACGCCCGCCGACTGTCCACGCTGGTCAACCAGCAGCTGGTGTCGAAGGCGCAGTACGACGAAGCGATCGCCGCGCGCGATTCGCTGCGCGCCGAACTGACCACCTCCGAACGCAATGCCAAGGTCGCCGGCGACCGCCTGCACATCGCCGACCTGGGCGTCGACAACACCATCGTGCGCGCGCCGTTCTCCGGCGTGGTCACGGCCAAGGCCGCGCAGCCGGGCGAGATCGTTTCGCCGCTGTCGGCCGGTGGCGGCTTCACCCGCACGGGCATCGGCACCATCGTCGACATGGATTCGCTGGAGATCGAGGTCGAGGTCGGCGAGGCCTTCATCGGCCGCGTGCAGCCGAAGATGCCGGTCGAGGCCACGCTCAACGCCTACCAGGACTGGAAGATCCCGGCCGAGGTGATCGCCATCATCCCGGCGGCCGACCGCGGCAAGGCCACGGTCAAGGTCCGCGTCGCGCTGAAGACCAAGGACCCGCGCATCGTCCCGGACATGGGTGTGCGCGTGAGCTTCCTGGAAGCAGCCAAACCCGAAGCGCCGAAGCAGAAGCCGGGCGTGCTGGTGCCGGCCGCGGCGATCACCAGCCGCGACGGCAAGCAGCTGGCCTTCGTCGTCGTCGACGAGAAGGCGCAGCAGCACGAGGTCACCGTCGGCCGCAGCCTGGGCGACGACCGCGAAGTCACCCAGGGCCTCTCAGGCGGTGAGACGGTCGTGCTCGACCCTCCCGCAGGTCTGGCCGATGGCGACCGCGTCAAGGTTGCCGTCGCCGCCGCCGAGTCCGACAGCGGCTCGGCAGACCAGTAATCAACGAAGCAGTTAACGCAGTTCCTCCTCCTACCGTATCGAGGACGTCGCAATGTCTACGCTGGTTTCGATCCGCAATCTCAGGAAGACCTATCAACGCGGTCCGGAAAAGGTGGAGGTGCTGCACAGCATCGACCTGGACATCCCCAAGGGCGACTTCGTCGCGCTGATGGGTCCGTCGGGCTCTGGCAAGACCACGCTGCTCAACCTCATCGGCGGCCTCGACTCCCCCACCGGTGGCGAGATCCAGGTCGACGGCCAGCGCATCGACACGCTCAGCGCCGGCCAGCTGTCGCAGTGGCGCAGCCACAACGTCGGCTTCGTGTTCCAGTTCTACAACCTGATGCCGACGCTCAACGCGCAGAAGAACGTCGAGCTGCCGCTGCTGCTGACCAAGCTGTCGTCGGCACAGCGCAAGCGCAATGCCGAGATCGCGCTGCAGCTGGTCGGCCTGGCCGAACGCGGCAAGCATCGCCCGAACGAATTGTCCGGCGGCCAGCAGCAGCGCGTCGCGATCGCCCGCGCGATCGTCTCCGACCCGACCCTGCTGATCTGCGACGAACCCACCGGCGACCTCGACCGCCAGTCGGCGGAAGAGATCCTGGCGCTGCTGCAGTCGCTCAATCGCGAGCACGGCAAGACCATCATCATGGTCACCCACGATCCCAAGGCCGCCGATCACGCCCAGCGCACGATCCATCTCGACAAGGGCACCCTGGTCGAGCGTGAGCTAGCAGTGGAGCACTGACGTTTCTCAAGGAGCTGAGGGCAAGGGGCCAGCCACGCATTCGGCGCTCCGCCCCCTCTTCCGGCCCTTCGGGCCACCTTCTCCCACAAGGGGAGAAGGGAGACACATGTTGAGGAAGCAGAGATGAAATACCTGCACCTGATCTGGGCCGCGCTGTTCCGCAGCAAGACCCGCACGTTCTTGACGTTGCTGTCGGTGGTAACCGCGTTCCTGCTGTTCGGCATGCTCGACTCGGTGCGCGTGGCATTCAATTCCGGCGGCAGCGTCACCGGCGCCAACCGCCTGGTCGTCGCTTCGCGCCTGTCGATCACGCAAATGCTCCCCTATAGCCTGGACACGCAGATCAAGGCGATCCCGGGCGTGCAGAAGTCGGCCTATGCGGCCTGGTTCGGCGGCATCTACCAGGATCCGAAGAACTTCTTCGCCAACTTCTCGGTCGGGCCGGGCTACCTCGACCTGTATCCGGAGTTCAAGCTCCCGGCCGAGCAGCGCAAGGCGTGGGAGAACAACCGCACCGGCGCCATCGTCGGCGAGGCGCTGGCCAAGCGCCACGGCTGGAAGATCGGCGACACCATCCCGCTGCAGGCCACCATCTTCCCGACCCAGGGCAGCAACAACTGGTCGTTCAAGCTCGATGGCATCTTCCGCATCGACGACGAGAAGATGAAGGCGCAGGAGAACGTGCTGTTCTTCCACTGGAAGTACTTCGACGAGGCCAACGACTACGTCAAGGGTCGCGTTGGCTGGTACATCGTCAAGGTCGCCGACGGCGCCGGTTCCGATGGCGTGGCCAAGGCCATTGATTCGCTCTCGGCCAACTCCGACCACGAGACCAAGGCGCAGACCGAAGCGGCGTTCAACCAGGCCTTCGCCAAGCAGTTCGCCGACATCGGCCTGATCGTCACCGGCATCATGGGCGCGGTGTTCTTCACCCTGCTGCTGCTGACCGGCAACACGATGGCGCAAGCGGTGCGCGAGCGCATCCCGGAGCTGGCGGTGCTCAAGACGATCGGATTCTCCAACCGCAGCGTGCTGTGGCTGGTGCTGGCCGAGTCGATCCTGCTGGTGGTGCTGGGCGGCGTGATCGGCATGGGTATCGCCTCGCTGCTGATGCCGGGCGTGAGCAAGGCCAGCGGCGGCATGATCCAGTTGCCGACGGTGCTGGGACAGACCTGGGTGGTGGGCCTGGTGCTGATGCTCGCCATCGGCGTGATCGTGGGACTGCTGCCGGCGTTGCGTGGCATGCGCCTGAACATCGTCGATGCCCTCGCCGGCCGCTGAGCCAAGGAGATCCAGATGAAGAAGTTCATGATCAATCTCGGCATCGCCTTGCTGCTCGTCATCGGTCTGGTCGCCTGGGCGGTGCTGCCCTGGTACCTGGTGCTGGCCGTGGTGGTGCTGTTCGTGCTGTGGCTGCTGCTCACACGTTCCGGGCGACTTGCCTGGGAGGCGGCCAAGATCGGCCTGGCCAGCCTGCCGCAGCGCTGGGGTGCCTCGTCGGTGATCGTGGTCGGCATTGCCGGCGTGGTCGGCGTGCTGGTGGCGATGCTGGCGATGGGCGAAGGCTTCAAGGCCACGCTCAACCAGACCGGCAGCGACTCGTCCGCGATCATCCTGCGTGCCGGTTCGCAGGCCGAGACCAACTCGGTCATCACCCGCGACCAGGTCCCGCTGATCTCGTCGCTGGCCGGCATCTCGCGCGGCGCCGACGGCCGACCGGTGATCTCGCCGGAGTTGTCGCAGGTGGTGAACCTGCCCAGCAAGGCGGACGGCACCGACTCCAACGTGCAGTTCCGCGGTGTCGGCCCGATGGCGTGGACGCTGCGGCCGAAACTGAAGATCGTCGAAGGTCGCAAGTTCAACCCCGGCATGCGTGAACTGGTGGTGGGTCGGGGTGCGCAGAAGCAGTTCGTCGGCCTGGAAGTCGGCAAGCAGCTCAAGCTCGCCAACCAGATGTGGACGGTGGTCGGTGCGTTCTCGTCCGGCGACTCGCACGATTCGGAACTGTGGGCCGACGTCGACGTGCTCGGGCCGGCCTACCAGCGCCAGGCGTTCCAGTCGGTGACGGCGAAGCTGGACGGCAAGGACGGGTTCAACCGCCTCAAGGCCGCCCTCGCCGGCGATCCGCGCCTGAAGCTGGACGTGGAGACGACGCACAACTACTACGCCAAGCAGTCCGAAGGCCTGACCAAGCTGATCAACATCCTCGGCAAGGTCATCGGCACGATCATGGCGATCGGCGCGGTCTTCGGCGCGCTCAACACCATGTTCGCCGCCGTCGCCGGCCGCGCTCGCGAGATCGCCACGATGCGCGCGATTGGTTTCCGCGGCGTGCCGGTGGTGGTGGCGGTGATGCTGGAGACAATGCTGCTGGCGCTGCTGGGCGGGCTGATCGGCGCCGGACTGGCGTGGTTGGTGTTCAACGGCTACAGCGTGTCCACGCTGGGCAACAACTTCAGCCAGGTCGTGTTCCAGTTCAAGGTCTCACCGGAATTGCTGTGGAACGGCCTGAAGTGGGCGCTCGGCATCGGCCTGGTCGGTGGCCTGTTCCCGGCGCTGCGTGCGGCGCGACTGCCGGTGACCGAGGCGTTGCGCGCCGCCTGATCGACGCGCGGATGCATGCAGACAAGGGCGCTCCGGCGCCCTTGTCCGCGTCTGGGGTTCGCGCGATGTGTGCGCGTAGGGCGCCGCCTGGCAAGCAACTGTGCGCGCCGTGGAAGGCGGCGCGTGCCTGCGCGTTGCGATGATCCATGCAGAAGGGGACGCCCCGCTCCCCGCGCAGTACATGGACTCGGACATGGACTCAAGCACGGTCTCAAGCACGGTCTCAAGCACGGTCTCAAGCACGGACAACAGCATCCGGATCGGAATCGACGGCGCAGGTTCCGCAGACCTGCTCGACAACATTGCCATCAACGAATTCGGCGCCGCCATTGGCGCGAGCATGTACGACGGGCGTGCGATCTTCGGCGCGCCGCTGGCCACCGTCGAGCGTTCGATCCTGGACCGGCTGGCGGTCTCGCCCGGCAGTCCGGTTTACCTGTTCGGTTACAGCGTCGGCGGCGACCAGGTGCTGCGGCTGGCCAACAACCTGGCGGCCTGTTCGGTGGAGGTGAAGGGCCTGGTCGCGTTCGATCCGCACAGCCCGCTCAATCCGTTGCCGATGCAGAGGCGCTACACGCTGGCCAGCGACAGCTGGGAAACCCTGAACTTCCTCCAGTGCTCGCCTTACGCACTGGGCAGCAATCCGTTCTGGGGCGGCCAGGTCAACGACGCCTGCAACGTCGACCTGACGTCACAGGGTGCGGTCCATACCACCATCGTCAGGACCGCGCTGGCGAAGTACGAGGCGGTGATCCTCTCCGTCCTCGGCGTGCGGGCGCTGCCGCTGGCTGCCGTCTAGTCAGCTTGCCAGCGCGGCACTGCGCCGCGCGCGCATCAGACCATCGATCGCGAACACCGCCAGCGCCACCCAGATGAAGATGAAGCCGGTGGCGCGGTCGCGGTTGAAGGCTTCGCCGAAGAACAGCACGCCAAGCAGGAACTGGATGGTCGGGGCGATGTACTGCATCAATCCGACCACCGATAGCGGCACGCGGCGCACGGCGAAGGCGAAGCCGATCAGCGGCAATGCCGTCAGTGCGCCGCCAAAGATCAGCAGCGCATCCACGCCCAGGCCCCAGCCGCCGGCAAAGTGGCCGCTGCCGTGCGTCTCGCTCCACAGCAGCACGACCAGTGCAGGCAGGAACAGGTACACGCTCTCCACACCCAGGCCGCTGACCGCGTCGACCGCCACCAGTTTGCGGATCAGGCCGTACAGCGCGAACGACAACGCCAGCCCGATCGCGATCCACGGCGGCTGGCCGTACTGCCAGGTCAGCCAGGCAACACCGGTCGCCGCCAGCGCCACCGACAGCCACTGCACGCGGTTGAGCCGCTCATGCAGGAAGGCCACGCCGAACAACACGCTCACCAGAGGATTGATGAAGTAGCCCAGGCTGCTTTCGACGACGTGCCCGGCGTTGACGGCCCAGATATACAGGCCCCAATTGAAGGCGATCAGCGCGCCGCTGAGCGGCAGCATCCAGGCCGCGCGCGGTCGCGCCAGCGTTGCGCGCAGCCAGCCACGGCCCTGCTTCCACGCCAGCCATGCCGCCACCAGCAGCGCGCTCCAGACGATGCGGTGCATCACGATCTGCAGCGACGGCACCACCTTGAGCAGATGCCAGTACAACGGCATCAGCCCCCACAGCACGAAGGAGGCAGCCGCGACCCACAGGCCGCTGCGCGCGGCGGCGTGATCGCTCATGCCGCCGGCTCCTCGGGTACCGCTGTCGCTGCCGCTGCCACCGCCGCCGGTTTGCCGGCGCGCGCCTTGGCCAGGGTGATGATGACCACGCCGACCAGGATCACCGCCATCGCGCCCAGGTCGTGCGCGGTGAAGTGCTCGCCACCGATCAGCGCGCCGAACACCACCGCGATCGGCGGATTGACGTAGGCGTAGCTGGTCGCCAGGGCCGGACGCACGTGGTGCAGCAGCCAGATGTAGGCGGTGAAACCGAAGATCGACCCGGCGACCACGAGGTACAGCATCGCCGCGGTCGCGCTGACGCTCGGCATCGCGGTCATGCGCTCGCCGTGCAACACGGCGGCGATCAGCATCCAGATGCTGCCGGTGAGCATCTGCCCGGCGGCCGACATGAACGGTTGCGGCAGGTCCTGGTCGCGGCTCCAGATCGAGCCCCAGGCCCATGCGATCGGCGCGATCACCAGGCACACCAGGCCGAGCGTGGACGACGACAGCTCGCCGCCGGCATTGAGCCAGAGCACGCCGAGGAAGCCGATGATCAGGCCAACCCATTCGATCTTCGAAGGATGGCGGCCGCGCAGCATCGCGAACACGCCGGCGAACAGCGGCATCGATGCCACGGCAATCGCGGCCAGGCCGGAGCCGACCTCGGTCTCGGCCAGGTTCACCAGTCCGTTGGACAGCAGCACCATCCAGATCGACAGGATCCACAGCGTGCGCCACTGCTTTCCGGTCGGCTTGGGGACGCCGCGCCAGCGCAGCACCGCGAACATGATCGCGCCGGCCAGGAACATGCGCCCGGCGCCGAGCAGGAACGGCGGATAGCTTTCCAGCGCGAAGCGGATCGCCAGGTAGGTCGAGCCCCAGAGGATGTAGACCGAAGCCAGGGCAAAGGCGACGGCCAGCCCGCCGGGAGCGGCGCGGGCGGCGGTAGGTGCAGCGGTGCTCATGCGGAGTCCAGGTGGGGAGTTGGCGGTGCTGCCGGCCGACGCGACCGGCACCGCGCCGCGCGGCGACCCGGTGCCGTCATCGACGGCCGGGACGCCGCACCGCCGGTGCAGGGATCGTTCGGATGACTGAATCGTAACGGCAGTGGCCGCGACGGGATTGATAAATCGTGCGCATAAACGCAAAAATTTTGCATGGCCAAGACTCCCGTGATGCTGGACGAGTTCGACCACCGCCTGCTGGAGCTGCTGCAGCGCGATGCCTCGGCAACCCTGACCGCGCTCGGCGAAGCCGTCGGGCTATCCGCCAGCGCGGTGCAGCGGCGGCTCACGCGGTACCGCAAGAGCGGGCTGCTGCGGCAGATCGCGGTGCTCGACCCCACCCTGCTCGGCACCACCACCCTGGCCACGGTGCTGGTGGCGATGGAGCGTGAGGCGGCCAAGCTGCATGCGGCGTTCCACGCCCGCATGCGCGCCGCGCCGGAAGTGCAGCAGTGCTACACGCTGGCGGGCGAGTGGGACTACCTGGTGATCCTGTCGACCACCGGCGTGGCCCATTGCCGCGAAGTGGCCGACCGCTTGTTCATGGACGAAGGCAACATCAAGCGCTACGAGACGCGGATGGTGTTCGACGTGGTGAAGGCGGGGTTGCACGTACCGACCCGGATGCCGGCGAGGCGGCGGAGGTAAGGCATCACGCCGCGCGCTCGCGCGCCAGCACCTTCTGCTTCATCGGCAGGCCCCAGCGATACCCGCCGAGCGAACCATCGCCGCGGATCACGCGATGGCACGGCACCACGATGGCCACATGGTTCCCGGCGCACGCACTGGCCACGGCGCGCGTCGCACGCGGTTGCCCGATTGCACGCGCGACTTCGGCATAGCTGCGCGTCTCGCCGCGGGGGATCTTCATCAATGCGTCCCAGACCTTCTTCTGGAACGCCGTGCCGATCAGGTCCACCGGCACCTGTGCCTGCTTGCCGGCCAGTGCATCGGCAACCGCGCGCAGCCGCGGCGCGAGGAACTCGTCGCGACCGGCATCCACGCGCTCCAGCTGTGCCTGCGGAAACTCTTCGTGCAGGCGCGCTTCCAGCGCATCGGCATCCTCGCCCAGTTCGATCATGCACACGCCGCGCTGCGTGGTCGCGACCAGGGCCTGGCCGAGCGCGGTGGCGGCGATGCTCCAGCGGATCTGCTCACCGGCGCCACCGGCGCGATAGCGCGCGGGCGTCATGCCGAGCTTCGCGGCACCGCCTTCGTACACGCGCGACGGCGATCCGTAGCCGGCGTCGTACAGCGCCGCGCTGACATCGTTGCCTTCGCGCAACGCGACCTTGAGCGTCCCCAGCTTGCGCTGCGCGAGGTACTCGGCCGGACTGAGGCCGAAACGCGCGCCGAATTGCCGCTGCAGGTGCGAGGCGCTCAGGCCGACCGCGATGGCCAGGTCGGTCAGCGTCGGCTCGCCGGCGTCGAGCAGTTGCCGGGCGTGGTCGAGCTTGTCGCGGAGCTGGCGGGCGGTGTTCATGGTCCAAAGCGTAACGGGCGCCCTGGGGCGCCCGCTATCCGTTTCTTGCTGCTGGTGGCGACCGTTGAACCCATCGCCACCCAGCCCTCTCCCTGAAGGGGAGGGCTACATGTCAGTCCGCCCAGTGACCTGCCGTCGTCGCCGTCGGCAGCACCTGCGCCGAAAGCTGGCGGTCGCTGTTGAGCAGGTGCACCGCGTCGGCGAGGATCGCAGCCGATTCGCGCAGCAGCGGGTCCGGACGGTTCTCGGCCAGCTTCTCGCGTTCGGCGTCCTTGGCGATGTCGCGCTCGTTCGCCGCCAGGCCGTCGTCGTTGTAGTCGTCGGCCAGCGGGTCCAAGTCCAGGCCCAGGGTCTTGCGCTCTGCCTGGCGCTGCTTGCGCTTGTTGTCGTCGCGGTCGCGCTCGGTGCGGCGCTCGGCTTCGTTGAGGCTGACCCACTTCTTGGCGCGTTCCTCGCGGAACTCGTTGACGTCATCCGACCACCACTGGAACTCCTTGTCCTTGGCGATACGGGTGGTGTGCAGGGTCTCGAGCTTGGGCAGGAGCGGTGCGAAGTTGCCGTAGGCGGTGTGCTGCACGGCCGAGATGCGGGTCCACGGCAAGGCGTTGTCGTAGGTGCTCTCGCCGTATTCGCTGGCGTCGACCGACACCGGATAGGCGATGTCGGGCACCACGCCCTTGTTCTGGGTCGAACCGCCACTGACGCGGAAGAACTGGGCGATGGTCAGCTTGACCTGGCCGAAGCGCGCTTCCTCGTTGGCCGGCCAGCGGTCGAGGTCGACCAGGTTCTGCACCGTGCCCTTGCCGAAGCTGGTTTCGCCAATGACCAGGCCGCGGCCGTAGTCCTGGATCGCGCCGGCGAAGATCTCCGACGCCGAAGCGGAGCCGCGGTTGATCAGGACCGCGAGCGGACCTTCCCAGGCAATGCCGCTGTCGCTGTCGCCTTCGACGCTGACGCGGCCGCCGGACTCGCGCACCTGCACGACCGGGCCGCGGTCGATGAACAGACCGGTCAGCTCGATCGCCTCATTGAGCGAACCACCGCCGTTGTTGCGCAGGTCGAGCACGACGCCTTCGACCTTTTCCTCGCGCAGCTTGGTCAGCAGCTTGGCAACGTCACGCGTGGCCGAGGCGTAGTCGGCGCTGTTCTTGCGGCGGCCTTCGAAGTCCTGGTAGAAGCCCGGCAGTTCGATAACGCCGATGCGTTGCTGCGGCGCGCCGTTGACGGCGGGAATGGTGATGACCTTCGACTTGGCGGCCTGGTCTTCCAGGCGCACCTTGTCGCGCACCAGCACGATGCGCTGCGGCTGACTGTCGAGGCCCGATTCGGCCGGGATCACGTCCAGGCGCACCTTGGTGCCCTTGGCACCGCGGATCTTGGCGACGACATCGTCGATGCGCCAGCCGATCACGTCTTCCATCGCGCCGCTTTCGCCCTGGCCGACGCCGACGACGCGGTCACCGGGCTTGAGCTTGTTGGACTTGCCGGCCGGACCGCCGGGCACGATCTCGCGGATCGCGACCACGTCGTCCTGCTTCTGCAGCACCGCGCCGATGCCTTCGAGCGAGAGCGACATCGACACGTTGAAGTTGTCGGCGGTCTTCGGGGTGAAGTAATCGGTGTGCGGATCGACCGAGTTGGCGTAGCTGTTGAGGAAGGTCTGGAAGACGTCCTCGCCCTTGAGCTCGGCGATCGACTTGCCCATGTTGGCGTAGCGCTTGTCGAGCGTCTTGCGGATGTCCTCGGGCTTCTTGCCGGCCAGCTTCAGGCGCAGCCAGTCGTTGCGCACCGACTGCTTCCACAGCGTGTCGAGCGCGGCGTCGTCGGTGGCCCAGGGCGCGTCCTCGCGGTCGTACTCGTAGCGGTCGCTGCCGGTGAAATCGAAGATGTCCTGCTTGAGCAGGTTGCGCGCGAAGGTCACGCGCTGGTCGACGCGCTGCTTGTAGGTGGCGAAGATCGCGTATGCCGGATCGAGGTCGCCGCTCTTGATGGCGTCGTCGAACTTGAGCTTGAAGACGTCGAACTTGGCGACGTCCTGCGCGGTCAGGAACTGCTTGCCGCCGTCGAGCGACTCCAGGTAGCGCTTGTAGATGTCAGCCGACAAGGTGTCGTCGAGCGCCACCGGGCGGTAGGCGTAGCGGCTGTCGGAGAGCAGCCCGTAGACGAGCTTGGCGGCGGTGGTCTGGTCGGCGGTCGGCGCACGCGGCAGCGGCGACGGTTCCATCGACTTGATCAGGCTCGGCTTCTCGTGCTGCGGCAATTCGACCTGGGTGGTCTTCTTGTCGACGCTATCGGAGGACTGCGCGAGCAATGCCAGCGGTGTGGTCAGCAGGAAAGCGAATAACGTGGTCTTGGCATTCATCGCGGGGCTCGCGGCCGTTGCCGGCCTGATCTTTGGTGCGGGGGGCGTCAGGACACGGACAAGGAACGGCATGAACCGACAGCATGGACCGGTGTTCGACAACCCCACAGTGCCGAAAGTTGCGGCGGCTGTCACCCCACCACGGGTGGGAATAAGCGTGCCATCGCCCGCACAAACGCCCGTTCATGAGGAAGCGTTCAGGCAGGCGTTACGCAAGCGTTAGATGGCCCGCGTCGCCGCCAAGTTGCGGCCTGGCCGGTCAACGAGGCGTGAGGCTGCGGGCAGTCAGTTGGCGGCGACGAAGCCGGCTTCGATCGCCGAGCGGTCGGCGTGATAGGACGAGCGCACCAGCGGGCCGGAGGCAACGTGGGTGAAGCCCAGGGCCATGCCGTAGACCTCCAGTTCCTTGAACTCTTCCGGGGTCCAGTAACGCAGCACCGGATGGTGGTGGGGGCTGGGCTGCAGGTATTGGCCGATGGTGATCATGTCGACGTCGTGGGCGCGCAGGTCGCGCAGGGTCGCCTGCACCTGCTCCATGGTCTCGCCCAGGCCGAGCATGATGCCGCTCTTGGTGGCCACGTCCGGATGCTGCGCCTTGAACTTCTGCAGCAGGGTCAGCGACCACTGGTAGTCGGCGCCCGGGCGGACGTTGCGGTACAGGTCCGGCACGGTCTCGACGTTGTGGTTGAACACGTCCGGCGGGTTCGTGGCGAGGATCTCCAGCGCGCGCTCCATGCGGCCCTTGCCGCGGAAGTCGGGCGTGAGCACCTCGATGCGGGTCCTGGGGCTGTGCTCGCGGATGGCGGCAATGCAGTCGACGAAGTGCTGGGCACCGCCGTCGCGCAGGTCGTCGCGGTCGACGCTGGTGACCACCACGTACTTCAGGCCCATGTCGGCGACGGTGGTGGCCAGGCTCAGCGGCTCGCCGGCGTCCGGCGGCTTCGGCCGGCCGTGGGCGACGTCGCAGAAGCTGCAGCGGCGGGTGCAGACCTCGCCGAGGATCATGAAAGTCGCGGTGCCGTGGCTGAAGCACTCGTGGATGTTGGGGCAGCTGGCCTCTTCGCAGACCGTGACCAGGCGGTTCTCGCGCAGCTTGGCCTTGAGCTGCTGCACCGAGTTGCCAGACGGAATGCGCACGCGGATCCACGACGGCTTGCGCAGCACCGGCGCATCGGCGAACTGCACCGGCGAGCGCGCGATCTTGTCGCCTGCCAGCTGCTTCACGCCAGGCTGCAAGGCTTCCGGCGCGGCGTTGCCGCTGACCATGGCGAGCGGGATGGACTTGGCGGTGGAATCGGTCATGGCGAAGCGTTCTCTGCGGTGTTTGCCCCCTCTCCCGCGAGCGGGAGAAGGGACATTTTCAAAGTCGCGGCGGCGGCGCCTGTTCGACCTGCAGGCCGAACTGGCGGGCGACGTGGCCGATCAGTACCGGCTTGACCGCGTCCAGCCCCGAAGGGCCGCCCAAGTCTAGCATCGAGGTCACTTTCAGCCCCTGGTAGCCACACGGATTGATGCGCACGAACGGCTCCAGGTCCATCGCGATGTTGAAGGCCAGGCCGTGGAAGGTGCAGCCGCGACGGACGCGGATGCCGAGCGCGCCGATCTTGGCGCCGTTGACGTACACCCCCGGCGCGCCTTCGCGGCGTTCGGCGTGGATGTTCCAGTCGGCCAGGGTGTCGATCATGGCCTGCTCGATCCGGTGGACGTATTCCTTGACCCCGACCTTGAGCCGTTTCAGGTCCAGCAGCGGGTACAGGACGATCTGGCCGGGACCGTGGTAGGTCACCTGGCCGCCACGGTCGACATGCAGCACCGGGATGTCGCCGGCGAACAGCACGTGCTCTTCCTTGCCGGCCTGTCCGAGGGTGAACACCGGATCGTGTTCGACCAGCCACAGCTCGTCGGGGCTGTCGGCGGTGCGTTCATCGGTGAAGGCCTGCATGGCCCGCCAGACCGGCTCGTAGGCGCGCCGCCCCAGATCCCTCACGCGAGTCGGAAACATGGCCCCCTCCCCTTCAAGGGGAGGGCCGGGGAGGGGATGGGTCTCAGCCGCCGGAACGTCCATGTTGCTCAGAGCGTCCACTTCACTTCCGGATGTTCCCGCAGCACCGCATGCGCCAGGTCGTACTGCTCGCGGTTCACGGCGCGAAAGCTGATGCGCACCGACACGTAGCGACCATTGCTGGAATGCTTCCAGCTGACCGATTCACTGACCACTTCGATGCCGGCGTCGAGCAGCAACGTCGGCAGCACCGTCTCCAGGTCCTTCTCGGCCGCGCCCATGGCGCTGAGCTCGAACGTGCCGGGGAACTGGAAGCCGTGGTCGGGGTTTTCGGATTTGATCTCCATGGGTACCGATTATGGGTGCGGAGGGGAGGGAACCCAAGCCGGCCAAGGATGCGCCTGAATCGGCGATGGATGCCACCAGCTGCGGTCTCTGCACGGGCCGCCGCGACCGACGGTCCGAGCCGTTCGCCCGATACGGCAAACACAGTGTTGCACCTGCCCATCACGCAACCGTTAAGGTGTCGTGCGGCTATGATCGGGCCACGCAATGCTTCGATGGTGCGACCCACTGCACGTGGTTCCGGCCTGCTGGTGCGCCGGAGTGTCGTCACCCAAAGTTGAACGGCCTCGCCGCAGCGGCGACCGGCCTCGGGACGAAAGCGGGGTTGCTCTCCCATGCAGACGCGGACAGCGATGAACGTCGCCCGCTATCGCTTTGACCGGCTGACGCTGGAGCTGGCCAAGCGCGAGTTGCAGCGCGATGGCGTCGCGATCGCGCTGCCGGCACGCGCGTTCGAATGCCTGGGCTGTCTGATCACGCACCGGGATCGCGCCGTGGGCCGGGACGAACTGGTTCGCGCGGTTTTCGGCCGCGCCGACGTATCCGACTCGCAACTGGCGCAGATCGTGCTGCGCACCCGCCGCGCGATTGGCGACGACGGCCATGAACAGCGCGCGATCCGGACCGTGCCGCGCTATGGGTTCCGCTGGGTCGCGCCGGTTTCGGTGGAGTACGCCGACGCACCGGCACCCGCGCACGAGGTTGCCGCGGACGACCGCGACGCGCCGGCGCTCACCGGAGCGCGGCTCGCAGGAGCAGCCGTCGCCGTAGCGATCGTCGACGAAGGCATCCTCGACGAAGCGATCACCGATGACGCGATCGATGTCGAAGGAAGCGCGGCGGCTGAGGTGCCCCCTGTGCCATCGCACCGGGCTGCGCGTCCGTGGTGGCTCGCCCTGGCCGACCTTGGGTTCATCGCTGTCGCAGTGCTGGCGGTTGCGATGTCATTTGGTCCGATGCACGGAGCGGGCCTGGGCCACACCGGCTCGGAAACGCCGGTCGAAGAGGGCAGCGCCATCCTGGTCATGCCGATGCAGGTGAACGGCCCGACCGATGCTGCGTGGGCGCGCCTTGGCATGATGGACTTCGTGGTCGACCGCATGCGCCGCGCCGGCCTGCCAGTGCTGTCCAGCGAAGCGACGCTCAGCGTCCTGCGCCGGGTCCAGGGCGACGCGGCCACGCCGGAACTCAGGAGAAGCGCCGGCGCGAGCTGGATTGTCGAGACGCGCGCTCATCGGCTCCGGGAGCAGTGGAACGTCCTGCTCGCGGCAACCGATTCCTCGGGGCTGGTGCAGCGCGGCCAGGCATCGAACCCGGATCTGGTCACCGCCACGCGCGTCGCCAGTGATCGCCTGCTGGCGGCGCTGGGTGGCGTGGCGCCGGCATCCGGTGGCGAACTGCCGGGACTGGACGAGCGACTGCAGCGCGCGCAGTCGGCCATGCTCGCCAACGAACTTGAGACCGCGCGCCGCATTCTCGTCGGCGCACCGGAACTGCAGCGTTCGCAGCCACAGCTTCGCTATCGCCTGGCGCAGATCGACTTCCGCGCCGGACGTTACCAACAGGGCGTGGCGGCGATCGACGGGCTGCTGCAGGGCGACGCCGCTCGCCACGATCCCGTGTTCCACGCGCGCCTGTTCAACCTGCGCGGCGCACTGCTGATCCGCCTGGACCGATATCTCGACGCAGAGCGCAGCTACGACCATTCCATCGCGCTGCTGGAGGCGCTGCCCCATTCCCCCGTCGAGCTGGGGCATGCCCTGCTCGGTCGTGGCGTCACGCGCTCCTCGCAGGCGAACTTCGACGGCGCGCTGTCGGATTTCGGCAAGGCGCGGGTGACGCTGGTCCGCGCCGGCGACCGGCTTTCCGTCGCGCGCGTCGATGCCAATCTGGGCAACCTGGAGATGGACCGTGGACGCCCGGCACAGGCCGTGCCCTATTACGAGAAGGCGACGGCCGATTTCGAATCGATGGGCGCGGTGAACGAACTGACCGGCATCCGCGGCATGCTGACCACGGCCCATCTGCAGCTGCTGCAACCGCAACAGGCGCTGGCGGTGAACGACCGCGCCTGGTCGATGCGCTCGCGCGTGCGTGATCCCTCGCAATTGGCCGACCTGATGCTGTGCCGGGCCGAGGTGCTGATCGCGGTGGGCCGGCTGCGCGAGGCCCGCGAACTGTTGCAGACGACGGAGAACGCGACCTTCGCCGCTGGCGACTACCGCCGTCGCGAGTACCTGCAGATGGACCTGGCGCGGCAGGCGGGCGACCTGCGCTCCACCGTGTTGCTGGCGAAAGCGGCGCTGCAGGGCTGGCCCGCCGGCGTCGTTCCGCAGCGACGCGCATGGATGGCCCTGCGCCAGCACGAGGCCGCACTGGCGGCCGACCTGCCCTCGCCCGGCCACGATTCGGCCCTGGCCGGCGACGCCCTTGCCGACCGGTTGGGCCAGGCGCTGCGTCAGCGTCGGGCCGGCGAGGATGCGGCCGCTGAATCCAGTTATCGCCAGGCGCTGGCGCTCGCCGACGAACGCGGCATCCCTGGCGAGATCGCCAGCGCGGTCGTCGCCCACGCCCGCTGGCTGATGGATGACGGGCAACCGGGCGACGCGGCTGCGCTGATCGGCCGGATCACGCCGTGGGCCGATCGCGACTTCGAGCTGGCGCTGCTGCAGGTCGAGCTGTACCGCCAGCTCGGTCAACCCATGCAGTGGCGGGCGGCGCTCGAGCATGCCCAGCGGCTCGCAGGCGAACGCCCGATTCCGGCGGAGCTGACCTTGGCCAATGCTCCAGGATCCAACGCGACAGCACCTTCAAGGAACTGAATCCAAAGGGAAATATCCGCTGTAAAGAGATTGTAATGCGATTGGAATGACCGCCATCGACCTGCATGACAGCGTCCCGGGCTCTTTCGACGCCCGTGTCCCGCCCCCTCCGGAGCGGGCGTCTCCACCCCGGAGACAGACGCACCATGAAGCGCACGCAATTGCACGTGGCGATCCTGCTGTTACTGGCCGCACCCCCGGCCGCGTTGGCCCAGATTTCCCCCGGTGCGGCCCCCTCCCCTGCGACCACATCGACCTCGCCGGAGCCGACCCACGCTCCCGAACTGGACAACTGCAAGGTCGTCGAATCCGGCCAGCCCGATGCGGCGGGACGCTATCGCGCGCTGCTGGAGTGCGACCCTGTCGCGCAGGCGGGCGCGGCGACGCTGTCCGCCGTGGGCGTGAAAGGAACGCCACCGCCGGACGCCGATGGCGACGGCCTGCATTACTTCTCTTCCAATGGCCTGGCCGACGGCAGCGACGATGCCGCAGCGACGGCTGAGAACGCGATAGCGGTCGGCGCCGCCAGCCGTGCCAGCGGGCCCGGCAGCGTCGCGGTCGGTCACGCCGCGCAGGCTGACCAGGAATGGAGCGTGGCCATGGGCTGGTCGGCCCACGCCGCCGACGCGCAAACCATCGCGATCGGTCCCATGGCTCACGCGGCCAGCAATGGCAGCGTCGCCATTGGCGGCGCCACCAACTGGATCGGCGGCTGGCACAAGACCGAAGCGACCGGGCAGTCCTCCACGGCGGTCGGCACCGCTTCGCTCGCCATCGGCCACTTCAGCACCGCGCTGGGCACGGCGGCGGTGGCAGAGGGCTCGGACTCGACGGCGGTGGGCGAAGGCTCGTTCGCCCAGGCCGAGCGCAGCACGGCCATGGGCGTGGCATCGAAGGCGAGCGGCATCGACTCCATCGCCTCCGGCACCAGTGCCTGGGCGACGGCCGACCTGAGTACCGCCCTTGGCGCGTACAGCTCGGCCGAGGCCGACCACGCGACCGCGATTGGCGCCGGCGCCGCGGCCACCGTCGCCTATGCGACCGCGGTGGGTGGCGACAGCGTTGCCGGCGCGCATGCCGCCACCGCCGTGGGCGCGGGCACGGTAGCCAGCCGCGCCAACAGCACCGCGCTGGGCGGCGCCTATTTCGTCGGCATGAAAGACGACGGCAGCGACTGGAGTGGCGTGCTTGTGCGCACTCGCGCCGACGGCGAGGGTGCGAGCGCGGTGGGAGCCGGTGCGCAGGCCAGTTCGGATCGCACCAGCGCGACCGGCGCACTGAGCCAGGCGGTCGCAGAGCAGGCCACGGCTGACGGTTACTCGGCGATCGCGCAGGGCATCGACAGCACCGCCCTGGGCGCCAACTCCCTGGCCGAAGGCGACTACAGCTCGGCACTGGGCGCGAGCAGCAGCGCGATCGGCACGGGTTCGTCCGCAGTCGGCAGCGGCGCCGTGGCGCGCGGTGAATTCGCCACCGCCGGCGGATTCAACAGCGTCGCCACCGGCGATCACGGCACCGCGTATGGCGCCAGCAGCGAAGCCAGCGGCAACAGCAGCACCGGCGTGGGCGGTGAGCTCGACTACACCTACCAGGACCTCGAGACGGGCAAGACCGTGGTGCTGCAGGGGACTACCGCTGCCAGCGGCGCGGCGGCCAGTGCATTCGGTGCAGGCGCGCAGGCATCGGGCAACCTGGGCACCGCGATTGGCGCGGCGTCGAGCGCGTCGGGCCTGTGGTCGACCGCGACCGGCTCGCGCGCGAATGCCGAAGGCGACAACGCGGTGGCCATCGGCGATTCGGCGCAGGCCACGGGCGCGCAGAGCACGGCGGTCGGTGGCAGCCAGCCGGCCGGTCGCCTGTTCGGCCACCTGCCCACCAAGGCCACCGGCATCCGGTCCTCCGCCCTGGGTTCGGCTGCCTGGGCGACGGGCGACTACTCGACCTCGGTGGGTGGCAATTCCGCGGCGGAAGGCATCAGCTCGACGGCGCTGGGCGAATCGGCCCGTGCCGCGATGCGGCGCTCGACGGCGTTGGGCGCGCAGGCCTTCGCCGGCAGCGAGGGCGCGCTGTCGATGGGCTACTACTCGTTTGCATTGGCCGATTACAGCGTCGCGCTGGGAGCAGGGTCCGTGGCGGATCGCGCCAATACCATTTCGGTGGGTGCGGGCGAGAACGTCGATGGCTTTCCCCAGACGCGCCAGATCACCCACGTGGGCGCCGGCACCGAAGCCACCGATGCGGTCAATCTCTCGCAGCTGCGTGAGGTCAGCGACGCAGTATCGGGTTCGATCCACTACGTCGATGCGAACGGCGCCGGTGACGGCAGCGACGATGCGCTCGCCGACGGCGAGTACGCCACTGCGGTGGGTTCGGCCAGCAATGCGCTCGACATCGGCGCCACCGCACTGGGCAGCGGTGCGTTCGCCACCGGCGCCTATACCACTGCCGTCGGCTACGGTTCGACCGCGAGTGGCCAGAACAGCCAGGCGTTCGGCACCGGCGCACAGGCCACCGGCGAGAGCAGCCTGGCCATCGGCGGCGCGTATCGGATGTTCAGCATTCCCGACAACGGCTGGGTGGAATGGAACCCGCTGGCATCGGGCAACCAGTCGATGGCGGTAGGCGCGGGCAGCCAGGCCACCGCCGACGGCGCGATCGCGCTCGGCGGCGTGGCGCAGGCCAATGGCGCCATCTCGCTTTCGATCGGCACTGCCAGCAGCGCGCTCAAGGACTTCGGTGTCGCGTTGGGTTCCGACGCCACGTCCGACGGCGAGTTCGCCATCGCGATCGGCAGGCACTCGTATGCCGGCGCCGACATCGCAGTGGCGATCGGCGGCGGCGCCACGGCGATGGGCGCCGGCTCGGTCGGCGTGGGAGAGTTCACCCACGCGATGGCGAAGATGAGCATCGCGATGGGCCTTCGCGCACGCACCGATGCCGACTACAGCATGGCGCTGGGCGCCGATTCGCTTGCCGTCGCGGAGAACAGCGTGGCGCTGGGCAAGGGTTCACTCGCCGATCGCGCGAACTCGGTGTCGGTGGGCAGCAGCAATGCGATGCGACAGATCGTCAACGTCGCCGACGGCACGCAGGACAACGACGCTGTCAACGTCAGGCAACTGCGCGAGGCCGGACTCGTGGACGAAGACGGCAACCCGGTGCGCGCAGTCACCTACGACGGGCAAGCGCGCGACCGGATCACGCTCGACGGTGCAGCGGGCACGACGCTGGCCAATCTCAAGGCCGGCGCGATCAACAGCGGCAGCATGGAAGCGGTCAACGGCGCGCAGCTGTTCGCCGCCAGCCGCAACCTGGTCAACGCACTGGGCGGTGGCGCCACGCTCGATCCGTTCGGCGGCATCGTCGGCCCGAGCTACCAGGTCATGGGCAGTGCGTTCGGCAATGTCGGCGATGCGCTGGCGGCGCTGGATCGCGGGTTGTTCGCCCTCGACGAGCGTGTCGATGCACTGCAGGACGGCGCCTCGCACCCGCCGGGCAACGGCAATGGCAATGGCAACGGCGGTGGTCGCGTCGCCGTCGATGGTGGCGTTGCCGGCAGCGATGATGCCCATGCCGCCACCGGTTCGGGCGCGGTCGCCGTGGGTGCGAACGCCAACGCCGGTGGCAGCGGTGCGATAGCGGTGGGCGGCAACGCGCATGCCGCCGGCGCCAACGACACCGCCATTGGCGGCAATGCCCGGGTGCAGGCCGACGGCAGCACCGCGGTGGGCGCCAACAGCACGATTGCGGCGGCTGCGACCAATGCCGTCGCCGTCGGCGAAGGCACCACGGTCAACGCGGCGTCGGGCACGGCAATCGGCCAGGGCGCCAGCGTCGACGCCGGCGCCACGGGCGCGGTCGCGCTTGGCCAGGGGTCGGTCGCTTCCCGTGCGAACACGGTCTCGGTGGGTTCGGCGGGACACGAGCGCCAGGTCGCCAACGTCGCCGACGGCACGGCAGATACCGATGCCGCCAACGTGCGCCAGGTCAACGCCGGCGACGCCCGCACCCTGGCCGAATCGAAGGCCTACACCGACACCCGATTCAACGACCTGGTCGCCGCGCCGATGGCGGAAATCGACGACCTGCGCGCCGACATGGGCCAGCGTTTCGACGAGACCGACAAGCGCATCGACAAGATGGGCGCGATGAACGCGGCCATGTTGAACATGGCCACCAGCGCCGCGGGCGTGCGCACGCAGAACCGCGTGGGCGTCGGCGTCGGCTTCAGTGGTGGCCAACAGGCCTTGTCGATCGGCTACCAGCGCGCGATCGGCGACCGGGCCACGGTCACCTTCGGCGGCGCCTTCAGCGACGACGAGAGTTCGGCCGGCGCCGGTGTCGGTTTCGGCTGGTGAGTCCCGCCACTTCCCCCGCTTGCTTCAGCCATCGCTTCGCGCCGGCCCGTCCGGCGCCCCTCTGCCACGGAGTTCTTCCATGACGTCGCATCGTTCGCCCTCGCCTTCCCTGTCCATTTCCGTTGCCAGCAGCCTCGCCATCGCCATTGCCCTGGCCATTCCGACCCTGCCTGCAGACGCTGCGGGCAAACCGCTCCTGACCCGCGACGCACGCGCACTTCCCACCACGATCGCCGCGTCGACAGCGCTGCATTCGCGCTACATCGTCGGTTACCGCAATGGCACCGCCCAGCGCGGCAGCACCGCACAGGCGCTTGGCACGTTCCGCACCGCGCTGTCGCGCGCGGGCATTGCCGCAAACGGCGCGCAACCGACGGTGCGCCATGTCCGCCGCCTGGCGACCGGCGCGGACGTGGTGGAGTTGTCGCGCGCGCTCGATCGCGTCGCCAGCGCTTCGCTGGTCCGCACCCTCGCTGCCGATCCGTCCGTGGCCTATGTCGAGCCTGATCGCCTGCTGCATCACACCGGCATGGCGGCCCCCCGCAACGTCGACCCGGCCCTGGTGCCGGACGATACCCACTACGCGCAGTACCAGTGGCACCTGCACGACACCACCGGTGGCATCAACGCACCGGCTGCATGGGACAAGGCCACCGGCGAGGGCATCGTGGTGGCGGTGATCGATACCGGCATCACCAGCCACGATGATCTCGACGCGAACATTCTCCCCGGTTACGACTTCATCACCGACGCGTTCATCTCGCGGCGCGAGACAGACGAGCGCGTTCCCGGCGCACACGACTACGGCGACTGGAACGACGATCCGGCCGAGTGCGACGTGAGCCGTAGCAGCTTCCACGGCACGCACGTCGCCGGCACGGTTGCCGAACTGACCAACAATGCGATGGGCATGGCCGGCGTGGCGCACGACGCGAAGGTGCTGCCGGTGCGCGTGCTCGGCCGTTGCGGCGGCTACCTGTCCGACATTGCCGATGCGGTGGTGTGGGCGTCCGGCGGCAGCGTCGATGGCGTCCCCGCCAACACCACGCCTGCCGAAGTCATCAACATGAGTCTGGGCGGCGCCTCGGTCTGTGAGGCCACGATGCAGAGCGCGATCGATACTGCCGTGGCCAATGGCACGGTGGTCGTCGTCGCCGCTGGCAACAACAACGCCGATGCCGCCAACTTCACTCCGGCCAGCTGCAACAACACGATCACCGTCGGTGCGACCCGCATTACCGGCGGCAGGGCGTCGTATTCCAACTTCGGCAGCAAGGTCGACCTGTCGGCGCCAGGCGGTGGCGGCTCGATCGATGGCAACCCCAACGGCTACGTGTGGCAGAACATCAACGACAGCGAGACCTCGCCGGAACTGGGTACGCAGACCTACGGCGGCATGTCCGGCACGTCGATGGCCGCGCCGCACGTTGCGGCGGTGGCGGCGATGGTGCAGAGCATCGCGACCACGCCGTTGACACCCGCGGAAATGGAAACGCTGCTCAAGTCGTCGGCGCGCAACTTCCCCGTGACCATTCCCGTCGGCACGCCGATCGGCACCGGCATCCTCAACGCAAAAACCGCCGTCACCGCGGTCGAGCCGCCCTGCGAAGGTGACGATTGCGAACCGCCGATCGATGCCACGCCGATTGGCAACCGCATGCCGGTGACCGGCCTTGCCGCCGTCGCCGGCGATGAATTGCTGTTCGCACTGCAGGTTCCGGCCGGCGCGAGCAATCTCAGCCTGATGACCTACGGCGGCACGGGCGACGTCACGCTGCTGGCCAGCTACAACGCCGTGCCGACGCTGGATGCGGCCGATCTGCGGTCGGTGCGTCCGGGCAACAACGAGACCGTGCGCATCGCCGCAACGCTGTCGGGCACGTACTACATCAAGGTGGTCGGCGCGAAGGCCTTCACCGGCGTGACGCTGGAGGCGCGCCACAACTGATCCGGCGCTGTCTTTCGTCCCGGTCCGGCGGTGGTGGTGTCACGCCCCCCGCGCCACCTTTCCACTGGACCTTTGCCCGGGCTTGTTGCCCGGGCGATTTTTTGCCGCGCATGAAAAAGGCCGGCATGCGCCGGCCTTCTTCCTGTTGCCCGATGCTGGCGCCGGATTACTCGGACTTCCACCACATCAGCAGCTCGTCCCACAGGCGCTTGAAGAAGCCACCCTGCTCGATCGCGTTGATGGCGACCAGCGGACGCTGCGAGATCACCTTGCCGTCGAGCATCACCTTCACCGTGCCGATCTTCTGGCCCTTGGCGATCGGAGCAACCAGGGTCTTGGGCACGTCCATCATCGGCTTGAGCTGGTTGTACTTGCCGCGCGGCACGGTCACCAGCAGCGGCTCGGCGACGCCGAGCTGGACCTCGTCGGCGGATCCCTTCCACACCTTCTGCTTGGCGATCTGCTTGCCGACGTCGTAGAGCTTGTGCGTCTCGAAGAAGCGGAAGCCCCAGTTCAACAGTGCCTGCGAATCGACGGCGCGCTGGTTCTCGCTGCTCGATCCCATCACCACCGAGATCAGGCGCTGGTCGCCGCGCAGCGCGGACGCCATGAGGCAGTAACCGGCATTGGAGTGGTGGCCGGTCTTGATGCCATCGACCGACGGATCACGCCACAGCAGCAGGTTGCGGTTGGGCTGGGTGATCGGGCCGACCGTGAATTCCTTGATCTTGTTGTACGAGTACGCGACCGGGTAGTCGTGGATCAGGGCGCGGCCGAGCAGGGCCAGGTCGTGCGCGGTGGAGTAGTGGCCTTCCGCCGACAGACCGTGCGGGTTGACGAAGTGCGAGCCCTTCATGCCGATGCGCGCGGCGTACTGGTTCATCAGCGCGGCGAAGGCGTCGGTGGAGCCGGCGACGTGCTCGGCCAGGGCGATCGCGGCATCGTTGCCGGACTGCACCACCATGCCCTTTTCCATCTGCACCAGCGGCGCGGTCTTGTTGACCTCGAAGCCGGAGTAGCTGCCGTCGGTGCCGGCGCCGCCGGTGCGCCAGGCGTTCTCGGTCATCATCACCTGGTCGGTGTCCTTGACCTTGCCGGCGGCGAGTTCGGCGGCAATCACGTAGCTGGTCATCACCTTGGTGATGCTGGCCGGCTCGACGCGCTCGTCGTAGTTCTCGCCGGCCAGGATGTTGCCGCTGGCGGCGTCCATCAGCACCCATGCCTTGGAGGTGATCTGCGGCGGCGGCGGGACCGGCAGCGAGTCGCTGGCCGCGGGCAGCGCCGGAGCGGGCTGGGCGGCAGCCGGCTGCGGCGTCGGCGTCTGGGCGATGGCGAGACCGGTCACCAGGGTGGTGACGGCGGCCAGCGCGGCGGCTCTGGCAAGAGCGGGTACTTTCATTGTCTCAACTGCTCCGGAGGCCGGCGACGTGCCGGCCAGATATTGGGGTTGTACCGAGGGTGAATTCTAGTCGCGGACGCGCTGCGGCTGGCCAAAACCCAGACCCGCGATGCGGGCTGCAAGTTCCGGGGCCTGGGCGGCCTGGAGGGGGCCCACGCGCAGGCGCCAGATGGTCTGGCCATTGGCGCTGGCGTCGGTGATCTGGGCCGTGTCGATGCCGGCGCGGCGCAATGTCGTCAGCGCGCGGTCGGCATTGGCACGGGCGGTGAAGCTGGCGACCTGCAGGACCACGCCGTCGGCAGGGCTGGGCGATGGCGCGGCAGGCGCAGGTGCCGGCACTGTCGATATGGATGCTGCCGCCGGCGGCAACGGGGTCGCAGCCACGGTGGCGTTCGCGGCGGCGGCCGCCTGGTTCATCGCGGTCGGCTTGCCGGTGGCGATGCGCACACCGGGCGGCAGTTCGCCGGCCCGGGCGCTGGCCACGGGCATCGCGGCGATCAGTCGGTCGATGGGCGTGGGCACCGCCGGCCTGGCTGCCGGGGTGGGCGCGGAAGCGAGCACCGGCCGGTCATCGTCGCCAGGCACCAGCGCGCGCACTTCGACCCGGCCGGTGCCGCGCGCGGTGATGCCCAGCTTGACCGCGGCGGCGTAGCTCAGGTCGATGACGCGACCTTCGTGGAACGGGCCGCGATCGTTTACCCGGACCACGACCGACTTGCCATTGTCGAGGTTGGTGACGCGGGCGAAGCTGGGCAGCGGCAGCGTCTTGTGCGCGGCGGTGAAGGCGTACATGTCGTACACCTCCAGGTTGGAGGTGCGGCGGCCGTGGAACTTCTGGCCGTAGTACGAGGCCGTGCCCTGCTCGACGTAACCCTTGGGGTTGTCGAGCACGCGGTACTGCTTGCCGAGCACCGAATAACTGGGGCGGTTGCCGATCGCCGAACGCGGCTCGTTCGTCACTTCCGGCTCCGGGATCGCATCCACGTCAGGCACGTGGTCGGGCGTGCTGTCGGACACGCCCGGCTTGTACAGGCCGCCGGCGGTGTAGTGGCCGCGCGTGCTGGGATCTTCCTGGGCCGCCGCGTACGGCGATTTCTTCTTCCCGCCCGGCAACTGGCTGTGCTGCACCCCGCCCTTGTCGGGGATGCCCAACGACTGCGAAACAGACTTCTTCGGCGCACTCGCACAGGCGACCAGGCCCAACGCCAGCGAGGCGATGAGCGTGGAGCGGACAAGGCTGCAATGCATGGCCGTGGACCTCATGCCGAGGGCGGTGTGGCGACGACTGCGGGGGCGGCAGGACTGGTGGCGGCTGGTGCGGCAGCAGGAGCTGCAGCAGCTGCGGTCGGCTCGTTGGCGCGGCCGGCGATCGCCTCGCTGAGCTGGTACACCGCCATCGCGTAGTGCTTGGAGATGTTGTAGCGGGTGATCGCGTAGAAGTTGCGGAAGCCGAACCAGTATTCCTGGCCGTCCACGCCATCGAGCATCACCACCGTGGCGGTCTGCCCGGCCGGCACCGTGGTCAGCGGGCGGAATCCGCGCGCGGCCAGGTCGGCCATCGAGTAGACCGGGTCGAGGTTTTCCGGATCGATCGGCCTGGCATCGGCGGCGACATTGGCGCGCACCGTGACCGGGCCGCCGCGCACCCAGCCGCCCTTCTTGGCGAAGTAGTTGGCGATCGAGGCGAAGACGTCGTCGAGGTCGTTGAACAGGTCGCGCTTGCCGTCACCGTCGCCATCGACGGCGAATTCGCGGTAGCTCGACGGCATGAACTGGCCCCAGCCCATCGCGCCGGCGTAGCTGCCGTTGAGCGCGGTGATGTCGAAGCCGGTTTCCTTGCCGAGCGCGAACAGCTGGCCAAGCTCGCCGCGGAAGAACGCCTCGCGGCGATTCTCGCGATCGGCCTTGGCCGGGTCGCCGGTCCGCGGATAGGCGAACGCCAGCGTGTACAGCGCATCGAGCACCGGATAGCTGCCGGTGTTCTTGCCGAAGTTGGTTTCCACGCCAATGATCGACACGATCACTTCGGCCGGCACCCCGAACTTCGCCTGGGCGCGATCGAGTTCGGCGCGGTGCTCGGCGAGGAAGGCGCGGCCGCCGTCGATGCGTCCCTGGGTGATGAAGATCGGCCGGTAGTCGCGCCACGGCTTGGCTTCGGCCGGCTTGGACATCGCCGCGATGATGCTGTCGCGGATTTCGGCGCGGTCGAGCACCGATTCGATGTAGGCCGGGTCGATGCCGTACCGGGCCGCGGTGTCGCGCACGAACGCGGCCCGCGCTTCCGGCAGCGCCTTGCGCTCGTGCGGCTCGGGCAGCGCAGGCGTACCCGGGACCGAGGTCGCCGGGGCAGCGGGTTTGGCGGGAGTTTGTTGGGGAGCTGGCGCCGAAGCTTGGGTGGCGCAGCCGGCCAACGCGAACAGGAGCGCGCTGATCGCGGCGCTACGGAGAGTGTGGCGTCGGGTCATCGCCGCGAGGGTAGCACGCGGTCAACAAGGTCAAAACCGCGTGTTCAGGGGAGGCTGAACCGGTAGTCAGGTTCATTCTGGCTGAACAGGTGGGAGCGCGAGGGCCTGCCCTCACCGCCCTGCGGGTACCTTCTCCCGCTTGCGGGAGAAGGGAGCACGCCAGGCCGGGGTCAGCGCGCGTACACCGGCCGGTGCGCCCGCACCGCCATCACCACGCCCAGGCCCGCCAGCAGCGAGACCGCCGAGGTGCCGCCATAGCTCAGCAGCGGCATCGGCACGCCGACCACCGGCAGCAGGCCCGAGATCATGCCGCCGTTGACGATCACATAGACGCAGAACGCCAGGCCGAGCGCGCCGGCGATCAGGCGCGAATAACCGTCTCGGGCCTCGGCGGCGATCCACAGGCAGCGGCCGATCACGAACAGGTACAGCGCCAGCACCGTCGCCACGCCGACCCAGCCGAACTCCTCGCTGAGCACGGCGAAGATGAAGTCGGTGGTGTGCTCGGGCAGGTAGTTCAGGTGCGACTGCGAGCCCTGCCCCCAGCCCTTGCCGGTGAGGCCGCCGGCGCCAATCGCGATCTTCGACTGGATGATGTTCCAGCCGGTGCCGAGCGGGTCGGATTCGGGATTGAGGAACGTCAGGATGCGGTCCTGCTGGTACGGCCGCAGCAGCCAGAACCAGGCCACCGGCGCGATGGCCGCGACCGCGCCGAAGGCCATGCCGAACCACCACCACGGCAGCCCGGCCAGGTACAGCGCGAACGCACCGCTCACGGCGACCAGCATCGCCGTGCCGAAGTCGGGCTGCAGCAGGATGAGGCCGGTGGGCACCGCGATCAGCAGGCCGGCAACGAGCACCGTGCGGAACCGGGGCGGCAGCGACTGCCGGTCCAGGTACCAGGCGACCATCATCGGCAGGGTCAGCTTGAGCAGTTCGGCCGGCTGTACGTAGACCACGCCGAGGTTGATCCAGTGGCGGCCGTGCTTGCCGGTGCCGATCAGCAGCACCAGCAGCAGCGGCAGCAGCGACAGGCCGAATGCGATCGGCGTCCAGTTGCGCAACTGGTTCGGCGGAATGCGCGAGAGCACCCACATCATCCCCAGGCCGGCGACGAAGAAGACGCCCTGGCGCACGACCAGGCCGACGGCGTGGTCGGCGGCGCTGTAGAGCACGGCCAGGCCGATCACCATCAGCGCCAGCACGGCGCCGAGCAGGGGCAGGTCGAAGGTGCGCATGAAGCGCACGAGCAGGTCGAACAGCCAGCGCAGGATCTGTCTCATCGGGTAGGACCTGCAACTTCGATCACGGCGTCTTCTTCAAGCGGAGGCGCGGCCAACGGCTGCGCCGGACGCACCGACTTCGGATCGCTCGGCGCCGGCTCGGGCATCTTGCCCAGCAGCCAGGCGTCGAAGATCTTGCGCGCGATCGGCGCGGCGGTACTGCCGCCGAAGCCGCCGTGCTCGACCGAGATCGCCACCACTATCGTCGGGTTGTCGGCCGGCGCGTAGCCGACGAACAGCGCCTGGTGGCGCAGGTTGTACGGCAGCGAATGCGGGTCGAAGCTGATGTTGCCCTTGCGGCTGATCTTCTGCGCGGTGCCGGTCTTGCCGGCCATCATGTACGGCGCGCCGATCGCCATCGCCCGACCGGTGCCGCCCGGGCCGTGGATGGTGCCGATCATGCCTTCCTGCACTGCGCGCAGGTTGCCGGCGTTGTCGGTGATGCGCGTCGGCGCCGGCTGCTGCAGCGGCGTCCACGGTGCGAGATAGCCGTCGCGGCGATCGGCGACGATGTGCGGGCGCACCAGGTTGCCGCCGTTGGCAATGGCGGCGGTGCCACGGGCCAGCTGCAGCACGGTCGCCACCCAGTAGCCCTGGCCGATGCCGGCATTGACGGTCTCGCCGGCGTACCACGGCTCCTTGCTGCGTTTGCGCTTCCAATCCGGCGACGGCACCACGCCGGCCTTCTCGCCGAGCAGGTCGATGCCGGTCGGTTCGCCGAATCCATACTTGCGCATGTACTGGTCGAAGCGCTCGATGCCCATGTCGTAGGCGAGCTTGTAGTAATAGAAGTTCACCGACGCCGAGATCGACTTGCGCAGGTCGGTCCAGCCGGCGCCGCCGTGGGCGTCGCGCCAGCCGCGGCGCTGGCCGGGGATGTAGAAGGTGCCGGTCGAGAAGAACTTGTCCTCGGGCCGGCGCAGGCCGCTGTCGAGACCTGCCAGGCCGATCAGCGGCTTCACCGTCGAACCCGGCGGGCCGCCGCCGAGCACGTTGCGGTTGAACATCGGCCGCGACGGGTTGTCCATCAGCGCGCGGTAGTCGACGTTGGAGATGCCGTTGACGAACAGGTTGGGGTCGTAGCCCGGCAGGCTGACCATGCCCAGCACTTCGCCGGTGCGCGGATCGAGTGCCACGGCCGAGCCGTCCATGTCGCCGAAGGCGGTGACCATCGCCTGTTGAAGATCCAGGTCGATGCTCAGGCGCAGGTCGGCGCCGGGCGTGGCCGGGACGTGGCCGACCTGGCGCATCGGCCGGCCATCGACGTTGGTCTCGATCTGCTCGTAGCCGACCTTGCCGCGCAGCGCTTCCTCGTAATAGCGCTCCAGGCCGGTCTTGCCGATGTGGGTCAGCGAGGCGCCGCCTTCACCGAGCGCCTTGAGGTCGTCGGTATCAATGCGGGCGACGTAGCCGATCACGTGCGAGAACAGGTCGCCGTACGGGTAGCGGCGATTGAGGTACGACACCAGGTCGACGCCGGGATAGCGCCAGCGGTCGACGGCGAAGCGCGCGGCTTCTTCTTCGCTCACGCGCAGCTTCAGCGTGATCGGCTTGAAGCCGCGGGTGGCGCGGCGCTCGTCCTCGAAGCGGGTGATGTCCTCGGGCGTCAGCGCGATGACCTTGGCCAGCTCCGGCAACCAGGTCTCGGTCTTGCCGGCTTCGAACGGCGTCACTTCGATGCGGTAGGCCGGGACGTTGTCGGCCAGCACCCTGCCCTTGCGGTCGAGGATCAGCCCGCGTCCCGGCACCACCGGCCGCAACTTGATGCGGTTGGCCTCCGAGCGCGTGGCGTAGTCGGCGTGCTGCCAGACCTGCAGGCGGAAATACCACAGCCCGAGCCCGGCCAGCGCCAGCAGCACGCAGCTGAATGCGATGGCGGAGCGCAGGCGGAACTGGTTGGCTTCGGCTGCGGCGTTCTTGAGGACGCGACGACGCGGACCCATCGTCAACGCCCCCGCCAGCGGCCCAGTCGCAGCGAGTCCAGGCCCACGAACAGCAACGGCCACAGCAACATGCCGGCCAGCGGCGCCAGCCAGTACGAGGCCGGCAGGGTCGGTTCGCCAACGGCGAAATGGATGGCCGAGGTGACGATGCGGTCGTTGAGCAGCAGGCCGCCGATCGCCAGCGCCTGTTGCGACATCGGGAAGAAGCGCAGCCGCGCGCGGAAGCGCTGCAGGATGTAGGCCATCACCACCAGCCGCAGCGCCTGCTCGCCGAACAGACCGCCGTAGACCAGGTCACCGGCCAGGCCGATCAGGAACGCCACGCCCAGGCCGATGTGGTCGGGGTCCTCGATCACCCAGTACGCCAGCACCAGCGCCAGCCAGTACGGCCGCAGCGGCTGCAGTGTCGGCGGCAGCGGCAGCAGGCCCAGGATCAGCGCCACGACCAGGCTCAGCGGCAACACCCATTGCGGACGGACGCGCGTCATCATCGGCGCGGCTCCGTCTGGGCGGGCTGCGGCCTGGCGGGCGTGACCGGCTTCGGTTTCGCGGGTGTCGTTGCGGGTGTTGCCGTCGCAGGCGGCGCGGAGGTGGTGCCTTGTCCGATGGCGATCGTCGCCGCCGGCGCGGTCCCTGCCGGCGCGGTCGTCGCCGGCGAAGTGGTGGCATTGAAGGCGGTGGCGCCCGGCAGCGGGCTCGGCCGGTTGAGCAGCACCAGCACTTCGCGGCCACGGTCGAGCTGGGCGGCCGGCGTGACTTCGCCGATCAGGAAGGCGCGGCTGTCGTCCGGGCGCAGCGAGGCGATGGTGCCGACCGGGAAGCCCGGCGCGAAACGCCCGCCCAGGCCCGAGGTCACCAGCACGTCGCCGACCTTGATGTCGCTCGACAGCGGTACGCTCGGCACCCGCAACAGGTCGCTTCGGCCCTCGCCATAGACCACCAGGCGCACGCCATTGCGCGCCACCGCCACCGGGACGGCGTGGGAGGGGTCGGTCAGCAACAGCACGTTGGCGTACATCGGCGTGACCGCGATGATCTGGCCGAGCAGGCCGCCGGCGTCGATCACGCTCTGCCCGACTTGGACGCCATCGCGGCTGCCGGCATCGAGGACGAGGCGCTGGCGGGTCGGGTCGAGGTCGATGTCGAGCACCGGCGACAGCACCACGTCGAGCTTGCCGCGCTCGGCGGCATCGAGCAGGCCGCGCAAGCGGGCATTGTCGGCGGCCAGCGTCTGCAGGCGCGCCATTCGCGCCTGGTTGAGCATCAGGTCGTTGCGCAGGCGGCGGTTTTCGGCGGTGAGCTGGGTCAGCGTGCCGGCATCGTCACTGATGCGCTCCACCACCTGCCCCGGCCAGCCGGCGACCATCCACAGCGGCTGCACCATCAGCGTGACCTGGCGCCGCGCCTGGTTCAGCCAGCCGCCGCGATGGTCGAGCATGATCAGCATCACCGCCAGCGCCAGGTAGGCCAGCAACTTCAACGTACCGGCGACATCGCCCGTGCGGGCTGCGGTAGGAGGACCGGCGTAGGAAGGCACGAGGGCGTCGAGGGTTTCGAGGGCGGGAATGGAAAGCGGGAGTCGGGAGTATGAAGCGGGAACGACGCGCAGGCACAGGCGTCTGGTGAACGAACGGGCGGAACGGGTTCACCGTCACCATCCACGTTCCACGGCGCCCATCGCTTCGCAGCCCCCGGACGCCCTTCGTTCCCTGTTCCCCTTTCCCCGTTCCCGCCTTTACGCAGTTACTCCGGCGCGAAAAACTCATTGCCGTGCATGTCGACCAGCTCCAGCGCGCGGCCACCACCGCGGGCGACACAGGTCAGCGGGTCGTCGGCGACCTGCACGTGCAGGCCCGTCTCCTCGCTGATCAGGCGGTCCAGGTCGCGCAGCAGGGCACCGCCACCGGTGAGCACGATGCCGCGCTCGGCGACGTCGGCGCACAGTTCCGGCGGGGTCTGCTCCAGCGCCAGCTTGATCGCCGAGACGATGCCGGCCAGCGGCTCGCGCAACGCCTCGAGGACCTCGTTGGAGTTGATCGTGATCATCTTCGGCACGCCCTCGGCGAGGTTGCGGCCGGAGACCTCGATCGAATTTGCCTTGGTCTGCGGGTAGGCGCAGCCGATCTCGATCTTGATGCGCTCGGAGGTCGCTTCGCCGATCAGCGTGCCGTAGGTGCGGCGCACGTAGCTGATGATCGACTCGTCGAAACGGTCGCCGCCGATGCGGACCGAGGCCGAGTAGACGATGCCGTTCAGGGCGATGACTGCGACTTCGGTGGTGCCGCCGCCGATGTCGACGACCATCGAGCCGCGTGCCTCGGTGACCGGCATGCCGGCGCCGATCGCGGCCGCCATGGGCTCTTCGATCAGGTAGACCTCACGGGCGCCGGCTTCTTCGGCCGACTCCTTGATGGCGCGGCGCTCGACCTGGGTCGAGCCGCAGGGCACGCACACCAGCACGCGCGGGCTCGGGCGCAGGAAGCGCGACTTGTGCACCTTGCGGATGAAATGTTTGAGCATTTCCTCGGTGTAGGTGAAGTCGGCGATGACGCCGTCCTTCATCGGGCGGATCGTGGTGATGTGGCCCGGGGTGCGCCCGAGCATCATCTTGGCTTCGCTGCCCACCGCCGCGACGGTGCGGTTGCCGCCGATCAGGCGGTCTTGGCGGACAGCGACGACCGATGGTTCGTTCAGGACGATTCCCTGGCCGCGGACATAGATGAGGGTGTTGGCCGTGCCCAGGTCGATGGACAGGTCGTTGGAAAACATGCCGCGAAACTTCTTGAACATCGAGGGATAGGCCGTCAAATGGGGGCGCGAGGGGTTCGCTAGCCTAGCAACCGCCCCCCCTGCGAGCAAGGAAAAAACCTGCAAATCCCGGCACTTCGTGCCGCCGAGGGTCACCCCGGGGGTTGCGGCCCCATTGCGACCCCATTGCGACCCCATTGCGACCCCATTGCGGCCTCACCGCGACCCCGTCGCGACCCGACTTCCGCCGCGAAGGGCGCCCGGAAGCGCGGCCCCGGGTGGCAACGGCCGCGGCCGCTGGCCGCCGGAGCCCCCCTCGGCTACCCTAGCGCCCGCGCGGCGCTCGGGCCGCTTTTTTTCTTTTGGGGTATCAACGATGTCTGCGCTGATCTGCGGCTCTCTGGCCTACGACACCATCATGGTGTTTCCCGACCAGTTCAAGAACCACATCCTGCCGGACAAGGTTCACATCCTGAACGTGTCGTTCCTGGTGCCGCGCATGCGCCGCGAGTTCGGCGGCTGCGCCGGCAACATTGCCTACAACCTCAAGCTGCTCGGCGGCGATCCGATCCCGATGGCGACCGTCGGCCAGGATTTCGCGCCGTACCGCGAGCACTTCGAGCAGCAGGGCATCAACCTGTCGCAGGTGAAGGAGATCGAGGAGCTGTTCACGCCGCAGGCCTTCATCACCACCGACCACGACAACAACCAGATCACCGCGTTCCATCCGGGCGCGATGATGCGCAGCTACGAGAACCACGTGCGCGACGTGAAGGGTGTCACGTTCGGCATCGTCAGCCCCGACGGTCGCGAAGGCATGCTGCAGAACGCCACCGAGTTCGCCGAGCTGGGCATCCCCTTCATCTTCGATCCGGGCCAGGCGATGCCGCTGTTCAACGGCGAAGAGCTGCGCCACTTCATCGAGCAGTCCGACTACGTCACGGTCAACGACTACGAGTCGAACCTGCTGCAGGAACGCACCGGCTGGAGCGAGAACGACATCGTCAAGCGCGTGAAGGCATACATCACCACGCGCGGCCCGCACGGCTCGCAGATCCACACGCCGGAAAAGACCTATGACATCCCGCCGGCGCACGAGCGCCGCGTGACCGACCCGACCGGCTGCGGCGATGCATTCCGCGCCGGCCTGATCTTCGGCATCGAGAAGGGTTACGACTGGCTCACCATCGGCCGCATGGGCAACCTGATGGGCGCGCTCAAGGTCGAACACCCGGGCACGCAGAACCAGCGCTTCGACTACGACGAGTTCAACGAACAGTTCAAGCAGCAGTTCGGCTACTCGCTGTAAGGGTCACATCATGTGCGCAAGCCACAGCAGTTCGGGCGCCGCCAGGCGTTCGAACTCCTTGTAGGGCATGCGCACCACTTCGGTGTGGTTGCCGGCGTTGAACGCGACTTCATCCTGGTGCGCCAGGCGCGAGTCGACATATACCGGCATGCCATAGAGGTGGCCGAACGGCGGCATCGCGCCGGGCTCGCAGTCGGGGAACGCGCCGCGGAACTCGGCTTCCTCGGCCAGCTCGACCGTCGCGCCGCCAAGGGCGAGCCCGAGCCGATAGAGATCGACCCGGTAAGTCGATGGCATCACCACCATCGCCATGCGGCCGTCGGCCTTGATCATCACCGACTTGGCGAAATGCACCGGTTCGATGTGGGCGATCGAGGCGGTGTCGTGCGCGGTGATCGTGCGCGGGTGGTTCAACGTGGTGTAGGGCGCTTGTCCCTGATCGAGCAGGTTGTGCAGGCGTGGAGAGAGCATGGCGACCTCCGCCTGGCTCGGCTGCGCTCCAGTCACGGCCGTGCCGCTGGGTGGACCGGCGCGCACATCCGGCCGCGCGCCGCCTCAGCAAGACCACCGGTCCTGCATGAACTGGACTTTACTCCATGCCTGTAACGATCTCGTAAGCGTGGCCGATGCCGGAAGCGAGCTGCGCGTCGCATCCGCACAGCCGATCAGGCGTCAGGCATGGCCCACAGCGTGTCGACCTCAGTTCCACTTCGGCAGTTTCGGGGGGTCCAGCCCGCCTACCTCGAACACGGCCGTGCGCGTTCCGCCGGCCTTGACCGGGAACTCGATGGCGATGGTCTTGGCCGCCTTCACGGTCTTCCACAGCGCGCGCTCGTCCTCGATGAACATCGCGATCGCCTGGTCGGTTTTCGGCCGGCTCGCCGCCACCGGCTTCGGCGCGGCATCGTCGACCTTCAGTTTCACCTTGCAGCCGCCGT
Source organism: Lysobacter sp. 05T417 (assembly GCF_056396405.1). Lineage (NCBI taxonomy): Bacteria > Pseudomonadati > Pseudomonadota > Gammaproteobacteria > Lysobacterales > Lysobacteraceae > Lysobacter > Lysobacter sp. 05T417. Next base: position 381,596 of record NZ_JBFTLK010000005.1, on the reverse strand, counting down.
AGCAGTCGAAGTCGCCGGCCTCCAGCACCAGGTAGCTGCTGCGCCCCCAATCGGGGTGGTCGCGGAAGATCAGCTGCACCGGCCGCGCGCCGCTGCCGTCGGTGTCGACGTAGTCCTTGCCGTAGATCGACGCCGACAGCTGCTCGCCGCCCTTCACCGACTGCGTCTGATAGGTCCACAGCGCGGCCAGGCGCCGCTGCTCGCGCGCATGCGTCGCCTTGTCCCTGACCTCCTGGTGGCGCTCCTCGATGCGTGCGGCGGCCGCGCTGTCCGGGTACTTGGCCATCAGTACGTCGCCGTGGGCGCGCGCCAGCTCCCAGTTCTGCTTGCCGTACTCGGCCTCGAACGCGTCGGCCATGGCATCGGCCTCGTGTTCGCGCGCGGCCGCCTGCTGCGCTTCGGCCACCTTCGGATCCTGCGCGGGTCCGCAGGCGGCCACGGCCATGGCCGCGGCGAGGATCGCCGGGCCGGTCAGTCTGCGCATGCCACTCATGGTCCCTGCCCTCGTTCAATCAGCATCTCGATCGCCTGCGCGACCATGTCGGGTTGCTCGACCAATGACATATGGCCGCAGTTATCGAGCAGTACGCGGTTGGCGTGCGGAATCTGCTGCGCGTACAGCGCCAGCGCACTGGAGTCGATCACCGCATCCTGACGGCACCACAGCAGCAGCGCCGGCTGGCGGATGTCGGCGGCGGCCTGGCCGGGCAGGAAGCTTTCGTCGCTGCGACCGATGCGCGTGAGCACCTGCTGCTCGAACGCGGCGTCGCTGCGGCGGCGGTTGATGTAGATGCGGTCGGTCGGCCACGGAATCCACGGCCGCGCGTCGGGGTCGTGGAACACGGTATCGAGATAGCGCTTGAGCGAGGCTTCGTCCTCGACGCCGAACGGGTTCTGCCCCGCCAGCACGCGCGCGCCGAAGCGGTTGTCGGCAAAGCGCACGCCCGCGGCGTCGATCAGGCCGACGCGCGCGACCTCCTGCGGATGGCGGGCGGCGACGAGTGCGGCGATGCCACCACCCATCGAATGACCGAGCAACACGACGCCGCGCGGATCGGCGGCGACCTGCCTGATGAAATGGTCGACGCGCTCGCTCTGGGCGAGGAAGCCATAGTCGGCGCCGGGAACGCGCTGGCTCTCGCCCCAGCCCGGCAGGTCCGGAATCAGCAGGCGGTAGTGTCCGCGCAGACGCCGCGCCACCGGGTACCAGTTTTCCTTGCTGCCGGTGAAGCCGTGCAGCATCACCAGCGTCGGCGCGTCCTTCGGGGCATCGTCGCTGTAGGCGTAGACCCAGAGATGATCGTCGACCTGGACGCTTTGCCGCGACAGGCCCGCGGCCAGGCGCTGACGCGCGAAGTCGGCGCGAACCACCGTGTAGGGATCGCGCCACAGTGCAACGGCGGCAATCGCGGCGACGAGCACCAGCGATGCGAGCAGGACAATGGTGAGGGTGCGCGGCCTGCGTGGTGGCACGTGTGGTCCTCGATGCTTCCCCAACCCTCCCCTGCATGCAGGGGAGGGAGCAGAGCGATTACTGCTTGGCCGAAGCCGACTGCGCCTTGGCGATCGCCGCCTCCACCGATTCGGTGGTGATCGGGTGGTAGCCCGGGCGCGCCTTGGCGAAGGTGTCCTGGGCCAGCTTCAGGCCCGCAGGCGTCTTCACCAGCTCGTTGTAGGTCGGCATGATCAGCTTGCGGCGGCCGATGCGCTCCAGGAACGCAGCGATGGCGTCATTGGCCTGCGCGTAGCCGCTGCGCACGGCAAGCGGATACCAGCGCTGCGCAATCTCGCCGTTCGGCGTGCCGGTGAAGTGGTAGCTGGCGTCTAGCGCGGCCAGCTGTTCCGGCTTGAGCGTGGGCGGCATGCCGTCGAGGAAGTGCTCCCACTCCTGCGTGCTCCACTTCGCGGTCGCGTCTTTTGCCGGCAGCGTGCCGGCGTCGAGCCATGCCTTGCGCGCGGCATCGACGGCGTCGAAGCGCGGCGACACGGTCTTGGGTGCATCGGCCGGCACGCCCGGCTGGTAGATCCACTCGTCGAGCTCGGCCTCGCTGACCTTGCCCGGGTACTTGGCGAGCAGGTTGGCCTTGGCGTATTCGATGAACGTGGTGGTCGGGATGCTCTGGAAGGCGAAGTGGTCGAAGTAGCCCTTCAGGAACGGATCGAATGCCTCGCGGCCGTAACGCTCCTCGAGGAACTGCAGGAACCACGCGCCCTTGGTGTACACGGTCGAACTGCTGGAGTCATCGGGATTGCTCACCGTGCCCGGGCGCTGTGCCAGCACCTGCAGCTTCGGATCGATCTCCTTGTACTCGGCGGCGAGCTCGTTGCGCGCGATCACCTTCTCCATGTCGGCGGCCGGCTTGCCGTACAGATCCTCGACGATGCGGTTCTCGACGTAGCTGGTGAAGCCTTCGTTGAGCCAGCTGTCCTTGGGCGTGGAGAACGTCACCAGGTTGCCCGACCAGCTGTGCGCCAGCTCATGCGCGACCAGCGACACCAGCGACTTGTCGCCGACGATCACGGTCGGCGTGGCGAAGGTCATGCGCGGGTTTTCCATGCCGCCATACGGGAACGACGGCGGCAGCACGAGGATGTCGTAACGCTCCCAGCGGTACGGCCCGTACAGGCGCTCGGCCGTCTGCATCATCTTCTCGGTGTCGTCGAATTCCTTCGCCGCCTTCTTCACCATCGCCGGTTCCGCCCACACGCCGGCACGGCCGCTGATCGGCTGGAACACCAGGTCGCCGGCGGCGATCGCCAGCAGGTACGACGGGATCTTCTGCGGCATGGTGAAGGTGTAGTCGCCATCACGCGCCGCCTTCGGGTCGTTGTCGGCGCTCATCAGCACCATCGCGTCCTTGGGCGAGGTCACGTGCGCGGTGTAGGTGAAGCGCACCTGCGGCGTGTCCTGCAGCGGCACCCACGAACGCGCGTGGATCTGCTGCGACTGGCTGAACATGAAGGGCGTCTTCTTGCCCTCGGTCATCGCCGGCGTCAGCCACTGCAGGCCGGAGGCGTTGGGCGAGGTGTGATAGGTGACGCGGATGCGCTTGTTGCGCGAGGGCGATTCGATCACCAGCTTGCTGCCGAGGATCTTGTCCTTGTCGCCGACCTTCCAGGTCAGGTCGTCCCACTTGCCGTCGGCGCGCTCGCCGACGATCTTCTCGATGGCGATGTCGCGCGTGTCGAGGACCAGCTGCGTCGCCTTCGGGTCGGTCCAGTCCAGCGTGTAGGTCGCGCTGCCGCCGAGTTCCTTCTTGTCGAAGTCGACCTGCAGCATCAGGGCGAGGTCGTCGATGCGTACCTTGGACGGCTCGGAATAGGAGAACTCGTCGACGACGGCAGCGGTCTTCTGGTCGGATGCGGCCACTGCGGCGGCCTCCCTGGAAGCAGTGGCGGCCGGCGGCGCGGCATCGCGCGAGCAACCGGCGGCAAGGGCGGCAACGAGGCAGAGGGACAGGATCGAATAACGCATGAGGGCCACGGCGGACAGGGTGATCGGCCGAGTTTAGCGCCTCGCCGGACCGGAGGCACGGCTGGATTGCGGCCCGTTCTGGGGGCCGTCAGCCACCCCTCACCGTCATCCGGCGAACGCCGGGGTCCATCTTGATTGCACGCTTCGATGGCCCCGATCAGCGGCAACGTCGCTGGGTTCCCGCCGTCGCGGGAATGACGGGGCTGATGGGTTGTGGCCTGATCCCCGGTATTCACCGGGACGACGGGTCAGACCTTGTAGCCGGTGTGGATCGCGACGATGCCGCCCGAGAGGTTGCGGTAGTCGCAGCGCGCGAATCCGGCGTCGACCATCATCGCCTTCAGCTGATCCTGCGGCGGATGCTTGCGGATGCTCTCGGCCAGGTACTGGTAGCTGTCGGAATCGTTGGCGAACAGCTTGCCCAGCTGCGGGAGCACCTTGAACGAATGGAAGTCGTAGATCGGCTTGAACCAGTCGGCCTTCACTTCCGAGAACTCCAGCACGCGCGCCTGGCCGCCAACCTTCAGGACGCGCTGCATCTCCCGCAGCGCCGCGTCCTTGTCGGTGACGTTGCGCAGGCCGAAGGCGATCGTGACCAGGTCGAAGGTAGCGTCCGGGAACGGCAACTTCTCGGCATTCATCTGCACGTATTCGAAGCCGGCGACCTTGCCCATGTCGGTCATGCGGTCGCGGCCGACGCGCAGCATCTCGCCGTTGATGTCGCCCAGCACGATGCTGCCGGCATCGCCGACGCGGTCGCGCAGCAGCAGGGCGATGTCGCCGGTGCCGCCGGCCAGGTCGAGCACGCGGTCGCCGCGCTTGACCTGGGCGGTGCCGACGAAATAGCGCTTCCACACGCGGTGCACGCCCAGCGACATAAGGTCGTTCATCAGGTCGTACTTGCTGGCGACCGAGGAGAACACCTGGCCGACCAGCTTCTGCTTCTCGCCGGTGGGAACGTCGCGGAAGCCGAAGTGGGTGGTGCCGGGCTTGTCGCCGGGCTTTTCTGGGCTGGAATGGCTCATCTGGCGATTATCGCATCAACGTGCAATTCCGGGGTCGCCCCAGCGCCCGGCCCCGGCCCCGACCCAAGCCTGGAGGGAGAACCGCGATGAGCCAGGTTGCGCCCCGGGAATGGCTGCCGCACGAGCGGCCGCAGTTTCCGGGCTCGCCCTCGACCCCGCTGCACCCGACCTGGCTGCGCTGGTCGTTCGGGCTGGTCGGCGCGCTGGTCGCCATCACCGGCAGCCTGGGCAACGCCATGGTCGTCACCAACCAGCTGCAGTTGCAGGGCTCGCTCGGCGTGACCGCGGTGGAGATCGCGTGGCTGCCGGCCGCGTACGTGATGACCAACGTCTCGGCCAACCTCATCCTGATCAAGTTCCGCCAGCAGTACGGCCTGCGACTGTTCACCGAAATCAGCCTGGTGCTGTATGCGCTGGTGACGTTCGGACACCTGTTCGTGCACGGCCTGGGCTCGGCGATCGCGGTGCGCGCCGCGCACGGCATCGTCGGCGCGGCGCTGACCACGCTGGGCATCTTCTACATGATCCAGGCGCTGCCGGCGCAGCATCGGCTTCGCGCATTGGCGATCGGCATCGGCCTGAGCCAGATCGGCGCGCCGATCGCGCGGGTGATCTCGCCGGACCTGCTCGAATTCGGCGAGTGGCGCGGCCTGTATCTGTTCGAACTCGGCCTGGCATTGCTGTCGCTGGGCGCGGTGCTGCTGTTGCGACTGCCGCCCGGCGACCGCTACAAGGTCTTCGAACGGCTCGACGCGCTGTCCATCACCCTGCTGTCGGTCGGCATGGCCCTGCTCTGCGCGGTGCTGTCGCTGGGGAGGACCGTGTGGTGGCGGGAGGCGCCGTGGATCGGCTGGTGCCTGGCCGGATCCATCGTGCTGGTGGTGGCCGGCATCGCGGTGGAGCACTTCCGCGCCAACCCGCTGATCAACACGCGCTGGCTCAGCAGCGGCCTGATGCTGCGCCTGGGCATCGCGATCATCCTGCTGCGCATGGCGTTGTCGGAGCAGAGCGTCGGCGCGGTCGGCTTCCTGCAGGCGATGGGCCTGACCAACGAGCAGATGCGCGGCTTGTTCACCGTGGTGCTGCTGGGCTGCCTGATCGGCATCGCCACCAGCGCGATGACGGTCAAGCCCGTGCTGACCCGCGTGCCGGCGCTGATCGCATTGACCTGCATCATGATCGGCGCGCTGATGGATGCCTATTCCAACAACCTCACGCGGCCACCGCAGCTGATGGTCAGCCAGTTCCTGATCGGATTTGGCAGCACCTACTTCCTCGCACCGGCGCTGATCGCCGGCGTCGGCAGCGTGATCGCGCAGCCGCGCAACCTGATCAGTTTCTTCGTGATGTTCAGCATCACCCAGAACGTCGGCGCGCTGTTCGGTTCGGCGTTCCTGGGCACGTTCCAGGTGATGCGCGAGAAGTTCCACTCCAGCCAGCTGGTGCAGAACCTGACCCTGCTCGACCCGCAGGTGGCCGCGCGCATCCAGTCCGGCGCCGGCACCTACGGGCAGACCGTCACCGACCCGGCCCTGCGCAGCGCCCTGGGCGTGCGCGAGCTGGGCGTGGCGGCTTCACGCGAAGCCAATGTGCTTGCCTATAACGATGTCTACTTCGCCATCGCCGCCCTCGCGCTGATGACCATGATCTGGCTGACCATCGTCGCGACCCGGGCGCGCCTGCAGGCCCGACGCGAACGCCTTGCGGCCGCCCACGCAACCGCGGCATCGACGCCATGAGCACACCCTCGCCTCCGCCGCCTCCGTCCGCGCCCACACCCGCCACCGCGCCGCCGCAACCGGCGCCGGCCGCGCCGCCCACGTTGCCGCCGCGCCCGCGCTGGCAGATCGCGGCCTTTGCCGCGGTGGCGATCGGTGGCGCACTGGTGGTGCTCTATGCCTGGCACCTGCCACCGTTCCGCACGCCGGTGCAGAGCACCGAGAACGCCTACGTACGTGGCCTGGTCACCGTGATCAGCCCGCAGGTGAGCGGCTACGTCACGCATGTGCCGGTGCGCGATTTCCAGCACGTGCGCAAGGGCGAACTGCTGGTGCAGATCGACGACCGCCTGTACCGGCAACAGGTCGACCAGGCCAGTGCGCAGTTGCAGGCGGCGCGGGCAAATCTCGCCAACTGGACGCAGCAGTTACGCAGCGCGCAGGCCAACGTGGCGCAGACCCGCGCGACGGTCGCCAGCAACAATGCCGTGCATGTCCGCACCGCGGCGACGCTGCGGCGCACCGACAGCCTGGCCGGCCAGCAACTGCTGTCGGCGCAGGACCTCGACAACGCCTACGCCGCCAACGCCCAGGCGGTGGCCGGGCTGAGCCAGTCGCGCGCGGCGGTAGAGGCGGCCGAACAGAGCGTGCGCAGCGTCAGCGTCAACCGCGCCGCGCTGGAGGCGGCGGTGGCCGGCGCCGAAGCCGCGGTCAAGCTGGCCCAGATCAACCTGGACCACACCCGCATCGACGCGCCGCGCGACGGCCAGCTCGGCCAGGTCACGGTTCGCCAGGGCGCCTATGTCACCAACGGCACGCAGTTGATGGCGCTGGTGCCGGGCATCCTGTGGGTGGTGGCGAACTACAAGGAAACGCAGATGCAGCACATGCGCATCGGCCAGCCGGCGCGCTTCAGCGTCGATGCGCTCGGCGGGCAGCGCCTGACCGGCCGCGTGCTGGAGATTTCGCCCGCGGCAGGTTCGGAGTTCAGCGTGCTGCCGGCCGACAACGCCACCGGCAACTTCGTCAAGATCGCCCAGCGAATCCCGGTCAAGGTGTCCATCGACCGCGGCCAGGAAGCGGCCGCGCGGTTGCGGCCGGGCATGTCGGTGGTGGTCGACATCGATACGTCGGCGCAGCGTGGCAATTGAGCGCGTGACGATTGAGCGCGTGACGATTGAGCGCGCGACGATTGAGCGCGCGACGACTCAGCGCGTGAGGACCGCGCGCGTCGCCGCTGGCATCATGTCGACATGAGCGACCACCCGACGATCCACTGGCAGGCCAGGCACTTTCGCGAGCTCGACATCGACACCCTGTATGCGTTGCTGAAGCTGCGCTCGGAAGTGTTCGTGGTCGAGCAGAACTGCGTCTATCTGGATCCCGACGGCAAGGACCGCCACCCGGACACGGTCCACCTGCTCGGCCACGCCGACAACGGCGAGCTGGCGGCCTACCTGCGGATCCTGCCGGCGGGCCTGAGCTATCCGCAGGTCAGCTTCGGCCGCGTCCTGACCGCGCCGGGCCATCGCGGCCGCGGACTCGGCGAGCCGATGCTGCATGCCGCGCTGCAGCAGATCGAGGCGCGCTGGCCCGGCGCCGACATCCAGATCGGCGCGCAGGCGCACCTGCAGGCGTACTACGGCAGGCACGGCTTCGTGCCGTCGTCGGAACCCTACCTTGACGACGGCATCCCCCACGTCGACATGCTGCGCCGCGCCCACGGCTGAGCCGCGCTATCGACGCGGCATCGCGATCGCGGCAGACTGCGGCCGAACCGCACAGGTGCCCGCATGATCACCCCGCCCGACTACCGCGCGCTGCTCGCCGCCGCCGTCGCCGAGGCCCGCCAGGGCCTGGCCGAGGGCGGCATCCCGATTGGCGCGGCGCTTTACCACCGCAGTGGCAGCCTGCTCGGCTGCGGCCACAACCGCCGCATCCAGGAAGGCGATCCGTCTGTGCACGGCGAAACCGACGCCTTCCGCAAGGCCGGGCGCCAGCGCCGCTACCGCGACACCATCATGGTCACCACGCTGGCGCCGTGCTGGTACTGCAGCGGCCTGGTGCGGCAGTTCAACATCGGCACGGTGGTGGTCGGCGAATCGGTGAACTTCCGCGGCGGCATCGACTGGCTGCGCGAGAACGGCGTCGAGGTGGTCGACCTCAACGACGGCGAATGCATCGACATGCTCGGCGAGTACATCGCCGGGCACCCCGAGGTGTGGAACGAGGACATCGGCGAGGACTGACCCGGCGGCATTCGTGACTTCCGTCCGATGCCCCCGCCGCCGCCATCGCGCAGGATGCCGCCATGCCCGCCCACGAGTACGAAACCCGCCACGGCGCCGGCGACACGCTGCGCACGCATCGCCATGACGGCGCCTACGCCGCGCTGGTGCTCGATGGCAGCCATGTCGAAGCCAGCGCCGATGGCCCGGTGGAATGCACTCCGGGCACGCTGGTGCTGCATCCGCGCTGGCATGCCCACGGCAACCGCTTCGGCCGCACCGGCGCCAAGGTGATCAACCTCGAACTGGGCGGCGACTTCGCCGTCGGCGCCGGCGGGCTGGCGTTGCGCGTGCTGCGGGTAGCCGACCTGGTCGAGGCGGGCGCGGTGTTCGCCCGCGCACATCATCATCTCGATGACCTGCTGCGGGCCTGCACGCCGGCACAGGCGCCCGCGCTGCACGAGTGGCAGCCGGCATTCCTGCACGAGCTCGAGCACGGCGACCTGCCGGTGTCGGTGCTGGCGCGCCGTGCCGGGGTATCGCTCGCCCATGCTTCGCGCAGCTTCCTGCGTTCGCACGGGATGCCGCCGCAGCTGCTGCGGCGCGAGCTGCGCTGCCGCCAGGCGCTGGCCCTGCTCGGCGGCGAGGCGCCGCTGGCGGAAGTTGCCGCGGCCGCCGGCTTCAGCGACCAGAGCCATCTGAACCGAACCCTGCGGCTGGCCACCGGCACCACCCCGGGGCGGCTGCGCGGGCAGATCAAATCCGTTCAAGACCGCTCGGCCGTCCTTCGGCTGCAATAGGGGTGAAGGCGGCACTGCGACCGCCACCCCCGAATGGAAGCCCCAGATGACGCTCACTTCTTTCCTGACTTCGGCCGCGCTGACCGTGGCCCTCGCCGCGGCCCTCCCGGCCACCGCCGCCGACGCGCCGGCCAGCAGCAAGACCGCGATCGCCGCGATTGCCGAATCCACCAATGCCATCCTGCAGGGCGACAGCGCCCGTGCCCTGGTGGCGCTGGAAGCGGCGCCTGCCGCCGGGTTCCTCGGCAAGGACGCGGACTACCGCGCCTGCATGCTCGGGCAGTACCAGGCGAAGAAGCCGGTGCTGACCACGGCCGGCATCGACGATCCCTACCTGCGCGGCGTGCTCGACGACTACCAGGACTACTGGTGGCGTTCGATGGCGGCGCCGGCGCAGCGCGACGCGCAGGAAGCGGCGCTGCTGGCCAAGCTGCACAAGCGCCTGGGTGCGCGCGCGGCCAAGGCCACCAGCATGGACGAGATCGAACCGTTCCTGCAGACCCAGCTGGAGCAGCACGGATATCACGCCCAGCTCGGCCGCACTCCGCCGCTGCGCGAGCTGATGGTCTGGCGCAAGCAGGACACGCGCATGTTCGATGTCCAGTTGCCCGATGGTCCGTACAAGGTCCAGGTCGAACTGCTCGATGATTTCGCCAGCCGCGGCTGGACCGCCTACGGCCGCTGCGAACGCGGCTCGGCCGGCGGCTGGGCAACCGACAAGGCGCTGTTCGCGGTGGTGCCCAGCTACACCGAAGGCCTCGACAGCGAAGCGTTCCGGGTCGTCTTCCTCGGCCACGAAACCCAGCACTTCGCCGACCAGAACGCATTCCCGGGCCTGGCCCCGTGGGAGCTGGAATATCGCGCCAAGCTGGTCGAACTGGCACAGGGTCGCGAGGTCAGCGCCAAGCGCCTGGGCTGGATGATCACCGCGCAGAGCGACGACATGAGCTCGCCGCATACCTATGCCAACAAGCGCGTCGTCGCCGACCTGACCACGCGCCTGGGCAAGTCGCCCGATGCGGTCAGCATCGACGAGCTGCAGGTGGCGGCGCGCGACCAGCTGCTGGAAGACACCCGCCAGCGCAAGGCCAGGGCGGCCTCCACCGCGGTCGCGAAGTAACCAAGGCCATGGCATCGTGACGGCTCCCCCAGACAGGAGCCGTCCATGTCCGAGCATCGCGCTTCGATCCACTGGCTGCGCAACGACCAGCCGTTCGGCAATGAAGGCTATCTGCGCGACCACGAATGGGCATTCGACGGTGGCCAGCGCATCACCGGCTCGGCCGCACCGGAATACCTTGGCAGCCCGCAAGGCGTGGATCCGGAAGAAGCCCTGGTCGCGGCGCTGTCGTCATGCCACATGCTGACGCTGCTGGCGATCGCGGTGAAGAAGGGCTGGGTGGTCGACGACTACCAGGATGAGGCCGTCGGCACGCTGGAGAAGAACGGCGAAGGCCGGCTGGCGGTGACGCGCGTCGTGCTGCGGCCGCGGATCGTGTTTGCGGCCGGCAAGGGGCCGGATGCGGAGGCGCTGACGAAATTGCACGAGTCGGCGCATCGCAATTGTTTCATCGCCAATTCGGTGAAGACCGAGGTGACGGTGGAGGCGCGCTGAGTCCCCTCTCCCGCGCAGCGGGAGAGGGGCTCATGTCACAGGATGTACCGGCTCAGATCCGGATCCTTCACCAGCTCGCCCAGGTGCGAGTCCACGTAAGCGCGGTCGATCGTGATCGCCTGCCCGCCACGGTCCGGCGCCTCGTAGCTCAACGTATCGAGCAACCGCTCCAGCACCGTATGCAGGCGCCGCGCGCCGATGTTCTCCTGGCGCTCGTTCACCAGTGCCGCGATCTCGGCCAGGCGATCCACCGCATCGGCGCCGAACTGCACCGCCACGCCCTCGGTCTTGAGCAGCTCCACGTACTGCGTGACCAGCGCCGCCTTGGGTTCGGTCAGGATGCGGACGAAGTCGTCTTTGCTCAGCGCGGTCAGTTCGACGCGGATCGGGAAACGGCCCTGCAGCTCCGGAATCAGATCGCTCGGCTTGGCCAGGTGGAACGCGCCGGAAGCAATGAACAGGATGTGGTCGGTCTTGACCGGGCCGTACTTGGTGCTCACGGTCGACCCTTCGACCAGCGGCAACAGGTCGCGCTGCACGCCTTCGCGGCTGACATCGCCGCCGGTCATGCCGGATTCTCCCCGCTTGGCCACCTTGTCGATCTCGTCGATGAAGACGATGCCATGCTGTTCGCAGGCTTCGATCGCGGCCTCGCGCACATCGTCCTCGTTGACGAGCTTGCCGGCCTCGTCCTCGGTCAGCTGTGCACGGGCGGTGCGGATCGCCATGGTCTTCTTGTGGGTCTTGGCACCGGCGACCTGCGAGAACATCTGCCGCAGCTGCTGACCCATTTCCTCCATGCCCGGCGGTGCCATGATGTCGACACCGACGTTGACCGCGGTTTCGATCTCGATCTCGCGGTCGTCGAGGGCGCCCGCACGCAGCTGCTTGCGCAGCTTGGCGCGGGTCTCGTTGTCCTGCGACGACGGCTCGTCCCTGGCCGCTTCGGCGGCGTTGAATCCGAATGCGGAACTGGCGGCACCGGCGCGCCGCGGCAGCAGCGCGTCGAGGATGCGCTCCTCGGCGCGTTCCTCGGCCTGGGTGCGCACCTTCTGCTTGGCCTGCTCGCGGTAGAGCTTGACCGCCGTGTCGGCGAGGTCGCGGACGATCTGCTCGACGTCCTTGCCGACGTAGCCGACTTCGGTGAAGCGCGTTGCCTCGACTTTCACGAACGGCGCGTTGGCGAGCGTGGCCAGTCGCCGCGCGATCTCGGTCTTGCCGACGCCGGTGGGGCCGATCATCAGGATGTTCTTCGGCATGACTTCGTTGCGCAGCTCGTCGTCGAGCTGCATGCGCCGCCAGCGGTTGCGCAGGGCAATGGCGACCGCGCGCTTGGCCGCGTGCTGGCCGACGATGTGGCGGTCGAGCTCCTGCACGATCTCGCGCGGAGTCATGGTGGCGTGGCTGGTATCGGGCTTGATGGGCATGGGTTTACAGCTCTTCGACGACAACGTTGCGATTGGTATAGATGCACACGTCGCCGGCGATGTTGATCGCCTCGGTGGCAATCGTGCGGGCGTCGAGCTGGGTGTGGGCGATCAGCGCGCGCGCGGCCGACAAGGCGTACATGCCGCCCGAGCCAATGGCAATGATGCCGTCCTCCGGCTCGATCACGTCGCCGGTGCCGCTGATGATCAGCGAGGTGTCGCGATCGGCCACGGCGAGCAGCGCTTCGAGCTTGCCCAGGCGGCGCTCGGTGCGCCAGTCCTTGGCCAGCTCGACCGCGGCGCGTGCGAGCTGGCCGTGCTTCTCGAGCTTGGCTTCGAACAGTTCGAACAGGGTGAAGGCGTCGGCGGCGGCGCCGGCGAAACCGGCCAGCACCTGGCTATCGCGGCCGAGGCGGCGGACCTTGCGGGCATTGGCCTTCATCACGGTGTGGCCGAGGGTGACCTGGCCGTCGCCGGCGACGGCGACGCGGCCATCGCGACGCACCGAGACGATGGTGGTGGCGTGGAAGACGTTGGGATTCTGGCTCGGGTCCATGGGGACCTCCGGGGGGGACCGGAACGAGATGGGGTCGGGCGGTGCGGCTTTTCAAGGACAGGCCGCCGCAGGCGCCGAGGGAGAGGGGAATGCCTTAAGGCTTCCGCTTCGCCCGCGGGTGCGCTGCGTCGTAGACCTTCGCCAGGTGCTGGTAATCCAGGTGCGTATAGATCTGCGTGGTGGCGATGTCGGCGTGGCCGAGCAGCTCCTGCACGCCACGCAGGTCGCCGGACGATTCCAGGATGTGGCTGGCAAACGAATGCCGCAGCAGATGCGGATGCACGCGCTTGAACAGCCCCTGCCGCTGCGCCAGCTGACGCAGGCGCAGCTGCACCGCGCGCGGGGTGATCGGGCCGCCGCCGCGTCCGGGAAACACCGGCGCACCGTTCGCGGCGCCGGTGGATGCCCGCCACTCCTGCAGCGCCGCGCGCGCATGCCGGCCCACCGGCACGCTGCGCTGCTTGCTTCCCTTGCCCAGCACATTCACCAGCGCATCGGCCAGGTCGATGTCGCGCCAGCGCAGGCCGCACAGTTCCGACAGGCGCAGACCGGAGGAATAGAACAGTTCGAGCAACGCGCGATCGCGCAGGCCCAGCGGCGCGTCGGTAGGCACTTCCACCAGCGCCTTGGCCTCGTCGGGGTCGAGCACCTGCGGCAGCTTGCGCGGTGCTTTCGGTGAACGGATCGCCGCGGCGGGACTCGCGCTCAGGCGGCCCTGGCGGACCAGCCAGGCGAAGAAACTTCGGCAGGCCGACAGCCGTCGTTGCAGGCTCTTTGGCGACAGGCCGCGGCGATGTTCGGAAGCGACGAATGCGCGCACCTGCTCGGCATGCAGCGCGGTAACGTCGGTCGATTGCGATTGCGCCCATTGCGCCAGCGCCAGCAGGTCACGCCGGTAGGCATCGAGCGTGTGCGCGGACATGCGTCGCTCGACCTGGAGGTGGGCGAGGTATTGCTCGACGGTGGGGTCGGGCGCCGCAGGCTGCACGTTGGGCTTTGTCGTGCTCATGCGCAGGAGCACCCCTCCCCGGCCCTCCCCTTCGCTGCGCGAAAGGGAAGGAGCAACGCGGGGCGCATTGCTTTCATCGTCAGTCGAAGCGCTTCAGCGCCGTCACCAGCGACTCGCCCATCATCCGCAGGAACAGCGTGCCCATGCCGGGGAAGAAGCGATTCGCATCGCGGCTGCCGACGGCGACCATGCCCACGCCCGGCAGCGGCAGCAACGCGGTCGACTGCACTTCCTCGGCACGCATGCCGTAGAGCAATGCATGCTTCTCCGGCTGCAGGCGGCCGCACAGCGGCTCGCCGTCGCCGAGGCAATCGCGGAACGGTTGCAGGCGCGCGTCGTCCTGCGCGACGACCTGCAGCCAATCGACGTCGCCGACGCCGTCAACCGGTTTGAACATCACCAGCCGCACCAGGTCGCCGTTGAAGTCTTCGGCCAGGCTCGCCGCCATCGCCCGCAGCGTGTCGGCTGCGCTGCCCTGGCGCATCAGCGCCAGCGTGAGCTGGTGCGTGCGCACCGACAGGCGCTCGTTCTCCTGGGCGTTGCCGAACAGCTCCTGCAGGCGCCGCGACAGTTCGCGGTTCTTGTCGCGCAACACTTCCAGCTGGTAGCTCGCCAGCGACGCCGCCGAACCTTCCTCGCGCGGCACCACCAGGGTCACCGCCAGGTCGGGGAACTGCTGCAGGAAACGCGGATGCCGGCGCAGCCAGGCTGCCACTTCGTGCGCGCCCAACTTTTCCTGTGTCTCGTTCATTGGTTCCACTCCCCTTCGAACACGAATGCGGTCGGCCCGGACATCGTCAGCGGCACGTCGTCGGCCGGCCAGGAAATCTGCAGCTCGCCACCCGGCAGGGCCACGGTGACGTCACGATCGACACGGCCACGGCGCATCAGCACTGCCGCCGCGGCGCAGGCGCCACTGCCGCAGGCCAGGGTTTCGCCGACGCCGCGCTCGTACACGCGCAGGCGGATGCGCTTGCGCGACTCGACCTGGGCGAAGCCGACGTTGACTGATTCCGGAAACGCGGCATGCGACTGCAATACCGGCGCAACGGTTTCGACCGGTGCGGCCTGGACATTCTCGACCTCGATCACCGCGTGCGGGTTGCCCATCGACACCGCGCCGAAGGTGAACACCGAATCGTTCTGCTCGACGACGTACTCGTCCTGCGCACCGGCAAAGCCGTGCAGCGGGATGCTCGCCGGGGCGAAGCGCGGCGTGCCCATGACGATCCGGTAGCGGCCTTCGCCGAGCTGCGTCACCGCGTGCGTGCCGACCGGACTGTCGAGCAGGAAGTCGGCAGGCAGCGCCTTGCCGCGTGCCTGCGCGTCGCGCACCAGCCAGGCGGCAATGCAGCGCGCGCCGTTGCCGCACTGCTGCGAGGACGAGCCGTCGGCGTTCCAGATGCGGTAACGGGCGACGGCATCGCTGCCGTGCGCATCCTCGACGGTGAGGATCTGGTCGCAACCGACGCCGAAGTGGCGATCGGCCAGTGACCTGCACAGGTCCGCATCGGGTGCCGGCGAAGTGCCGCGCAGGTCGTCTTGCCGAAGATCCAGCACGACGAAGTCGTTGCCGGCGCCCTGCATCTTGCTGAACCGCACCGGCTTGCGCGGGTGCACTGGCTCAGCCATTGCCATTGCCGGCCGGCGCGGGAACGGGGGTCGGTACGGCGGTGTCCTTCTTCTTGCCGTCGATGTCCTCGGCGTCCGTGGCCGGGACCTGGTTGGCCGGCGCTTCGGTGGCCGGTGCGGGCGCGTCGACCGGCTGCCGCGGCGGCAGGGTCGACGGGTCGACCGGGATCGACTTGGGCGGCAGGATCAGCGGGCCCTTGTTGCCACAGCTGGCCAGGGCCAGCGGCAGCGCGACCAGGGACAGCGCGATGAGGATCAGTCGTGCGGCAGGACGTGCGTTCATGGCCGCAGTGTAGCCCGCGGCGATGAACGATTCGACGTGGCCGGGCCGGGCTGTCATCGCGGGGGCGGCGGAGGCTCCGGCCGCGCCCACAGCCAGAGTGCGACGACCGTCATGATGGCCGTCCCGGTCGCCGCCATCCACCAGCGCGGTGCGGTCAGGAACATGATCACCGCACAGGCCGACATCATCGTCACCGCCAGCCATTTGGCGCGGCGGCTGACCGCGCCGTGCGCCTGCCAGTCGCGGATCATCGGCCCGAACTGCGGGTGCGCCAGCAGCTTGTCGTGCAGCCGCTGCGAACCGCGCGCGGCGGCGAACGCAGACAGCAGCACGAACGGCACGGTCGGCAGGCCGGGTACGACTATGCCGATCACGCCCAGGCCCAGGCTGGCATAAGCCAGCAGCCACCAGGCCCAGCGCCAGCGGCTGGGGGGCGTGGAAGGGTTGGGGGAAGGTCTGGACATGGGGATTTCTGTCCGTCATTCCCGCGCCGGCGGGAATCCATGGACGCGATGGGCGCCCGGAAGAGCAACGTCCATGGATCCCCGCCTGCGCGGGGATGACGGTGACGGTTATTGCTGGGTGGTGCCCGCCAGGCCGAGCTGGTCGAGCATGAACGCGTACATCTCCGACAGCTCGCGGTAGCGGCGGAAGCGGCCCGACTTGCCACCGTGGCCGGCGTCCATGTTGGTGCGGAACACGATCGGCTGCTTGCCGGCGTCGAGGTCGCGCAGGCGCGCGATGTACTTCGCCGGCTCCCAGTACTGCACCTGCGAGTCCCACAGGCCGGTGCCGACGAACATCGCCGGATAGGCCTGGGCCGTGAGGTTGTCGTACGGCGAGTACGACAGCATGTAGTCGTAGTACTCCTTCTTTTCCGGGTTGCCCCACTCGTCGTATTCGTTGGTGGTCAGCGGGATGGTCGGGTCGAGCATGGTGGTGACCACGTCGACGAATGGCACCTGCGACAGGATCACGCGGTAGCGGTCCGGGGCCATGTTGCCGATCGCGCCCATCAGCAGGCCGCCGGCGCTGCCGCCGTAGGCGGCGACGCGGTCCTTGGCTGCATAGCCCTGCTTGACCAGGTCGTCGGTGACGTCGATGAAGTCGGTGAAGGTGTTCTTCTTGTGGAACAGCTTGCCGTCGTCGTACCACTTGCGGCCCATTTCCTGGCCGCCGCGGATGTGCGCGATCGCATAGACCATGCCGCGGTCGAGCAGGCTCACCACCGGGCCGTTGAAGCGCGGGTCGGTCGAGCTGCCGTAGCTGCCATAGGCGTACTGCAGCATCGCCGCCTTGCCGTTCTTCTCGAAGCCCTTCCTGTAGACCAGCGACACCGGCACCTTGACACCGTCGCGAGCGGTCGCCCAGACGCGCTCGGTGACGTATTTCTCCGGGTCGTAGCCGAGCACCGGATCGCGCTTGAGCAGCTTGCGCTCGCCGGTTTCGACGTTCACCTCGTACGTGGTGCCCGGGGTGGTCAGCGAGGTGTAGCTGTAGCGCAGCCACGGCGTGTCGTGCTCGGAGTTGACCGACAGGCCCATCGCGTAGGCCGGCTCGTCGGCTTTCACGAACTCTTCCTTGCCGTCCTTCTTGAGCAGGCGCAGGCGCTCGAGGCCGTCGGAGCGCTCGGCCACGGCGGTGAAGCCGTCGAACAGCTCGAAGCCCTCGACGAAGACATCGTCGCGATGCGGCACCCAGTCCTTCCACTGCTTGCGCGAGGTCGCATCGCTGGGCGCGGTGACCAGCTTGAAGTTGGCGGCGGGCTTGCCATCCGCACCCGGGGCATTGGTACGGATCACCCAGCGGCCATCGAGATGGTCGGCCTGGTACTCGACGTCGCGTTCGCGCGGCGCCAGCACGACGAACTTGTCGGGCTTGGCGGCCGGTGCGCAGCGCATCTCGCTCGACACCGTGCTCTCGACGCCGATGCAGATGTACTTGTCGTCTCGCGAGCGGTCGATGCCCATGTAGAAGCTGTCGTCCTTCTCCTCGTACACCAGCACGTCCTTCGATGCCGGCGTGCCGAGCACGTGCTTCTTCACGCGCACGGTGAGCAGGGTTTCCGGATCGTTCTCGACGTAGAACAGGGTGCGGTTGTCGTCGGCCCAGACGATGTTGGGCGACACGCCGGGGATCTCGTCGGCATAGGCCTCGCCGGTGGCGAGGTTCTTGAAGCGGACCGTGTACTGGCGGCGGCCGACGGCGTCATCGGCCCAGGCCAGGATCTGGTTGTCCTGGCTGACTTCCCAGTCGCCGACGCTGAAGTAGTCCTTGTCCTTGGCCATCGCGTTGACGTCGAGCAGCACCTGCTCGGGCGCGTCCATGCTGCCGCTGCGGCGGGCATGGATCGGATAGTCCTGGCCGGTTTCGAAGCGGCTGTAGTAGTAGAAACCGCGCTCGTGGTACGGAACCGAGCTGTCGTCCTGCTTGATGCGGCTGACGATTTCCTCGTACAGCTTGTTCTCCAGCGGCTTGAGCGGCGCCATCAGGGTGTCGGCGTAGGCGTTCTCGGCATTGAGGTACGCCAGCATCTCCGGATTCTTGCGCTTGTCGTCGCGCAACCAGTAGTACTCGTCGTCGCGCTGCGCGCCGAACGGCGCCTTGACCACGTGCGGCTTCCTGATGGCGTCTGGCGGTGTGGCGGCGGTCGCGGCGATGGTGGGGGTGGCGAGGGTCATGGTCAGGACGGCCGAAAGCAGGAGGGAGGTCGGGTTCATAGATTGGGTCCGTTTACGCTCGGGACAACGGGGGGCGTCACTTGCTCAACTCATTCCACAGAAAGGTGAACGCCAGCGCGCTCATGTGCGCGGCCTGGGCATTGTTGGCCGAACCGCCGTGGCCGCCTTCTATGTTCTCGTAGTAACGCACGTCCTTGCCCGCGTCGAGCATCTTCGCCGCCATCTTGCGGGCATGGCCCGGATGGACGCGGTCGTCGCGGGTGGAGGTCATGAAGATCACCGGCGGGTACTCGCGCCCGGCATCGAACAGGTGATACGGCGAGAAGCTGCGGATGTAATCCCAGTCGGCGCTGTCGGGATCACCGTATTCGGCCATCCACGACGCACCGGCCAGCAGGTGGCTGTAGCGCTTCATGTCGAGCAGCGGCACCTGCACCACGACGGCGCCGAACAGGTCCGGGCATTGAGTCAGCATGTTGCCGGTGAGCAGGCCGCCGTTGCTGCCGCCCTGAATGCCCAGGTGCTGCTTCGAGGTGATCCTGCGCGCGACCAGGTCCTGCGCGACCGCGGCGAAGTCCTCGTAGGCCTTGTGGCGCTTGGCCTTGAGCGCGGCCTGGTGCCAGCGCGGCCCGTACTCGCCGCCGCCGCGGATGTTGGCGACGGCATACACGCCGCGCTTCTCCAGCCAGCCCTTGCCGACGCTGCCCGAATAGGCCGGGGTCAACGAGATCTCGAAGCCGCCATAGCCGTACAGCAGGGTCGGCGCCTTGCTGTCGAGCTCCAGATCCTTCGGCCGCACCAGGAAGTACGGCACCCGGGTGCCGTCCTTCGACGTGACGAAGTGCTGTTCGATCAGGTCGCCGGAGCCGTCGAAGAACACCGGCATGGTCTTGAGCACCTGCGGACGCTCGCCCACCTGCGCCAGCGACAGCGTGGTCGGGGTCAGGTAGTCGGTGGCGGTCAGCCACACGGCATCGCTCTCGTCTTCATCGACCGCGGAAACGGCGAGCGTGCCGAAGGCCGGCGCCCCGAAGAACTCGCCGTGCTTCCAGGCGCCATCGTCGCCGGGGGTGAGCACGCTGAGGCGGTTCTTGACGTCGTCGAGGACGTTGAGCACCAGGTGATGTCGGGTCCAGTTGAAGCCGGCCAGCGAGGTGCTTTCCCCCGGCGCGAACAGCACGGTGAAATCGCGCTTGCCGGCCATGAAATCGTCGAAACGCGTGGCGATCAGGCTGCCCGCGGCGTAGGTCTGGCCGCCCGTGCTGTAAGGGTCGCGCAGTTCCAGCAGCAGCCAGTCGCGATGGACCGACTTGCTGGCCGAATTCGGCGCCTCCACCATGCGCAGCTTGCCGTCGGCATCGCGCAGAAAGAGTTCGTCGTTGTAGAAGGCCAGCGTGCGGCTGACGAAGTCGCGGGCGAAACCCGGGGTGTGGTCGTGCGTGGCGGCGATGTAGAGGTCGCTCACCTGGCCTTCGTGGACCAGGCGCGCCTGCTCCAGCGGCGTGCCGCGCTTCCATTCCTTGACGATGCGCGGGTAGCCGGAGCTGGTCATCGAGCCCGCGCCGAAATCGCTGAACACATACACGGTGTCGCGATCGATCCACTGCAGGCCTCCCTTGGCCTCGGGGCGGAAGAAGCCGCCTTCGACCCACGTCTTCGTCGCCAGGTCGAACTCGCGGGTGACATTGGCGTCGGCGCCGCCGCGCGAGAGCGCGATCAGGCAGCGCTCGGGCGTTTCCCCCTGGCGCTGGGGCTTGAGGCAATCGGCGCCGTGCCAGACCCAGTTCTCACCCTCTGCCTTGTTGAGCGCATCGAGGTCGATGATGGTTTCCCACGCCGGCTTGTCCTTGCGGTACTCCTCCAGCGTGGTGCGGCGCCACAGGCCGCGCTCGTGCTGCTGGTCCTTCCAGAAGTTGTAGTAGTACTCGCCGATCTTCTCCACGCCCGGGATCCTGGCGTCCGAATCGAGGATGGCGCGGATGGCGGCTTCGAGCTGCCTGAAATGCGGCGTGGTCGTCAGCTCGGCTTCGGCCTGGGCGTTGTGCTGCCTGACCCAGGTCAGCGCTCGCTCGCCCTGGACATCCTCGAGCCAGGCGTAGGGGTCTTCGGACACGTTGGGGGATTCCTTGGGGGCGGCGCCAACGGCCGCCAATCAAGGGCCAAACGCTAGCACAGCGGGCACGCCCGATCAGGCCGCCTGCGAATGCTTCCTGCGCGGGCTGGCCGAACGCCGGCGCCGGGCTTGCTCGCCGCTGCGACGGCGCACTCGCGACTGCGACCCGGCGGCCTCTCCGTGCGCCGAGCGGCGCAGGCGTTGCAGCGCCCACCAGGCGCTCAGCGGCATCGCCAGCAGCCACAGCGGCAACCAGCCAAGGGTATCGCTGAAACCACGCGCGGCAGGCAGCAGCACGACGATGGCGGCGCCGATGGCGACGGCATGGCGCAGCAGGTCTTCGAGGCCGGGTTCGGCTGTCTCGGCGTCCTGGCGGGGCAGGTCTTTGGGCAGGTTCATCGCGCTGGCTCCTGGGTGGATGGAGCGAGCGTGCTGGCGGGGGGTCTCACGGGCTGCGACGGTCCACGGTCATTCCCGCGAAGGCGGGAGTGACGGACCCTCAGCGGTCGTAGTTCGACAGCGCCAGCTGCAGCAGGGCGCGTGCCTGTTCGCGCAGCACCGGTGGTTCTACGATCTCGGCGTCGCTGCCGTAATGCATCACGTCCATCAGCAGTTCGCGGCCGGCGCTGTAGGGCACCTTCAGCTCGTAGCGGCCGTCGGGCAGGAAGCGGCCCTGCTGCTGCGAGTGCCAATGCTCATCGGCGACCCAGCGCGCGGCCTTGGGGCTGAAGAGGATCGTCGCCCAGCCCTTGGGCGTGCCCGAGAAAATGCCGTAGCTGGACGCCAGGTGGCTGTCGAGCTGTTCGTCCGCCACGTCCTGGGCCGCCTGCTCACCCAGCTTTGCCGCGCTGATGCGGTCCACGGCAAAGCTGCGCAGCGCTTCGCGGTTGTGGTCCCAGGCATCCAGGTACCAGTTCTCGCGGTAGTGGGTCAGGCGCTGCGGCGAGACCAGGCGCCGGGTCTGCTCGTCGGTGGAACGGGCACGGTATTCGAAACTCAGTTGCTTGCGGTCGAGCACCGCCGTGGCGACGATCCGGAACGAGGTTTCGTCGAGCCTGCGCGTGCGGTGCGGGATCACGCGCACGCGCTCGACCGGCACCCGGCGGCCGCCGGCGTGTTCGTCGAGCAGTTTCTCGATGCGGTGCTGGAGCGGCGCCAGCGCATTCGACAGCACGCCACCACCGCTGCGCACGAGCAGCTGCTGCGCGGCGAGCAGCGAATGCAGTTCCTCCGAACTGAGCCACAGGCCGGGCAGCTCGAAGCGCTCGCCTTCGCTGTGGTCGTAGCGGAAGCCGGCCTCGCCGTTGCCGACCACCGGCGCCATCAGGTAGTCGCGCAGGTAGGCCAGGTCGCGGTAGACCGTGGCACGCGAACACTCCAGGTCTTCCTGCAGACGCTGCACCGTGACCGGGTAGCGTGAGGCGCTGAGAATGCGATGCAGGGAGTGGATGCGTTCGATGCGTTCCATTGGCGTGGCATCAGGGAATCAGGGCCAAGGATCGCACTGCCGGCGCACTTGCCGCCACCTCGACGCATCGCAACCGGGTCCGCCGTCAAGGCAGGTAGCGGCTGCCTGGCGGGCCTTCGACGGCGTGCGGGCGCCATTTTCCGGTAACCGTCGCTTAACTGCCCTGCGACCATACGGCTGCCGGGCGACGGGTGCGGCAGCGCAGCAACGGCGTGAGCGGCGTCGTTGCGTTCGCTTGCCCGCGCCGTCGCAGGCACAATGCCCGGATGCGCGCGCCCGTAGAGCCAGCCATCGATCTGTCACCCGCGACCGCCGACGAGGTCAAGACCACGACGTGCTACATGTGCGCGTGCCGCTGCGGCATCAAGGTGTGGCTGCGCGACGGCCAGATCCGCTACATCCAGGGCAATCCCGAGCATCCGGTCAACCGCGGCGTGCTGTGCGCCAAGGGTTCGGCCGGGATCATGCAGCACTACTCGCCGGCGCGGCTGGACAAACCCTTGCTGCGCGTGGGCGAGCGCGGCAGTGGCGAGTTCCGCGAGATCGAATGGGACGAGGCGCTGGAGATCGCCACCTCGTGGCTGGCGCCGATCCGCGCGCGCAATCCCGACGAACTGGCGTTCTTCACCGGCCGCGACCAGTCGCAGGCGCTGACCGGCTGGTGGGCGCAGCAGTTCGGCACGGTCAACTACGCCGCCCACGGCGGCTTCTGCTCGGTCAACATGGCCGCTGGCGGACTGTATTCGCTGGGTGGCAGCTTCTGGGAGTTCGGCGAGCCGGACTGGGAGCACACCCGCTACCTGATGATGTGGGGCGTGGCCGAAGACCACGACTCCAACCCGATCAAGCTCGGCCTTGGCCAGTTGAAGGGGCGCGGCGCCAAGATCGTCGCGGTCAATCCGGTGCGCTCGGGCTACGGCGCGATCGCCGACGAATGGATCGGCATCCGTCCCGGTACCGATGGGCTGTTCGCGTTCGCGCTCGCGCATGAGTTGCTGAAGGCCGATCGCATCGACCTGGAATACCTGGTGCGCTACACCAATGCGCACTGGCTGGTGCTGCGCAATCCCGGCGGCGCCGACGATGGCCTGTTCGCGCGCGATGGCGAGGACAACGCGCTGTGCTGGAATCGCCAGGGCGCGCAGGCTAACGCCAACGACATCGGCATTTCGCCGGCGGTGGTTGGCGAGTACACCCTGGCCGACGGCCGCCGCGTCGTCCCCGTCTTCCACCTGGTCGCCGAACGCTACCTCGACCTGCAGTACTCGCCCGATGCGGTCAGCGAGCGCTGCGGCATCCCTGCGGAAACCATTCGCCGCATCGCCCGCGAACTGGCGCAGGCGGCGTTCGACCACGCCATCGAACTGCCGATCGCCTGGACCGATGCCTGGGGCCGCAAGCACGCCACCATGCGCGGCCGCCCGGTGGCGATGCACGCGATGCGAGGCATCAGCGCGCACAGCAACGGCTTCCACACCTGCCGCGCCCTGCACCTGCTGCAATTGCTGCTCGGCGCAGTGGATACACCCGGTTCGTTCCGCTACCAGCCGCCGTTCCCGAAGCCGATTCCGCCGCCGAACCGGCCCGGCAAGCGCCGCCAGGACAACGGCGTGCTCGACGCCGCGCCGCTGGGTTTCGTGCATTCGCCCGAGGATCTGGTGGTCGACAGCAACGGCCAGCCGCGCCGCATCGATCACGCGTTCTCGTGGGCCTACCCGCTGTCCGCGCACGGGATGATGCACACCGTCATCCGCAACGCCTGGGCCGGCGATCCGTACAGGATCGACACGCTGATGATGTTCATGGCCAACATGAGCTGGAATTCGGCGATGAACACCGCCCAGACCATGCAGTGGCTCACCGACAAGGACGACTCGGGCGAGTACCGCATCCCGCGCATCATCTACGCCGATGCCTATGCCTCGGAAATGGTCGCCTATGCCGACCTGGTCCTGCCCGACACCACGTACCTGGAACGCTTCGACGCGATCAGCCTGCTCGACCGGCCGATTTCCGATGCCGACGGCGCCGCCGATGCGATCCGCCATCCGGTTCTCGACGCCGCCGAGCAGAGCCCGGGCCGTGACGTGCGCGGGTTCCAGTCGGTGCTGATCGATCTGGGCGCGCGGCTCGGCCTGCCTGGCCTGATCAACGAGGACGGCTCGGCCCGGTATCACGACTACGCCGACTACATCACCCGCCACGAGCGCGCGCCGGGCGTGGGCCTGCTTGCCGGCTGGCGCGGCGCTGACGGCGAACTGGAAGCCAAGGGCCAGCCCAATCCGGAGCAGTTGCAGCGCTACATCGACAACGGCGGTTTCTGGCGCAGCGAGATCCCCGAGGATGCGCGCTACTTCAAGATGGCCAACCGCGGCTACCTCGACTGGGCGCAGCGGATGGGCTTTCTCGGTCACGCGGAGCCCATCGTCCTGCAGCTGTACTCGGAGACGCTGCAGAAGTTCCGCCTGGCAGCTCAAGGGCATGGCAGTGCGCAGCCGCCTGACGAACACCGCGAGCGGGTGGCCACGTATTTCGATCCGCTGCCGATCTGGTATGAGCCGTTTGAAGGGGCGCAGGTGGCCGCTGCCGAAGCCAACGCGTTTCCGCTCAGCGCCGTCACGCAACGACCGATGTTCATGTATCACGCGTGGGGTTCGCAGAATGCCTGGCTGCGCCAGATCGCCACGCGCAACTGGATGTACATGCATCCGGACACCGGCGCGCGGCATGGCATCGCCGACGAGGACTGGATCGACGTGACCTCGCACAACGGCACGATCACGGTGCAGGCCAAGTTCGCCGCCAACGTGCAGCCCGATACGGTCTGGACCTGGAACGCGATCGGCAAGCGCCGCGGTGCCTGGCGCCTGGGCAAGGATGCGCCGGAGGGCCGCCAGGGCTTCCTGCTCAATCACCTCATTTCCGACATCACGCCGCGCGGCGACTACGCCAACGCCGACCCGGTGACCGGACAGGCCGCCTGGTTCGATCTGCGCGTGCGCATCGCTCCGGCGGCAGTGGCGGACACTTCGGCCAGCGCGCCGCAGTTCCCGCCGCTCGATCTTGGCCAGGCCGACGACAAACCGCTGCGCTACGGCGCGCAATTCCGCAGGAATCCGTCCCGATGAAAGCATTGCGTCTGGTTGCCGGCTGGAGCTGCATCCTGCTCAGCTTCGTGCTGGTGGTGCTGTTGGGCTTTGGCGTGTTCGAACTGCCGTACGTCACTCCGACCGGATCGACCTCGATGGTGCCCACCCTCATTGGCCTTCTGCCCAGCACCAGCTTCTCGCTGGCGCTGTTTGTACTCGGCGTGTGGCTGCTGTTGAAGGATGGCCCGCGATGACCGGGTTGCCGCCGCCATCGAAGAAGAAGATGGGGCTGGTGATCGACCTCGACACCTGCGTCGGCTGCCATGCCTGCGCGGTGAGCTGCAAGGAATGGAACACCGGCGGCTTCTCTGCACCGCTGACCGATGAACAGCCCTACGGCAAGGATCCGAGCGGCATCTGGTTCAACCGCGTGCATAGCTACGAAGTGGCGGAAACGGCGCCAGGTTCGTGCGGCAGTGCGGCGCCGCTGCCGGCGATGACCCTGCACTTCCCGCGCTCGTGCCTGCATTGCGAGCAACCGGCCTGCGTCACCGTCTGCCCGACCGGCGCCAGTTTCAAGCGCGCCGAAGATGGCATCGTCCTGGTCGACGAGGACAAGTGCATCGGCTGCAAGCTGTGCTCCTGGGCCTGCCCCTACGGCGCGCGCGAGTACAGCCCGGTCGAAGGCGTGATGAAGAAATGCACGCTGTGCATCGACCGCATCTATAACGAGAACCTGGCCGAGGCCGAGCGCCAGCCCGCCTGCGTGCAGGCCTGCCCGACCCGCGCACGCCACTTCGGCGACCTTGGCGATCCGGATTCGAACGTGTCGAAGCTGGTGGCCGAACGTGGCGGCCTGGATCTGTTGCCGCAGCTGGGCTACCAGCCGGTCAACAAGTACCTGCCGCCGCGGCCGCGCCGCGCCGGCGAGACGCAGCCGGCGGTGCCGGCGCCGGCCGAACCTGTCGAAGCTACCGAATCGGTTGACACCGCCGCGTTGTCGCCGCTGCTGCGCTGGGTCGACCGCGTGCTGTCGCGATGACGGCGTGCGGCGCGCTGGAAATGAATGGGCCGAAAGAGAACTGAACGATGCATCCCGCCTTTTCCGTCATCTTCTTCACCACGCTGTCCGGCGCAGGCTACGGCGTGCTCGCGCTGATCGGCGCGTTGCTGACGGACGCACCGCTGGGTACCCGCGTCGATGCTGGCGAACCTGCGGGCAGCTTCTTGATGCTGCTGGCCGTGCTGCTGGTTCTGGCACTGGCGATGGTCACCATCGGCCTGCTCAGTTCGACGTTCCACCTTGGCAAACCCATGCGGGCATGGCGCGCGTTCTCGCAGTGGCGCACGTCCTGGCTGTCGCGCGAGGGCGTGCTTTCGCTGGCGACATACGTGCCGGCGCTGGCGTTGCTGGGATTGACGCTGGCAGTGATGCTCGGCAACCCCGCCGGCCGCGATGCATTTGCCTCGGCTGGGCCCGCGCTTGCCTGGGCGGCCGCGGCGCTGGCCGTGTTGACCGTTGCCTGCACGGCGATGATCTACGCCTCGCTCGTGCCGATTCCCGCCTGGCGGCATGGACTGGTGCTGCCGGCGTACCTGGGCTTCGCGTTGCAGGGCGGCCTTGCGATCGTCGCTGCAGCTATCGCCCTGCTGGGTTGGCCTGCGGCGGGCTTGGCGTTGGCGCTCGGGCTGGTCAGCCTGGTGCTGGCGGCGATCAAGCTGCGCTACTGGCGCGATATCGACCGCGATCCATTGCCGGCGACGCGCGGCGATGCGGTCGGATTGCCGGGGCGCGAGGTCAGCGTGTTCGAGCGCCCCCACAGCGAGCAGAACTACCTGACGCGCGAAATGGGCTTCGTCGTGGCGCGCAAGCATGCGCGCAAGTTGCGCGCCATCGCGCTGGTCCTGTTCGGGCTGGTGCCGGTGATGGCGGCCCTGCTTGTGTGGGCATTGCCGGCATCGGCGCCGGTTGCGTTGCCGCTGGCAGCCCTTTCGGCCTTGCTGGGCGCCTTCGTCGAGCGCTGGCTGTTTTTTGCCCAGGCAAAGCACCTGGTCACGCTCTATTACTGAACGCAATTCGCACAAAGCGGCCGTGCGGGTGGACCTGTAACCGCTTTCACTGCATTATTCGGGCCCTTCACCACCGCCTGCCCCTGTCATGCCTGGTGTGCTCGGGCTCGCCCTGCTGGGCGGCTCCCTCCTCACCCTGCCCTCGCCAGCGTTGAATGGCGACCCGACGCTGATCGCCATTGCGAGCGATCCGGCGCAGATGCGGCTGTACTGCTTTTCCACGCGCTGCGGCGACGAGGAATGGAAGCTGGCGACGTCGGCTTCCGCGCCCACCCCGCCTCCGGCCAACGCCCGCGCCCGCTCGGTGCGACTGCCCGGCAGCCAGCGCTATGCGCAGCTCAGCGCGCCGGCGACACCGCGCGAAAGCCGCGGCAACTACTCCAACGATTTCCGCATCGGCACGCGCTACGGCGTGCAGGCGATGCGCGATGGCCCGACCCAGCTCGGCCTGACCCTTGGCGCCGGTTACCGCCTGGCGCCGCTGTATGACGACGGCATCAACCAGGCCGGGCCGGTGCTGCGCGGCGAGCTCAACTTCGGCCAGAAGATCGGCGAGCGCGCGACCTGGACACAGCGCGTGCAGTTCGAGAGCGGCCGTGGCGAGGCCTTCGTCAAGCAATCGCTGAGCCTGGACGTGACGCTGTGGCCGAACTGGACGCTGCAAAGCGACTTCGCGATCCGCCATGACACGCAGAACGGTGGCGGCAGCGAAACGGCCGAGAGCAAGCTGGAGCTGCGGCGCCGGTTCTGAGGCGCCCTTCGACTTCGCGCCTGGGCGCTACGCTCAGGACGAACGGGGGTTTGCTCAGGTGGCCGCGATGAACTCGGCGGCGCCCTGTTCCAGCAGCATCTGCGCGACTTCCAGTCCGAGGCATTCGGGCGCATCGCCGCGGCCTTGCGCCTGTGCGCGCACGACGCGGCCATCGGCCACCGAACCGACCAGGCCGGCAAGGTGCAGGTGTTCGCCGTCGAGTTGCGCGTAGGCCGCGACCGGTACGTGGCAGCTGCCGTGCAGGGCTCGGTTCATCGCACGCTCGGCCTCGGCGCACACGCGCGTGTCGCTGTCGTCGAGGCGGGCGCACAGCTCACGGGTGGCGACATCGTCGTCGCGGCACTCGATCGCAACCGCGCCCTGCGCCGGCGCCGGCAACCACTGCGGCGCCTGCAGGCGCGAGCGGATGCGGGCGTGGAACCCGAGTCGATCCAGGCCGGCGCAGGCCAGCACGATCGCGTCGTACTCGCCGCCGTCGAGCTTGGACAGGCGGGTGTTGACGTTGCCGCGCAGGTCGAGCAGTTGCAGGTCGGGCCGCAGCGCGCGCAACTGCGCCTGGCGCCGCAGCGAGGACGTTCCCACGCGCGCACCCTGCGGCAGCGCGGCGATGTCGGCATGGTGGTTGCTGACGAAGGCATCGGCGTAGTCGGCGCGCGCCAGGATCGCCGGCAGCGCGAATCCCGGTTCGAGCTCCATCGGCACGTCCTTGAGCGAGTGCACCGCGCAGTCGGCTTCGCCGCGCAGCATCGCCAGCTCAAGTTCCTTGAGGAACAGGCCCTTGCCGCCAATCGCCGCCAGCGAGCGGTCCAGCACCTCGTCGCCGCGCGTGCTCATCGGCACCAGGGTGACGGCGAGGCCGGGGTGGGCCTCGCGCAGGCGCTGGGCGACATGCTCGCTCTGCCACAGGGCGAGCGGACTCTTGCGGGTGGCGATGCGGAGCGTGGTCATGCCGGCATTATCGCCGGAACACTCAGGCAGGAGCACGCGGGGCGGCGGCCTAGAGGTGTTTCAGCGCATCCTTCAGCCCGGCCACGCAGCGCCGGCTGACTTCCAGCGGCTGCTTGCCATGGCGCAGCACCGCCTGCACGTGGCCGTCGGCGGCGCGACGCAGTTCGACGATCTCGTGGCGGGCGACCAGGCAATTGCGGTGGATGCGGACGAAGCGCTCGCCGAACTCGTCCTCGAGCGATTTCAGCGACTCCTCGATCAGGTCCTCGCCGCGGGCGTGATGCACGACCACGTACTTCTCTTCGGCCTGCAGGTAGTGCACGTCCTCGATCGGGATCAGGCGCAGGCTGCCGCGCAGGCGCGCGCACAGGTGGCTGCGGCGCAGGCTGGTTCCAGCCGTCGCGGTGGCGGTGGTGCGTTCACGCCCGGCAGCGAACGTGCGCACGCGCTCCAGCGCCGCGGCCAGGCGCTCGGCGCGCACCGGCTTGACCAGGTAATCGATCGCCTCGGCCTCGAAGGCCGACAGCGCGTGCGCGTCGTAGGCAGTGCAGAACACCACCGCCGGCCGCGGTTCGAATGCGGCCAGGTGTCGTGCCGCCTCGAGCCCGTCGATGCCGGGCATGGCGATGTCGAGCAGCACCAGATCGGGATGGTGTTCGGCGCAGGCATGCAGTGCGTGCTGGCCATCGGCCGCTTCGGCGACGACTTCGACGCCGACCTGTTCGGCCAGCAGTCCCCGCAGGCGCTCGCGCGCCAGCGGCTCGTCATCGGCGATCACTACCCTCATTGGCGCGTCCATCCGGTCGGCATTGCATCCGCACCGATGGTAGCCCCCGCCAGCGCCCGCTACCAATCGGCCGGGGCCTTTCGATCAATGAGGATGCGACTCAGCCCGCAAAACGGTGACCCAGCCAGTCGCCCAGGGCCTGGATTTCCTCGGCGCAGACCTGGTGGGCCATCGGGTAGTCGTGCCACTCCAGGGCGAAACCGAGGTCTTTCATGGTGGCCGCACCCAGCTGGCCGATCACCGCCGGCACCACCGGATCGAACTGGCCATGGGCCATGAACACAGGTTGCGACAAGGCCGCAGGCCTGAGTTTCGCCGCTGCCTGCTGCTGCCCCAGCGGCAGGTAGGTCGACAACCCGGCCACGCCGGCCAGGGGCACTTCCCGGCCCAAAGCCGACGCCAGCGCAATCGCGCCGCCCTGGGAAAAGCCGATCAGGACGATCCGCTCGGGCGGCATGCCGCGCGCACCTTCGCGCGCGATCAGGGCTTCGACCTGCGCCACCGACTCGGCCACGCCGGCCTCGTCGGCACGCTTGCCGGCAGCCAGCGCGTCGAAGTCGAAGCTGATGATGTCGTACCAGGCGCGCATGCGCATGCCGTTGTTGATCGTGACCGGACGCACCGGCGCATGCGGGAACACGAAGCGCAGCGCCGGCCAGTCGCGACGCACCAGCTCGGGCACGATCGGGGCGAAGTCATTGCCGTCGGCGCCCAGGCCGTGCAGCCACAGCACGGTCCAGGTCGGCGAAGGGGCGGTTTCGTGCTCGACTGTTTCGAGCAGGGGGGCGATGGCATCCATGCCGGCATTGTCGCCGCTGCGGCGCTGCCCTGCCATCGCCGCCGCGATGGCGAGGTCGTTTCCCGGGCTTGCTGCGCCAAATCGGCCGCCCCCTGGGGCAATAGTGCCTTGCCGGCGATGCCATCAGCGAAATTGTGTATCGCCGCGTCCAACGCTTACCCTTGCCGTCATGCCTGCGTCCTCCGCCATCGCCGCTGCCCTGCGCCTGCTGTTGCTTGGCCTGCTGCTGGCCGGCTTCACGCTGAAGCCGGCGCTGGCGTTCGCCGAGGAAGTGCATGAACTCACCGCGCACGTGGCGGCGGGCGCGCAGGCGCACGACCACGAGGCGAGTGTCCACGGCCATGACGGCGCGCCCGCACCGGATGGCAAGGACGGGCACGACGACGATCATTGGCACCTGAGCCACTGCTGTGGCCAGCAGGCGGCTGTGCTGCCGCGCATGCAGATCGAGCTAGCCGTCGCCGTGGCCGCCTCGCCGGTCGCCACGCTGTCGGTCGCTTTCGCGCCGGCGCGCCTGACAGCTCCGTTCCGTCCTCCGATCCAGGCGTGACCGGTCCCGGCCCCTGCGCCGGTTTTCCGCCACCCTTCCAATCGGAGTAATTCCCATGCCTTCGCGACTCGCGGCCTGTGCCGCGTTGGTCGTCGTGCTTGCTGCGGCCCTGCCCGCCCAAGCCGCCGACCGCCTGACCCTGGACGATGCGTTCGCACGCGTCGTTGCCCCCAAGTCATCGGGCAGCCCGGACCAGCCACTGCCCCATCCCGACCTTCGCCTGTCCGACGTGCGCGGCGACATCCTCAGCGCCGAGCGCGAGCTCGCCGGTCAGCGTCCCGCGCTGGTCGCCGGCGCCGAACTCGAGAACGTACTGGGCAGCAACGACTACCGCGGGCTGGACCGCGCCGAACTGAGCCTGACGCTGGCCTCGGTGCTCGAACGCGGCGGCAAGCGCGACGCTCGCCGCGCGCTCGCGCAAAGCCGCATCGACGCGCTCGGCATGGAGCGCGAAACCACCCGCCTGGACCTGCTGGCGGAAACCGCGCGGCGCTACCTCAGCGTCGCCGCGGGCACGCCGCTGCTGCAGATCGCCGACGACGACATCGCGCAGCGACGCCGCACCGTGGCCGCCGCGCAGCGGCGCCTCGATGCCGGCGCATCGCCCGAGTCGGTGGCGCTTACCGCGCAGGCGGCACTGGCACGCGCCGAACTCGAACGCCGCCGCGCCACCCAGGCGCGCGATGCCGCACGCCAGCACCTGGCCGCACTGTGGGGCGAACGCGAACCCGACTTCGAGCTCGCCAGCGCCAGCCTGCTGGCGCTGCCGGACATTGCCGATTTCGACGTCCTCGCCGAACTGCTGCTGCGCACACCGGAACTGCTGCGTTTCGCCGACCAGCGCCGGATCGGGGAAGCACGCCTGCAGCTGGCGCGTGCCCAGGCCGCGCCGGACCTGCAATGGCAGGTGGGCGTGCGGATGTTCAACGAGAAGACCGACGCCGCCGACAACGACGTCGCGCTGCTCGGCGGCGTTTCGCTGCCGCTGGCCAGCCGCAGCCGTGCGCAGCCGCTGGTGCGCGCGGCGGAGGCAGAGCTGGTCGTCACCGAAGTGGAACGCGAGGCACAGGGCATGGCGCTGTACTCGACCCTGGTCGAGGCCCACGGCCGCTACCGCGTGGCGCAACTGGAAGTGCTGCGCCTGCGCGATGACGTGTTGCCGAAACTGGCGCGTGCACAGCGCGCGGCCGAGCACGCATTTGGCGCCGGTGCGATCAGCTACCTGGAACTGTCGCAGCTGCAATCGGACGTCACCGACGCACGCCGCCAGCAACTCGAGGCCGCGCTGTCGGCGCAGCGTGCCCTGATCGAAATCCAGCGACTCACCGGCGAGCCCCTCGTCGTCGCCACCGCCCACGCACGAGGCCAGACCCCATGATCACGTTCGCCAGGACCAGCGCGCTGGCGCTGATGTTGTCCCTGCTGCTGTCCGCGTGCGGCGGCGAAACCTCCAGCGATGCGGGCCACGCCGACGAAAGCGGCGACGACCACGGCCAGGCCGAAGAGGCCGTCAAGGGCGTCCACGGTGGACGCGTGCTGGAGCAGTCCGGTTATCGGGTCGAACTGGCCATCGCCGAAGACGGCACGCCACCGCGCTACCAGGCGTGGATCTATCGCGGCGAGACACCGCTGCCGGCCACGGCCGGCACGGTCGAAGTCCGACTGCGGCGGTTGGGAGGCGCGAGCGAGCGACACACCCTCACCGCCCGGCCCGACGGCAGCCTCATCGCCACCGGCACCGTCGCCGAGCCGCATTCGTTCGACGTCGAGGTGATTGCCAGCATCGAAGGCAAGCCGCTGCGCTGGAACTACCCCAGCTACGAGGGACGTACCCGGATCGAGGACGCCACTGCGCAGTCGTCGGGCATCCGCGTTGCGCCGGCAGCGCCGGGGCTGATCGCCGACGAGCACGAGGTGCAGGGTCTGCTGACCCCGGTGGAGGGCCGCGAAGCGAAAGTCGCGGCACGCTTCCCCGGGCCGGTCCGTGCACTGCGCGCCAACCTGGGCGACCGCATCCGCGCCGGCCAGCCACTGGCGACGATCGAAAGCAACCTCAGCCTGACCAGCTACACGGTCGCCTCGCCCATCGACGGCGTCGTGCTGGCGCGCAATGCCAGCGTCGGCGATGTCGCCAGCGAAGGCGCGCCCTTGTTCGAGATTGCCGACCTGTCGAAGCTGTGGGTGGACCTGCACATCTTCGGTGCCGACGCCCAGCACATCCGTCCAGGCGTGCCGGTGCGGGTGACGCGGCTGAGCGACGGCGTGAGTGCCGACACCCAGCTCGAGCGTGTGCTGCCCAACACTGCCACCGCCAGCCAGAGCACGGTCGCCCGCGCCACGCTCGACAACATCGACGGCTTGTGGCGCCCGGGCTCGGCGGTGCGCGCGCGCATCACCGTGGCCCAGCAACCGGCGTCGCTGGTGGTGCCGCTGTCGGCGTTGCAGACCTTCCGCGACTGGGACGTGGTGTTCGTCCGCGTCGGCGACATCTACGAGGTGCGTCCGCTGGAACTGGGCAAACGCGACGGACAACGGGTGGAAGTGCGCTCCGGCCTGAAGCCGGGCGACCTGGTCGTGGTCGAACAGAGTTATCTCATCAAGGCGGACATCGAAAAGTCCGGCGCCTCGCACGATCACTGAGGAGACGCCGACATGCTCGAGAAAATCATCCGCTTCGCCATCGGCCACCGCTGGCTGATGCTCGCGCTCACCCTGGTGCTGGTGGTGCTGGGGATCTGGAGCTTCCGCCAGCTGCCCATCGACGCCACGCCCGACATCACCAACGTCCAGGTGCAGGTCAACTCCGAAGCCACCGGATATTCACCGCTGGAATCGGAACAGCGCATCACCTTCCCGATCGAGACGGCGATGGCCGGACTGCCCGGGCTCGACTACACGCGCTCGCTGTCGCGCTATGGCCTCTCGCAGGTGACGGTGGTCTTCAAGGACGGCACCGACCTGTACTTCGCCCGCCAGCAGGTGGCCGAGCGGCTGCAGCAGGCGCGTTCGCAGCTGCCATCGGGGATCGAGCCGGAAATGGGGCCGATCGCGACCGGACTCGGCGAGATCTTCATGTACACCGTCGAGGCCAATCCCGAGGCGCGCAAGGCCAACGGCACGCCGTGGACCGCGACCGACCTGCGCACGCTGCAGGACTGGGTGGTCCGGCCGCAGTTGCGCAATACGCCGGGCGTCACCGAGGTCAACACGATCGGCGGCTTTGCCCGGCAGATCCACATCACTCCGGAACCGTCGCGGATGATGGCGCTGGGCTTCACCCTGCGCGACCTGGTAACGGCCATCGCCGCCAACAACCAGAACATCGGCGCCGGCTACATCGAGCGCAACGGCCAGCAGTTCCTGGTGCGGGTGCCGGGCCAGGTCGCCAACATCGCCGCAATCGGCGAGATCGTGCTCGACCGTCGCGACGGCGTGCCGATCCGCGTGGGCGACGTTGCCCGCGTGGGCGAGGGTCCCGAGCTGCGCAACGGCGCGGCCACGCAGGACGGTCGCGAGGTCGTGCTCGGCACCGTCTTCATGCTGGTGGGCGCCAACAGCCGCCAGGTCGCCCAGGCCAGCGCCGCCCGCCTGGAGGCGGTCAATGCCAGCCTGCCGCCGGGGGTGGAAGCGACACCGGTCTACGACCGCACCGGGCTGGTCGACCGCACCATCGCCACGGTGTCGAAGAACCTGGCCGAGGGTGCGTTGCTGGTGGTGGTGGTGCTGTTCGTCCTGCTCGGCAACTTCCGCGCGGCGCTGATCACTGCCGCGGTGATTCCGCTGGCGATGCTGTTCACGGTCTGGGGCATGGTCCGCGGCGGCGTCTCGGGCAACCTGATGAGCCTGGGCGCGCTCGACTTCGGCCTGATCGTCGACGGCGCGGTGATCATCATCGAGAACTGCCTGCGCCGCTTCGGCGAGATGCAACACCTGCTGGGCCGAGCCCTGGACAAGGAGGAGCGCTTCGAGCTGACCGCCACGGCAACCGCCGAAGTGATCCGGCCGAGCCTGTTCGGTGTCGGCATCATCACCGCGGTTTACCTGCCGATTTTCGCCCTCACCGGCATCGAGGGGAAGATGTTCCACCCGATGGCGATCACCGTGGTGCTGGCGCTGAGCGGGGCGATGCTGCTGTCGCTGACCTTCGTGCCGGCGGCGATCGCGCTGTTCCTGGGTGGCCGCGTCGAGGAGAAGGAAAACCGGGTGATGCAGTGGTGCAGCCGCCGCTATGCACCGATGCTGGCGTGGACGCTGCAACGGCGCGGCTGGGTGTTCGCCGCCGCGGCAGCGCTGGTCGTGGGTTGCGGATTGCTGGCAACGCGCCTGGGCAGCGAGTTCATCCCCAACCTCGACGAAGGCGACGTCACCATCCATGCCATGCGCATTCCCGGCACCAGCCTGACCCAGGCAGTGGGCATGCAGACGACACTGGAGCGCACGCTGGGCGCGTTGCCCGAAGTCGAGCGGGTCTTCAGCAAGATCGGCACCGCCGAGATCGCCAACGACCCGATGCCGCCATCGGTGACCGACACGTTCGTGATGCTCAAGCCGCGCAAGGCCTGGCCCGACCCTGGCAAGTCCAAGGACACGCTGGTTGCCGAACTCGAGGCGGCGGCGCGCAGCCTGCCCGGCAACAACTACGAGTTCACCCAGCCGATCCAGATGCGCATGAACGAGCTGATCTCGGGGGTGCGCGCCGACGTCGCGGTGAAGGTGTACGGCGACGACCTCGACACGCTGGTGGAGGTCGGAAAACGCATCGAGGCGGTGGCCAGGTCGGTGCCGGGTGCGGCCGACGTCAAGATCGAGCAGACCACCGGCCTGCCGCTGCTGACCGTGCTCCCCGATATGCAGGCGCTGGTCCGCTACGGCCTCAATCCGGGCGACGTGCAGGCCACGGTCGCTACCGCCGTCGGCGGCGAGGTCGCCGGGCAGCTGTTCGAGGGCGATCGTCGCTTCGACATCGTCGTGCGCCTGCCCGAACGCCTGCGGCGTGATCCGGCCGCGTTGGCCGACCTGCCCATACCGCTGCCCGGCGGTGATGCGGATGACGACGAGTCCAGCCTCGCCGGCAGCTGGACATCGGGAACGCCACGCACCGTGCCGCTGCGCGAAGTGGCCAGGATCGAGACGCAACTGGGCCCGAACCAGATCAACCGCGAGAACGGCAAGCGCCGCGTGGTGGTGACGGCAAACGTGCGCGGCCGCGACCTCGGCGGCTTCGTGACGGAACTGCGCGCGCGTGTAGGCAGCCAGGTCGAGATGCCGAGCGGCTACTGGATCGACTACGGCGGCACGTTCGAACAGCTGATCTCTGCCAGCCAGCGGCTGTCGGTGGTGGTGCCGGTGACGCTGGTGATCATCTTCGCCCTGCTGTTCTGGTCGCTGGGCTCGGTGCGCGATGCCGGCATCGTCTTCAGTGGCGTGCCACTGGCGCTGACCGGCGGCGTGATCGCGCTGGCGCTGCGCGGAATCCCGTTGTCGATTTCGGCCGGCGTCGGCTTCATCGCGCTGTCGGGCGTGGCGGTGCTCAACGGGCTGGTGATGATCGCCTTCATCCGCAAGCTGCGCGAACAGGGCACTGCGCTGGACCTGGCGATTCGCGACGGTGCGCTCGGCCGGCTGCGGCCGGTGCTGATGACGGCGCTGGTGGCCTCGCTGGGCTTCGTGCCGATGGCGTTCAACCAGGGCGCCGGCGCGGAAGTGCAACGGCCGCTGGCGACGGTGGTGATCGGCGGTATCGTTTCGTCGACGCTGCTGACCCTGCTGGTGCTGCCGGTGCTGTATCGCTGGCTGCACCGCAAGGAGGGCACCAACGCGACCGCAGCAACCTGATGGTGTCCGGTGGCAGGAGCCGACCGCCGGCTCCTGCCGTCACGTCACGACTGGCCCGGCTTCACGAGTGGCCCACCGCGTCCGGGCACGGCCCACCGGCGTCGGTCCACGCCTTGAAGGCCTGCACGAACTCGTCGTGCGGCACCGGCACCGGTTCGCGGTTGCCACCCGGGGCCCAGCCCCACAGCACCAGCTTGTCCTCGGCGATGTGCTTGAACAGCGCGTTGAAGTCGCGATCGCCGTTGCGCTTGCGGTCCTTGATCATCTCGCACAGCTGCGCCGCCGGCACGCCGATCCACGCCATCTTCCGGTCCGGTGGCGGCAGCGACCAGTGCGGCGCACCGGGTGGCGCGTGCGGGCCGTAGCTCGCCGGCAGGTTGGCCTCGCCGTGGCAACTCGCGCATGGCAGGCCCGCCGCGCCCTTGCCGTCGGGGCCGCGCACGACGTTCATCATGTGCGGCGTCTGCGCATCGAACTGCAGCGGCTGGTCGCCCGGAATATGGCAGTTGCTGCAGCGCGGGTGCTGGAACACTTTCTCGATGGTGGCGAAGGCGGCAATGCCCTGGGCCTTCTGCTCCGGGCTCATCTTCGGCGCGCAGGCCGTGGACACGGCCAGTGCCGACAGGATCAGCGATGCGATCGAAAGACGCATGGATGGCTCCTCAGGCAGTGGCTGCGGCGGGTGCGCTCTTTTCGGGCGCCGCAGCCGCCAGGCGCAGCGGCAACTCGCGCAGGCGCTGGCCGGTCAGGGCGAAGACCGCATTGGCCACGGCCGGCGCGATCGGTGCGGTGCCGGGCTCGCCGGCGCCGCCCATCTTTTCGCTGCTCGGCACGATGTGCGCTTCGACCTTCGGCATCTCGCTCAAGCGCAGCACCTGGTAGTCGTGGTAGTTCGACTCCTGCACGTGGCCGTCCTTGAAGTTCAGCGCGCTGTGCAGCGCCGCGCCCAGGCCGAAGGCGATCCCCGATTCCATCTGTGCGCGCACGCCTTCGGGATTGACCGCCAGGCCGCAGTCGATCGCGCAGACCACGCGGTGCACGCGGATCGCACCGTTCTCGACCGACACTTCCGCGACTTGCGCCAGGTAGCTGCCGAACGACTCGTGCACGGCAACACCACGCCCGCGCCCCTGGGGCAGCGGCGTGCCCCAGCCGGACTTCTCCGCGGCCAGGTTCAGCGCCGCCAGGTGGCGCGGATGGTTCCTGAGCAATGCGCGCCGGTACGCGACCGGATCCTGGCCGGCCGCATGCGCCAGTTCATCGACCAGGCTTTCCATGACGAATGCGTTGTAGCTGTGCCCGACCGAGCGCCACCACAACACCGGGATGCCCGTGCGAGGCGAATGCAGTTCGACGCGGTGGTCGGCGATGTCCTCGAGGTAGGGCGAGTCGGCGACACCCTCGACCGAGGTCGAGTCGATGCCGTTCTTGACCATCGCCGATTCGAACGGCGTGCCCGCCAGGATCGACTGCCCGACCAGCACGTGGTGCCAGGCGATCGGCATGCCCTGCGCGTCCAGGCCGATGCGCGCCTGCTGCAGGTACATCGGACGGTAGTAGCCGCCGCGCACATCGTCTTCGCGGGTCCAGACCGTCTTCACCGGCGCGCCTGCGGCCTTGGCCACCTGCACTGCTTCGCTGACGAAATCCGAGGTGGGCGTGGCGCGCCGGCCGAAGCCGCCGCCCAGGAAGGTGGTGTGGATCTGCACCTGTTCCGGCTTGAGCCCGGTGATCTGCGCGGCCACCTGCTGGTCGATCGTCTGGAACTGGGTGCCGGTCCAGATCTCGCAGCCGGCGGCATCGATCTTGACCGTGCAGTTGAGCGGTTCCATCGGCGCATGCGCCAGGTACGGCACGTGGTACTCGGCCTCCAGCGTCTTGGCCGCTTTGGCCATCCCGCCCTTGGCGTCGCCTGCAGTGCTGGCGACCGTGCCGGCATTGGCGGCGAGCGCGCGGAACTGCTCGCGCAGTGCCTGGGTGTCGAGCGCGGCGTTGGGGCCGAGGTCCCAGTCGACGCGCAGGGCATCGCGACCGAGCTTGGCCGCCCAGAAGTGGTCGGCGACCACCGCCACGCCACTGGGCACCTGCACCACCTTGCGCACGCCCGGCACGGCCAACGCCGTCGTTGCATCGAACGACTTCACCGTGCCGCCGAACACCGGCGCCCGCGCGACCAGCGCCGTCAGCAGGCCTTCGAACTGCACGTCCATGCCGAACTGCGCGCGGCCGGTAATCTTCTCCGGGGTATCCAGGCGTCTGGTCGGCTGGCCGATCAGCTTCCAGTCCTTGGCATCCTTCAGCGCCACCTTCGCCGGTGGCGGCAACTGCGCAGCGGCCTGGACCAGTTCGCCGTAGCGCGCGCGCTGGTCGCCGGCAATCGCCATACCGTTCTCGGTACGGACCTGATCGACTGGCACGCCGAAACGCTGCGCGGCGGCGGCCACCAGCAGCGCCCGCGCGGTGGCGCCGGCCTGCCGATAGCGATCGAACTCCGACCAGGTCGAGGTCGACCCGCCGGTCATCTGCATGCCGAAGACGGTGTGCGCATAGGCCGGCGCCGCCGGTGCGTGTTCGACCCGAACTTTGGACCAGTCGGCGTCCAGCTCTTCGGCGATCAGCATTGCCAGGCCGGTCCAGATGCCCTGGCCCATTTCCGAATGCGAGACCAGCACGGTCACGCTGTCGTCGTCGCCGACGCGCAGGAAGGCGTTGGGTGCGAAGCCGGCCGCCACGGCGGCGGTTGCCGGCTCGGCGGCGGCCAATGCGAATCGACTGGCGCCGGGAATGACGAAAGCGACCACCAGGCCCGCGCCTGCGACGGCGCCGGACTTCAGGAAGCGACGACGGGACGCTTGCATCGCGGCGTTCATGGGACCTCCGGAAATGTCATGCCTTGCAGCGTCAGGCCTTGTCAAGCTCGGCGGCGCGATGCACGGCGGCGCGGATGCGCTGGTACGTGCCGCAACGGCAGATGTTTCCCGACAGCGCCTGGTCGATATCGGTGTCGCTGGGCGCCGGCACTTTCGCCAGCAACGCCGCGGCCGACATGATCTGGCCGGACTGGCAGTAGCCGCACTGGACCACGTCGAGTTCTGCCCAGGCGCGCTGCACCGGGTGCGAGCCGTCCTTCGACAGCCCTTCGATGGTGGTGATCTGCTTGCCTGCGACGGTGGCCACGGGCGTGACGCAGGCGCGCCGCGGTGCGCCGTCGACGTGCACCGTGCAGGCGCCGCACTGGGCGATGCCGCAGCCAAACTTGGTGCCGGTGAGATGGAGCAGGTCGCGCAGCACCCACAGCAGTGGCATGTCGGGTGGGGCAGCGACCTCGTGCTCGCTGCCGTTGACCAGCAATTTCATGACGATTCCCTTGCGGCGGCTGGGGACCGGGGCAGCCTAGCACCGCCCCTGCCAGCGCCGCGTGCAGGCGTGGCGATCACGGCAAGCGTGCCCGCACAGGCTCTAGACTCGCGCCATGGAACCCTTCAAGCCCGGCGCCACCCGTGGCGTGCTCGAAGCCACTGCCAACGCCATCGCACACGGCGAGCCGGCCGCCCTTGCCCTGGTGCTGGAGACGTCGGGCTCGACCTACGTCCATGCCGGCGCACTGGCGCTGTTCGGCAGCGAAGGCCGCCAGGTCGGCTGGCTCAGTGGCGGCTGCCTGGAGCCGGAAATCGCACTGCGCGCCGCCGAAGCGGTGCGCACGCAGGCGATCCAGTGGCTGGAGATCGACACGCGCAACGACGAGGACCTGCTCTCCGGGTCCGCCGTCGGTTGCCGCGGCCGCCTTCGGATCGCGCTGGTGCCGCTGGCGGAACTGGCACCATGGCCGGCACTGATCACGGCGTGGCGCTCGCGGCAGGGACCACTCGAGTTCACCCTGGATCCCGGCGGCGTGTTCGTCGGCAGCGTTGGTTCGCAGCAGGGCGAACACCGTTTTGAAGTCACGCCCGTGCCGTGGCCGGATGTGCCGCCGGCCTGGACGCTGAGCATCGCGCGCCCGCCGTCGGTGCTGCTGCTCGGCGCCGGCCCGGAGACCGAACTGCTGCTGCCGATGCTGCGCCTGCTCGGCTTCACCACCACGCTGGTCGAGCGCCGCCCGCGCTGGCAGTCCGCCGCCGCGGCTGCCGACGTCGCCCTCGCCCAGTTGCCGGCACAGGTGCTGCCGGCGGCCGAGGGCCAGTTTGATGCGGCACTGGTGATGCACCACCATTTCGAACTCGACCGCGAAGCACTGGCGGCGCTGGCGGAGGGCAGCATCCGCTTCATCGGCCTGCTTGGCCCGGTGCGCCGCCGCGAGGATCTGTTCCGCGTGCTGTCGGCCCCGGTGCGCGACGCGCTGTTGCCGCGCCTGCATTCGCCGGTGGGGCTGGCACTCGGCGGCACTGGGCCGGAGGCGATCGCGCTGAGCATCGCCGCCCAGCTGCAGAACCATCTGCACGGCGGTCGCGCATGAGCGAGGCGACGACGACACATGCCGCGGTCGTGCTTGCGGCCGGCGGCAGTCGCCGCCTCGGACGTCCCAAACAGCTGCTGTGCAGGGACGGCGAGACCCTGGTCCACCGTGCCCTGCGCCTGGCCGCCGCGACACGACCGCGACGGTTGCTGCTGGTGACCGGCGCCGATGCGGCACGGGTGGCAGCCG
Organism: Lysobacter sp. 05T417; assembly: GCF_056396405.1. Classification (NCBI taxonomy): domain Bacteria; kingdom Pseudomonadati; phylum Pseudomonadota; class Gammaproteobacteria; order Lysobacterales; family Lysobacteraceae; genus Lysobacter; species Lysobacter sp. 05T417. The sequence continues at coordinate 340,074 of NZ_JBFTLK010000005.1, read as the reverse complement.
CAGCGGCGGATTCAGGCGCGCAATGCATCGTCAACCCCGACTGGTCGCAAGGCCTGGCCAGCAGCCTGAAGTGCGCGGCCGCGGCACTGTCGGGATTCGACGGGTCGGTGCTCGTGCTCGGCTGCGACCAGCCGGCGCTGGAACTCGCTCATCTCCACGCGCTGTTGCTGGGCGCGGGCGCGTCGGCCTCGGGGTGCGCGGCAACCACGCACGGCGAAGCGGCCGGCATTCCGGCGGTGGTCACGATGGCGCTGATGCAGTCCTGCGCACAACTTCAGGGCGATCGCGGACTGGGCGCGCAGCTGACGGCGATGGCGGCGACGGTATGGCGGCTGGATGCGCCGGAACTGCGACTGGACATCGATCGCGAGGAGGACGTCGAAGAAGCCGCGGCGCTGGGAGTGCTCGACCGCTGAGCGCGGATCGGTGTCGGGGCGTGGCGCCCGGAGACGCTGAATCGACGGCCGGCGCATGCACGCGGGCCGGAATGGATGCGGTGGCTTGCGCACACCGCATCCCGGTACATCACGCAGCTATCAGGCTGCGGCGTCCTTCAGCTTCTTCAGCGGACGGACCTTGACCTTGACCGAAGCCGGCTTGGCGGCAAACCAGACTTCTTCCTTGGTGAACGGGTTGATGCCCTTGCGCTTCGGCTTGGCCGCAACGCTGACGGCGGTGATCTTCAGCAGGCCCGGCAGGGTGAATGCACCGGCGCCCTTCTTGCTGACCGAGCCGTGCACTGCGCCTTCCAGCGCAGCCAGGACAGCGCGCACGTCCTTGGCAGCAACGCCAGCAGCCTCGGCGATGTGCGCCACCAGGCCCGACTTGGTCAGCGCTTCCTTGATCGGCTTCGGTGCAGCCGGCTTGGCGGCGGCGGCCTTCTTCGGCGCGGCCTTCTTTGCCACTTTCTTCGTCTTCGCCATATGTGTCTCGTAGTACTCGATTAGTTGATGGGTGCCCGGATTTCCCCGCTAGGCAAGCGGAATGTAGGGCAAGCCAAAGGCGACGCCAAGTGGTAAGAGGCGAAAAAATGCGGGAAATCGCTACTTTCTTCGTTTGCGGCCATCCGGATGGCCCGCCGCGACCGTTTGTCCGTCAGACAATCGACAACGCCGCGGCCCCGCGCGCCAGGGTTTCGATGCGGTTCCAGTCGCCGTGCGCCAGTGCGTCGGCGGGTGTCAGCCACGATCCGCCCAGGCAGGCGACGTTGGGCTGGCGCAGGTATTCGGGCGCCCGCGTGGCGTCGATACCGCCGGTCGGACAGAAGCTGACCCCGGCGAACGGCCCGCGCCAGGCAGCCAGCAACGCCAGCGCATTGATCGCCTCGGCCGGGAACACCTTGAGCAGGCCGAACCCCGCGGCCACCGCCGTCATCACTTCGCTGCCGGTGGCGACGCCGGGCAGGTAGGCCATCGATTCGTCGCGCGCGGCCGCCAGCAGTTTCGCCGAGGAACCCGGCGACACCGCAAACGAGGCGCCGGCGCGCTGCACCTGGCGCATCTGCCCGACGTCGAGCACGGTGCCGGCACCGACCTTCATGCCCGGCACCTGTTCGGCGACGGCGGCGATCGCGTCCAGCGCCACCGGCGTGCGCAGCGTGACTTCGATGGCGTCGATACCGCCGCGCAGCAGCGCCTGTGCCACGTTTACGGCTTCCACGACGCTGCGCGGCGTGTACACCGGGATGATGCGGCTGCCGCGCAGCAGTGCCCGCGCATCAACGACGGACATGGAAGCCCGCCTGCGCCATGAAATCCTCCACGTCCGCGCGTGCGACCAGGTTGAAATCGCCCGGCAGCGAATGCTTGAGGCAGGCCGCGCCAAGCCCGAAATGCAGCATTTCGGCCGGGGCCATGCCCTCGATCAGGCCGTGCAGCACGCCGGCGGCGAATGCATCGCCGGTGCCGATGCGATCGACGATCGCCTCCAGCTCGTAGGCGGGTGCGCGATGGCGCTCGCCACCGCGGCCGACCATCACCGCCGACAGCGTGTGGTGGTCGACGCTGTGCTGGCCACGCAGGGTGCAGGCCAGCCATTGCAGATGCTCGAAAGCGGCAAACGCGTGCGCGGCCGCATCGGCCACGGCATCCTCGCCTTCCCCGCTGCTGGCCTGCCCAAGCACCACCGCGATGTCGCGATGGTCGGCGAACAGCACATCGGCTTCGGCAAAGATGCTGCGCAGGATGGTGCCAGCATCGCCGTTCCAGGCCTGCCAGAGCTTGCCGCGGAAGTTGCCGTCGAACGACACCTTGACCCCGCGCCGGCGCGCGGCGCGGGCCGCGGCGATGGTCGCCTCGGCCGTCGCGGCGCCCAGTGCCGGGCTCACGCCGGACAGGTGCAGCCAGCTTGCGCCGTCGAGCATCGCGTCCCAGTCGTAGCTGGTCGCGCGCACGAACGCCGAATCGGCGCGGTCGTACAGCACTTCGCTCGGGCGCTGCATCGCGCCGTGCGACAGGAAGTACAGACCCATGCGTCCGTGCGCTGTGCGCACATGACGCGTGTCGACGCCATGCCGGCGCAGTTCTCCGACCGCCGCCTCGCCCAGCGCGTTGTCGGCCACCGTGCTGACCACAGCTGCGTCGTGGCCGAACCGCACCAGCGACACGGCGACGTTGGCTTCGGCGCCACCGATGTGGACGTCCAGGCCCGGCGACTGTAGAAGACGCTCCCGCCCCGGCGCCGACAGGCGCAGCAGCAGTTCCCCAAAACACACGATCCGTTGACTCACGCCCTGCTCCCGGAGGAAGGAATTGCCCCTATTGATACCGCCAGTCATGCGGCTTGTGACCCCTTCTGGGTCGCACGGTGACCCCATGGATGGCCCGATGGCGACCCCGCGGGCCGGTTATGGCGCACCGCAGCATGCCATCCGCCGTCCCTTTTGCTAGGGTTTTGACCATCGGTGTCATTTGCACCGCCGGAACACGATAGCAAGCGTCGCAAGCCAGTCAACAAGCACCTTACAAGCTGTATTCGTCATTAGGGAGGGGAACCTATGCAATTTCAGCGTGCCACCAAAAAGACACCGGTTACCTTATTGGCGGCCTCGATAGGCCTCGCGCTCCAGATGGCGGCGCTCAGCGCGCTTGCCCAGGATGCGTCGACGACCAACAAGTCCACCGCACCGGCCGAAGCCGTCACCAATACCGCCGCCCAGGGCCAGCAGGCGACCGATCTCGACACGGTCGTGGTCACCGGCTTCCGCGGCAGCCTCGAGCGCGCGCTCGACATCAAGCGCAGCGAAACCGGCGTGGTCGATGCCATCGTTGCCGAGGACATCGCCGACTTCCCGGACCTGAACCTGGCCGAATCATTGCAGCGCATTCCGGGTGTGTCGATTGCACGAGACGCCGGTGAGGGGCGGCAGATCTCGGTGCGCGGCCTGGGCCCGGATTTCACCCGCGTGCGCATCAACGGCATGGAGGCGCTGACCACCACCGGCGGCACCGACAGTTCCGGCGGCGCCAACCGCGGCCGCGGCTTCGACTTCAACGTGTTCGCCTCCGAGCTGTTCAACAGCATCAAGGTGCGCAAGACCGCCTCGGCGGACATCGAGGAAGGCTCGCTCGGCGCCACCGTCGACCTGCAGACCGCACGCCCGTTCGACTACGACGGCTTCACCTTCGTCACCGGCGCGCAGATGGGCTACAACGACCTGGCCGGCGATCTCGATCCGCGCGCCACGATGCTCATCAGCGACACCTGGTTCGACAACAAGTTCGGCGCGCTGATGTCGGTCGCCTATACCAAGCGTCGCCTGATCGAGGAAGGCCACAGCACGGTGCGCTGGGACAACGGCACCAGCAGCGGCGGCTTCTCGGGCACGCCGTCGGTCGAGAACGCCGCCGTGTTCCATCCGCGCATCCCGCGTTACGGCGTGCTCGAGCACGAGCAGGAACGCCTGGGCGTGACCGCTTCGCTGCAGTTCGATCCCAGCGCCAGCACCCACATGGGCCTGGACCTGATGTACGCCGACCTGGACGCCAACCGCACCGAGAACTTCCTGGAAGGCATCTCCTTCAGCCGCACCGGCACCGGCAAGCCGCAGACGGTGGTCGTCGACAGCGCGGTCGATGCGCACGGCAACATGGTCTACGGCCTGTTCAACAACGTCGACGTCCGCTCCGAGGCACGCTACGACGAGCTGGAGACGAAGTTCACGCAGTGGAACTTCTACGCCGACCACTCGATCACCGACGACTTCAAGGTCAACGCCGAGTTCGGCCAGGCCAAGAGCGAGTTCGAAAACCCGATCCAGACCACCATCACGCTCGACCGCAACAACGCCCAGGGCTACAGCTACGACTACCGCGGCGACAACCGCCTGCCCATCATCCACAACGGCTTCGACGTCAACGATCCGTCGCAGTGGGGTTTCATCAGCGGCACGTCCGAGATCCGCCTGCGTCCGCAGTTCGCCGAGAACACCATCGACAGCGGCCAGCTCGGCTTCACCTGGGCGTTGAACGATGCCTTCAGCCTCAAGGGTGGCGGCCAGTTCAAGGAGTACACCTTCGAGTCCCGCGAAGAGCGTCGCGCCAACGAGCTGACGATCCCGGCGCTGCCGGCCGGCTCGACACTGGCCGACTTCACCCGCCAGATGAGCCTGGAAGATATCAATGCCGGCGCCGGCAACGACTCGACCTGGCTGATCCCGGACATCGATGCGTTCAACCGTGCCTTCGGCATCTACAGCGACAGCGGCATGTTCGCCGTCAGCGACCAGGTGCCCGGCGTGCTCGGCAACAACCGCAGCGTGACCGAACGCGACCAGGGCTTCTTCATCCAGGGCGACTTCAACACGCAGATCGGCAGCATGCCCTTCAGCGGCAACGTCGGCGTGCGCCAGGTCAACACGTCGCAGGCCTCGACCGGCTACGCCACCGTCGGCGGCACGCCGAGGCTGACCACGGTCAAGCGCAGCTACGACGACACCCTGCCCTCGTTCAACCTGGTCGCCGATGTCACGCCGGACTTCCTGATCCGCCTGGCCGGCGCCAAGGTGATGGCGCGCCCGGGCCTGGGCAACCTGACCCCGGGCGTCACGGTCAGCGTCAGCGGCGGCAACAAGGTCGTCACCGGCGGCAACCCGGACCTGGAACCGTTCCGCGCCAAGACCTTCGACCTGAGCTTCGAGTGGTACTTCACCGAAGAGGCGCTGCTGAGCCTGGGGCTGTTCTACAAGGACATCGACACCTTCGTGCAGACCTCGCGCGAAATCCGTCCGTACAACACCTCCGGTTTGCCGGACAGCCTGCTGGCCGGCACCACCGCGCTGCCGACCGACGACTTCCAGTTCAACATCCCGCTCAACACCCCGGGCGGTGACCTGCAGGGCGCCGAGCTGAGCTACCAGCAGCCGTTCACCTTCCTGCCTGGTTTCTGGAGCGACTTCGGTGTGCAGCTCAACTACACCTACGTCGATTCCAAGATCCAGTACATGACCGCCGCGGGCGCCAACTCGCTCAGGACCGACCTGGTCGGCCTGTCGAAGAACGCCTACAACGCCACGCTCTACTACGAAGGCGACAAGTTCAGCGCGCGTGTCTCGGCTGCGTACCGCGACCAGTTCCTGACCACCGTGCCGGGACGCAACAACAACGACGTCGAAGGCACGGCCGAAACGCTGACCATCGACATGTCGGCCTCGTACAAGATCAACGATCAGTTCGAGCTGACCCTGGAAGGTCTGAACCTGACCGACGAGTTCCAGGACCAGTGGGTGGATTCGATCGGCGATCGCGCATCGGTCTACCACCACACCGGCCGCCAGTACTTCCTGGGCGCGCGCTACAAGTTCTGATGCTTGCCTCAAGCCCCTCTCCCGCTCGCGGGAGAGGGGTGCTACCTGCCGCAGTCGCATGTCGTGTCCCATCAGCGGACGCCGTGCCGCCTCCGCTGCCGACGTCCGCTCCGTCCACACCACGAAGGAGCGGTATCGATGAGCACTCGCACGTCCGTCCTGCTGTCCGCAATGCTGTTGTCCCTGCCCGTCGCCGGCACCATCGCCGCGCCACCGGCCGATCTAGAACGCCAGACCCTTGCACCCAATGACGGCTGGGCCTCGCAGCCTACCGCCGCCTTGCCGCAAGGCACCACCGGTGGCTCGGCCGCCGATGCCGCGCACGTCTACACCGTCAGCGACCGCAACGCGCTCGTTGCCGCCCTGGCATTCCCCGACGCCACGCCGAAGATCATCCGCATCGCCGGCATGATCGACGCCAACGTCGACGACGCCGGCAATCCGTTGACCTGCGCCGACTACGCACGACCGGATCCGCAGACGGCCACGCCCTATTCGCTCGAGGCATTCCTCGCTACCTACGACCCGGCCGTGTGGGGCCGAGTGAATCCCAGTGGCCCGCTCGAGCGCGCGCGCGTGGCCTCGGCCGCGGCGCAGCAGGCGCGCGTGCGCATCCGCGTGCCGGCCAACACCACCATCGTCGGCGTCGGTCACGGCGCCGGGCTGCGCGGCGCGTGGATCGACATCCGCCCGGGTAGCACCAGCGGCAACCAGCCAATGAACGTGATCGTGCGCAACATCAGCTCCGTCGACACCTACGACTGCTTCCCGCAGTGGGCGCCGACCGACGGCGCCGAGGGCAACTGGAACTCGCTGTACGACGCCATCTCGGTGCGCAACTCGACCCATGTCTGGATCGACCACAACGCCTTCCTCGACATCGACAGCGCCGACCGCACCCAGCCGACCTATTTCGGCCGGCTGTACCAGGTTCACGACGGCCTGGTCGACGTGACCAACGAGTCCGACCTGGTCACGGTCTCGTGGAACCTGCTGGCCAACCACGACAAGGCGATGCTGATCGGTTCGTCCGACAGCGCCGTCGCCGACCGCGGCAAGCTGCGCGTGAGCCTGCACCACAATCTGTTCCACGACCTCGGCCAGCGCGTGCCGCGGGTGCGCTACGGCCAGGTCCACGTCTACAACAACCAGTACAGCCTGACCAATGACGGCGCCCTGACCTACGGCTACAGCTGGGGCGCCGGCATCGAGTCGCAGATATACGCACAGAACAACCATTTCCTGATGCCCGTCGCGGTTACCCCGGACCTTTTCGTGGAACGCTTCAACGGCACCGCGCTGCATGCACAGGGCACGCTGCTGAACGGTTTCACCCGCTTCAGCGAGGTCGACGTGGTCGCCGCTTTCAATGCGACCAGCGCCACGCCGCTCGATCCGAACGTGGCATGGACGCCGACGCTGTATCGACGCATTGATCCGACCTGGTCGGTGCCGTTGACGGTCATCCTGGGGGCAGGTCCATTCAAGTGAGCGTCCGACCTTGATGAACCATGATGTGTCGAAGCAAAGGCGACGCCTGCTGCAGGCGTCGCTGACCGTCGCAGCCGCGGCCACGCTTCCGCCGCTGCGGGCAGCCGCCACCGCGCCGCCATTCGACGCCATCGTCGCGCGCACGCCCCAGCCGGGCGTGCGCACGTTCGCCAGCGTCGGCGAGGCGATTGCCGCCGCACCGGTGGAGGGCCGGGTGCCGTTCCGTATCCTGGTCACGCGCGGGCGCTGGCACGAGAAGGTGGTGGTCGACCGGCCCAACATCCACCTGGTCGGCGAGGACCGCCGCGACAGCGTGCTCACCTTCGACGCCGCCGCCGGCATGAAGCGCCCCGACGGCGAACCCTGGGGTACCTGGGGCTGCGCCAGTGTCACGGTGCGCGCGCCGGACTTCCGCGCGCAGCGGCTGGCGATCGAGAACGCGTTTGACTACGTCGGCAGCCTGGCCACGCCGAAGTTCGAACCGATCGGCCCGAACGGTGCGCAGGCGGTGGCGCTGATGCTCGATGCCGGCGCCGACCGCTGCGAGTTCGACGACGTCGACCTCAGCGGCCATCAGGACACATTGTTCGCCGATGCCGGGCGCAGCCTGTTCCGCAGCTGCCGCATCAGCGGCAGCGTCGACTTCGTCTTTGGCGGCGGCAATGCGCTGTTCGAGGATTGCGAATTGCATTCGCGGTTCCGGCCGGGCAAGGACCGCCAGGGCTATGTCGCCGTGCCGTGCACGCCGGCCAGCCAAACCTATGGCCTGACCTTCCTGCGCTGCCGCCTCAGCCGCGATGCGCAGATCCCCGACGCCAGCGTCGCACTCGGACGCGCGTGGCGCCCCGGTCGCACGTTTGCCGACGGCAAGTACGGCGACCCCGATGCGGTCGGGGCCGCGGTCTACCTTTCTTGCTGGATGGATGCGCACATCGACGCCAAGGGCTGGGACGCGATGGGCTACACCGCGCGCGACGGCCAGCGCGTGATGCTGGAGCCGGAGCTGGCGCGGCTGTTCGAGCACGACAGCCGCGGCCCGGGTGCTCATCGCTCGCCAACGCGGCGCCAGATCGATCCACGGCAGCTGGCGATGTACACGCGAGCGCGCGTGCTCGCCGGCTGGAAACCCGAAGCGTAACGAGAGACTGCAATGTTAAGACTTGGCCTGGCCCTGTGCCTGTCGATGTTGTCGGTGACCGGCACGGCCCGCGCGGGCGATGCGGCGCCTGTGACCATCCACCTCGCCGGCGATTCAACGATGGCGGAAAAGCTGCCGGAGAAGCGGCCCGAAACGGGCTGGGGCGAATTGCTGGCGGCGCAGTTCCGGCCGGGAACGGTCGCGGTCGACAACCGCGCGAAGAACGGTCGAAGCACGCGTACGTTCATCGAGGAAGGGCGCTGGCAGGCGCTGCTCGATGCGACACGCGCCGGTGACGTGGTGCTGATCCAGTTCGGCCACAACGACCAGTCGGTGGAGAAGAAGGACCGCTATACGCCGCCGGCGGATTACGCCCGCAACCTCGCCCGATTCGTCGCCGACGTCCGCGCGCGCCAGGCCACGCCGGTGCTGCTGACACCTGTGGCGCGGCGACGCTTTGACGAGGACGGCAAGGTGCTCGACAGCCACGGCGAGTACCCGGGCCTGGTGCGTGCGCTGGCTGCGCGCGAGAAGGTCATGCTGATCGACATGGAGCGGCGCAGCGCGGCGGTACTGCGGGAGTCCGGTGTGGAAGCGTCGAAGCGGTTGTTCCTGTGGGTGCCGGCGGGAGCGAATCCGAACTATCCCGATGGCGTGGAAGACAACACGCACTTCTCGCCGGCGGGAGCCGAGCGCATGGCGCGCGAGTTTGCGTTCGCGCTGCGCGGGTCGGGGTTGCCGTTGGCGCAGTTGCTCGGCAACCCCTGAACCGTCTCCCCGAGCCCTACTTCAACGGCGCCCGCCGCGGCAACGGCTTCAGCGGCTCCATCGTGTCGAGGTCCCAATCGGCCGGTACGAAGGCCTGCGTCGTCGCCTGCTGTTTGGGGTAGCCACCGACCTGTTCCTGGCTGTCGATGATGCGACCCCGCCCTTCGATGGTGTCGGCGAGGATCCGCCGGTCGACGTCGTCGCGGTCCCACGGCCGCGCACCGGCGTTGGCGACCACCGCATCCTGCACCTGCGCCGACGGCAGCACGGTCACGCCGAACGGCAATGCCGGCGCCTTCTTGAGCATGTCGACCTTGATCGGCGAAGTGGTATAGCGGCCCTGCTGCGGCAGCGGCGCGCCGAGCCGGTCGACGGCGAGATTGTCATCGAGATACACATCGAGATCGCCGGAACCGCCGACACTGAAGAACGCCACTTCCTCGGTCGAGATACCCGCACGCATCACGTTGCCGCGCGCGATCACCTGCCCGCGCGAGTACGGATGGCCGAGCCATTCCTCGGCGATCAGGTTGTAGTGCACGCCGCGCTGGCCCGGGTCGTAGATCAGGTTGTTGATCACCTGGCCACGCGCGCCGCCCTTGAACAGGGGATTGCGCTCGTAGTTGTGGGCGTAGAGGTTGCCGATGATCAGCACGTCGTTGACGTGGTCGTGGATCAGCGAGCCCTTGGAATGTTCGCCCTTGGCGTGGGTGGCGTTGGCCAGGCCCTCGGCGATGATGTTGTTGCTGTAGGTGATGCGGCGCGACGCTGCGTCCATCCACTGCTGCTCGCTTTCGCCGTAGAAGCGCGTGCTCGATGCCGACAGGTTCTCGTCGGTGGCCCAGCTCAGCGAGCAGTGGTCGACGATGACGTCATGCGCGCCACGCACGGTGGTGATCGCATCGATGTCGCCCGACCACTTGGGCTTGTTGCCGTCGCCGGGACGCATGCGGATGTGGCGCACCACCACGTCGTGCGTGGCGATGGTGAGGCCGCCCTTGACGAAGGTGATGCCGGGCTGTGGCGCGGTTTGACCTGCGATGGTCAGGAACGGCTCGGTGATCCGCAGTTCCTTCATGCCCAGGTCGATCACGCCGCCGACCTCGAACACGACGATGCGCGGCCCGCTCGCCGCCAGCGCCTCGGCAAAGGAGCCCGGTCCGGAGGCTTCCAGCGTGGTCACGCGGATGATCCTGCCGCCGCGGCCGCCGGGCGTTTGCGCCGCCCAGCCCTGCGCGCCCGGAAAGGCCAGCGCGGGCGCTGCCGCGGCTGTCCCCGCCGAGACAGGCGTCGCCTGCGGCGCGTCCGCTGCCAGACCGGGGCCTGCCATTGCCAGAGCCAGCGCAGTCACCGCGAATCCGCGGCCAAGCCCCTGAAAAATGTGCCCCTTCCCCTGCTTCCCCATCCGTGCCTCTCCCCGAGTCGTGGTCCGAGTGTAGGCCCCGATTGTCAATGACACCGGTTTCCTATACAACACCATCGAAGAGACATAACCAGGGGATAGGCACCGCATGGACAGACTCGCGCCGGAAGGGGACAACGCCGGGAGCGCCGAAATTGCGCAACGGCTGGTCACGGCGCGGCGCCAGGCGGTGGCATTGCCGGACTACCCCGGTGCGTTGCCGGAGACGCTCGATCAGGGCTATGCGATCCAGGACCATGCCATCGCGCTGTGGGGACAGCCGGTGGTGGGCTGGAAGGTCGGCCGCATCCCGGCCGACTGGGAAACGCGCCTGGGTGAGGAGCGTCTGGTCGGCCCGATCTTCGAAGGCGCGGTGCAGGCGCCTGCCGATGGCGTCGGCGAATTCGCGGTGATCACGGGCGGCTTTGCCGCGGTCGAGGCCGAATACGTGTTCCGCCTGCGTGCCGATGCGCCCGCTGGCAAGACCCGCTACAGCGACGACGAAGCCGCCTCGCTGGTGGACGTGCTGCTGGTCGGTGTCGAACTCGCCGGCAGCCCGCTGCCGCTGATCAACGTGCTCGGGCCGCCGATCGTGGTCTCCGACTTCGGCAACAACACCGGGTTGATCCTCGGTCCCGAAGTACGGGGCTGGCGCGCACTGGATCCGGCCGGTCTTCGCTGCGAGACCTTCATCGACGGCCAGTCGGTTGGCAGCGGCGGCGCCAACTCGATTCCCGGCGGCCTGCTTGCCGCGCTGGCGTTCGCGCTCTCCCGCTGCGCCGGTCGCGGTCATCCGCTCAAGGCGGGCATGCTGGTCACCACGGGCGCCGCCACCGGCATCCATGACATTCTCGCCGGGCAGGATTCGCGCATCAGCTTCGGCAGCTGGGGTGAACTGCATTGCCGCACCACCCGTGCCACCGCCAGCGACAAGGGCAACGCATGACGCAACGCCGCCGTTTCCTGACCGGCCTGGCCGCCGCGTGTGCGGCCGTCGCGGTTCCCACTCTTCGTGCTGCCGGCGGCTCACGCGTGCTGACCGCCACCGATGTCCACGTCGAGGACTATCCGACGGTCAACGCCGTTCGCTGGATCGGCGAGCAGCTCGAACGTGAAACCGGTGGCCGCATCAGCCTGCGCATGTACCACGCCGGCCAGCTCGGCCGTGAATCAGAAGCCATCGACATGGCCCGGTTCGGCGCGATCGACATCACCCGCGTCTACTCCGGCGCGCTCAACAATGCCTTTCCGCTGACGCAGGCGCTGTGCCTGCCGTACGTGTTCGATACGGTGCCGCACCTGCGCCGCGCGCTCGACGGTGACGTCGGCGCGCGCGTGCTCGCCGGTTTCGAGGCGCGCGACCTGGTCGGCCTGGCCATCTACGATTCCGGCGCACGCTGCTTCTACAACACGCGACGGCCGTTGCAGCGCCCGGCCGACCTGCACGGCCTGCGCTTCCGCGTGCCGTCGTCGGATATCTTCATTCGCCTGCTGCGCCTGTTCGGCGCCAACCCGACGCCGCTGTCGTACGGCGAAGTGTTCTCGTCGCTGGAAACCCATCTGATCGACGGCGCCGAGAACAACCTGCGCAGCTACCACTCCAGCCGTCAGTTCGAAGTGGCCCGCTACTGGTCGCAGAGCCAGCACTCCTATGCGCCCGACGTGCTGCTGATGTCGCGCAAGAGTTTCGATGCACTGGAACCGCGTGATCGCGACCTGCTGCGCGACCTGGCACGTCGCTCGGTGACGGTGATGCGCCAGCAATGGGATGAGTCCGAAGCGGTCGCGCGCGAGGCCGTGCTCGCTGCCGGCGTCAAGTTCAACGACGTCGACATGCCTGCATTCAAGGCGGCGGCCAAGCCGCTGCTCGACGAGTACCTGGGCAAGGCCGACATCGCCGCCCTGCATCGCCGCATCCGCGAACTGGCCTGATCCCATGTCGACCGAGACCATCACCGAACCTTCTGACCTCTCCGTCGGCACGTTGCACCGCAGCCTGGACCGCCTGTCGGCCATCGCCATCGGCATCGCCGCGCTGGCGCTGGTCGGGCTGGTGATCATCCAGGGCTGGCAGGTGTACGCCCGCTACATCCTCAACGACTCGCCCAGCTGGACCGAGCCGTTGACGCTGCTGCTGCTGAGCACGGCGATGAGCCTGGGCGCGGCGACCGGCGTGCGCGAGAACCGCCACTTCGGCTTCTTCCTGCTCGCCGACGCGCTCGGGCCGCGCGCCCACCGCGCGGTCGATGCGCTGGTGGCGCTGGTGATCATCGCCATCGGCAGCGTCCTGGCCTGGTGGAGCGCGGAACTGCTGCTCGACGGCTGGGACATCCGCCTGGCCGGCGCGCCGCTGCCGCAGAGCATCAACTACTTGCCGATGTCGCTGGGTGGCGCGCTGATGGTGCTGTTCGCACTCGATCGCCTGCGCCGGGCGATGTTCCCGCAGCCGAACCGCGAAGCGCACTGACCCATGGCCATTACCCTGCTTTTCGTAGTCTTCGGCGTGCTGCTGCTGCTCGGCGTGCCGGTCGCATTCGCGCTGGCCGCCGCCGCACTGGCGACGCTGTTCTATCTGGACCTGCCGCTGGTGGTGCTGGTGCAGCAGATCGGCGCCGGCGCCGGCTCGGTGACGCTGATCGCGATCCCGCTCTTCATTTTCGCCGGCGAGATCATGCTGCGCGGTGGCATCTCCGAGCGCCTGATCGCACTCGCCGCGGCCCTGGTGGGACGCCTTCGGGGCGGCCTGGGCCAAGTCAGCGTGCTGTCGTCGCTGTTCTTCGGCGGCGTTTCCGGCTCGGCCATCGCCGATGTCTCGGCGGTCGGCGGCACGATGATTCCGCAGATGATCCAGCGCGGTTACGACCGCGACTTCGCGGTCAACGTCAGTATCACCGCGGCGCTGGTGGCCCTGCTCGTGCCGCCTTCGCACAACCTCATCCTGTTCTCGGCCGCGGCCGGTGGCGGCATCTCCATCACCGACCTGTTCGCCGCCGGCATCACCCCGGCGCTGCTGATGACGGTGGTGATGATGTTCACCGGCTGGGCAGTGGCGCGATCGCGCGGCTACGGCACCGAACCCTTCCCCGGCATGCGCGCGGTGGTGGTGAGGCTGGTGGCGGCGCTGCCGGGGCTTGGCCTGGTCACCTTGATCTTCGTCGGCATCCGCGCCGGCGTGTTCACCGCGGTGGAAAGCGCGGCGATGGCGGTCCTGTATGCGCTGATCGTGACGGTGCTGGTCTATCGCCAGCTCAAGTGGCGCGAGTTTGTCGGCACGGTGACCCATGCCGCACGCACCACCGGCGTGATCCTGTTCGTGATCGCCACCGCGGCCGTGTTCGGCTGGATCCTGGCCTACCTGCAGGTGCCGGCGGCCGCGGTCGACATGCTGCAGTCCGTCGCCCACGACAAGACCATGGTGCTGCTGCTGATCATCGCCGTGCTGCTGATCCTGGGCACGTTCATGGATCTGGCGCCGATGATCCTGATCTGCACCCCTATCTTCCTGCCCGTGGCGAAGGCCTATGGGATCGACCCGATCCACTTCGCCCTGGTGCTGGTGCTGACCGGCGGCATCGGCCTGGTCACCCCGCCGGTGGGGTCGGTGCTGTTCATCGGTACCGCCATCGGCAAGATCAGCATTGGCCAGAGCATGCGCACGATCTGGCCGTTCTGGCTGGCCGCGCTGGCGGTGCTGCTGGCGGTGGCATTCATCCCGCAGCTGTCGCTGTGGCTGCCCGCGGCGCTCAAGTAAGGCCCGGACGAGACACGCTGACGGAGGACAGGCCCTAGAATGGGTCAACCAACAGGCTGCCCATGACCGACTCCACCTCCCGACCCCGCCGCCGCGTCCGCACCACCACGGCCACCGCCGCGGCCGCGCCGTCCGAGCCGGTGACGCTGGCAGGCAAGGCGACGATCAACGACATCGCCCGCCTCACCGGCGTGTCGAAGAAGACCGTGTCGCGGGTGATCAACGACTCGCCGCTGGTGCACCCGGAGACGCGCGAGAAGGTCCTGGCGCTGATGAAGCAGCTGGGCTACTCGCCCGATCCGCAGGCGCGCGGGCTGGCGTTCCGGCGCTCGTTCCTGATCGGCCTGGTCTACGACAACCCGACCGCGCAGTTCATCGTCAACATGCAGTACGGCGCGCTCGACGCGCTGCGCGACTCGGGCTACGAACTGGTCGTGCATCCGTGCGACAGCTCGAAAGAGGACTACATCGACGGCGTCAGGCGCTTTGCCCAGCAGCAGAAGCTGCACGGCGTGATCCTGATTCCGCGCGTGTCCGAGGACGAACAGCTGGCCACCGCCCTGCGCGAGATCGGCGTCCGCTACGTGCGCATCGCCTCGATCCCGCTCGACCAGGCCGCGAACATGGTGGTCACGCACGACCGCCGCGCCGGCACCGAGGCCGCCAACTATCTCGAATCGCTCGGTCACCGCACGCTTGGCCTGATCACCGGCCCGCGCCGTTATCGCTCGACCATCGAGCGCGGCGGTGGCTTCCTCGCCGGCCTGGCCGATCGAGGCATCGAGCTGTCACCGGACTACATGTTCGAAGGTGGCTACACCTTCGAGTCCGGCGTCGCCGGCGCCGAGTACCTGCTGGCCAAGTCGCCGCGCCCGACCGCGATTTTCGCCTGCAACGACGAGATGGCCGCCGGTGTTTACAAGGCGGCGATGCGTCGCGGTCTGTCGATCCCCGGCGACCTGTCGGTGGTCGGCTACGACGACAGCCCACTGGCTTCGCAGCTGTGGCCTGCGCTGACCACGATCCACTCGCCGATCCGCGACCTCGGCCGCCAGGCCGCGCAGATGCTGCTGGCCACCGAAACTGCCGCACCGGCCGTGCCGCGCACGGTGACGCCGCAGCTGGTGGTCCGGGATTCGAGCCAGCGCCCCAAGGCCTGAAGCAAAAGCACCCCTCTTCCGCCTGGCCGCCGGCTTTTGACACCGGTTACCAAAACCCCGTTATCATCGCCACATCATCCCGCCGCGCGCCTGCTGGCACCCGGCACAAGCACTGCAAAGCCCGTATCGGAGGCCCGATGTTCGCCAAGACCTACCACGCCACCCATCCCGACATGATGGACGGGGCCAGCAACGACCAGCTGCGCGAGCGCTACCTGATCCAGGACCTGTTCGTTGCCGGCCAGGTCGTCCTCAACTACTCGCACAACGAGCGCTTCGTGATCGGCGGCGCCGCCCCGACCGCCGCGCCGGTCGCACTGCCCGCGCAGACCGAACCGGCCTCGGCCGCCGGCCAGCCGTTCCTGCAGCGCCGCGAGCTCGGCGTGGTCAACGTCGGTAGCGGCACCGGCACGGTCACCGTCGACGGCACCGCCTACACGCTCGAGCCCAAGGACGGCCTGTACGTGCCGATGGGCAGCGAGAAGGTGGAGTTCGCATCCGCCGATGCGGCCAATCCCGCGAAGTTCTACCTGGCGTCGACGCCGGCACACACGCGCTTCGAAACCAAGCACATCTCGATCTCGCAGGCGGTTCCGCTTGAGCGCGGTTCGCTGGAGACCTCGAACGAACGCACGATCTACCAGTACATCGTCCCGGCCACGGTCAAGTCGTGCCAGTTGCTGCTTGGCCTGACCATCCTCAAGACCGGCAGCGTCTGGAACACCATGCCGCCGCACCTGCACGACCGTCGCTCGGAGGTCTATTTCTACTTCGACCTGGGCAGCGAGCGCGTCATGCACTTCATGGGCGAGCCGGCCGACATGCGCCACATCGTCATCGCCAACGACGAGGCCGTGGTCTCGCCGCCGTGGTCGATCCACATGGGATCGGGCACGAAGAACTACTGCTTCATCTGGGCGATGGGCGGCGAGAACCTCGACTATACCGACATGAACCAGCTCGACATCTGCCAGCTCAAGTAAGGGGACGCATGGGCACGGAACTGTTCAACCTGCAGGGCAAGGTCGCGGTCGTCACCGGCGCCAACACCGGGCTGGGCCAGGGCATCGCGCTGGCGCTGGCACAGGCCGGCGCCGACATCGCCGCGGCCGGCACCTCGGCGCCGACCGAAACCGGCGAGAAGGTGCGCGCACTGGGTCGCCGCTTCATCGCGATCGAGGCCAACCTGTCGAGCCTGGAGCCGGTCGAACGGATCGTGCACGAGACCGTCGACGGACTCGGCGGCCTCGACATCCTGGTCAACAACGCCGGCATGATCCGCCGCGCCGACGCCGTGGATTTCAGCGAGCAGGACTGGGACGACGTCATGAACGTCAACCTCAAGTCGGCGTTCTTCCTCGCCCAGGCCGCCGGCCGCCACATGATCGGCCAGGGCAGCGGCAAGATCATCAACATCGCCTCGATGCTGTCGTTCCAGGGCGGCATCCGCGTGCCGTCGTATGCAGCCAGCAAGAGCGGCATTGCCGGCATCACCCGCCTGCTTGCCAACGAATGGGCGGGCAAGGGCCTGAACGTCAACGCGATCGCGCCAGGCTACATGGTGACCAACAACACCGCGCAGCTGCGTGCCGACGAGGATCGCAACGCGCAGATCCTCGGTCGCATTCCGGCCGGCCGGTGGGGCGAGCCTTCTGACCTCGGCGGTGCGGCCGTGTTCCTGGCGTCGCGCGCGTCGGATTACGTCAACGGCGCGATCATCCCGGTCGACGGCGGCTGGCTGGCGCGCTGATCAGGCGAGTAACGGAAGGCGACGACGATGCGCGCACAGCTCTCAAACGTGATCAGCATTGTCGCCGCCCTCACCTGCGGTGCCGCGTGCGCAGGCGAACCGCGCCGCGACTCCTATGTCGAACAGGCGCGCGACATCGCGGTTGAGCAACCGGGCCCGCACGAGGGCCTGGGCACCACCACCGCCTACCCGTTCTTCGCCGACGCCGCCGGGTTCGACCTGGTGTTCCGCCAGCGCGCCCTGCACCCGGGCGCGACCATCGGCGAGCACCGCAACGACAAGGACGAGATCTATTACGTCCTGTCGGGCCGCGGCGAGTTGATGCTCGATGGCAAGCGACGGGAGGTCGGTGCCGGCGACGCGATCCTTACGCGCAACGGCAGTACCCACGCCCTGGCGCAGCGCGGACAGGCCGACCTGGTGATCATCGTCGCGTACCCGAAGCAGGCGCCCGCGCCGTAGCCGGCCCGCTCGCCCCGGCTGCCAACCGGCTGGCAAAACGCCTGCCTGGGGGAAAAACGGTCACGTCGCGCGGACCTGACTGAATGCTTCAGAAAGCCCCCCGTCACCCCTCGCTTGCGCGACGGCGGCAGGCGTATGCTGATGTCGCCGCCACTTGGGAGCCGGCCATGAAACGCTCACTCATTCTGTTCGTCGCGATGGGCATCGCGATGCTTTCCGGCTGCGCCACCACGCCGGCCGTGTTCACCGACTACGACCCGGGCGTGAGCTTCGGCCAGTACCGGACCTACCGCTGGGCGCAGAAGCCGGAAGGCTATTCGCCGCTCGAGCAGCAGCGCCTGGTCGCGGCGGTCGACGCCAAGCTGCGCGAGCGCGGCTGGACCCAGTCGACCGAAGCGCAGATCGACATCGTCGCCAACGTCGCCACCGAAACGCGCTACAGCCTCGACAGTTTCTACAGCGGCCCGGCATGGGGCGGCTGGGGCTGGGGCGGCGGTTGGGGCGGCTGGGGTTGCTGCGGCGGCGGTTGGGGCTGGGGCGCCAGCTACGGTTCGACCACTACCCGCGCCTACACCTACGGAACGCTCGTGCTCGACATGTTCGATTCGCAGAGCAAGCGCGCGATCTGGCGTGGCATTGCCCAGGGCACCATCCCGTCCAATCCGCAGCGCCAGACCACCAACATGCTCGCCAGCGTCGACAAGATGTTCGCAACGTTCCCGCCGGGAACGCCGGTCGCGCAGGCGCAGTAACCGTGCAGGTCGCGGCGCCGGGTTACCGGCGCCGCAAGGTCTCTTTACTTGCCCGCCTGCGGCGTGAACAGCAGGTCGTGGTAGTCCCAGCTGAAGTCCGCGATCGGCGACACCGCCTTCATCTTGATCCGGTCGACCTTGCCGTCGGCATCGATCCCGAAACTCACGTATGCAGGCTCGGCGGTGCGGTCGTCCCAGCGCACAATGAAGGTGTCGTACTGCCAGTGCTCAAGCGTGCCGACCATGTTCGGCGTCTGCTTGAAGTCCAGGCGCAGATGGCCCTTCTCCTCGCGAATGTCGATCGGCCCGTACCACGGGTCGGCGAACTTGCCGGCGTAGCCGGCCAGCGGCATCGACGGCCGTGACGGTTTCTTCTCGGCCTTGCTCTTGGCCAGGAAGTCCAGCGCGCCCTGCACGCGGCTCTTCTTGTAGGCGGCGAAGTCGCCGACCCAGTCGCGATGCGGTGCACCCAGGTAATGGTCGAGCAGCTCGTAGCCAAGCCCGCGCAGGACGACGCCGTCTTCGGAGTTGATCTGCAGTGAGAAGCCGACCTGCTTGTCGGGGATCAACACCACCAGCGTCTGCACGCCAAACACGGCGCCGCCGTGCTCGAGGATCTTGACGCCGCGATAGTCCCGCACGTCCCAACCCAGCGCGTAAGCCGAGAACTGCGGCGTGGCTTCGGCGATCGGGGCCGGATAGGCATCGATCGGCATCAGCACCTGCGGGGTCCACATCTCGCGCGATGCGTCCTCACTGAAAAGGCGACCGCCCTCGGGCAACGCACCGTGGGCCAGCTGGATCGACAGCCAGCGGCCGAAGTCATTGGCACTGGACGACACGCCACCGGCCGGCGACGCATTGGCACCCAGGCTCTGGCGCTCGTCCAGCACTTCCTGTTTGCCGACGCCACGGAAGCCGCCGTCCATGCGCGCATGCGGCTGCACGCGGTTGGCCGTGGCGAAACGGTCGGCGTCGCGGGTGGTCGAGGTGCGCATGCCGGCGGGCTTGAGCACGCGCTCGCGAACGAAGGTTTCCCAGTCCTGGCCGCTGACGTCCTCGATCAGCTGGCCGGCGACGGCGTACAGCAGGTTGTCGTAGGCGTAGCCGCTGCGGAAGCTGGTGGCCGGCTTGATGTAGCGCAGGCGACGCACGGTCTCGGCGCGGCTGAGCGAGGAGCGCGGCACGAACATCAGGTCGCCCGCGCCCAGGCCCAGGCCGCTGCGATGCACCAGCAGGTCGCGGATGGTCATCTCCCGCGTGACCCAGGCGTCGTACATCTGGAAGCCCGGCATGTGGTCGATGACCTTGTCGTCCCAGCCGATCTTGCCTTCGTCGACCAGCACGGCCAGCGCCGCGGTGGTGATGGCCTTGCCGGTCGAACCGGTCGGGAAGATGGTGTCGGCGTCGACCGGCTCGTTCGAACCGAGCCTGCGCACGCCGTAACCCTTGGCATGCACCACCTTGCCCTGCTCGACGATGGTCACCGCCATGCCTGGCACGCCCTGCTCGCGGATCACCGCGTTGACGTGCGCGTCCAGGTCGGCAGGCGGCGCTGCCCAGACCGCGAAGGAGAACGCCAGCCCGGCCGCGGCCGGCACCAGTTTCAGCAGGGTTCGCGGGTGCATCCGTCGCTCGTCAGACATTTTCATCCCAGACATTGGTTGACCAGTGCTTCGAATTCGGCGCCGCCGCGGATCGGATCGGCGACGGCGCAACCCAGGCGATCGCTTTCTGCCGCCAGCAGGCGACGCGCGGCGTTGTCGTCGAGGTGCGCGGTGTTGAGGCTGACGCCGCCGCAACGGATCTGCGGATTGGTGCGGCGGCCCAGCTGCAGGTTCAGTGCGATCGTGTCTTCGATGCTCGGCACGGCGTAATGCGGACTGCCCAGAACGCGCTCGCGGCCGGGCTGGTGGCAGACCACGATCACGTCGGGCTGGCTGCCGTGCAGCAGCGCCAGCGAGACACCGGCATAGGCCGGATGGAACAGCGACCCCTGGCCTTCGATCACGTCCCAGTGCAATGCCGCGGCATCGGGCGTGAGCATCTCGGCTGCGCCGGCGGCGAAGTCGGCGATCACCGCGTCCAGCGGAATGCCGCCGCCGGCGATCAGGATCCCGGTCTGGCCGGTGGCGCGAAAGTCCGCCGCGACGCCGCGCGAGGTGAACTCGCGCGCCAGCGCCAATGCGGTGTACTTCTTGCCCAGTGCGCAGTCGGTGCCGACGGTCAGCAAGCGCTTGCCGCTGCGCTTGCGTCCCGATGCGATCGGCAGCTTGTCCGGCGGACGCCGCACATCGATCAGGCGACGGCCATGGCGCTTGGCGACGTGCTGCAGACCTGGCAGGTCGGCCAGGCGCATGTGCATGCCGCTGATGATGTCGAGCCCGGCTTCGAGCGCATTGACCAGCGCCGCCACCCAGTGTTCCGGGATGACGCCGCCGGCGTTGGCGACACCGATGACCAGCGCGCGCGCACCGGCCGCATGTGCCTGCGCCGGCGTCATGGCCGGCAGGCCCGTGCTGACACGGGCGCCGGGCAGGAGGTATTCCCCGAGGCATTGCTCCGGCGCCCAGTCACGCAGACCAAACGCGGTCTTGGCGTAACCGGGCTCCACCGTGTCCCCCAGGAACAGCAGGTACGGTGCGGGCAATGCCGGGGTCTCGGGTTCGTGCAGCGTGGGGGCGACTTGCATCTGCGGTCAGAACCTGTAGTCGACCTCGATGCCGAAGGTGCGTGGCTGGATAGGTGCCGCGACCAGCTTCTCGGTGACGTCGGTCAGCTCGCTGGTGATGTCGCCGATGGACTGGTAGGCGCGCTCGTCGCTGACGTTCTTGACGTAGGCGCGCAAGGTCCAGTTCTCGTTGCTGAGGTACGCGTTGAGGTCGGCGGTGATGTAGCTGTCGAGCTCCAGCGGCGGGGTGACATCGCTCGCCAGCAGCGTCGGCGGCGTGGTGCTCGGGTCGAGGATGTCCTGGCGCGCGGTGGTGCCATTGCTGGTCGCACCGACGTAGCGCAGGGCGCCACCGAAGTGGGCCGTCCAGCCATTGGAAAGCGGCAGATAGTAATCAGCCGTCGCGTTCCACGACCAGTCGGGCACATAGGGCAGTGCGTCGCCCTTGGCGCCGCTGGTGATCTCCACCAGGTACGGCGGCGACTCCACCGAGATCACCGGGAAGCTCTCGTCGAGCTTGGCATCGGTGTAGGAGCCGTTGAGGCCGATGTCGAAGTTGCTGCTGGCATGGAACACCGTGGCCAGCTCGATACCGGTGCTGCTGGCCTTGCCTGCGTTGACCAGACCGGAGATGCCGTTCACCACCGACGCGACCTGGATGTCGTCCCAGGCGATATGGAAGCCGGTCACGTCGAACTGCAGGCGATTATCAAGCCACAGCGACTTCAGGCCCAGCTCGTAGTTGGTCAGCGTCGAGGCGTCGACCTGCGAAGGCAGGCCATCGACCAGCACATTCGGGCCGCCCGGCTGGTAGCCGGTGGCGACGCGTGCGTAGACCATGGCTTCGTCGCTGAGCTGGAGCTGCGGGCTCAGGCTCCAGGTGAATACATCTTCAGACGAACTGTTGGGCGTGCTGCCCAGCGGCACCAGGATGCCTTCGGTGACGTCCTGCGAGAAATCCTGCTCGTTGCGCGACCAGCGCACGCCGGCGCTGACCTTGAAGGCATCGGTGAAGTTGTATGCGCCGTTGGCGAAGAACGCGGTTTCTTCGTACGTGCTGGGGATCTGCAGGACCGCAAGCGTGCCTGCGATGGTGTCGAATGGCGCCGGCAGCGGCGAACCGTCAAGCTGGTTCAACTTCGCCGTCTGCTTCTGGAAAGCGTCTTCCTTCGTGTAGAACACGCCGGCCATCCATTCGAACGGACCGCTCTGCTTCGAGACCAGGCGGAACTCCTGGGTGAACTTGTCCAGGTCCAGGCCGATGTCGAAGTACGAGCTGCCCGGTTCCGGCAGGCCCAGCAGCATGTCGGCGACGCCGCCGTACAGCACGGTGGTGTCCGTGCGCTGGTTGCTGCGCGACTCGGAATAGCCGGTGGCCGAAACGAAGTCGGCCCAGCCCAGGTTCCAGTTCACCGTCGCCGAGTAGTAGTCGACGTCCTTGTAGAACGGTTCGTCGACGACGACGTTGTTGGTGAGATCGCCGAACAGCGGCTTCTGGCTTTCCGGGTCGAGCGCGACCAGGGCGTTGTTGTCGCTGTCGACGGTCTGGCGCATCGCCGTCAGGTCGAGCGTGGCGCTTTCGCCCTGCCAGCGCAGCGCGACACGCGCGCTGGTCTGCTTGGCGGAGTTGATGTCTTCCTCGCCATTGACGGGATTGTCGATGTAGCCCGGCAGTTCGTTCTGCGCGTAGCTCACGCGCAGGCCGAGGCGATCGTCGACGAGCGGCAGGTTGGCGCCGAAGCGGGCGTTCCAGCCCAGGTCGCCGGAATCCTCGACGCTCGACAGTCCGCCACCGACGCGGAACTCGGTGTTGGACAGGTCCGGGGCCACCGACACGTACTTGACCAGGCCGCCCATCGCGCTGGCGCCGTAGAGCGTGCCCTGCGGGCCGCGCATCACTTCGATGCGGCTGATGTCGTAGGGCAGCAGGTCGAGGGCGAAGAAGTTGGCGGCCTGGTAGATGCCGCTGGAGCCCAGCGGCGTTTCGTCCAGGTAGGTGCCGACGGTGGCGCTTGACGACAGCGGCGAGACGCCGCGCAGCGAGACCTGCGTCTTGCCCGGCGAACCATTGGTGCTGATGAACAGGCCCGGCACGGTCGCCTGGAAGTCGCTGAGCTGGGTGGCGTGCGAGTTCTCGATGCTCTCCTCGGTGATCACGCTGATCGAGGACGGAACTTCGCGGATGTTCTCCGAGCGCTTGTTGGCCGTGACTACGACCTTGTCCAGGTCGGTCGCGCTGTGACCTCCCGCCGAGGCCGCATCCTGGGCGAAGGCCGAGCCTGCCACTGCCATCGCCAGCGTGCCGGCGATGACAACCGCCAGCGGGCTGCGACGCATCGAACGCACCGACGCGCGCTTGAGGGCTACCGGGTTGCTGCTTGCGTCAACGTCGTACATGTCGTCGTTCCCCTGGTGGTAAGTCTTACAAAGGTGTCGCGTGGCCAATGGCCGCGGCGGGCAACTGCGCGACCGCTTCCACCTTTCGGGTGGGGCGATCGAGCAGCCACAGCAGGGCGCCGGCGGCAATGCCGACCGCGCCCATGAGTACGAAGAAGGAAGAAGGGCCGAGCACGCTCCAGTAGGTACCGAGCACGCCGGCCAGCAGGCTGCCGCCGAAGGTCGTGAAGAACCACGCGGCGATGGTGGTCGCGCCGTGCCCCGCCGGCGCGAGCCGTGCGAACAATCCCAGGCCGATCGGCAGGATGAAGAGCTCGCCCGAGGTCAGCACCAGGAAGAACAGCGCCAGCCAGATCCAGCTC
Source organism: Lysobacter sp. 05T417 (assembly GCF_056396405.1). Classification (NCBI taxonomy): domain Bacteria; kingdom Pseudomonadati; phylum Pseudomonadota; class Gammaproteobacteria; order Lysobacterales; family Lysobacteraceae; genus Lysobacter; species Lysobacter sp. 05T417. Next base: position 316,167 of record NZ_JBFTLK010000005.1, on the reverse strand, counting down.
GCCTGCCCCGCCGGCGCGGTCGCGCTGACCACGGCCAGCAGCAGGTAGGCACAGGCGACGCCGAGCGCGCCGATGGCCATCTTGCGGGCCGGCGCAGGTTCGCGACCGTTGCGGGCCTGTCGGGTCCAGTGCGCAACGAACAACGGCGTCAGCACGATCACCAGCAGGGGATTGAGCGACTGGAACCAGGTCATCGGGATGGTGAAGCCACCGAGCGCGCGGTTCACGCCCGTGTCCGCCCATAGCGCGATGGTGTTGCCGAGCTGCTCGTAGGCGCCGCGGAACAGCATCACCGTCAGCGCGATCGCGGCCAGCACGCGCACGCGCTGCCACAACTCATGGCGCTGCAGCGCGACCGCCGGCTGCGTGGGCGCGTCGGTGCGTCGCGGGCCTTCTTCGGGCAGGTGGCGCGAACCGAGCACATAGATCACCAGACCGGCGAGCATGCCGATGCCGGCGGCGCCGAATCCGTAATGCCAGCCGTACAACTCGCCGAGCGTGCCGCAGACCAGTGGCGCCAGCAGGCCGCCGACGTTGATGCCGACGTAGTACACGTTGTAGGCCGAGCCGCGACGCGGATCGTCCTTGGCGTAGAGACCGTCGATCTGGCTCGGCAGGCTCGGCAGGAACAGGCCGTTGCCGAGCGCGATGGCGGCCAGCGCGAAGTAGAACAGGCTTTCGGAGGCCATCAGGAAATGGCCGAGCGCCATGATCGAGGCGCCAATGATCACGGCGCGACGGCGCCCGAGCCAGCGATCGGAGATCACCCCGCCGATGATCGGCGTGAAGTAGACCGTCGCCGTGTACGCGCCATACACCAGCGACGCGTGCTGCTGGCCCAGCAACAGCTGCTTGGTCATGTAGTAGACCAGCAGCGAGCGCATGCCGTAGTAGGAGAAGATCTCCCACATCTGCGTCAGGAACAGCACGGTCAGGCCACGCGGCTGGCCGAACAGGTCGCGGCTGCGCGCGCTTGCGACCATCCTCAGCAACCGCCCCACACGTTGCCGGGGCAGTCGACCTGGCCGTCGGCATAGATCACGCCCGGGCTGCGGTCCTGGGCAAGGAACAACGCACCGTCGAGATCGACGATGTCGCAATGCTGGCCCAGCACGAAACCCGCACCCATCGCCCAGCTGGTGCCGATCATGTTGCCGACCATCACCTGCAGGCCCAGCGCGCGGGCGCGTTCGGCCATCAGCAGGCCTTCGGTCAGGCCGCCGCACTTGTCGAGCTTGATGTTGACCACGTCGAAGCGGCCCAGCAGCGGCTCGATCTCGTCCAGGCCCTGCACGCTCTCGTCAGCCGCGATCGCAACGCTGCAATCGAGGCCGTCGAGGCAGGCTTCGTCGCCGCGCGCGCAGGGTTGCTCGAGTAGCGACACATTTTCATCCACCAGCGCCGGCAAGAGCTTGTGCAGCGTATCGGCCACGTAGCCCTGGTTGGCGTCCACACCGAGCCAGACATCCGTTCGCGCAGCACGCACGGCATGCACGCGCGCGATGTCGAGGTCGACATCGCCGGTGAGCTTCATCTTGATCGCGCGGGCGTGCGAGTAGGCCACCGCACCGGCGGCCATCACCGAAGGTTCGTCCGCACCGAGCGTGTAGGTCGTCAGCAGCGGACGCGCCGTTTCCAGCCCGGCCAGCTTCCACACCGGCACGCCGGCAAGGCTGGCTTCCAGTTCCCACAACGCGCAGTCGAGCGCGTTGCGGGCGCCGCCCGGCGGCAGCAGCGCGCGCAGCTCCTCGCGGCTGATGCCGGCTTCTATCGCCGCGCGATGCGACTCCAGCGTCGCCAGCATGTCGGCCGGTTCGTCGCGAAGGTAATAAACGCCGGCCCCTTCGCCACGGCCCTGGTGGGGGCCATGGCGCAGGGTCACCACCGTCACCGGCGAATCGCGGAAGACGTGACCGGAGATACGGAACGGCTTCGCCAGGCGGAGCAGTTCGTTGCGGATGTCGACACTGACGGAAGTAGCCACGTGGATCAGTCCTGCTGCCGTCAGTAGTTGGCGCTGTAGCCGAGGATGTTCTGGGAGATGCCAAACCACAGCAGGCCCAGCATCGACAGCGCGAGCACCACGCTCCACAGCTTGACCGTCCAGCGGCGACCGCTGCGCAGCACGTGCCAGGCATTGCCCAGTCCCACCAGCGCACCCAGCGGCAGCACCACCAGGTTCAGCAGGCGCAGCGTGTGCACCCACTTGTCGCTGGCCGGCGAGAGCATGTCGAGGCTGCTGAGCATCCACACCGCCAGGCCCACCGCAGCACCCAGCGATACCACCACGGCCAGCGAGGCCAGGCGGATGCGCTTGTGCCAGGTCGCGTCGGCACCGGTCAGTGCATACGGCACGCGGTAGTGGCGGCGCACCAGGGCCGAGATCGGCCAGGCCAGCACGGTCAGCAGCAGCGCGCACAGGCCGAGCGCGAGGATCGGCAGGAACACGCCGCCCGAGCGGTACCAGGGCGTGCGGTCGAAGACCATGAAGGGCGAGATCGGGTCGGTGCTGAAGCGCTCCACCTTGCCGTTCATCACCTGCGCGGCGATGCGGTCGGGACCGTCGACATCGCGCCACACGTACGGCGCGACTTCACGCCACTTCTTCGGTGCGCCGTTGGCGCCGAGCAGGTCGGGCACGGTGATGGTGCCGTCTTCGTTGGCGACCACCTGCGACTGGCCAAGCAGGTAGGCCAGGGCAACGAAGCCGTCCTCGGAGCGGCGGCTGTTGTCGTAGCGGCCCGCCATCTGCGCGGCATGGAGCTTGGCGGTGGCTTCGTCGACCTTGCCTTCGGCGTTCGGGCCCGGCAGGTAGCGATCGGCGAAGGCATGGAACAGCTCGGTGCGGACCACGTGCGCCGCGCCTTCCTTGCCACTGGAGTTGACCGAGATGTAGAGGCCTACGCCGTCATCCGGGAACAGGTGCAGGTCGCTGTGGAACCACTGCGTGTCGCCGGCATGGGCGATCGAGCGGTGGCCGTTGATGTTGGCCTCGTAGAAACCCAGCGCCATGCGGTTGAGCGGCGGCAGGATCGTCAGCGTGGTCTCGTGCATCTGCCGCGCGGTCGCTTCCGACAGGATGCGGGCATCCCCGTAGGCGCCGTTGTTGAGGTGCGCGATCATGAACTTGGCCATGTCCGCGCCGGTCGATGCCAGGCTGCCCGCCGGCGCCGGATTGACGATCTCGTACGACTTGGCCTTGCCTTCCGAGGCCTGCGAATAACCGCTGGCCATCAGCGGCTGCAGGTTCTTCGGCAGCGGCTGGCGGAAGCTGGAGTGCTGCATGCCCAGCGGCTTGAAGATGTGCTGGTCGATGTAATCGTCGAACGGCATGCCCGAGACACGCTGGACGGCGTAGCCGGCCATGGCGGTGGCGTAGTTGGAGTACGACGGCGTGGTGCCCGGGTCGTAGATGCGCGTGGGCACCCAGTGCTTGAGGTAGGTCTCAAGCGGGATCAGGCCCTTCTCGTCGTTGGCGATCAGTGCGCGCGCGGTTTCTTCCATGCCCGTGGTGTGGGTCATGGCCTGGCGCAGCGTCACCGGCTTGCCGTTGCGGGCGGGAACCTCGAAGTCGAGGTACTTGTTGATGTCCTCGTCGAGGTCGAGCTTGCCGGCCTCGACCAGCTGCATCACCGCGGTCCACGTCAGCAGCTTGGACACCGAGCCGGGACGGAACAGCGTCTGCTCCGGGTCGACCGGCTTGCGCGAGGCGACATCGGCGTAGCCGTAGCCCTTCTGCAGCAGGACCTGGCCGTCCTTCACCACCACCACGACCGAACCGGCGATGTCGCCACGGTTGAGCGCGTAGGGCATGAAGCCGTCGAGCCAGGCTTCGACATCGGCGCGGTTCAGCGCAGCCACGCCTGGCGCGGGGACGTCGGTCGCCACGGGCGCGGCCTGCGGCAGCGCCGGCACGGTCGGTGCCGGCACGGCCGGCTTGATGTCCTGTCCTTCCTGGGCCAGAACCGGCACTGCCGGGAGCGCCAGGATCAAGCCGATCAGGTACGAGACTGCAGTCAGACGCATCGACACGTACTCCCCAAGTTCATGCCCGAAGGCGGATCCCACCGGCGCATCCGGACAAACCGGGCGCACGCAGGCCCTTATCGACCTGTTTCGGCATTAATGATCCTAATCAGAGAATTGTCAACCTGTTCTGGTCAATCCGAGGAAATGGCAGGATCATGGCTGCAGTCCCCGGCCCGCCCCAGGCGTGCCCCGGACCCTTGCCCGGCAGGAGCCCCCGCTAGATGACTTCGCAACACCCCACGATTGGCAGCCTGTTGCGCTCGCTGCGCGCGCGAAACGGCTGGACGCTCAAGGAAATGAGCCAGCGCTGCGGCATTCCGCTGTCGACGCTGTCGAAGATCGAGCACGACCGCCTGACGCTGACCTACGACAAGCTGCTGCAGCTCAGCCAGCGCCTGAACATCCGCATGTCGGAGTTGTTCGCCGAGCCCGACGAGGCCGCCGAGCCGGCGGTCACCGCGCGCCGCAGCATCGGCCGCATCGACGACTCGATCCGCGTCAACACGCCCAACTACGACTACTTCTACCTGTGCCCGGAATTGCGCCGCAAACGCATGATTCCGGTGGTGACGCGCGTGCGCGCCAAGAGCATCGGCGAGTTCGGCGACCTGGTCCGGCACTCGGGCGAGGAGTACATCTACGTGCTCGAAGGCCGCGCTGAAGTGCATACCGAGTTCTACGACCCGATCGTGCTCGAGGCCGGCGAATCGGTGTACATCGACTCCAACATGGGCCATGCCTATGTCGCCGCCGAGGGTTGCGAGGAAGTCGTCCTGCTCGGTGTGTGCTCCAGCAGCGACGAACACCTGATGCAGTCGCTGATGACGCTGCACGGCGACGAGGCTGCAAACCGGTAGCCGTACACGCCTGGGACGCCGGGCGCGGCCTTCTGGCCGAACGCACCGCCCGGCCGCGTTGTCCAGCAGACTCCGGACTGCCGAGGTAGCGCCATGAACGACCTGTCCCCCGCCCGGATCATCGAGGTCGGCATGGGCTTCTGGCCTGCCAAGACCCTGCTGTCGGCCGTGGACCTTGGTGTGTTCTCCCGGCTCGGGGACGGCGCGATGACCGGCGCCGAATTGCAGGCCGCGCTGGGCCTGAGCCCGCGCGCCAACCCCGACTTCTTCGACACCCTGCTGGCGCTGGGCTTCCTCGAGCGCGACGGCGACGGCGCGCAGGCGCGCTATCGCAACACCGCCGAAACCGCGCACTTCCTGGACCGTGCCAGCAAGGGCTACATCGGCGGCTTCCTGTCGATGGCCAACGACCGCCTGTATCCGTTCTGGGGCGACCTCAGCCAGGCACTGCGAACCGGCGAACCGCAGAACGAGATCAAGCGCACCGGCGCTTCGATGTTCGACGAGCTGTACCGCGACCCGGCGCGCCTGGAGCAGTTCATGGGCGCGATGGCGGGCATCTCCGCCGGCAACTTCCACGCCTTTGCCGAAGCCTTCGACTTCTCGCGCTATACCACGCTGTGCGATGTCGGCGGCGCCACCGGCCAGCTGTCGATGGCGGTGGCGCGTCGCCATCCGCACATGCGCTGCATCAGCGCCGACCTGCCGGTGGTGACGCCCATCGCCGAGCGCGAGATCGCCCGGGCGGGCATGACCGAGCAGGTGCGCGCGCAGTCGGTCGACTTCCTGACCCAGCCGTTGCCCGGCGCCGACATCATCACGATGGGGATGATCCTGCACGACTGGAACCTGGAGGGTAAGCGCCACCTCGTCAAAGCGGCATACGACTCGCTGCGCAAGGGCGGCGCGTTCGTCGTCATCGAGAACCTCATCGATGACGCCCGCCGCGAGAACGCGTTCGGCCTGATGATGTCGCTGAACATGCTGATCGAGTTTGGCGACGCCTTCGACTTCACCGCGCGCGACTTCGATGGCTGGTGCCGGGAAGCGGGGTTCGAGCGCACGGAGGTTATTTCGCTGGGCGGTCCGGCGAGCGCGGCGGTCGCCTACAAGTAGCGATTTTCCGGCCGCAAGCTGCGTGGCAGACACGACGCTGCCCCATCACCGAGCTTGCCCACGGGCCCGTTCGGGACTGAAATGGCATCCACGCCGCCGACCGGTCAGGAGATGCGCATGGCGATCCCCAGCAATTGGGCCATCTGGGCCCTGATGTCAGCCGTATTCGCAGCACTGACCGCCGTGTTCGCCAAGGTTGGCGTGCACGATGTCGATTCCGACCTCGCCATGGCCATCCGCACCCTGGTCGTGGCGGCCGTGATCGTTCCGTTCGTGATGTTCAGTGGCAAATGGTCGAACCCGTTCCAGCTGCCCGGCAACGCCCTGGCCTTCCTGGTGTTGTCGGCGCTGGCGACGGGCGCGTCGTGGTACTGCTACTTCCGCGCGCTGCAGATGGGCGACGTATCGCTGGTCGCGCCGGTGGACAAGTTCAGTGTGGTGCTGGTGGCGGTGTTCGCGTTCGCCTTCCTCGGCGAACGCCTCAGCTGGCGCGAATGGACCGGCATCGGGATGATCACCGGCGGCCTGGTACTGCTCGTCCTGCGGCGCTGACCGCGGTCACTCCCGCCCTTCGATGATGCGCACGTCGCGCTCGGCCGCACCCACCAGGAAGGTCAGCGACGCCTGGTAGTCGGCGCTCTCGTAGGCCGATATGGCCGCTGCCAGGCTCTCGAACTCGACCAGTACCAGCCGCGATGGCATGCCTTGTTCGTAGGTCCTGGCAGGCTCTCCGCCAGCGACGATGCGCCCACCGTGCGCGAGGATCGCCTCGGTCCCGGGCGCGATGTAGCGCCCGACCGCGACCGGATCGGATACCGACTTCCACGCGATTACCCAATAGCCCTTGTTCATGTGACACCTCCGCCGACCGGATTGGTCGATGCGCAGAATCTACGCGTGAGGTATCGGCCCGCGAATCCCCGAGGCTGGGCAGACATCCTTCCGCGCCGGGGAACAATCGAGATGGACTCTCACCCCGATGGAAAGCAGGAGAGGCTGGCGCAGGTCAGCGCCGCAACGGCGGGCGGAACGCACCGGGCATCGGGCCGCCAGGCAAGGGCCCGTCCAGCATCGGTGCCGACATCGCTCCCGGACCCGGGCCGTAGTAATAGCCCGGTCCATAACCTGGTCCATAGCCCGGCCCATACATCGGACCGTCGTACTGGCCAACGCTGATGTTGAGGCCGATGCGGCGGGTGTCGCCGTCGTCGGTGGTGTAGTCCTTGCCCAGGTTGATGTTGGCGGCCTGGTAGTTGCTGTTGCCGCCGTGCTCGGACCAGCCCACGCCCATTTCCAGGTTGCCGTGAACCTGCCAGTCGCCGTTGCCGTTGGCCATGTCGCGCGGGTCCCGTGGGCGCCAGCCCGTCTGGTTGCTGGCACTGGCCACTCCCTCCGGGGTGCCGGGCGGAACGTTGAGATAGTCGGCGGTGTTGGCGAAGGCGATCTTCGTTGCCGGCACGCTGAGGTCCAGTGCGCGGGCGGTGGAATCGGGCGCCTGCTGCGCCCCGGCCGGGCCGGCGGCCAGCACACCGCACACAAGCACGAGACTGATTGTCGCGACCGGTTTCATGGCAGGTGTCTCGAAAGTGCGCGGCTGCGCGGTGCGGGACTTGACGCTATCACACCGGCTTGAATGGCAGCTGTCGGCGACCGGCCAAACCGGGACAAATTGAGGGGGATCAGGCGCCCCCCTGAATTCACATCCCCTGAATTCACATCCCCTGAATTCACATCCGCTCGCCGGGCAGCTGGCTGGCCTGCTTCACCCAGGCGGTGAACTGCGACTCGTCCAGAGGCTCGGCCTCGCCGATGTGCAGGTAGCGGGTGTCCTGGCTCTTCGACTCGCCCGGAGGAACCGGGCGCAGCGAGCTGCCGCGGAAGAACGCCACCTTGATGTACTTCGTGAAGCAATGGACGCTGAGGAACCAGCCATCGCCCTCGATGCCGTACAAGGGCGAGTTCCATTTGACGGCTTTGCTGACGGCCGGAACGGCGGACACGATGAGCTCGTCGAGGCGGCGACCGACGTCGCGCTTCCAGCCCGGCATGGCCGCGATGTAGGCCTGCACCGGGGCGTCGCCGTAACCCTTGGCGATCTGCGGGTTGCCGCCGGCGAGCAGTTTCGGCGAATCGGACTTCTGGTCGGTCATGCGCCCACTCCCAAGCCTCAGAACGAGTCGGCCGGTACCCGCACCGCGCCTTCCATCAGCACCCGTGCGCTGCGGCTCATCACCGCGCGGGTGACTGTCCACTCGCCGTCGACCAGCCTGGCCTCGGCACCGACACGCAGCGTGCCCGACGGATGGCCGAAACGCACCGCACTGTGTTCGCCACCGCCAGCGGCCTGGTTGACCAGCGTGCCCGGGACGGAAGCGGCGGTGCCGATCGCAACCGAAGCGGTGCCCATCATCGCGTGGTGCAGCTTGCCCATCGACATCGCACGCACGTGCAGGTCGATGTCGGAGGCGGCGATGTGCTTGCCGCTGGAAGCAACGTAGTCCTGCGCCGGCGCGACGATCGCGACCTTCGGCGAGTGCTGGCGCGTGGCGGCCTGCTCGATGCTCTTGATCAGCCCCATGCGCAACGCGCCGTGCGCGCGGATGGTTTCGAACCTGGCCAGCGCCGCGGGGTCGTCGTTGAAGGCGCCCTGCAGCTCGGTGCCGGTGTAACCCAGGTCGGCGGCATTGACGAAGATGGTCGGGATGCCGGCGGTGATCATCGTCACCTTCAGCGTCCCGACGCCCGGGACTTCGAGGTCGTCGACCAGGTTGCCGGTCGGGAACATCGAGCCACCGTCGCTGTCGTCGGCCGGGTCGAGGAACTCCAGCGCGATCTCGGCGGCCGGGAACGTCACGCCGTCGAGTTCGAAGTCGCCGGACTCCTGCACCTGGCCGTTGCTCATCGGCACGTGGGCGATGATGGTCTTGCCGATGTTGGCCTGCCAGATCCGCACCACCGCGATGCCGTCGGCGGGCACGCGGCTGGCATCGACCAGGCCGGCGCTGATCGCGAACGGTCCCACCGCCGAACTGAGGTTGCCGCAGTTGCCGCTCCAGTCGACGAACGGCTTGTCGATGAGGACCTGGCCATAGAGGTAGTCGACGTCATGGTCGGGCACCGACGCGCGGGAAATGATCACGCACTTGCTGGTGCTCGAGGTCGCACCGCCCATGCCGTCGGTGTGCTTGCCGTAGGGATCGGGTGAGCCGATCACGCGCATCAGCAAGGCATCGCGCTTCGGGCCCGGCACCTGCGCCACTTCAGGCAGGTCCTGCAGGCGGAAGAACACGCCCTTGCTGGTGCCGCCACGCATGTAGGTGGCCGGGACGCGGATCTGGGGGAGATGGGACATGGGAGTTCCGTCGAATCAGGGGTTGTGGTCAGGGGGCAGGTTCGTCAGGGACATTGGCTTCGATCAACTGCGCGAGCAACGTCAACGATTCCTGCCAGCCCAGGTAGCAGAACTCCACCGGGATCATCGCCGGGATGCCTTCCTGCACCACGTTGAGTTCGGTGCCGCACAGGACCGTCTTCAGCGTCACGGTGACCTGCATCTGGCCGGGCATGTTCGGGTCTTCGAACTCATCGACGTAGCGCAGCAGTTCTCCCGGCACCAGTTCGAGGTACTTGCCGCCGAACGAATGACTCTTGCCGGTGCCGAAGTTGGTGAACGACATGCGGTAACTGCCGCCCACCTTCGCGTCCATGTGATGCACCTTGCCGGTGAAGCCGTGCGGCGGCAGCCACTTGGCCATCGCGTCGGGATCGAGGAATGCACGATAGACGCGTTCGGCGGGCGCACGCAGTACGCGGTGGAGGCGCACGGTTCCGGTGGCTGCTGTCATTTCCGTATCTCCTTGCTGTCGGGGACTGCGGGGAATTGCGGGCGGCGGGTGGCGGCCTCAGGCCGCCTGCGCGGACTCCAGGAAATCGTTGGCGAAACGCTGCAGCACGCCGCCGGCGTCGTAGATCGACACTTCCTCGGCGGTATCGAGGCGGCAGGTCACCGGCACTTCGACGCGTTCGCCGTTGCGGCGGTTGATCACCAGCGTCAGCTGCGCGCGCGGCGTGCGCTCGCCGATGACGTCGAACGTCTCGGTGCCGTCGATGGCCAGCGTGGTGCGGTTGGTGCCCGGCAGGAACTCCAGCGGCAGCACGCCCATGCCGATCAGGTTGGTGCGGTGGATCCGCTCGAAACCCTCGGCGGCAATCGCCTCGACGCCGGCCAGGCGCACGCCCTTGGCCGCCCAGTCGCGCGAGGAACCCTGGCCGTAGTCGGCGCCGGCGATGATGATCAGCGGCTGGCGACGCTCCATGTAGGTTTCGATCGCCTCCCACATGCGCGTGACCTGCCCGTCCGGCTCGATCCGCGCCAGCGAACCCTGCTTCACGTTTCCGGCCTCGTCGCGGACCATCTCGTTGAGCAGCTTCGGGTTGGCGAAGGTGGCGCGCTGCGCGGTCAGGTGGTCGCCGCGGTGGGTGGCGTAGGAATTGAAGTCCTCTTCCGGCAGGCCCATCTTCGCCAGGTACTCGCCGGCGGCACTGTCGGCCATGATCGCGTTCGACGGCGACAGGTGGTCGGTGGTGATGTTGTCGCCGAGCACGGCGAGCGCACGCATGCCGCTGAGGGTGCGCTCGCCGGCCAGCGCGCCTTCCCAGTACGGCGGACGGCGGATGTAGGTGCTCTGCGGGCGCCAGTCGTACAGCGGGCCGACCTTTTCGCCGTGCATCTGGCTGATGCGGAACATCGGCTCGTACACCTGGCGGAAATGCTCCGGCTTGACGCTGCTGGCGACGATCGCGTCGATCTCCTCGTCGCTCGGCCAGATGTCCTTGAGCGTGATCGCGTTGCCGTCGGCGTCATGGCCGAGCGCATCGCGTTCGATGTCGAAGCGCACCGTGCCGGCGATGGCATAGGCCACCACCAGCGGCGGCGAGGCCAGGAACGCCTGCTTGGCGTACGGATGGATGCGGCCATCGAAATTGCGGTTGCCCGACAGCACCGCCGTTGCATACAGGTCGCGATCGATCACTTCCTGCTGGATCGCCGGATCGAGTGCGCCGCTCATGCCGTTGCAGGTGGTGCAGGCGAAGGCGACGATGCCGAAGCCGAGCTGCTCCAGCTCCGACAGCAGGCCGGCCTCTTCCAGGTACAACTGCACGGCCTTGGAACCTGGCGCCAGCGACGACTTCACCCACGGCCGGCGAACCAGTCCGCGCGCGTTGGCGTTGCGCGCGATCAGGCCGGCGGCGATGACATTGCGCGGATTGCTGGTGTTGGTGCAGCTGGTGATGGCGGCGATGATCACCGCACCGTCGGGCATCTGCCCGGGCACGTCCTGCCACTCGCCGGCAATGCCGCGTGCGGCCAGGTCCGAGGTCGGCAGGCGCTTGTGCGGGTTGGAAGGTCCGGCCATGTTGCGCACCACCGTCGACAGGTCGAAGGTGAGTTCGCGCTCGTACTCGGCGTTCTTCAGCGCATCGGCCCACAGGCCGGCCTGCCTGGCGTAGGTCTCGACCAGTCTGATCTGCGCGTCTTCGCGGCCGGTCAGGCGCAGGTAGTCGATGGTCTTGTCGTCGATGAAGAACATCGCCGCGGTCGCGCCGTATTCCGGCGCCATGTTGGAGATCGTGGCGCGGTCGCCCAGGGTCAGCGCCGATGCGCCTTCGCCGTGGAATTCCAGGTACGCGCCGACCACCTTGGACTGGCGCAGGAACTCGGTCAGCGCCAGCACGACGTCGGTGGCGGTGATGCCGGGCTGCGGCTTGCCGGTGAGGTTGACGCCAATGATGTCGGGCAGGCGCATCCACGAGGCGCGACCAAGCATCACGCTCTCGGCTTCGAGGCCGCCGACGCCGATGGCGATCACGCCCAGCGCATCGACGTGCGGCGTATGGCTGTCGGTGCCGACCAGCGTGTCCGGGAACGCGACGCCGTCGCGCGCATGCACCACCGGCGACATCCGCTCCAGATTGATCTGATGCATGATGCCGTTGCCCGGCGGAATCACGTCGACGTTGCGGAACGCCTTCTTGGTCCAGTTGATGAAGTGGAAGCGGTCTTCGTTGCGGCGATCCTCGACAGCGCGGTTCTTGGCGAACGCGTCCTTGTCGAAGCCACCGTATTCCACGGCCAGCGAGTGATCGACGATCAGCTGCGTCGGCACCACCGGATTGATCTGCGACGGGTCGCCACCGCGCTCGGCGATCGCGTCGCGCAAACCGGCCAGGTCGACCAGCGCGGTCTGGCCGAGGATGTCGTGGCAGACCACGCGCGCCGGGAACCACGGGAAGTCGAGGTCGCGGCGACGTTCGATCAGCTGCGTCAGGTAGGCATCGAGCATGTGCGGCTCGGCGCGGCGCACCAGGTTCTCGGCGTGCACGCGCGAGGTATACGGCAGCCGGTCGTAGGCGCCGGGCGCGATCGCCTCGATCGCGGCGCGTGCATCGAAGTAATCGAGCGCGGTGCCCGGGAGCGGCTTGCGGTGTTGGGTATTCATGGCGGCTGCTGGGTCTTCGTCGGAGTGCGACAGCGACACTCCTTCGCGGGCCCGCATCGTGAGGCCATGCGGAGCCCGGTCTGGCAGGTGCGCTGAGGCCGGGGAAATCCCGGCACCGGCGATTATCCCGCAATTGATGGGGGGCCGGACCCCCCATTTCTGGCTGGAACGCGGACAGCGGGGGGCGCCGGGGCCCCCGAGCCGCTTCTCAGCGCAGCTGGTCGCGCAGGTCGACCAGTGCCTGGTCGGTCGAATCGACGCGGATCAGCCCCATCCGCGGGTACTCGATCTCGATGGTCACGTACACCGTCAACGACAGGATCGTGGCGAACACGAACATGTGCAGCCAGCTGCGATCGGGATTGCGCGAAGTGGCATAGCCGACCAGCAGCCCGGCGATGAGGCACAGGCTGCCCAGCAGCCAGTAGACGACCCGCGGTGGATGATTGCGCGTGGCCGCCACGCGCGTGTCGGTGATGTCGAACATCTCGGTCAGCGAGGTCACCATCAGTGTCATCGCCGGCCCCGGGGTCTCCACTCGCTTGCATGCGCTCACGGCCTTCAACCAGATCTGCCGTTGCAGCGCCGCGTCGCTGCCCAGACGCGCCGCAGTCGCGACCCGGTCCTCGACGTTGCGGTACGTCACCAGGCGCGCTTCCAGGTAGCGCCGGAACAACGCCCGCAGCTCCGGCTGCGCATCGGCCGGCAGCAGGTCCAGGCGCAGGTAGGCGGTACCTATCGCGTTGGCTTCGTCGGCGACCAGGCGGCGGCGGTCATCGAAGCGCGACGCCGCACCGAAGAAGGTGAAGGCGATCAGCAGCGCCAGCAGGCCGAACACCGCACCTTCCGCGGCTTCGGCGCCCTTGGTCAGCCCACGTCCCTCGCGCGCCAGATGGGCGATGCCAACCCGACGGCCCAGCTCGACGAACAGCAGGATCCCGGCGAACAGGCCGAGCGAGAACAGCACTACCTGCGATGCGAAGCCCACGCTCGCCGCTCCACGGTGCAAGCCCCGCAGTCTTCGCGGCCCCGCATTACGCTGTCGTGAAGTCGGCCAGCGCCGTCAGTCGGCGACGCGGATGACCAGCTTGCCGAAGTTCCGGCCCTCGAGCATGCCGATGAACGCCTCGGGCGCATTCTCCAGCCCGTCGACGATGTCTTCGCGCAACTTCACCTTGCCCGCGGCGACCCAGGCGCTCATCTCGCGGTAGAACGGCGCGAAGCCGTCGGCGTAATGGTCGAGGATGATGAATCCCTGCGCGCGGATGCGCTGGCGCAGCAGCAGCCCCATCAGCAGCGGCAACCGGTCCGGCCCGGGCGGCAGCTTCTGGTCGTTGTAGTGCGCGATCAGCCCGCATACCGGCACGCGTGCGCCGATGTTGAGCAGCGGCAGCACGGCATCGAGTACTGCGCCGCCCACATTCTCGAAGTAGACATCGATGCCGTCCGGGCAGGCCTGCGCCAGCTGCTTGGCGAACTGCGGATCATTGCGGTCGATGCAGGCATCGAAGCCGAGCTCGTCGAGGACGTAGCGGCATTTGTCGGCGCCACCGGCGATGCCGACGGCCCTGGCACCCTTGATCTTCGCGATCTGGCCGACGACGGCGCCCACGGCGCCGCTGGCGGCGGCGACGACCACAGTCTCGCCGGGCTTGGGCTCGCCGATGTTCAGCAGCCCGTGGTAGGCGGTGAAGCCGGGCATGCCCAGCACGCTCAGCGCCAGCGACGAATGGGCGGCATCGCCCAGTCGCATCAGGTCGCTTCCGTCCGAGATCACATAGTCCTGCCAGCCGGCGCCGCCGAGCACGAGGTCACCCTCGGCGAACTTCGGATGGCGCGATGCGACGACGCGATTGACCGTGCCGCCGACCATGACATCGCCCACCTCGGTGGGCGGTGCGTACGAGGGCGCATCGCTCATGCGGCCGCGCATGTAGGGATCGAGCGAGAGATACAGCGTGCGCAGCAGCACCTGGCCGTCTCCAGGCGTCGGTACGTCGAGTTGTTCGAGGCGGAAATCCTGCGTCGTCGGCGCACCCTTGGGGCGCGAGGCAAGGGCGATACGGCGGTTCACGTTGGCGGTCTGCGGCATGGAAGGCTCCGATGGCGATGCGACAGTCGCTGCCGCGATCAGGCCGACATCTTATGCCCGTCTCTCGCCAGCCGGTCCGCGACACTGTGTTGCACAAACGTACGGGCATGCGTGTACGGCCATGCATGCGTCTTGTGCCCATCACGCAGGCATCACGGCCGCGTCGCTGTATTGACCCACATTGCTGGGCCACATTGCTGGACCACATCCCTGAACCACACTCCCCCGCAGGTGAGTCCGTCATGAAATCGTTGCTCATTCCGATCGCCTTCGCCGCTTCCCTGCTCGCCTTTGACGCCGAGGCGAAGTTGCCGCTGATCAACGCCACCTGCCCGGGCAAACTGGATGTCCACGTCGACCAGGGCGGCCCGGTCTATGTCAACGGCAAGGAAGCCAAGCTCAAGGTGTTCAACGACAACGCCTACGAGGCCAAGGACGCGGCAACGGGAACGACCATCTCGATCACGATCAATCCCGACGGCACACCCGATGTCTCGTACACCGGCAAGGCCCGCGCGAACGGCATCTGCACGGTCGCCAGCTCCGAGGTTGCCGAACCCGCGGCGGCCGCGCCCACGCCTGCGTCGGGCGAGTCGCATCCGGGCTCGGAACAGGCCTGCCTGGCCGCCGTGTCCAAGAAGGTCGGCATTGCCAGCAACAAGCTTTCGGTGATCGAGTCGATGGGCAGCGAGGCCGGCATCTCGGTGTCGGTGAAGGTACCTGGTGCCCAGGCGCCCTGGGCCTGCATGACCGACCAGAAGGGCAAGGTCTGGAACGTCAGCTACACCGGGTCCGAAGGCAAGCTGTGAGCGACCTGCCAGGAACCGGCAATGGCCTCACGGCAGTCACGGCAGTCACGGCAGTCGCGTCAATCGCGGCAATCGCGGGCGAGGCCCGCACGCGTTCTCGCCGTCGCGGTGATCGGCCTGCTGGCTGCGACCGCGGCCGCTGCACAGACCGCTGAGCCCCCCGAAGAAGCACCGCCAGCGGCGGACTCCTCATTCTTCCTGTGGACGGATACCAGCCTCACGCTGCTCGCGTACGGCAAGGGCTTCGCGGTCGACCCCGACGAGCAGTCGACGTTCACGCTCGAGCATGCGCACGAGTCGAAGATCGGCGACTTCTTCATGTTCATCGACTTCACCGACTTCCACGGCGAGCCCGCGACCGACTCGACCTGGTACGGCGAATTCGGTCCGCGCCTGAGCTTCGGCAAGATGCTCGACAAGGACCTGTCGCGCACGCTGTTCAAGCACAGCCTGTTCGAGATCAAGGATGTACTGCTGGCGATGCAGTACGAGCGCGGTGAGGACCCTGACCTGGCCGAGGCCGCCCTGCTCGGCCTGGGATTGAACCTGGACGTGCGCAAGGAAGGCCCGCTGGGCGGCATGGGCAAGTTCAACTACGTGCAGTTGAACTTCTATGGCCGCGCCGAACTCACCGAGAACACCCGGCACGGTTTCCACGACATGCAGGTCACGCTGGCAGCCAGCTATCCATTCCAGATCGGAGGCGCGAAGTTCCTCGTGGATGGGTACTTCGACTGGGTCACCGGTCTGGGCTCGGAGGACTGGAGCTACCACCTCAACCCGCAGATCAGCTGGGACGCCGGTGCGGCGATGTGGAACACACCGGGCAAGTTCTTCATCGGTGTCGAAGTGGACCTGTGGTGGAACAAGTACCAGATCGTCAATTCGCCGTCCTTCGACACCAACCAGGATGCCGTGAGCGTCATGCTCAAGTACCACCTGTAGCGCGGCGGCGATCAGGGTTCCGGCGTTCCGGTGTCCTTGTCGCCCTGGTCGAGCTGCGAGCGCGCCGTGGCGGCGAGGGCCTGGTACTTCGCCTTGAACTCGTCGAGGCTCATCTCCTCGAGCTCTTCCAGGTCCAGCAGCGCGTTGTGCGCGCCCTTGGTCGCGCGGATCAGCTCGTCCAGTTTCACCTGGATCGCTTCGGTGTCGCGGTTCTGCGTGTTCTGGATCAGGAAGACCATCAGGAAGGTGATGATCGTCGTGCCTGTGTTGATCACCAGCTGCCAGGTGTCGCTGAAGCCGAAGATCGGGCCGGTCACGATCCACACGACGATCAGCAGTGCCGCGAAGGCGAACACCCGTGGCCGGCCGCAGAAATGCGACGCAGCCTTTGCGAAGCGGGAATACCAGGACGTGTTGCGCATCGGGGAAGCCTCGTTCTTCTGCAACGGCATTCGCCCGACCCTAGCAGATAGGCCGTGGACGCCCCGCACGGGGGCGTCGGGACACACCCGTGCGTGCTAGCGGACCAGCAGCAGCGCCGTGCCGGTGAGGGCCAGCGCGGCCGTCCATGCATGGGGCCTCGTTGCCGCCCCCAACAGACGAGGATGCAACGCGGCGCCCCGGCACACGCCGGCGGCGATGGCGCCGGTCGTGGCCAGCATTGCCAGCATGTGGACGCTGACGGCGGCCAGCGCCAGTAGCGCCGAACCGGAGGCGGTGATCTCCCGCGCCGGCGAGTTCGACAGGCACAGTGGCACCAGTGCCGGGACCAGCATCAGGCCGGCGCCGTGGGCGGTACTCATCAGGCAGGACCACAGCGCGATGCCGGTCTGGCCGACGCGCCTGCCGACGGCGATGTTGGCGCCGTGGGTTTGCGGCACGGCGCCGCGTAGCCAGCGGTAGAACGCCACAGCGACCAGAACCGCGCCGGCCACTGCCTGGACCCGCGTGCGATCCATCAGGATGCCCTGCGTCACCGCCAGGACCACGATGACGATCGAGGCGGCGTGACCGATCGCGATCGGCAGCAGGGCCCGCCGCGACTGCGCGCCATCGCCGGCGCGCAGCCCCAATGCCGCAGCAAACATCCAGCCATTTGCCGGACTCGCGCCGTGCAGCGCGCCGAGCCCGGCAACGGCCAACCATGGCCATAGCGTTTCCACGACGCGGCCTGCCGGCAACCCGGACTCAGGACTGCCCGCAGTCGCATCCGGCCGCGGCCGGAACCGGCTTCGCTGGCGATTGCACGTCGTAGCGGTCGTGGTGACGCACCCATTCCATGGGGTAGTCCAGGCCGTCCTCGTCGCGCCCCTTCGGAGTCAGCTCCAGCAGGTTGTAGGTGTGCATCATCACCTCCACGCCGCGGCCGTAACGCGAGTACGTATGGAAGACATCCCCCGCCTCGTCGCGATAGAAGACGCTGATGCCCGGCGCTTCTTCATGCGGGAATGGCTGGCGGACGTAGTTGTAGTCGACCTTGCCGCTGGTCATTTCGTCCTGGGTGAAGTTGACGCCGTAGTCGTGGTTGAAGTCGGTGCCATGCGACGACACCCACTTGAACTGCCAGCCCATGCGCTGGCGGAAGCGTTCGATGTCGGCCAGCGGCGCGCGCGACACGGCCAGGAAGGTGACGTCGCGCTGGGCCAGGTGGATGTTGGCGCCGTCGTTGTGGTCGGCCATGTAGGAGCAGCTCTTGCAGCCCTGCTCCCAGCCCGGTGCGAACATGAAGTGCTGCACCAGCAGCTGGCTGCGTCCGTCGAACAGTTCGGCCAGCGTGCGCGGGCCATCGAGCGTGTTGAAGATGTATTCCTTGTCGACCTTGATCCACGGCAACGAGCGGCGCTCGCGTGCGATCTGGTCCTGCAGGTAGGTCAGTTCCTTTTCGCGTAGGAGCAGCGCCTTGCGTGCGGCGATCCATTGATCCGGCGACACGACGGCGGGGGCGCGCGTGTTCGCTTGTGCGATTGCTGCGTTCATGAGTGGTTCCTCGGCCCGTTGGGCCATGATCGGTGATGCGTGGCGACCAGCGGCGTGCGGGCAAGCCGCGCCCGTATCCGGTGGTTGCACCGGATGGGTACCTGCAGGGGGTACGCGATTGCGTTGTTGCGTGCGTCAGCGCGACGGGGCACAGCCCGTGGCGCGTTCTACGCCGTGGCTACTTGCGTGGCCGGCGCACGGCACGGACCGTTCCGCCGGGTCCGCCGCCGCAATAGAACAGGTCGGCGCCGTTCGACTCCAGGCCACTGACCCCCGCGCCAGGCGGCATCTCGAGCCGCTCCAGGACAGTGCCGCTGGCCGGATCGATGTGCCGCAGTTCGCTTTCGTCGCCGTCCCAGACGCCGTGCCAGAGCTCGCCGTCGACCCACGTCACCCCGGTGACGAACCGGTTGGATTCGATGGTGCGCAAAATGGCGCCGGTTTCAGGATTGATCTGGTGGATCTTGCGATCGCGGTACTGCCCGACCCACAGGCTGCCTTCGGCCCAGGCCATGCCCGAGTCACGACCGCCGCCGGGTGCGGGGATCGAGGCGACCACCGCGCCGGTCGCCGGATCGATCTTGTCGATGCGCGCCTCGGCGATCTGATAGAGGTGCGTGCCGTCGAAGGCCGTGCCCGCGTCTGCGGGGCAATCGATGGTGCGCTCCACCTGCCCGCTGTCCGGGTCGAAGGCCAGCACGCTGGGACCGGTGGCGGCCCACACGCGGTGGCCGTCGTAGGTGACGCCGGCGATGTTCTCGGCGCCGTCGAACGGGCCGTACTCGCGGACGATCTCCGCGGCGCGCGCCGGCACCTGCTCTGTCGTCTTGTCGGTGGTGGCGAGGGTGGGGGACATGGCGTGGCTCCTGTTGGCGCCGGTCTTGGCGCGTAGGGTCAATCTACTCAGGCGGCAGCGCGGCAGGGAGTAACAAGATCGTCGTGAATCCGACCAGAGGCGGCGCCAGCCAGCGCTGCGCGCGGGCGCGACCGATCGACCGCACCTGTCCGCCGGCTTCCAGTTCGACCAGCGCACGCTGCACCGTGCGCTGGCTGTCGCCCAGGGCCAACGCCAGCGCCGAGGTGGACCAGGCGGCGCCATCGGCGAGCAGCGCCAGCAAGGACGCCTGCTCGCCATCGATGGGCGGCACGAGCACGACGACGGCCTGCCCGGCGCGTGGCGCGAGCGCGAAGCCGCGCGCAGTGGTTTCGATGTCCACCAGCGGCGACACCAGCGCGCGCAGGCGACCGATTTCCACGCGCAGCCGCGCCCGGTGCGTTTCATCCGGGTGGCGTGTACGGAACACGCGCGCGATCAGCGTGCTGCGTTCGACATCACCGGGCCAACCTTCGGCCAGTGCACGCAGCAATGAGAACAACACCGGCCGCCGCGCCATCGGTTGCCAGTGCTCAGCGGCGCGAAGGCCACGTCGGCAGGCATCGACGACCAGCGTGGCGGAGGCCACCAGTGCCTCGACCTCGTCCAGTCGCAACGGTTGCTCGTGGCCGGCGTGGATGCTGCGCGCGGCGGCGCGATCGAGCCCGGCACGCGCCTCGACCACCTCGGCGATGAGCGCGGGCACGCCTGCGCGTTGTGCCGCGTCGAGGGCGCGCTGCAGCGCTGCCCGCGCCACCGCCGTGCGCAGCGATCGCAACGCCACTTCGGCTGTCGCCAGTTCGGCCACCGCTCGCAGCGATGCAGACAGGCCTTGCAGATCCAGTGCGGCCAGCGCCGTGGCGGCTTCGTCGAGGCGACCGAGCAGGAGCTGCCGGCGTATCGCGATCAGGCGCGCCTGCATGGCGTTGGCGTGATCGGCGCGCGCGGACAAGGTCTGTTCCGCCTGTGCGAGCGTGCGCGGCGAACCGCCCAGGTCGCGCATCGCGAGCGACACCTCGGCCTCGGCGACAACACAGCGCGCGCGCGCAAGTTCCTCGCGACTGCCAAAACCGCGGGCGGCAAACCGCAGCAGTTCGCGCGCGCGCGGGTACTCGCCGAGCTGCGCCATCGCGATGCCGCGCAGGGCCAGCGCCGGCGGGTCATCGCGCAGCGCCACGCGCTTGAGCGCGCCGAGCGCGTCGCCGGCGACCAGCGCGCGCCCGGCGGCGGCAATCAGGGAGTCCATCGCGACAGGCTAGGCCACCCCCAGCCGGAACGACAACTGGTCCGGCGTGAAGGAGCGCAGGAAGTCTTCCGCGTCGAACGCCTCGGCCAGTGCCAGCGCACCGGCGCGATTGAAGTCGCCCTTGAGTATCTGCTCGGCCGCTTCGGCCACCAGTGGCGCGGTCACCGCATAGATGTCCTGGCCCCAGGCGACCGCGCGCGGCGATCCCTCACTGCCACCTGCCCTGACCTCCATCGCGAACGTCTGCGCCGACCGGCCCTGCGCATCGACCGCGGTCGGCGTTGGTGTGGCGTCGTTGCGGACGTCGGCGAGCGAGGTGCTGTTGAGGTATGCGCGCAGGTTGCCGACATCGAGGTGGCGCGAGATGGTGATGATCTCCGAGAACGGCAGTTCGTCCATCGCCTGCACGCCGTGCGGCGCGTCGAACGTCCATTGCGTCCGGCTTGCGGGCACCGGCATCGGCACCAGTTGGCCGTTGTCGAGGACCACGCGCGGAACGCGATTGCGCTCGCCGGTCCTGCGCGTTCCTTCGGTCGGCCACCAGCGGTCGAGCGCGACGGCAACGGTCAGGTCGTCGACGCGGTCGGCGCCCACCAGCGCAGTGGCCAGCAGGTCGGCCAGGCCGCCGTAGAACCCTGCCGCCGGGATGACCGCGACGCCGGCCGCGCGTGCCGGTTCGTCATAGCGTTCGAACGTGGCCTGGGCACTGGCCTGCTCGGCCGTGACATCAATGTAGGACGCGCCGGCACGCAGCGCCGCTTCCACCAGCGGCGAGGCGGTGTCGAGGAACGGACCGGCGCAGTTGATCACCACCGCGCAGCCTTGCAATGCCCGGTCGAGCGCATCGGGGTCGTCGATTGCGGCCACCCGCCCGGTGACGCCCGCGGGCAGCCGGGCGGCATCGCGCCCGACCGCGACCACGCCCAACCCACGTCGCAGCAGTTCGGCGACGACGAATGCGCCGGTATGGCCGGAAGCACCATAGACGGCAACAACTCCTTTGTTTCCAGCCATTTCACTTCTCCCTATGAGCAAGCAATCAGTGAGCCATCAGCGATGCGGGGCGCGTCGAAGAGACGCTACAGACCTGTCTGTTCTTGCCAAGGTACAGACCGGTCTGTAGTGTGTCAACCACAGAGTTCACCGGACCCGACCCCATGGCTGCCACCCCTACCCGATCGCCCAAGGCGCGGGCCGCCGAACCGCTGGACGTGCGCGAACGGGTCCTCGAATGCGCTTCCGGCCTGTTCTATCGCCAGGGCGTGCGCGCGGTCGGCGTCGACCTGGTGGTGGCCCAGGCCGGCGTGGCCAAGACCAGTCTGTATCGACACTTCCGCACCAAGGACGATCTGATCGTCGCGTTCCTGGAGCGCGAGGACATCGACTTCTGGTCGACCTGGGATGCCGTGGCCGCCCAGCATGCCGACGACCCGGCTGGCGAACTGGCTGCCCATATGCGCTGGATTGGCGAACGCCTGTCGCGTTCGAACTATCGCGGCTGCCCGCAGATCAACGTCTCGGCCGAGTTCCCCGAGCCCGACCATCCGACGCGGCACGTGGCACGCGCGCACATGCAGGGTTTGCGCTCGCGGCTCGGCGCGATTGCAAGGCGACTGCACGTGTCCGATCCCGATGTCATGGGCGCGCAGCTGGCGCTATTGGTCAACGGCGCGTTCGTAAGTTCCGAACTGCTCGCCGGGGAGGACGCGACGCGCATCCTGTTGCAAGCGGCAACGGCGATGGTCGATGCGGCACGGTCGTCGGCGCGATAGCGCGCGTCCCAGCAACCGGCTGGATCCAGCACGTGTCCCGCCTATGCCGTGAAGTCATCGTGAAGCCGGCCCCCTTTGGACCGGCGCAGAATAGCCTCTCGCACGTATTCAGGGGGCTGCCATGTCCGACCAGACCGACGACACCGCCACGATCCAGGCGCTGCTCGATCGCCTCGTGCATTTCCGCCTGCCCCGCGCCATGGCGATCAAGAAGCGCGTCGACAACGGCGAACGCCTCACCGATTCCGACATCACCTTCCTCAAGACTGCGCTGACCGACGCCCAGGACGGACAGAAGTACGTGTCGCGCAATCCGGAATTCCAGGGCCTGGGCGAACAGATCGCCTCGCTCTACAACGAGATCGTCCGCAAGGGCATCGAGAACGAAAAGAACGCCTGACCGCAGTCCCGCGCAGCGGAGCAACGACCATGAAGCCTGG
The DNA here is from genome assembly GCF_056396405.1 of Lysobacter sp. 05T417. NCBI lineage: Bacteria > Pseudomonadati > Pseudomonadota > Gammaproteobacteria > Lysobacterales > Lysobacteraceae > Lysobacter > Lysobacter sp. 05T417. Next base: position 293,510 of record NZ_JBFTLK010000005.1, on the reverse strand, counting down.
CAAACGCGATGACGGCAGTTCCGCGGAACCGGAACGGATGAAGCGCAAGCAATACGAGGCCGAGCTCGAAAAGCTGCACGTGGAGCTGGTCAAGCTGCAGATGTGGGTGGTGGAGAAGAAGCTGAAGGTCTGCGTCGTTTTCGAGGGACGCGACACTGCCGGCAAGGGCGGCACGATCAAGGCGATCACCGAACGTGTCAGCCCGCGCGTGTTCCGCGTGGCGGCACTGCCGGCGCCGACCGATCGCGAGAAGAGCCAGATGTACTTCCAGCGCTACATGCAGCACCTGCCGGCCGCGGGCGAGGTCGTGATCTTCGACCGCAGCTGGTACAACCGCGCCGGCGTCGAGCGCGTGATGGGCTTCACCTCGGAGGCGAAGGTGCGCAGGTTCCTGCGGACCGCGCCGCTGCTGGAGGCGGCGATCGTGCAGTCCGGGATCATCCTGCTCAAGTACTGGCTGGAAGTCAGCGACGAGGAGCAGACGCAGCGGCTGAAGGACCGCGCCACCGACGGCCGCAAGTTGTGGAAGCTGTCGCCGATGGACTTGAAGTCGTATGGCAGGTGGTACGACTATTCGCGGGCGCGCGACGACATGTTCGCCGCCACCGACTCGCCGCACGCACCGTGGTACGTGGCGCGCACCGACGACAAGCGCCGCGCGCGCCTGAACATCATCCGCCACATCCTCGACAAGGTTCCCTACGAAGAACTCCCGCGCGAGAAGTTCCGCCTGCCCAAGCGGCAGAAGCGCGGCGACTACGTCGAACCGGACTATCCGTACAAGTTCATCAGGGAGCAATACTGACGCCGCCGTGACATTTCCCAGGAGCTTGCAGGCATGAACGGCTGGACGCGCTGGCTACCGGGACTGCAGGTCATCCGCGATTACCAGGCGGCCTGGCTGCCGCGCGACATCATGGCCGGACTGGTGCTGACCACGATGCTGGTCCCGGTCGGCATCGCCTACGCCGTGGCCTCGGGCGTGCCGGGCATCTACGGCCTCTACGCCACCATCGTGCCGCTGCTCGCCTACGCCCTGTTCGGGCCGAGCCGCATCCTGGTGCTGGGGCCGGACTCTTCCCTGGCCGCGGTGATTCTCGCCGTCGTGCTGCCCCTGTCCGGCGGCGACGCCGCACGTGCCGTGATCATCGCCAGCCTCATGGCGGTGGTGTCAGGGCTGGTGTGCATCCTGATCGGCGTGTTGCGGCTGGGCTTCGTCACCGAGCTGCTGTCCAAGCCGATCCGCTACGGCTACATGAACGGCATCGCTTTCACCGTGCTGATCAGCCAGCTGCCCAAGTTGTTTGGTTTTTCGATCGAGGGCCATGGACCGCTGCGCGACCTGGTGCAGATCGCGCAGGCAATCGCCGATGGCAAGCCCAACTGGACCGCGTTCGCGGTCGGCGCCGCCACGCTGGTGGTGATCCTGCTGCTCAAACCGTGGAAGCGGATTCCCGGCCTGCTGATCGCGGTGGTCGCGGCCACCGTGGTGGTCGGTGCGTTCGGCCTGGACGTCAGCGCCGGCGTGAAGGTGCTCGGGCCGCTGCCGCAGGGCCTGCCGATGTTCGTGCTGCCGCTGATCGAACCGGCCCATCTGGCGCAGATAGCCATTGGCGGCTGCGCCGTGGCAATGGTGGCATTCGCCGATACCAGCGTGCTGTCGCGCACCTATGCGGCAAAGACCGGCGTCAACGTCGACCCGAACCAGGAAATGATCGGCCTGGGTGCGGCGAACCTGGCGGCGGGGCTGTTCCAGGGATTCCCGGTCAGCAGCAGTTCCTCGCGCACGCCTGTGGCCGAAGCCGCCGGTGCACAGACCCAGCTCACCGGTGTCGTCGGTGCACTGGCCGTCGCCCTGCTCCTGCTGGTCGCGCCGAACCTGCTGCAACACCTGCCAAGCAGCGCGCTGGCGGCCGTGGTGATCGCCGCGGCAATTGGCCTGTTCGAATTCCAGGACCTGCACCGCATCTTCCGCATCCAGCCATGGGAGTTCTGGCTGTCGATCGCCTGCTTCGTCGGCGTCGCGGTGTGGGGCGTGATACCGGGCATCGGCATCGCCATCGGCATCGCCGTGCTCGAGTTCCTCTGGGACGGCTGGCGCCCGCACCACGCCGTGATGGGACGGGTGGCGGGCATCCGCGGTTTCCATGACATCAGCCGCTACCCGCAGGCGCGCCTCGTCCCGGGCCTGGTGCTGTTCCGCTGGGATGCGCCACTGTTCTTCGCCAATGCCGAGCTGTTCCATCAGCGCGTGCTCGACGCCATCGCAAAGTCACCCACGCCGGTGCAGCGGATCGTGATCGCCGCCGAACCGGTGACCAGCATCGACGTGACATCGGCCGACATGCTCGCGGGGATGGAGACGGCCCTGCGCGAGTCCGGCATCGAGATGCGCTTCGCCGAGATGAAGGACCCGGTCAAGGACAAGCTGAAGCGCTTCGAGATCCTCGAGCGCTTCGGCACGCCGTACCCCACCATCGGTTCCGCGGTGGATGCCTACGTCGAGGAACACAAGGTGGAGTGGAAGCCGTGATGCGGCTTGCACACGCACATCACTGCGTCCGTTCGGGCAACTTCCAGTCCGGCCGGATGAAATGGCAGGTATATCCCTCGGGATAGCGCTCCAGGTAGTCCTGGTGCTCCGGCTCAGCCTCCCAGAACGGACCCGCCGGGACAATCTCGGTGGTGACCTTGCCGGGCCACAGGCCCGATGCGTCGACATCGGCGACGGTGTTCTCGGCCACGCGCTTCTGCGAATCGCTCGTGTAGTAGATGGCCGAGCGATAGCTGGCGCCGACGTCGTTGCCCTGGCGGTTCTTCGTGGTCGGATCGTGGATCTGGAAGAACAGCTCCAGGATCTGGCGATAGCTGATCACGGCCGGGTCGAACACCATCTCGATGGCTTCGGCGTGCGAACCGTGGTTGCGATAGGTGGCGTTGGGCACATCGCCGCCGGTGTAGCCCACGCGCGTGGACACCACGCCGGGATAGCGCCGCAGCAGGTCCTGCATGCCCCAGAAGCAGCCGCCGGCAAGGATGGCGGTCTCGGTTGCAGTGGTCATTCCGGTCATCTCCACAGTGGCCTGGTCGGACGCGGACATCGCGCCGCCAGGTGGTTGCTAGATGTGGGCCGCGGGCGGTGGTTCAAGGCGGGAGCGGCCAATTCGGCACCGTTTCGGGCCGCTGCCGCCCTAGAGGTCGTAGGACAGCAGGTCGTAGCCGGTGGCCGCGCGCACCACGCGCTGGTGGACGAACGAGCCGCTGCCGCCGTTGGTCAGCACCACGATGCCGCGCCGCCGCTGTGCGTGGCCCACCGCGAAGTTCTTGAAGATGCCGCCGTTGCTGCCCGAGTGGTAGAAGACCGGGCCGTCGCGGGTCGGCTCCATGTTCCAGCCCAGGCCCTTCTGCGTCCAGCGACCGGGCAGGTTGATCTGCGGCGTGAGCATGGCCTGGCGCGTGCTCTCGGTGATCTCCCATGGCGCGCGTTGCCTGCGCGCCATCATCAGCGTCAAGAACGTCGCGTAGTCCTGCACGGTGGTGCGAAGGCTCGCCGCCGCGTTGGCGAGAATGTCGCCGGGCCACGTGACCAGTCCGGACGGTGCGAGCGCCATCACTTCGGGCAGCGCACGTTCGGCGTCTTCGTACTTCCATGCGGACAGCGGCTTGCCCCAGCGGTCGGCGACCCGCTGGGCGATGCTCCACTGCTCGCGGAACATCTGCGGCGGCATCCCTGCTTCGGTCTGATCGTGCGCGCGATGGCCGTAGACCGAGCGCGCGGCAAGATCCGCATTCCAGGTGTAGCTGCTGTCGTTCATGCCGGCCGGGGCGAACAGGTGCGTGCGCATCGAGTCGTCCAGGCTTTGGCCGGTGATCGACTCCACCGCCAGCTGCAGCCAGAAGATCGCCTCGCCGGAATAGTCGATGCGGGTGCCGGGCTTGACCATTGGCACCAGCTTCTCCGTCGCTGGCGTCGTGCGCCAGTTCGGCAGGCCGGTGGTGTGGCGCAGGACATCGCGCGGCGTGATCAGATCGATCCACGGATGGTCGGCCAGGTAGGCGGGACGCCGGTACTGCACCAGCGGGCGATCCAGATCAATCAGGCGCTGGTCGACGAGCTGCATGACCAGATAGGCGAACACCGGCTTGCTCAGCGAAGCGTCCTCGAACACCGTGCGCGCATCCACGGGCGCGCGGGTCATCGCATTGGTTACACCGAAGCCGCGGCTCCAGGCCAACGCGCCGTTGTCGACCACGGCAATGCCCACCCCGGGGACGGCGAACGCCTGCATGATCCGCGGCAGCTCGGCGAGAAATGCGTCGTCGGGAATCCAGGCGCTGTCCGCGGTCTTGCACGGAGCAGCGATCGCGAGACTGGAAGGCAGCACGCCGACGGTACCGAGCGCGGCAGCGTGGGCGATGAAGCGACGGCGGTCTGGATCAGGTCGGGTCGGCATTGCCGCATTGGATACGTAGACGGCCGTTGCGGCAAGAGGGCGTGGGGGCTATCCCTCGAAGCGCGTTGTCCCTTCGCGATCGCGCTCGTAGTGCCTGGCGAGCGGGAATCGCGGCAGCCAGGACTCACGGCGGATGGTCCAGCTTTCGTACGTCGGCACGAGCTGATCAGGGGCGTCCAGCGAGCCCAGATTCACTTCGACTTCGTCGCCGGATCGGCCGAAGACGGTGGAGCCGCAACGGGGGCAGAAGTGCCGGCCGGCGTACTCGCGCGTTTCACCCTCTATCGAAACTGCGTCCTGGGGGAAGATTGCGGACGCATGGAAGAGCGCGCCGTGGTGTTTGCGGCAGTCGAGGCAGTGGCAAAGGCCTACTCGGTACGGGAGGCCCGACGCTACAAGTCGGACGTCGCCGCAGAGGCAACCGCCGGTGAAGTGCTGCATGGTGTGCCTCCTCTGAATCAAGGATGCTCGATTTCTGGCCCGAACCGGGTGGGTCGCATGTAGCGCCGCATCAACGCCAGAGCCGCGCCGAAGGTGATGATGAGCGAGGGTACGATCCATCGCCAAAGCCCCGAGAACATCCCGGGCCCGTGCAGGATGCTGTCGTAGTAGCTCCGATCAAGGAGCGCATAACCGTGCGGTACGAACACGGTGATGATGGGCGTTGGAACCGGTGCGGCAACCAGCGCGAAAGCCAGGGCGAGCGCCGTGATGGCCCAGCGGGAACGGAACGACCGGCGCCGCATCAAGCGGGCTGCGACAAAGAAGACCAGCAGGATGGGAGCGGCCAGGATCGCCCACAGGGGCAGCAGCACCATGAGCATTGTCAGCATGTGCAACAGTTCCTCCATGGCCACCTGACGCTTGAATCAAGCCGAACCGCATATCGGTCTCGAACCATGTGGATCTGCTTGCATCTTGCCGCGAAGCCTGGCGAGCGGCAAATTCCAGGCTCCGCCTGAAGCGATGATTCCGGGCGGGACGACCGCTCGCGCCGGAAGGCGCTGACCTGCCTGCGGTACCGACCGCTTGCGGCCACAAGCTGGATGTCAGCACCAACAAGGTCTGGCTGTGGGGACGTTCAGTTCTTCCTGCTTCCTTCCTGCAATGACTGCAGCGCCTTTTCCACGCTGAGCGATCCGGAGACCTGGCTGGGCGGGTAGTCTTTGAACGTGGACAGGAACTTGGCCATGATGACTGTGGCAGGCATCATGACCCACAGTTTTTCGCCCCACCACTGACCGTAGGACGTCGATTCGGTCTGGTACCGCTCCCAAGGATCGACGCGCAGGTTGGTCACAAGCGGAACGTTGGTCGAATCCTCCTTGCCGCTGAACAGGTTGCCGACGATGGTCTTGAAGGTGACCTTCCACTGGTTGTAACGCACTGCCATGAGGTCGGCATTGTCGCTGAAGTAGAAGAATTCCCGGCGCGGGCCCTCGGTGGCCTTGCCCTCGAAGAACGGCTTGAAGTTGTAACCGTCGAGATGGTTCTTGAAAGTCTTCTCGCCCGCCGTGTAGCCGGTGAGCAGTTTCTCCTTCAGATCCGGTTCGCCCGCTGCCGCAACAAGGGTAGGCATCCAGTCTTCGGCCGACATGATGTCGTTGATGATGACGCCCGGTTGAATGACGCCAGGCCACCTCGCAAGCATGGGCACCCTGAAACCACCTTCGTACACCGTGCCTTTCTCGCCGCGGAACGGATGGTTGCCGCCATCGGGCCAGCTGAAGATCTCGGCGCCGTTGTCGCTGGTGAACAGGACGACCGTGTTGTCAGCGATCCCCAGCTCGTCCAGCTTGGCGAGCAACTCACCCACTACCCAGTCCAGCTCGGCCATCGCGTCGGCAAACAAACCGAAGCCGGTCTTGCCGTCCCATTTCTTGGACAGATGCGTCCAGGAGTGGCACCGCGTGGAATTGTGCCAGAGGAAAAACGGTTGTCCTGCCTTCACCGAGCGGTCGATGAAATCGCACGAGCGCTTCACCAGATCCGCATCGACGTCTTCCATGCTCACCGTGGCAGCGGGATCCATGCCCGGATGCGGTGGCAATGGGCCGGCGTCCGCAATCTTCTGCTTGCCGACGCGACCCCAGCGCGAATCCTCCGTCGGATCATCGACATCGGTTGCCACGCTGTGGATGACGTTGCGCGGGCCGAACATTGCGCGGAATTTCTTGTCCGTCGGATACTCCGCGTCGTAGGGTTCTTCCATCGCATTGAGGTGATAGAGGATCCCGTGAAACTCGTCGAAGCCGTGGACCGTCGGCAGATACTCGTTCCTGTCGCCAAGGTGGTTCTTGCCGATCTGTGCCGTCGCGTATCCCAACGGCTTGAGGAACTCCGCGATCGTCGGATCAGAATCCTGCAAGCCCTGCTTCGCCGCAGGCAGGCCGACCTTCAACAGCCCGGTCCGGAACGGCGTCTGCCCCGTGATGAACGCCGCGCGTCCCGCAGTACAGGATTGTTGACCGTAGTAATCGGTGAACAGCGCACCCTCCCGTGCTAGCCGATCGATGTTCGGCGTGCTGCCGCCCATCATGCCGCGATGGTAGGCACTGATGTTCCAGATGCCCACATCATCAGCCATGATCATGATGAAATTGGGCTTGTTTGAGGCGGCCATCGGATGCTCCGATTCGCGGCGAACGCTCCGCACCTGCCTTCATCATAGTGAGTGACCTGTTGGCGTGAGGTCACTCCTTCTTCACAGCCAGTAACGAACGAGTGTGCGATCGGATTCTGAAGACGTGAACGCGCGCTATGGGTTGCGGTTTCAAGCGGTCGTGGTGACCGCGCCTCAAGGGCCCACACTCCGGAATGCTCGCCTGCGGAGTCGGCCACACATCGCAGTGCCTTTCCCGCGTCAAATTGCGGCCCAACTTGCTGGACGTTCCTCATAGTTTGGCCATTCCGGCCAGATTATGGTTGAACGCACACTGCGGTCGACGACGACGCAATGAACTGGTGGGCCCACCAGGATTCGAACCTGGAACCAAGGGATTATGAGTCCCCTGCTCTAACCGTTGAGCTATAGGCCCGTGGGCTGCGCATCTTACCAGCCCACGGATTCCGGCAGCCCGGCCTTCGGGCAACCCCCGTCCCGCCTCAGCGCCCAGCCGACATCGAGTACGGCCGCTCCGCCGCCCCCGTCGCCCAGGCCTTGTCGGGCTGCGCCTGCATGGTGAAGTGCAGTTCTCCGCCGGCCATGATCTCCTCGTGGCGAAGGAACGCCCGCTCCAGCGGCTTGCCATTGAGCATCGCCCGACCGATATACGGGTGCGCCGCGTCAAGCCCTTCGGCCACCACCGTGAAGCGCTTGCCATTGGGCAGGTTGAGGCTGGCGCGCGGCAGGAACGGCCGGCCGATGATGTACTCGTTGCTGCCCGGCGCGACCGGATAGAACCCCAGCGCGGTAAACACATACCAGGCCGACATCTGCCCAAGGTCGTCGTTGCCCGCCAGGCCGTCCGGCCGCGGCGCGTACTGCGTGGCCATGATCTGCCCCAGGCGCTCCTGGGTGCGCCACGGCTGGCCGGCGTACGCATACAGGTAGGCCACGTGGTGGCTCGGCTCGTTGCCGTGCGCGTACCAGCCGATCAGCCCGGTGATGTCTTCCATGTGCTCGAAGATCTTCGGGTCGACCTTGGCGTCGAACACCGCGTCCAGCCGCGCGATCAGCTTGTCCTCGCCACCGTGCGCGGCAGCCAGGCCGGCGACGTCCTGGGGCACGTACCACGAGTACTGCCAGGCGTTGCCTTCGGTGTAGTCGCTGCCGTAGCCGCTGGCGGTGGCGTCGAAGGGTTCGCGGAAGCTGCCGTCGCGCTTGCGTGCGCGCATGAAGCCGGTTTTCTCGTCGAAGGCGTGGCGCCAGTTGCCGGCGCGCTTGCCGAACTGCGCGGCGATGTCCTTGTTGCCCATCGATTCGGCCACGCGCGCGATGGTCCAGTCGTCGAAGGCGTACTCGAGCGTCTTCGAAGCGGCCTCGCCTTCCTCGTCTATCGGCACGTAGCCCAGCTGCATGTACTGGGCGATGCCGTCGTAAGGGCCGTAGCTGGCGCTGTCCACCATCGCCTTCAGCGCCTTGCTGGTGTCGTAGCCGCGAATGCCCTTCATGTAGGCATCGGCGATCACCGGCACGGCATGGTAGCCGATCATGCACCACGTCTCCTGGCCGTGGAACGCCCACACCGGCAGCACGCCGTAAGGGCTGTGTTCGTACGATGCGAGCAGCGAGTTGACGAAGTCGTTGTTGCGTTGCTCCGGCTGCACCAGCGTCAGCAGCGGATGCAGCGCGCGGTAGGTGTCCCACAGCGAGAACGTCGAGTAATGGGTGAAGCCCTTGGCCTGGTGCACGGCGTTGTCGGGGCCGCGGTAGCGGCCGTCGCTGTCCATGAACAGACTCGGGCCCATCAGCGTGTGGTACAGCGCGGTGTAGAAGCTGCGGCGCTGCGGCTCGGGTGCGTCGATGTCGATCGCGCCCAGCGCCTGCATCCACTGCACCTTGGCGGCGGCGCGCACGCCGTCGAAGTCGAAGCCGGGCACTTCCGCGTCGAGGTTGGCGATGGCGCTGTCCTCGCTCACCGGCGAGATCGCCACCTTCACCACCATCGACTTGCCCGCGGACCCGTTGAAGTCGAATGCGCCGACCAGCTGCCGGCCTTCGATCTGCGCACGCTGGCGCGGGTCGTTCTCGCCCGGCGGCGGAAAGCCCTTGTAGACGACGTCCTGCTCGGTGTCGTTGAACTGGTGGCCGCTGACCGGCTGCGAGAAGCGCATCGCGAAGTACAGCTGCCGGCCCGGCGCCCAGCCGCGGGTTTCGCGGAAGCCGGTGACGGTGCCGTCGGCACGCAGGCGCATGCGCGACCACTGCACCTTGCCCGGGTAGTCGTACATGCTGGTGCGCAGGTCGACCAGCACATGCGCCGGCTTGCCCTTGGGGAACTGATAGCGGTGCACGCCGACGCGCGGGCTGGCGGTCAGTTCGGCACGGATCGCGTAGTCCTTCAGCGTCACGGCGTAGTAGCCGGGCTGGGCGACTTCGTCGCCGTGGCTGAAGCGCGACATGTAGCCGCTGCCGGGCTTGCCCGCTTCACCGCGCTCGAGCTTCACCTCACCCGCGATCGGCATCACCAGCACGTCGCCGAGGTCGGAATGGCCGGTGCCGGAGAAGTGCGTGTGCGAGAAGCCGGTGATGGTGCTGTCGTCGTACCGGTAGCCGGCGGCCCAGCCGTAGCCTTCCTTGCGCGACTTGATCTGGGTGTCCGGGCTGAGCTGGACCATGCCGAACGGGACCACGGCGCCCGGGAAGGTGTGGCCTTCGCCGCCGGTGCCGATGAAAGGATCGACCGAGGCATACGCGCGTGCGGCCGCGGCGTCAGTCTTCGGCGCCGGCGCGGCGACGGCCATCCCGGCCAGCGCCCAGGTGCACAGCGCGGACAGCAGGAACAGGCGGCGCGGCGCGGAAGGTGTGGCGGTAGTGAGGGCAAGGCGGGGCATCGTTCGCTCCTGGTCCGGGGCCGGGCCGGACATCAATTTGGATCGTTCTAAACCGCGGCAACCTAGCACGCGATCGCCGCCAGTTCATGCTGCGGTGCAGAATGCGCCGCCTGCCCCGGGGGCGCAGGATGCGCAGAATTTAGAACGATCCAAATCCGCTGCCCATGCCCTCCGGACACCCGCGATGACCGCCCCCGCCCGCACCCGTGCCCGGGTGACCCTGGCCGACATCGCCGACGCCTGCGACCTGTCGCGGGCGACGATTTCGCTGGTGCTGCGCGGTAGCCCGCTGGTCAACGCCGAGACGCGGGCACGGGTGGAAGCCGAGCTCAAGCGCCAGCGCTACGTCTATCACCGCGGCGCGGCCAACCTGCGCCGCAACGTGTCCTCGACCGTGGCGCTGGTGATCAACGACCTGTCCAACCCGTTCTTCGCCGAGTTCGCCGCCGGCGTTGACGAGGCCCTGGCTGCGGCCGGCTACGTCACCCTGCTCGGCAGCACCGGCGAATCGGCCGAACGCCAGCAGGCGGTGCTCGCCTCGCTGCTTGAACACGACCCGGCCGGCATCATCCTCTCGCCTGCCGAAGGCAGCGACGGCGCTCGCCTGCGCGGACTGCTCGGCGTGCACACGCCGACGCTGGTGTTCAACCGCGAGCTCGGCGTCGAATGGGACTTCCTTTCGCTCGACAACGTGCGCGGTGCGCGCATGGCGACCGAACACCTGTTGTCGCTGGGCCATCGCCGCATCGCCTTCTTCGGCGGCCATCAGGATTCCAGCTCGTGCCACCAGCGCCGCGAGGGCTATCGCGAAGCGCTCGTCGCCGCGGGCATCACGCCCGAGCCGCAATGGCTGGTCGAATGCGCGCCGACGCGACTGGAAGCGGCACGACAGACCGGCGCCTTGTTCGTGCGCGACCCCGCGCCGACCGCCGCCGTCTGCTACAACGACGCGGTCGCACTGGGCCTCATGGCCGGGCTGGCCACGCGCGGCCGCCGCGCCGGACACGATTTCGCCGTCACCGGTTTCGACGACATCCCCGAAGCCGCGGTAAGCGCGCCGCCGTTGACCACCATCGCCGTCGATCCGCGCGCACGCGGTCGCCAGGCGGCGGAACTCATCCTGCAACGCCTGCGCGACCCGTCCACGCCGGCCACCGCCACCATCGCCCCCGTGCAGCTGAAGCTGCGCGCGAGCAGCCTGACCACTTCCCTGGAGGACGACGCATGAGTCATCGCAACCTGTCCTCGACCGCCACTGGCGGTGCGCAGCCATGAGTACCGTCGCAGGACGCACCGCAGTCGTCTGCTTCGGCGAGGCGCTGATCGACTTCCTCGCGGTTCCGGCCGTGGCCGGGCAGCCGCGCCATTTCGCCGAGTACGCCGGCGGTGCCCCGGCCAACGTCGCCGCGGCGGTCGCGCGGCTGGGCGGAAATGCGCGCTTCGTCGGCATGCTCGGCGCCGACATGTTCGGCGAGTTCCTGATGTCGCAGCTGCGCGCGATGGGCGTGGACACGCGCTTTACCGCGCACACATCGGCGGCGCGCACGGCGCTGGCGTTCGTGTCGCTCGATGCCGATGGCGAGCGCAGCTTCAGTTTCTACCGCCCGCCCGCCGCCGACCTGCTGTTCCGCGAGGAGCATTTCGACCCGGCCTGCTTCGAAGATGCGGCCGTACTGCACGTGTGCTCCAACAGCCTGACCGAGGCCGACATCGCAGCGACCACGCTGGCCGGCATGCGCCTTGCGCGCGAATCCGGCGCGCTGGTCAGCATGGACCTCAACCTGCGTCCGTCACTGTGGCCGGAGGGCGTCGATCCGGCGCCGCGGCTGTGGGATGCGCTGGCCACCGCCGACCTGATCAAGCTGTGCCGCAGCGAAGCCGAATTCCTGATCCGCCGCGCCGGCGACGAGGGCGCCATGCTGCGCCGCCTCTGGCAGGGCCACGCCCGATGCGTGCTGGTCACCGACGGCGCCCAGCCGGTGCGCTGGTTCACGCGCGGCGCCGAGGGCGTGGCGCCGACATTCGCGGTCACCGCCACCGACACCACCGCCGCCGGCGACGCCTTCGTTGGCGCGCTGCTGCACCGGCTGGTCGAGCGCGGCGCCGGCATGGAGCAGCTGGGCACGCTGCTCGACGACCGCGTCGCACTGGCCGACGCATTGCGCCACGCCGCTGCCGGTGGCGCCCTGGCGACCACGCGCCACGGCGCATTCGCCGCCATGCCCGGCCGCGACGACCTCGATCAACTCCTTCGACCCAAGACTGCGACCGACTCATGAGCCGCATCCCCCCAGCCACTCCGGACTTCCGCAGCCAGGCATTCCTGCGCGCGCACATCGCCGAGACGATGGCGTTCTATCACCCGCGCGCTATCGACCCAGCCGGTGGCTTCTTCCACTACTTCCGCGACGATGGCAGCGTGTACGACAGCGCGCACCGGCACCTGGTGAGCAGCACGCGCTTCGTCTTCAACTACGCGATGGCAGCGCGCGAGTTCGGCAATCCCGAATACCTCGACGCCGCACGCCATGGCCTGCGCTACCTGCGCGAGGTCCATCGCGACCCGCGCAGCGGCGGCTACGCCTGGACGGTGCGCGATGGCATCGCCGAGGACCGCACCAACCACTGCTACGGCGTCGCCTTCGTGCTGCTGGCCTATTCCACCGCGCTCAAGGCCGGCATCACCGGGGTCGTGCCGTGGATGGACGAGACCTGGGGGCTGTTGGAGGCCCGCTACTGGGAGCCGGCGCACGGGCTGTATCGCGACGAGGCCGACGCCGACTGGAACTTCTCCGGCTACCGCGGCCAGAACGCCAACATGCACATGTGCGAGGCGATGATCGCCGCGTTCGAGGCCAGCGCGCAGCCGCACTACCTCGAGCGCGCGCTGATGCTGGCCGACCACATGACGCGCCGCCAGGCCGCGCACGCCGGCGGACTGGTCTGGGAGCACTACGACTGCGACTGGAACATCGACTGGAACTACCACCGCGACGATCCCAGGCACCTGTTCCGCCCCTGGGGTTTCCAGCCCGGCCACCAGACCGAATGGAGCAAGCTGCTGTCGACGCTCGACGGGCACCTTCGCGAGCGCGGTGTCGTGGTCGAGTGGCTGCGCGAGCGTGCGGCGCACCTGTTCGACGTTTCGGTTGCCGCGTCATGGGATGCGCGCAACGGCGGTCTGTTCTACGGCTTCGCGCCCGATGTCGGCTATCCGGTCTGCGACGACGACAAGTACTTCTGGGTGCAGGCCGAATCGATCGCCGCCGCCGCGCGCCTTGCGCAGGCCAGCGGCGATGATCGCTACTGGAACTGGTACCAGCGCCTGTGGGACTACGCGTGGCGCTTCTTCATCGACCACGACCACGGCGCCTGGTACCGCATCCTCGATCGCAACAACCGCAAGTACAGCGACGAGAAGAGTCCTGCCGGAAAGACCGACTACCACACCATGGGCGCGTGCTACGACGTGCTCCACCTGTTGCGCGCGCACGCGCCGGAGACCGTTGCCTGATGAACCTTCGTCCCCTGTTGCTCAGCGTGCTGCTGTTCCCCACGGTCGGCGTCGCGGCTACTGCCTCCCCGAAGAAACCCGCGACGCCGCCCATACTCACCCAGGAGCAGGCCACGCAGAGTGCCGAACGGGTCAAGGCCGAGTTCCTGCACGCCTGGCGCGGCTACCGCGAGCATGCGTGGGGCCATGACGCACTCAAGCCGCTGAGCAACGGGTCGCATGACTGGTACGGCCAGTCGTTGTTGATGACGCCAGTCGACGCGCTCGACACGATGATCCTGATGGGCCTGGACGACGAAGCCCGCGATGCGCGCGAGCTGATCGCCACGCAGCTGACGTTCGACCGCGACATCGACGTCAAGCATTTCGAAATCGTGATCCGCCTGCTGGGTGGCCTGCTCTCTGGCTACCAGCTCAGCGGCGACGAGCGCCTGCTCAGGCAGGCCGAGGACCTGGGCAAACGCCTGCTGCCCGCGTTCGACTCGCCGACCGGCCTGCCCTACGTCTACGTCAACCTGCGCACCGGCAAGGCTCACGGCACCGACAGCAATCCGGCCGAGGCCGGCACCCTGCTGCTCGAGTACGGCACGCTCAGCAAGCTCACCGGCAACCCGGTCTATTACGACAAGGCCAAGCGCGCCCTCGTCGCCACCTACGAACGTCGCTCCAAGATCGGCCTGGTCGGCGAGCGCTTCGACGTCGAGACCGGCAAGTGGACGCAGACGCGCAGCCACGTCGGCGCGCGCATCGACTCCTACTACGAGTACCTGTGGAAGTGCTGGAAGCTGTTCGGCGACCGCGACTGCCTGGCGATGTGGAAGACCAGCATTGCCGCCGCCAACCGCTACTACCCGGAAGAGGTCGACGGCGCGCTGTGGGTCGGCCACGTCGACATGAACACCGGCAAGCGCGTGGGCAGCCTGTACGGCGCACTCGACGCGTTCTATCCGGGCCTGCTTGCCTACTCGGGCGATGTCGATCGCGCGCGCCGCCTGCAGGCGTCGTCGTTCGCGATGTGGCGCGTGCACGGCATCGAGCCGGAGGAGTACGACTACCGCAAGGGCGTGGTGACGTACCCGCAGTATCCGCTGCGGCCGGAGATCATCGAGTCGGCCTGGTACCTGCACCGCCTGACCGGCGACAGGCAATACCAGGCGATGGGCCAGGAGATGTTCGAGGACTTCGTCCGCTACACCCGCACCGATTCGGGCTTCGCCTCGCTCAAGAGCGTGGTGACGAAGGAGAAGGAGGACGACATGGAGAGCTTCGTGATGGCCGAGACCTTCAAGTACTTCTACCTGCTGTTCGCGCCGGCGAAGACGCTGGATCCGAACGAGGTGGTGCTCAACACCGAGGCGCACCCGCTTCGCAAGACCTGGAAGTAGCCCTCACGCTGCTGACACAACGCTGACAGTGGCTGGGCGTAGTCTTTCGACTCCTTCCCCCGGAGACGAACAATGAATACGCAGCAGGTAGCCGCAAGGCTGGTCGAGTTGTGCAGGGCCGGCAAGTTCGACGAGGCGCAGCGTGAGCTTTACGCCGACGATGCGGTGAGCATCGAGCCGGAGGGCTTGCCGGCAGGCGCCCTGGGCAACGTCAAGGGACTGGCGGCCATCCAGGAGAAGAGCCGCAAGTTCAACGAAAGCGTGGAGACCTTCCACAGCGTGTCGTGCAGCGACGCCGTCGTCGCCGATGGCTGGTTCAGCGTGGCCCTTGGCCTGGATGCAACCTTCAAGGGCATGGGCCGCATCGACATGCGCGAGATCTGCGTGTACCGGGTGCGCAACGGCAAGATCGTCCACGAACAGTTCTTCTACGACGTCGACGCGCCCGGGACTTGATGCGCCTGGACCGGGCGCGTTGCGCCTGCCCGGATGGCTCGAAAAAAGGGCCCCGCTTTCGCGGGGCTTATTTCTGTCTTCCGTCGATCCTGAAGAGCCCGCCCGATCCGGATGAGGCAGCCAGCGCCTCATCGCTCAGGCGGGCACGCGCCGTGGTGACGTACAAGGCACCATCGGGCCCGATGCAGACACTGCCGACATGCGGTGCCGGCACGCGAACGCGCTGGACGCACGCACCATTGGGCGCGATCCGCACCAGTTCGCCTGCGCCCCACATCGCCACCCAGAAGTTGCCCTCAGGCGTGATCGCCATGCCGTCTGGCTTGCCCGGCAGGCCAAGGAAGTCGGTGACGATGACGGGCTCACCAAGGGCACCAGACGCCGCATCGGCCGGATAGGCGAGTAGCGTTCGCGCGAGCGTGTCGATCACGAACAGCGTGCGCTCGTCGTCGGAGAACGCCATCCCGTTGGCGACACCGAGACCTCCGGCAACCTTGCGCGCCGGCGCATCCGGCAATGCGGCATGAAAGATGCCACCGCGTCCGGTCAGTACGCCCCGGTGCATGGTGCTGCCCCACAGACCACCGCGGCGGTCGATGACCAGGTCGTTGAGGCGACATCCGGCACCGGTGTCGATCACAGGGCCGCGCGCGAGGACCGCTCCACCGGCTGCGTCCAGTCGCACGAACGCATCCTCGCCGTTGCCCACCAGTGATCCGTCGGGCATCACCCCCAGCGACCAGACCGGTTCTGGCATCGATGCTTCGGTCCAGTCACCGCTCGATGGCGTGAATGCGAGCAGCCGCTTTCCAATCGGATCGACCCACAGCACGCGATCGCCCAGGACTACCGGCCCTTCGCCAACCGTCGCCCTGGTGTCGCAGACGAGTTCAACCGTCGAAGGCAGGGCGAGCGACGTCGCCGCGACCCACTCGCGCGCGCGTGCACCGACTGCGTCCGCACTGCGGCCTGGCTTGTACATGTCGGATCCGGTGCCGAACGCCATCGCACCCGCAGCGAGCAGTGACGGCACCGCGTCTGGACTGACTCCACCGACCGCGATCAACTGCACCCCGGCAGGCATCACCGCCTTGATCGCAGAAAGCGTGGAGGCGTTGGCAGGGAACGCCTTGAGATGACGCGCGCCCGCTGCGATCGCCGCGAACGCCTCGCTCGCGGTGGCAAAGCCCGGCAGCGGCAGCATGCCGTGCGCCAGGCTGGCGCGGATCACATCGGCATCCGTGTTTGGCGACACGCAGAACTGGCAGCCGGTATCGACGAGTCGCTCGACATCGGTGACGGTCAGCACGGTGCCGGCACCGATGGCCATGCGCTCGCCGAAATGCTCGCGCAGCAGGCGGACGGTGGCGAACGGGTCGGGCGAGTTCAGTGGGACTTCCGCGATCGTCACCCCGGCGTCCAGCAGCGCGGTCGCAACCGCGACCGACTCCGCCGTGGTGATACCGCGCAGGATCGCGATGATCGGCGCCTTGTGCAGGCGCGCGTCGAACTCCGCGGTGAAGGTGGCAAGGTCGGGCTTCATGCCGGCAGCGCACCCGTGTGCAGTGCATGCATCGTCGCGAAGCCCTGGACGATGGCCTCGCGCGATTCCACCGCATGGCTGTCAATGCCAAGTTCCTTCAGTGCGGCCGCATACATCGCGCACACCGGGCCGGTGCCGACCAGCGGAATACTGGCCTCCGCCAGCTCGGGGAACAGGGCACGCGCATCGGCGACCTCCGACCCGATCAGCAAGCCTCGCAGATACGAGGCGCCCTCGCTGCGCTTGATGTCGTCGCGGATGACCGCCGCACGCGCTCCGAACAGCAGCGTGCCCAGGCCGGTATCGCGACGCACGCCGGCGCGTACGCCGTCGAAGAACGCAGGACTCACATGCGCCGGACCGTCGACGATCGACGCCAGCAGGCCGGCCGCGGTGAGCCGGTCGAAGATCTCGCCCGACATCGCCGTCGAGAATTCGCGGACGCGACCGCCGTCCATGCGCACCCATTTGGTGTGCGTGCCCGGCAACGCGACGATGCCGGACTGCGGCAGGCGCCGGGACACGAGCAGGCCGAACAGCTCGGTCTCCTCGCCGCGCATGATGTCGGAGGCGTTGTCGCGCATGCGGCGGCAGGCCAGGCCCGGGACGATCCGGACCTCGACATCGCCGATATGCGTTTCGCGCAGCCCCTGCGCCAGTCCGCCGAGCGCGACGGGACACTCGACGTACCCGGCATCGATCCAGCCGATGTTGGAACCGATCATGCCGCAGGCATAGACATGCGAGACGCCCGGCCAGCGCATTGCCACGCTCGCCATGTGGTTCACCATGCCATCGCGGCCCATCCCGGCAATGCCCGCCGGGGCTTCCATCGCGTCGACAACCTTGCCTTCGGCATCGATCAGGTAGGCGCGGAAGTTCGAGCTGCCCCAGTTGATGCCGACGATGCAGCCTTGCGTGCGCTTCTGGTTCATCTGTTTCTTGACGTGGGGATGGGGGTGGCGAAGCTCAGCGCCGGGTGACGCCTGCGCCGCCGTCTACCGGGAACACGCCACCGGTGATCCAGCCGCTGCGCTCGCTGGCCAGGAACCACGCGAGTTCGGCGATGTCCTGCGGCGTTCCCAGGCGTCCAAGCGGGTGGCGCTGGATGTTGCGTTCCCGCGCGAGCACCGGGTCGGGTTCGCGGTCGAAGGACGATTGCAGCATGGCGGTGTCGATCGATGCCGGCGCGATCGCATTGACGCGGATCTGCCACGGCGCCAGTTCCAGCGCGGCGGTGCGCGCCAGCTCCTCCAGCGCCGCCTTGGAACTGGCATAGGCGGCAAGCGTCGGCGTCGCGAAGCGGGCGTTGATCGAGGTGAGCAGGACGATGGAACCGCCACCGCGGTCGCGCATGTGGGCGGCGCAGTGCCGCGTGAGGCGCGCGGCGGCGATCACGTTGACCGCGTAGGTGTCGGCGAACAGTTCGTCCGCCGAGTCCATCAGCGTTCCTGGCGGACAGATTGCGGCACAGTGGACCAGCACGTCGGCGGGGCCCAGCGTGGCTTCAAGTTTCGCCACGGCGGCGTCGATGGCCGTGGACGAACGCAGATCCGCTATCGCCGACGCATCGGCAGCAGGCGCCGGATGCAGGTCCAGCGCCCCGACGCGCGCGCCGTCCTGCTGCAGCCGGCGGGTGACGGCTGCGCCGATCCCGCCGGCGGCCCCGGTCACCAGGGCCACCTTTCCCGTCATGCTGCCTTCGCTCATTCCGCGACTCTCCGCCTGATCGAGGTACCGCGGTGACTCAGAAGCGGAAGGTCACCGTCGCCTTGTAACCGCGACCGAACACCACGTTGGTACGCAGGCCCTCGTCATACCCGTCGAAGGTCTTCTGCTGGCTGTCGAGCAGGTTGATGCCGTCGAGCTGCAGGGTGAGGCGGTCGTTGAAGTCGTAGCTTACCGTGGCCGACAGGTCCGAATAGGTGTCGTTGTAGATGCCGGTCGCCGCGGCCGACAGTGCGACCAGGTACTCGTCGCGCCAGTTGTAGGCCAGGCGGGCACTGAACGGCCCCTGCTCGTAGTAGCCGATCAGGTTGGCGTTGTTCTTCGACAGGCCCGGGAAGGCCATCTCGTTGCCGTTGATGTCGGTGATCGGGGTCTTGGAGTCGATGTAGGTGTAGGTGGCGACGACGCCGAAGCCACCGGCGATCGGCACCTGCGCCAGCAGTTCCAGGCCCTGGATGGTGGCGCTGTCGCCGTTGACCTTGCGGTTGATCAGGAAGTTGACGCCGCCGTAGGACTCGGCGCTCTGGCGCTGGACGATGAAGGTCGACACGTCCTTGTAGAACAGGCCCGCCGAGAGCATGCCCTCGTCGCTGTAGTACCACTCCAGCGACAGGTCGTACTGGTCAGCCTCGAATGGATCCAGTCCCGGCGCGCCGCCGGTGCCGGTGCCCGGGGTGATCTGCACGCCGTTGTCGAACACCGCGTTGTTGTTGAGCGAGACGCCGTTGTTGAGGTCTTCGGTGTTCGGGAACGCGACCACGCGGGCGGCACCGCCGCGTACGACCAGGCTGTCGTTGATGTCGAGCTTGACGATGCCCGACGGCAGCCAGTAATCGTCGTTGCGGCTGAACACCGTCGGCTGCGGCGAGCCGTTGGGGTTGATCAGGTTGCCGGTCGAATCCATGTCGCGACCGACGTAGCGCAGGCCGACGTTGCCCGCCAGCTGCATGCCGCCGACGGCGCTGTTGATGTCGAGCTTGGCGTAGGCCTCGGTGAAGTCCTCGGCGATGTTGAACGTGCCGGCGTAGGCCAGCGTGTTGTTGGCACCGTCCAGGCACTGCGGGTTCTGCGAGATCGACGGGAACGCGGTGAACGCGGCGCAACCGGTGAAGGCATCGCGCGTGGCGGCCAGGAACGCACGCGGCAGGCCGGCGAACTCGCCGCTCATGAAGTCGTTGTTGCTGTGGACTTCGAGGAAATCGCCGAGCTGGTTGGCGGGAATGCCGCCGGCCGGGCGGATGTCCGCGCGCAGCGGGTTCTGGGTCGTCTCGAGCGAGCTGTAGCGCGCGCCGAAGTTCAGGGCCTGGATCGCCGAGTCATCGAAGTCCCAGGTCCAGTCGGTGCGTGCGGCGGTGGTGTCGGTCTCGGCGCGGTAGCGGTTGTCGAACAGGATCGACAGGCGCAGCTGGTTCGGATCGGTGATATCGATGCCGCGGACGTTGAAGCTGCCGAAGTCGCCATTGGTCAGGTCGAAATCGACCAGCGAGGTCAGGCCGACGACCGGCTGCAGGCGCATGTAGTTCTGGTGGTACTCGGCGCTGGAGCTGCCATAGGACACCTCCGCCGAACCGCCCAGATGGCCTTCGCCACGGAACGTCGCGCGCAGCGCGCTTGACCAGACCTCGGCGTCGATGTCGGCTATCTCGGTGTTGACCAGGACCGGGCCGGCCGACGTGCCCTTGATCAGGATGTCGTGCGGCGAGTACACCGCGTTCGACAGCGCCGCGCTGGGGTTGAAGGCGATCCAGTAACGGTCGCGCTCGGCATCCTGCTTGGAATAGAAGGTGTCGGCGGTGAGCTCGACGCCATCGGTCGGACGCCACTGCAGCACGCCGCTGATGCCGTACTTCTCGCGGTCGTCGTTGATGTCCTGCGCGCGCATGTCGGTGCTGCCGAAGCGCGTGCGTGCCGGCGTCACCGTGGTGTCGTTGAAGCGGGCGTAGCCGGAGAACGTGTCCAGGCCCTGCTGGACGACGTCGTACTTGCTGTACGTCGCCGAGATCAGGCCGCCGAAGGTCTTGTCGCTGTTGCGACCCGACAGCAGCGTGAACACGCCGCCGCCGCCATTGCCACCGAGTTCGTCATAGCCGGCTTCCGCGGTGACGACGTTCTGCGCCGCATCGCCGGCAAGCGGCTTGCGCGTCTCGATGTCGATGATGCCGCCGAGCGCGCCGGCGATCTGGTCCGAGCCGGCCAGCTTGGTCACCGACAGGCGCGAGATGAGTTCCGACGGCACCAGCGTCAGCAGGCCGTAGGTCGACGTGTTGAGCTGGTCGAGGCCGTTGCCGCCACGTCCGGTCGCGTCGACGATCTGGCGGCCGTTGTAGAGGATCACGTTCTCGCGCAGGCCGCGCACCAGGATGTCGCTGCCCTCGCCCATGCCGCGCTCGAGCTGCACGCCGGCCACGCGGCCGAGCGATTCGGCGACGTTGGTGTCGGGCAACTTGCCGATGTCGTCGGCGACGATCGCGTCGACGATCTGGGTCGAGTCGCGCTTGATGTCCTTGGCCGCTTCCAGGCTGCCGCGGATGCCGACCACCGTGACCTGGTCCAGCGTCCGCGGTTCGTCGCTTGCGCTGGTGGTCTGTGGTGCCGGTGCCGCCGCTTCGGGTGCGGGGGTGGTCTGCGCTGCCGCGGCCATGGAGGCCAACAGCGTGGGTGTAATCAGTGTGGACAGAATCGTTCGACGAAGCTTGCGCATGAACCGGGCCTCCCCCCGAAGTCATTGCTGGGTCTTGTTTGCGATACGAACTGCTTGCGTTGTGTGGCTAATATAGCAATATATGTTCTGCGCAAAGCAAGGGTTCTTGCAGATAAATCGTTGCTGCAGCGCAATAAATGCCAGATTTCAATCGGTTGGACTGTAACCGTGGTAGCAACGTCCAGCCACATTCCGCAGGCGGTACGCAACGGGGGAGCAATGAGCGAATCCACAGGGAAGGCAATGACAGGGGTTGAGTTGGGAGGCGCGTCCTTGAAGGGAGCGTCCTTGAAGGGAGCGTCCTTGAAGGGAGCGTCCTTGAAGGGAGCGTCCTTGAAGGGAGTGTTCCCGATCCTGCCCACGATCTTTGAAGACAGCGGCGCGATCGATTTCGTGGGTACGCGCGCGGTGCTCGAGTACATCCTCGCCGCGGGCGCCGACGGCATCGTCTTCCCTGGCCTGGCCAGCGAGTACGACATGCTCAGCACTGACGAGCGCCTGCAGATGACGGCGAAGCTGGGCGAGTGGATCGCCGGTCGCGTGCCGCTGGTGATCGGCGCCAGCAGTGCCGACCCCGAACTGGCGATGCAGTTCGCGCGCGCAGGCGCCAAGGCCGGCGCGGTCGCGTCGATGGTGCTCACGCCGCACCGCCACGCCAAGGACCGCCAGGCGATGGCCGACTACTTCGCGGCGATCCACGAAGCCAGCGGCATCCCGGTGATGCTGCAGAACGCGCCTGCGCCGATGGGCGTGGGCCTTGCCGTGGATGAAGTCGCCTGGCTGGCCGAGCAGGTGGCGGGCATTCGCTACGTAAAGGAAGAAACCCAGCCATCCGGCCAGCGCATCACGCAGTTGAGCGAGCGTGCGGGCGATGCCCTCGATGCGGTGTTCGGCGGCGCCGGTGCGCGCTACGTGATCGACGAGCTCGTGCGCGGTGCCAAGGGTACGATGCCTGCCTGCGAAGTCACCGAGGTGCACGTGGCCATGCTCAAGTGTTTCGCCGGCGGCGACATCGATGGCGCACGCACGTTGTTCGAACGCAGCCTGCCGCTGCTGAGCGTGCAGGCGGTGTTCCGCTGGCGGCTGACCAAGGCGGTGCTCAAGCGCCGCGGACTCATCGCCAGCGATCACGTGCGCGCGCCCGGCCCTGCGCTGGATGCGTTCGACCAGAGTGAAGTCGATGCGCTGCTGGCACGCATCGCTGACCTGGTGCCGCTCGATCGCGTGCCGGGAGCGACCGCCGCATGAGCGCCGTGCGCAGCGTAGAGACCTTCATCGTCACCGTGCCGCGCGACACGCCGTACCTGGGCCCGCTTGGCCCGGGCGAGCGTGTCAATGAGCGCGGCTATGTCGTGCGCAAGGGCAACGGCACGATCTATCCGTCCGTGGACCGATCGGTCGTGGTGCGCATCACCACCGACGACGGCGCGGTCGGCTGGGGCGAGACCTACGGCATCTGCGCGCCGCGCGCGGTCTGCGAGATCGTCAACGACCTGCTCGCACCGGAACTGGTTGGCCGCGAGCCAGACGACGTCGAACAGATCTGGGACGACCTGTACGGACTGATGCGCGTGCGCGGCAGTTTCGGCGGCTTCTACGTCGACGCGATTGCCGCACTCGACATCGCACTTTGGGATCTGCGTGCGCGCGCGCAGAACCTGCCGCTGTGGCAGCTGCTCGGCGAACGTCAGCGCGAGCTGATTCCCGGCTACCTGTCAGGCCTGCCGGCCGCGACCGTTGCCGGTCGCGTGCAGATGGCCAAGGCGTTCCAGCAGCAGGGCCACGACGCCTTCAAGATCCACGCCGTGGTCAGCAGCGAGGGGATCGTCGAGGAAACCGCGGCATTGCGCGAGGCGCTCGGTGACGACGCCGAGCTGATGGTCGACCTGCACTGGAAGTTCGATGCCGACCAGGCGCTCGCCCTGATCGATCACCTCGCGCCGTACCGCCCGCAGTTCGTCGAGGCGCCGGTGAAGCCCGAGGATGTCAGCGGGCTGGCGCGTGTAGCGCGCGAAGGTGCGATCCCGGTCGCGGCCGGCGAGGAATGGCACACCGAGTACGAGGCGAAGCTGCGACTGGAGGCGAACGCGGTGCGTTACATCCAGCCGGAAATGGGCCACACCGGGATCACCCAGTTCCTGCGCATCGCGCGACTGGCGGAAACCCACGGCGTGGCGATCGCGCCACACGCGACGATCGGCACCGGCATCTTCCTTGCCGCGAGCCTCCACGCCTCGTCGGTCGTTCGTGGCCTGTGGCGCCACGAGTGGCAGCACTCGGTGTTCGCCCGTTCGCTGGAACTGCTCGACACCGACATGGACTACGCCGATCGCCACTACCGCCTGCCGACCGGCCCCGGCCTGGGCGTGACGCCGGGCGACCGCTTCTGGGACTACGCCGTCGGCGTCGCCTGAACGACGTTGCCGTCGAGCGACTGGACCAGGCGCGAATGCCGCGCCTGACGCACCGCCAACCATGCCAGCACCATCGCGATCGGATGCAGCATGGCCATCAGCACGAAGGTGCGATCGAACTGGTGCCCGGCGACAAGCTTGCCCACCACCTGCGTAGACAGCATGCCGCCCAGGCCACTGCCGGCGCCGATGAAGCCGAACACGGTGGCGATGTAGCGACTCGGGTACAGATCGACCACCAGCGTGCTGATGTTGATCTGGAACACCAGATGGGCGAATGCCACCAGCGAGGCGATCGCGAACAGGATCGTAAGCGGCGGATGGAATGCCGCGATCAACCCCAGCGGCGCCAGTATTGCCGCACCGGTCATGGCGACCAGGCGGCTGCGCACCGGCGTCATGCCGCGCTTGATCAATCCACTCGATATCGCCCCGCCGCCGATGCTGCCGACGTCGGCCGCCAGGTACACCAGCCACGCCAGTGAGGCGACCGCGACCAGGGTCATGCCGCGCTGGTCGTTGAGGTACTTGGGGAACCAGAACAGGTAGAAGTACCAGACCGGGTCGGCCACGGCGCGCGACAGCACCAGCAGCCACATCGTGCGGTCGCGCAGCAGGTTGCGCCACAGCGAGCCTTCGCCCTTGATCGGCGCGACGTCAGCGCTGGCGGGTGTGGCGGCGGCGGTCTCACCGCGCGGCTTCGACGGAAAGATCCACCACCACGCGATGATCCACAGCAGCCCGACCGCGCCGGTGGTGATGAACGCCCAGCGCCAGCCGAACACCACCGCGATGCCACCGATCAACGGCGGCGCGATCGTGGCGCCGACCATCGCACCGGCGGTGTAGATGCCCAGCGCCAGTCCGCGTTCCTGCGGCGGGAAATGTTCGGAGACGACCTTCGATCCGACGGTGTAGTTGCCCGGCTCGCCGAGGCCCAGCGCGAAGCGCGCCGCGCCGAGTTCACCAGCGGTGCGCACCAGACCGGTGAACAGGTTGGCGATGGACCACCAGCCCACGAACAGCGCCAGCGCCACCTTCGACCCGAGCCAGTCGGTGATGCGACCGGCCAGCAGGTAGGCCACGGTGTAGGCGAACAGGAACATCTGGACCACGCGCGCATAGGCCGGGTCGTCCATGCCGAGATCGCGCTGGATGGTCGTGGCCAGGATCGACAGCGCCTGGCGGTCGAGGTAGTTGATGACGGTGGAGACAAACAGCAGGGCGAGCAGTGCCCAGCGGACGCGGGCCGATCCTTTCCAGTTCACTGAAGTACCGCCCGCTCCCCGAGGTGTCGCTGGACGGTATTGCTAATTTAGCAACACGTCAATCTGCGCCGCATCATGCCGAGGAGATCGTGGCCGACCAGACAGCGCCGCTCAGCCAATCTCCCTGACGGCCTCGCGCAGCGCGGCGACCAAGTCGGCGGTGGCCGACTCCGGGATCCAGCCCGACATCGCGATGCCCGCATGCACCGGATCGCCCATGGGCACGGCGACGATGTGGTGGTCGCGATCGTCGGCGACGTGGATGCGCGCAAAGCCATTGGCGCGAGTGACCTGCAACGTGGCCAGCAGCGACTCGATGCCCTCGGGGAACATCGGGATCTCGTGCCCGGCATAGAGTTCGCGCACCTCCTCGTCGGACAATTGCGCGAGCAGCACGATGCCGATACCGCTGGTCGTTGCCGGCAACAGACCGATGCGCCCCAGTCCGCGCGCGGCCTCGATCCCCGGCGGCGCATGGAACAGATAGCTGACACTGTGATTCCACAGCACGCCCAGCGCGACGGTATGCCCGAACCGGCGCAGCTCCTCCAGCACCGGCAGCGCGCGCCGGATCAGCCCGGACGCAAACAGACTCTGCGCCGCCAGCACGTGCATGCCCGGCCCAGCCGTGTACTTGCGGTTGGCCGTCTGCCGCGCGATGCCCAGGTAGGCCAGCGTCTTGAGCAGCCGATTGACCCGGGTCGGATTGGCATCGAGCTGGCGCGCCAGCTCCCGGCAACCCACGGGCTCGGGCGAGGACGCCAGCGCCTGCAGCGTGGCGATCCCGTCGATCAGGCTCTGGTTGGGCTGCGCATTGGGCTTGGCTTTCATTCGTTCAGCGTACCGGCGAACGCGGCTGGGGGACAGATGGCTGCTATATGCGCAACGAAAGATGGTGTGTTCCGACTCGCACCACTCCCCCTCGCCGCCACGTCATACCCGCGAAGGCGGGTATCCAAGGACACTGCTCGGATCCCGAAAGCGAAACGACGCTGGGTTCCCGCCTTCGCGGGAATGACGGGGAGGGGGGAATGACGGGGAAAGGGGAATGACGGGGTTTGGACGAAGACTGGACGATGAATTGCCGAAGCGTTGGCCGGCGGGCTGGAGATTGGTCCCCAGCGGGACATGGATGTCCCGCGCCCCGCATCGGACAAGGATGTCCGATTAAGGGGCGGAGCAATCTCCAGCCCGCCGGCCGACGCCCCAACGAAACCTGCCACGCCAGCGCCCCAACACCCCAACGCCCAACCACCCCCACAACGAAAAAGCCCCGCTTCCGCGGGGCTTCTCCTTCAACACATCCAACCAGGAATCAATCGATATCGAGGAAGCTGCGTAGCTGTTCCGACCGGCTCGGATGACGCAGCTTGCGCAGCGCCTTCGCCTCGATCTGGCGGATGCGCTCACGCGTCACATCGAACTGCTTGCCGACTTCCTCGAGGGTGTGGTCGGTATTCATGTCGATGCCGAAGCGCATGCGCAGCACCTTGGCTTCCCTCGGCGTCAGGCCGGCGAGCACGTCGCGGACCGTCTCGGTCAGGTTGATGTTGGTGGTGGCCTCGACCGGGGACTCGATGTTCGTGTCCTCGATGAAATCGCCCAGATGCGAATCCTCGTCGTCGCCGATCGGGGTTTCCATCGAGATCGGTTCCTTGGCGATCTTCATGACCTTCCGGATCTTGTCCTCCGGCATGTCCATTTCCTTCGCCAGCTCTTCCGGAGTCGCCTCGCGGCCATACTGCTGCAGCATCTGGCGGCTGATACGGTTGAGCTTGTTGATCGTCTCGATCATGTGCACCGGGATACGGATGGTGCGCGCCTGGTCGGCGATCGAACGCGTGATCGCCTGGCGGATCCACCAGGTCGCATAGGTCGAGAACTTGAAGCCGCGGCGGAACTCGAACTTGTCCACGGCCTTCATCAAACCGATGTTGCCTTCCTGGATCAGATCGAGGAACTGCAGGCCACGGTTGGTGTACTTCTTGGCGATCGAGATCACCAGGCGCAGGTTGGCCTCGACCATTTCCTTCTTGGCCTTGCGCGCCTTGGCTTCGCCATAGGCCATCTGGCGAGAGATGTCCTTGATGTCGGCCAGCGTCAGCAACGAAGCGGTTTCCACCGCGATCGTGGCTTCCTGCTCGGAGATGATCTGGTCCTTGACGTCACGCAGGCCCGACGACCACTTCTGCTTGCGCTTGAGCAGCTCGTCCACCCACTCCAGATTGGTCTGGTTGCCTTCCCAGGCGCGGATGAAGTCCTTGCGCGGCATCTTGGCCACGCGCGTGGACAGGTCGAGGATGCGGCGCTCGTGATCCTTGATCTTGTTGACGACCTCGCGCAAGCCGCGCACGAGGACATCGGTCAGCGGCAGCGGCAGCTTGAAGGTGACGAACACCGCGGCCATGTCCTCGCGCAGCTTCAGCGAGGTCTTGTGACCGGCGCCGTGCTTGGCGTGCGACTTGAGGAACTTGTTGTAGTGGTCGGCCAGGGCTTCCATGCGCGAAGCGACTTCGACCGGATCCGGACCGCTGACAACCTCTTCGGCCTCCTCGGCGACCGGCGCTTCTTCCTCGTCGTCATCGACTTCGGCGTCGGGATCGGCCACGACCACCGGCGCCGGCGGCTCCGGCACGTCGTCGAGGTGATCGTTGAAGCCGACGATGATTTCAGCCAGGCGCTTCTTGCCCGCCTTGTGCTGCTCGTAGTCCTCGAGGATCGAGGCGATCGTCGCCGGGAAAATACCCAGCGATGCCTGGACCTGGCCCAGGCCTTCCTCGATGCGCTTGGCGATGGCGATTTCGCCTTCGCGGGTAAGCAGTTCGACCGTACCCATCTCGCGCATGTACATGCGCACCGGGTCGGTGGTGCGGCCGCCTTCGCCGTCGAGCGCGGTCAGCGCTGCGGCCGCTTCTTCGGCGGCGGTATCGTCGACTTCACGGTTGCCCGTGCCGCCGTCTGCGAGCAGCAGGGTTTCGGCATCGGGGGCCACTTCGTGGACCTCGATACCCATGCCGTTGATCATGCCGATGATGTCTTCGATCTGCTCGGCATCGACGAGGTCGTCGGGCAGGTGATCGTTGACCTCGGCATAGGTCAGGTAGCCCTGCTCCAGGCCCTTGCTGATCAACTGCTTGATATCGGAGGAGGGGGGCTGACGTTCGTTGGCCATGTGCTGCGCCACCGCGCTATGAGAGGGTTGGGAACGTTCCAGTATATCAGGCCGGAGCGGTCGGGGCCGGACTCAGGAACGCAGAAGGAAGGTGACCGGGCCGTCGTTGACCAGGCTGATCACCATATGGGCACCAAAGCGCCCCGTTTCCAGCCCCCCTGTGTGTTTTTCCCTGCAGATTTCGACCAGCCTGCTGAACAAAGGTTCAGCCAGCTCCGGCGCCGCGGCAGTACTGAAGCCCGGACGCATCCCGCTGCGTGTGTCGGCCGCCAGGGTGAACTGGCTGACCAGCAGCAACCCGCCGCCGGTGTCCGCGAGGCCGAGGTTCATTCGGCCGGCCCCGTCCGCAAATACACGGTAACCAAGGAGCCGGTCGGCCATCCGCTGCGCCTGCGCCTCGCCATCGCCCGGCTCGACCCCGACCAGGGCCAGCAGGCCCGGCCCGATCGCGCCAATGGTCTCGCCTTCGACCCGGACGGCCGCTTCGGTCACGCGTTGAATCAGAGCCAGCATGCAGTGATGGATGCGCCGTGGTGGAAGAGGGTTCGCGGGGCTGTTGTAGCCTAAGGCGTGGTCCGGGCGGAAGCCCGGAGCGCCCCCCTCCTCGCCGAACGACGCCATGACCGGCCTTGCCGCCCGCCTGCCCGCCCGCCTGTTGTTCGCCTTCGCCGCCCTGCTCGGCCGCCTGCCGTGGCCGTGGCTGCTGCGCCTGGGCGACGCCCTCGCGGCGTGGTGGAGCTGGCGCGACGTGCGCGAAAGCCGGGTGGCGCGGATCAACCTGGAGCTGGCCTACCCCGACCTGCTGCCGGCCCAGCGCAACGAGCTGCACCGGGCGATCCTGCGCACCACCGCGCGCCAGGTACTGGAAACGGTGCGCCTGTGGACCCGGCCGCACGCCGAGAATCTCGAGCTGCTGCGCGAGCAGCACGGTACCGGGCTGATGGACGCCGCCATCGCCGCCGGTCGCGGCGTGATCATCGCCGCGCCCCACCACGGCAACTGGGAGCTGCTCAACCAGTGGCTGGCCTGGCGCACGCCGCTGGCGATCCTGTACCGGCCGCCGGAGTCGGCGGTGGTCGAGGCCTTCCTCAACCTGGTCCGTGCCGATGCCGGTCATGACGACAGGGGCGACGGCGAGCGCGTCACCCAGGTCCGCGCTGAAGGGCCGGCGATCCGCCAGTTGTTCAAGCGCATCAACGACGGCGGCGTGGTCGGCATCCTGCCCGACCAGCAGCCCAAGGCCGGCGACGGCGAGTTCGCACCGTTCTTCGGCGTGCAGGCACTGACGATGACGTTGATCGGCCGCCTGGCGGCACGCACCGGCGCCACGGTGCTGTTTGCCTGGTGCGAGCGCGTCGACACCCACACCGGCCACCCGGGTTTCGCCCTGCATATCGAAGCGGCGCCGGCGGCGATGGCCGATCCCGATCCGAAGGTGGCCGTGGCCGCGCTCAATGCGGCGGTCGAGCACATCGCCCGGCGCGATCCGGCGCAATACCAGTGGACCTACAAACGCTATACGCTGCGACCGCCGGGCTCCGGGGAAGAGAATCCGTACTGGAAACGCTGACCAGACAGGCTTCGCCGGCGTACCCGTGACACTTTCACTGGATGGCCATGCTCACGCCCGATTCGACGCACACCCCGCCCGTCCCTGCCGCCGCTGCCGCTGCCGTGGCCGACTGGCAACCACTGCCCATCCGTGCCCGCTCCCTGTGCCTGCTGGGTGCCCTGCCGCTGGCGATCCCGTTCGCAGTCGCCGGCTTCATCCTGGCGCGGGTGCTGGAGCTGCCGGTTTTCATCGGCCTGCTTGCGCTGGTGCCGGGCGTGGCGCTGGCGTTCTGGATCGGCCTCAAGCAGTACCGCTACACCTTCTGGCGTCTCGACGACGATGGCCTGGCGATTCGCCGCGGCAACATGTGGCAGCGCGAGACGCGCGTCCCGGCCACGCGCGTGCAGCACCTGGACCTCAAGCGCGGGCCGCTGCAACGCAGGCGCAACCTGGCGACGCTGATCGTGCACACCGCCGGCACCCGCCACAGCTCGGTGGCGGTGCCGCACCTGGACGGCGACGACGCCGAGCGCCTGCGCGACCGGCTCGGGCGCCAGATCGACCACGATGACGACCTGTAACCGGCGCCGATGAACGGACCCGTGACCGCTTCGGAACCCGAACGCCGCCTGCATCCGATGTCGTGGCTGTTCGTGCTGCTGCAGCAGCTCAAGCAGTTCATCGTGCCGCTGCTGATCCTGCTGTTCCTCAAGCGCGGCGACCGCAACGAGTTGTGGCCGCTGATCGGCGTCGCGGTGCTGGTGGTGACTTCGCTGTGGCAGTACTTCACCTACCGCTATGGCGTCGCCGGCGACCACCTGGTGGTGCGCAGCGGGCTGCTTGAACGCAGCCTGCGGGTGATCCCGTTCGCGCGCATCCATAACGTCGCGCTGCAGCAGACGCTGCTGCACCGGCTGTTCGGCGTGGCCGAAGTGCGCCTGGAATCGGCCGGCGGCGCCAAGCCCGAGGCGCAGATGCGCGTGCTCAGGCTCGACGATGCGCTGGCGCTCGAATCGCTGGTGCGGCGTCGCGGCCAGGCCACCGCGGCCGATGCGCCGGTCGAAGAACCCGCGGTCGACACGCTGTTGACCCTGCCCGTGGCGGAAGTGCTGCGGCTGGGGCTGGTTTCCAACCGTGGCCTGATCCTGGTCGGCACGGGTTTCGCTGCGGCGGCGCAGTTCAGCCCCAAGCTGATCCCGAACCTGTTCGAAGCCGTCGGCATGCGCCTGTTCGGCTACGCCGGCGAGCATGGCTTCGGTCCGCTCGAATACGCGGCCGCGGGTCTGGCGGTGCTGGCCCTGTTGCTGGGCGCGCTGCGGCTGCTGTCGGTGGCGCTGGCCCTGATGCAGTACTTCGGTTTCCGCCTGAGCGAACAGGGCCGCCGGTTGACCGTCGAACGCGGCCTGCTGGCGCGCTGGCGCACCAGCGCCTCGCGTCGCCGCATCCAGGCCTGGACCCTGCACGAAGGCGTGCTGCACCGCCTGCTCAAGCGTCGCAGCCTGGAAGTCGACACCGCCGTGGCCGAGGAAGGACGGCAGCAGCGCGCGCTGCGCGAGCTGGCCCCGATCGCCACGCCGGCCGCGTGCGATGCCCTGGTCGAGCACCTGCTGCCGCGCGCGAAGTGGTCACATCTGGACTGGCAGCCGCTGCCGGCGTCGAGCTGGTGGCGGCTGTTCCTGCCTTCGGTGCCGTTCGTGCTGGCGGTAGCGATTGCATTGGCGATCAAGTTCGGCGCCTGGGGCCTGCTCGCGCTGCTGTGGTTGCCGTGGTCGGCATTCAAGGCGCGGCGCCACGCGCAGCGCGCCGCCTACGCGGTGGGCGATGAGCTGATAGCGATCCGCGAAGGCTGGTGGACCCGGCACTGGCGCTTCGCCGAGCTGGACAAGTTGCAGGCGCTGCAGCTGACCCATTCGCCGATCGACCGCCGCTGCGGCACCGCGACACTGTGGCTGGACACCAGCGGCGCCGGCGCGATGGCGCCACCGTTGCGCGTGCGCTTCCTGCCCGAGGCAGAGGCGCGGGCGCTGTATGCCCGGCTCGGGCGGACCCTGGCGCAGCGGCCGCTGCGCTGGTGACGCGGCCCGCTCAGGGACGCCAGTAGCCCAGTTCGCGGCGGATCTGCAGCGCGCGCCACAGCGACGACAGCGGCTTTCGCCGCAGCGTGCCGAGCTCACCGTCGAGCAATGCCTGCGTGGCGGCCAGCACGCGCTCGGACGAGCGCCCATCGCGGTACGGGTGGATCGAATCGGCATAGACCGACAGCGCAGCGAGCAGCGCCGGCTCCGGCGCGAACGCGCGATCGAGCATCTCCGTCAGCCGCGACGGATCGTCGAAATCGAGCATGTGCGGCTTTGGCGCGCGATTGCGGAACGTCACCACCGGCTTGCGCTGCACGACGAACTCGGAGACCACCGAGGTGGTGTCGGCCAGCAGCACGTCGGCGGCGCGCTGCGCGGCGACCAGCTGTTCGGTCTCGAAGAAGGCCGCATTGGCGCCGGCCAGCGAGCGATAGCGCGCGAAGAGTTCAGGCGGACACTTGGGGTGCAGGGTCAGCAGCCAGTAGCGGTCGCCCTTGGCCACCTCTGCCGCGATCGCATCGAACAGGTGCGGCGCCGCGCTCAGGCGCTCGGTGAAGGTGGAGGCGAACATGACGACCAGGCGCGAACCGGCCGGCGCACGCAGGGCGGCGGCGGCGCCGTCGTCATCGCGGAACAGCGGATCGAGCTTGGGCCAGCCGGTCTCGACCACGGCGAAGTGACCGGCCTGCACCGCCAGCGCCTGGAACGGCGCGGTCGTCGCCGGGCCCTGGGTGCAATAGAGGTCGAACAGCCCGCGCACGCGGAAATGGCCGCGCTCGTCCGAGCGCTTCTCGACGTTGAAGCCATGGAACAGTTGCACCTTCGCCCCGGAGACGAACGGAGGCACCCAGTTGGCGGCGCTGAACACCGCCCGCGGTTTCAGCGCGACCGCCTCGTGCAGGCCTATCATTCGCACCGGCGCCGGCAGTTCGGCGCCGGCGGCGCCGTCCACGAACCAGGCGTGCACGCCGTGCCCGGCGGCTTGCAGCGCCTGCGCCAGCGGCTGCAGGATGGGCAGCGCATAGCGTTCGCTCGCGAACAACAGGTAATCGGCCATCAACGCTTCCTCCAATACGCCATCGACGCAGGACACGCCGGAGACCGCGCCCGACACGCGTGGCGCGCGCTCAGCATGCCCGCTGTCGGCCTGCATTATTGCGTTCAACGAGGCCGACCGCATCGGCGACTGCATTGCCTCGCTGGCGTTCTGCGACGAAGTGGTCGTGGTTGATTCGTTTTCGGCCGACGCCACGGCCGAAATCGCCCGCAGCCTCGGCGCGCGCGTCATCCAGCGCCCTTTCGAAGGTTTCCGCAGCCAGAAGCAGTTCGCCGTCGGGCAGGCCGCGCACGACTGGGTGCTGTGCCTGGATGCCGACGAGCGCGTCAGCGATGCCCTGCGCACCTCCATCGAGGCCGAACGCGCCGGCGCCTTCGGCGATGCGGCCGGCTTCCGCTTTGCCCGCCTCAGCGAGTACTTCGGCAAGTTCCTGCGCCACGGCAACGCCTACCCGGACCGCGTCCTGCGCCTGTTCGACCGCCGCCGCGGCGGCTGGCGCGGCACCCGCGAGGTGCACGAGGCCGCCAGCGTCGACGGCCCGGTGCGGACCCTCGCCGGCGACCTGATCCACTACCCCTACCGCTCGCTCGAGCAGCAACTGCTCAAGACCCAGCGCTACGCCCGGATGATGGCCGAGCACGACTTCGCCCGCGGCAAGCGCGCCACGCTGACCGGCCTGGTGCTGTCGCCGGCATGGCGCTTCTGGCGCGGCTACCTGCTGCGCGGGGGCTTCCGTGATGGTTGGCACGGCCTGGTCTACGCCTACGTCCGCGCCAACTACGTGCGGCAGAAGACGATCATGTTGTGGATGCTGCACAACGGCCAGGCCGTGAGTGGACCGGACCGATGAACGCCATTGCCCCACCCCGCGCCAGCGTCGTCATCACCACCTACAACTGGCCCCAGGCGCTGGAGCTGGCGCTGGAGGCCCTCGCCCGCCAGGACACGCTCGCGCACGAAGTCGTGGTCGCCGATGACGGTTCGCGCGATGACACCCGCGCGATGCTCGAACGCGTGGCCCGTGACTTTCCGGTGCCGCTGCGCCACAGCTGGATCGAGGACCGTGGCTTCCGCGTCTCCCTCGCCCGCAACCGCGCCATCGCCGCAACGGGGGGCGACTACGTTCTGCTGCTCGACGGCGACATGCTGCCGCACCCGATGTTCGTCGGCGACCACCTGCAGGCGGCCGAGCCCGGAAGCTTCGTCCAGGGCATGCGCGTGCTGACCGACGAGGAAGGCCGCGACCGCCTGCTCAATCGCGAAGTGGCGCAACTGGGTTTCTTCGACCGCGGCCTCACTCGCCGCCGGCACACGCTGCGCATCCCGGCGCTGGCCGCGCTGTCGCTGCGCAGCACGCGCGGCCAGAGCGGCAGCGCGATCAAGACCTGCAACCAGGGCTGGTGGCGCGACGATCTGGTCACGCTGAACGGTTTCGACGAGCGCTACGAGGGCTGGGGCCGCGAGGACAAGGACCTGGCCGTGCGCGCGTTCCATGCCGGGCTTGAGCGTCGTTCACTGCGCTTCGCTGGCCTGGCCACGCACCTGTACCACCCCGAGCGGCACGAAGAGGGCGCGAGCCCGAACGATGGCCTGCTGGCCGAAACCCGCGCCAGTGGCCGCATCCGCAGCGTGCAGGGGCTGGACCGCCATATCGCCGAGTTCGCGGCGCATCCGCTCCCGGATCTGCGCCGCCTGGGTTGATGCGCCTATTGGCAGTTGGCCGCCGCCGAGCCCGGCACCAGCGTCCATCCGCGCCGGTTGGCATTGCCCATGTGCTGCGCCTTCCCGCTGTCGATGCACTTGGCCAGCGCCACGTCCTGCACCAGCAACCAGCGCGTCGCCGGCGATTGCCGCTGCCAGGCCAGTCCGCGCCGCATCTGCTCGTCGAAGTCGACCTTGAAGCCGAACTCGGCGACCTTGCGGTCGGCCATCAGCAGGTTCTGCTCGCGCCACGCCACCAGGCCCAGCTCGGCCTGCGGCCCGATCCGCTGGCCGATGTCGGTCATCAGCCCGCGGGCCGACGAGGAGTCGTTGAGCAGCGGCGCGATGGCCAGCCCGAAGCACACCCACAGGCCGGTCAGCGTCGCCAGCATGGCCACGATCGGGCGCGCGCGTCCGAACCACAACAGGCAGGCGACACCGAAGAAACCGACCGCCGTGATGCTGGCCGCAAGCGCCGTGGACACGTCTTCGATGGAGCGCTCGGCGACGAAGCGGCGCTCGAAACCCGGATCGCCCAGCAGCATCGCCAGTCCGCCAATCAACAGGCCGCCGGCGAGTACCGCGGTGAATCCGTAAGCCAGACGCCGCACGCCCTTGCGCCGGATCAGTCCCGGCAGCAACGGCCCCAGCGCCAGCGCCATCATCGGCAGCGCCGGCAGGATGTACATGTCGCGCTTGCCGCTGGGCAGGGTAAAGAACACCAGCACCAGCAGGCACCACGCCAGCGGCAGCAGATAGCGCGGATCGCGCCGGCGCAGGCGCCGCCACCACGCCGGGATCGCCCACGGCAGCACCAGCACCGTCGGCAGCCACATGGTCAGGACCACTTCGAGGAAGTACCAGACCGGCTGGCCGTGATCCCACGACGCGCCGTAACGCTTGGCCGTCTGCCGGATCAGGATGTCGTCGATGTAGGCACGGTATTCGGGCCCGGAGTTTCCGAGCCCGGCGATCAGCATCGGCACCAGCCACACGCACGCGGCCAGCACGAAGGCGAGCGGACCGAGCCAGAACTTCGCGCGGCCGGCATATACCTTCACGTCCCAGCCGCGCAGCGAGGCGATGCCGGCGGGGATCAGCATCAGCAGCGCGATGAAGCCCACGCCCTTGCTGATCGTGCCCAGCGCCGCGGCCGCCCAGCCGAGCATCCACATCGGCCAGTTGGGGCCCACGCTCCCACCGGACGTGCTTCGCGCGACCTGCAACACATGCCGCAGCAGCCCGTAGTTGGCCAGCGTGATCCAGAACACCACCAGCGGATCGATCTGCGCCTTCTTCGACTGCCAGGTGAACTGCAGTGCGAACAGCAACGCGTATCCGGCATACAGCCCGACCCGGCGCGTCCACAAGCGGCGGCCCAGGTCGACCACGCACCACAGCGTGCCCAGCGCGGCCAGCAGCGACGGCAGCAGGAAGGCGACGCGCCAGTTGCCGAACACCGTGTAGGCAAGCGCCTGCAACCACATGAACAACGGCGGCTTGTCCGAGTACAGCTCGCTTCCGCGGTGCGGGAACAGCCAGTCCCCGCTCTCGATCATGTGCCTGGCGACGAGCGCGAAGCGCGGTTCGTCGGCCGGCCACGGGTCGCGCAGGCCAAGGCCGGCACCGAGCACGAGCACGGCGATGATCCAGAACAGCGTGGTGTCGTTGCGCCAGGTCGGGCGCGCGGCGATCGGCTTGAGCATGGCGCGGATGATAGCCGGCAGGCGTCGTCGCGATGTCGGAACGCCGGGCCGTCCGCCGCCGGTCAGGCGTTCTTGCGCAGCCGCGCGTAGAAGAACCCGTCGTAGCCCAACTCGCCCGGCAATCGCTGGCGACCGGCGCCACTGGCGCGACCGAAACGATCATCGAGCGCTTCGGCCACCGCGTCCGGCGTGCGCGCCAGGAACGCATCGACCTGTGCCTCGTTCTCGGCCTTGAGGATCGAACAGGTCGCGTACAACAGCACGCCGCCAGGCGCGAGCGTGGCCCACAGCGCATCGAGCAGGCGCGACTGCGTCGCCACCAGTGCCGTCAGGTCCGATGCGCGGCGGTGCTGCAGCACGTCGGGCTGGCGGCGGATGATGCCGGTCGCCGAACACGGCGCGTCCAGCAGCACCGCGTCGAACGGCGTTCCATCCCACCATGCCTGCGTGTCGGCGGCATCGGCGGCAAGCAGTTGCACGCGCTCGCCCAGGCGCAGGCGGGTGAAGCCCGAGCGCATCCGGTCCAGGCGTTGCGCATCGATGTCGAGCGCGACCAGTTGCAGCGATGCATCGCGCTCGAGCAGGTGCGCGGTCTTGCCGCCGGGCGCGGCGCAGGCATCGAGCACGCGCGCGGACGGCGGCGCCGCAAGGGCCTCGACGACAAGTTGCGCCGAAGCATCCTGCACGGACGCAGCGCCTTCGGCGAAGCCGGGCAACGTCGCAACCGCGGCCGGCGTGTCCAGTCGCAGCGCGTCGGGCAGACGCTCGTCGACCTGCGACTCGATGCCGGCTTCCTGCATGCGGGCGCGATAGTCGTTGCGCGATTGCTGGCGACGGTTCACCCGCAGCCACATCGGCGGTTCGGCGGCGCTGGCGTCGAGAATGGCCTCGGCGTCCTCGGGCCAGTCGCGTTCGATCTGGTCGCGCAGCCATTTCGGCCAGTGCGCGTGCGGCTCTGCGGGCGGCAGGCCTTCACGCTGGGCGCGACGCAGCAGGGCATTCACCAGACCGGCCTGGTGGCGTCGGCCGAGCGTGCGCACGGCCTCCACGGTTGCGGCCACGGCGGCGTGGGCCGGCAGGCCCAGCGGATCGAGCTGGGCGAAGCCGACGAACAGCAGCGCCTTGAGCTCGCTGTCGCGCTTGGGCAATGGTCGCGGCACCCAGGCCAGCAAGGCCGACTCGAAGCGCGCCGGATGGCGCAGCACCGCAAAACAGATCGCCTCCACCAGCGCGCGGTCACGCGGATCGGCGATGCGCGGCAGCGCCACCGCGAGCTCGGCCTTCAACGAACGGCCGTGATGCAGCACCGCATCGAGCACGCGTGCAGCGGCTGCGCGCGAGGCGGCGCCGGAGGTCGCGCTGGGGGAGTGGTCGGGGCGTGGCATCGGGGGTCGCCGTCGTGGGTCGCTGTCGTGGCCGGCCGTCAGCGCAGGTCGGGACGACCGTTGAGGTAATCGGCCGCGGTGATCGCCTTGCCGCCTTCGCGCTGCAGCACGCGGATGCGCAGTACGCCGGCGCCACAGGCGATATCCAGGCCGTCGCGGCCGGCGCGCAGCAGCGATCCCGGCTCGGCGCCATGGTGTTCGTCGAGCGCGACCGCACCATGCAGGCGCAGCCGCTCACCGGCGACCACCGCTTCGGCCATCGGCCAGGGATTGAAGGCGCGCACCTTGTTGGCCAGCGTCGTCGCCGGCTGCGTCCAGTCGAGGCGGGCCTCGGCCTTGTCGAGCTTGTGCGCGTAGGTGACGCCTTCCGCGGGCTGTGGCTGCGGCACCGGTCGGATGTCGGCGCGCAACAGGCCCAGGCCGTCGGCCAGCACCTGCGCACCCAGCGTCGACAGGCGATCGTGCAACTGCCCGCCCGTCTCGTGCTCGCCGATCTGCAGCGACTGCGACAACAGCACCGGGCCGGTATCGAGGCCCTTCTCCATCTGCATCAGGCACACGCCCGACTCGCTGTCGCCGGCTTCGATCGCGCGCTGGATGGGTGCGGCGCCGCGCCAGCGCGGCAGCAGCGAGGCGTGCACGTTCCAGCAACCATGGGTGGGGATGTCCAGCACCGACTGCGGCAGGATCAGGCCATAGGCCACGACCACCATCAGGTCGGGTTGCAGCGCGCGCAACGCGTCCCTGGACACGGCCGACTTGAAGTTCTCCGGCTGGAACACGTCGATGCCGCGCAGCAGCGCCTCGCGCTTGACCGGTGAAGGCGTCAGGCCGCGTCCGCGTCCGGCCGGACGATCGGGCTGGGTGTAGACGGCAACGACCTCGTTGCGCTGCGAAGCCGCGCGCAGGCACGGCACGGCGAAGTCGGGAGTGCCGGCAAAGACGATTCTCATCGGATTGGATGCGCCAGGGGAAAGTGGGACAGGACGAACGAAATCATCCGGGCCTTCCCGGAGTCATCCCGGGCGCGGTCCGGGCCGGGCGCTCAGGCCGCGGCCTGGCGGCGCTGCTTGGCCAGCTTCTTGCGCACCATCTCGCGCTTGAGCGGCGAGAGGTAGTCGACGAACAGCTTGCCGGCCAGGTGGTCCATCTCGTGCTGGATGCACACCGCCAGCAGGCCCTCGGCTTCCAGCTGCTGCAGCTTGGCGTCGCGGTCGAGGAAGCTGACGGTGATGCGGTCGGCGCGGGTCACGTCGGCAAAGATGCCCGGGACCGACAGGCAG
Source organism: Lysobacter sp. 05T417 (assembly GCF_056396405.1). Classification (NCBI taxonomy): domain Bacteria; kingdom Pseudomonadati; phylum Pseudomonadota; class Gammaproteobacteria; order Lysobacterales; family Lysobacteraceae; genus Lysobacter; species Lysobacter sp. 05T417. Next base: position 254,617 of record NZ_JBFTLK010000005.1, on the reverse strand, counting down.
CCCTCCTGGTAGACCTGCTCGCCGTCGCGGGCGGTGATCTCCGGATTGATGAACACCCGGGGCTCGTCGTGCTCCTCGCTGATGTCCATGACCATGAAGCGCTGGTGCACGTCGACCTGGCTGGCGGCCAGGCCGATGCCCGGGGCCTCGTACATGGTCTCGAACATGTCATCGAGCAGCTTCTGGAATTCGGCGCCGGTGACGCGCGCAGGATCGACCGGCGCGGCGACGGTGCGCAGGCGGGGGTCGGGAAACTCGAGAATGGGGAGCAGGGCCATGGCGATTCTGGATGGCAATTCAAATGGGGGCGTGTGTCACAACCACAACAAGTAGTGCGATTGTAACCCCGTTGGGTCGCTCCCACGCTTGCAACCATGCGGTTCTTCTGGGCTATATTGCCGCGGGGCCCCGCCTTTACGGGCGTGCGGGGAAGCTGCCTCTGGCAGCACGCAAGGGGCCGTCGATCCAAACTGCTCGACATGGGCTCATAGGGGAAAACCGATGGTCACCATTTTCAAACCGTTGCGCACGGTCCTGACCGCTGCGTTGCTGACGGTCGCCACCTACGGCGTGGCCGCCGAGGTCGCGGGCAACCATCCTGACACCTACGTGGTCAAGAAGGGCGACACCCTGTGGGACATCGCCGGCAAGTTCCTGCAGAAGCCCTGGCTGTGGCCGGAGATCTGGCAGGCCAACCCGCAGGTCAAGAATCCGCACCTGATCTACCCCGGTGACGTGCTCTCGCTGGCCTACCTTGACCGCGTCGCGGTGCAGGAAGGCCCCCGTCAGGAGGCGCCGATCAATGCCATTCCGCTGTCCGATGTCGAGGCCTTCCTCAAGGACATGCGCGTGGTCGACGACTTCGAGAGCCTGCCGTACGTGGTCGGACTGGAAGAAGACCGCCTCGCCGGCAGCCTCGACCAGGTCGCCTACATCAAGGGCCTGGCCGACGCCCAGCCGGGCCAGCGCTACGCCGTGGTCCGCCCGACCAACCGCTACCAGACGATGGATCCGGATCGCTGCTGCGACAACTCCGGCCGCCGCGCTGCCGACCTCGACTTCCGCGGCAAGCGCAACATCGGCCTGGAATCGCTGTGGAACTACCAGATGCCGGCTGGCGGTGGCGAGTTCCTGGGTTACGAGCTGACCAAGCAGACCGTCGGCACGATCAGCCGCGGCGTTGCCGGTGACTCCAATGCCGCCACGCTGTTGATCGACGGCAATGGCCGCGAAGTACGCGTCGGCGACCGCCTGATCCCGGTCGAGGCGCAGCCCTACGACCTGCAGTTCATGCCGCATGCCCCGAACCAGGAAGTTGCCGTCGAGAAGGCGCGCGTCATAGCTGTCGCCGACATGCTCACCAGCGGCGGCAGCCGCGACGTGGTGGCCCTGTCGGTCGGCACCGCCGACGGCGTCGACAACGGCACTGTGTTCTCGACCTGGCGCCAGGGCAGCCTGGAGATCGACCGGGTCAAGGCCGGCCTCGACCGCAGCTACGACGCCACCACGCGTGGTGGCGAGGTCAAGCTGCCTGACGAGTTCGCCAGCCACGTCATGGTCTTCCGCACCTTCGAGAAGGTCAGCTACGCGCTGGTCATGGACAGCATCCGTCCGACCCGCCTGGGCTACCGCCTCAAGCACCCGGACGCGTCGAACTGAGCCCCGGGTAGCGATCCCCATCAGGATCGGCCTACGCTTCAAAACGACGGCGCCCTAGGGCGCCGTCGTCGTTTCCGCCCGATGCTCGGGCCATGCCACTCGCCCCTCCGCCGCAATCCCCGCCTTCCAGCCGCCGCCACCCAGACTGCCCAGACCGCCCAGACCGCGACGATCGCGCCGACAAGGACGACGCCGCTGACGTGCGTGCCCTGCTCAAGCTGATCGCTGTCGGCGGGGCCACCGAGCCCAGGCGTTGCCTGCTGGAGCAATTCCGGTCGCCCGCACGGGCGCTTGCCGCCGGGCCGGCGGCCTGGCGCCAGTGCGGGCTGACGCCAGCGCAGGTGCTGCGGCTGTGCCCGCGCGACTTCGAACCATCGCCCAGGGCCGAGGCCTGGCTGAAGCGCCCCGGACACCATCTGATTGGTTGGCACAGCCCCGACTACCCGGCGCAACTTCGCCGCGCGCCCAGTCCGCCGCTGGCGCTGTTCGTGGCTGGCGACCCGATCCTGCTCTGGCATCCCGCGGTCGCCATCGTCGGCAGCCGAGGGCCCACGCCCGCGGGGTCCGGCCACGCCAGCGATTTCGCCCAAGCGTTCGTGCGCTCCGGCCTGGCCGTGGTCAGCGGGCTGGCCGCCGGCATCGACACTGCCGCCCACGAGGCCACGCTGGCGGCCGGCGGCATCACCGTGGCGGTGCTGGGCACCGGGCCCGATGTTGCCTACCCGCGCGGCAATGCCGGCCTGCTGGCGCGCGTCGCCAGCCATGGCGTGGTGGTCAGCGAGCATCTCCCCGGCACTGGTGCACTGAAGACGCACTTCCCGGCCCGCAACCGGATCATCGCCGGCCTGTCGCTGGCGACCCTGGTGATCGAGGCGGCCTGGCAATCGGGGGCCCTGATCACCGCGCGCCTGGCAGCGGAAACCGGGCGCGATGTGTTCGCCCTGCCCGGTTCGATCCGCAACCCGCTCGCCCGCGGCTGCCACCGCCTGATCCGCGAGGGCGCCGGCCTGGTCGAGGATCCGGCCGAGGTCATCGCTGCTCTGGCGCCGCAGGCACAGGCCCTGGCGCAGGACTTGCGGATGCGCCTGGACGCCCCAATTCACCCCGGTGAGGAAGTCGTTATCCAGACCGGCAGGGATTCAGCGACGCAGGACGCCGACTACCAGAGGTTGTGGCTGGCCCTGGGTCATGACCCCACCACTATGGATGAACTCGTCACACGTTCTGGATTGACGACCGCAGCAGTGTCCTCCATGCTGCTGCTCATGGAGCTTGATGGTCGTGTTCAGGCACAACACGGCCGGTACTTCCGCAATCGCTGAATGAGGGCATCCACCACCTTCACCCAACGACCCGCGGGTCACCCGCAAGTTTCTGCCCACCGCGCCGCATGCGGCGCAGGCCGAGGGAAATGAAAGAGAGCATTCTGGACGTCCTGCTGTACCTGTTCGAGCACTACTTCACTGAAGACGCGGACCTTGTCCGCGACCACGATTCGCTCCGCAGCGGTCCTCTCTTTGACGAGCTCGGCAAAGCCGGGTTCAGCCCCGCCGAGATCAACAAGGCCTTCGAGTGGCTCGATGCGCTGGCCCTGCAAAGGCCCAGCGCCAGCGTGCCGCGCGCCGATGGCCCGACCCGCATCTACTTCGGCCCCGAGCTCGACCGGCTCGACGTCGAGTGCCGCGGATTCCTGATGTTCCTTGAGCAGCACGGCGTCCTCGATGCCGGCCAGCGCGAGCTGGTGCTCGACCGCGCCATGGCCCTGGACCAGGACGAACTCGACCTGGACGACCTGAAATGGGTCGTGCTGATGGTCCTGTTCAACCAGCCCGGTTCCGAGGCGGCCTACGCCTGGATGGAAACCCAGATGTTCGAGGACGAGCCCGAGCCGGTTCACTGACCGGCACGACCTCTCGTGTCGCGGGCCCCCCGTTTCGCGGTCCCGGGCCTCCGGGGCCGTTCTGGCGCCATCTGCGCTTGCCGGCGCTTGCGCAGTTCGCGCGCGATTTCGACCTGCCTTCGTTTACCGCAGCCGAGCTGAACAGCGCTGCGGCGCATGCGCTGCAGGTCCCGACTTCACGCAGCCGCGCTTGACAGCCGTGGCCGGCGCGTGCCCTCAATAAAAAAAGGAAGCCCCCCTGCGCCCCGCCACGATGCCGGGCCCAGCCTTCCACAGACCTCAACCGTAACAACCGCCAGCAGCACCGGAACAGGTCCTGCGGAGCCCCCATGGCCAAGAATCTCCTAATCGTCGAGTCGCCTGCCAAGGCCAAGACGATCAACAAGTACCTAGGCAAGGACTTCACCGTCCTGGCCTCCTATGGCCACGTCCGCGATCTGGTGCCCAAGGAAGGTGCGGTCGACCCCGACCGTGGCTTCGCGATGCGCTACGACCTGATCGAGAAGAACGAAAAGCACGTCGAGGCCATCGCCAAGGCCGCCAAGAGCGCCGATGCGCTGTATCTGGCGACCGACCCGGACCGCGAGGGCGAGGCGATCAGCTGGCACATCGCCGAGATCCTGCGCGAGCGCGGCCTGCTCGAGGGCAAGACGCTGCAGCGCGTGGTCTTCACCGAGATCACGCCGCGCGCCATCAAGGAAGCGATGACCCAGCCGCGGCAGATCGCCACCGACCTGGTCGATGCGCAGCAGGCACGCCGCGCGCTCGACTACCTGGTGGGCTTCAACCTGTCGCCGGTGTTGTGGCGCAAGGTGCAGCGCGGCCTGTCCGCCGGCCGCGTGCAATCGCCGGCGCTGCGCATGATCGTCGAGCGCGAGGAAGAGATCGAAGCCTTCATCGCCCGCGAATACTGGAGCATCGAGGCCGAGTGCGCGCACGCGACCCAGACGTTCACCGCCAAGCTCAACAAGCTCGACGGCAAGAAGTTCGAACAGTTCACCGTCACCGACGGCGACACCGCCGAGGCCGCGCGCCAGCGCATCGTCAAGGCCGCCAATGGCGCCCTGCATGTCACCGACGTGGCCAGCAAGGAGCGCAAGCGTCGCCCGTCGCCGCCGTTCACCACTTCCACGCTGCAGCAGGAAGGCTCGCGCAAGCTCGGCTTCACCACGCGCAAGACCATGCAGGTCGCGCAGAAGCTGTACGAAGGCGTGTCGCTGGGCGATGAGGAAGGCACTGTCGGCCTGATCAGCTACATGCGTACCGACTCGGTCAGCCTGTCGGAAGAAGCGCTGGGCGAGATCCGCGACGTGATCGCGCGCGACTACGGCACGCGCGCGCTGCCGGACAAGCCCAACACCTACCAGACCAAGTCCAAGAACGCGCAGGAAGCGCACGAAGCGGTCCGCCCGACTTCCGCGCTGCGTACGCCGGCACAGGTCTCGCGCTTCCTCAGCGACGACGAGCGCCGCCTGTACGAGCTGATCTGGAAGCGCGCAGTCGCTTCGCAGATGGTGCCGGCCACGCTCAACACCGTGTCGGTGGATCTTGCCGCCGGTGCCGAGCACAGCTTCCGCGCGTCGGGCACGACCGTGGTCGACCCGGGCTTCCTCGCCGTTTACGAAGAAGGCAAGGACACCAAGAACAGTGACGACGAAGACGAAGGCCGCAAGCTGCCGGCGATGAAGATCGGCGACCGCGTGCCGCTCGATCGCATCCACGCCGACCAGCACTTCACCCAGCCGCCGCCGCGCTTCACCGAAGCGGCGCTGGTGAAGGCGCTCGAGGAATACGGCATCGGCCGTCCCTCGACTTACGCCTCGATCATCCAGACGCTACTGTTCCGCAAGTACGTCGAGATGGAAGGCCGCAGCTTCCGCCCGTCCGACGTCGGCCGTGCGGTCAGCAAGTTCCTTTCCAGCCACTTCACCCGGTACGTCGACTACGACTTCACCGCCAAGCTCGAGGACGAGCTCGATGCGGTGTCGCGCGGCGAAGAGGAGTGGGTGCCGCTGATGGAGAAGTTCTGGGGACCGTTCAAGGAACTGGTGCTCGACAAGACCGAGTCGGTCGACCGCAGCGAAGCCACCGGCGCGCGCGAGCTCGGCACCGACCCCAAGAGCGGCAAGCCGGTCAGCGTGCGCCTGGGCCGTTATGGGCCGTACGCGCAGATCGGCACGGTCGAGGACGAGGAGAAGCCGGTGTTCGCATCGCTGCGACCCGGCCAGAGCATGCACACGATCGAACTGGCCAACGCGCTGGAGCTGTTCAAGCTGCCGCGCAAGCTGGGCCAGAGCGACGGCCACGAGGTCAGTGTCGGCATCGGCCGCTTCGGTCCGTTCGCCAAGCGCGGCACCACGTACGCCTCGCTGCCGAAGGAAGACGACCCGCACACCATCGAACTGGCGCGCGCGGTGTTCCTGATCGAAGAGAAGGAAGAGATCGCCCGCAACCGCATCATCAAGCAGTGGGACGAGAGCGACATCCAGGTGCTCAATGGACGCTTCGGCCCGTACATCAGCGACGGCAAGCTCAACGGCAAGATCCCGAAGGATCGTGAGCCAGCCTCGCTGACGCTGGAAGAAGTCACCCAGCTGCTGGCCGATACCGGCAAGCCGGTGCGCGGTCGCTTCGGCAAGAAGAAGGCGGCGGCGAAGAAGGAACCGGCGGTCAAGGTTGCCAAGAAGGCGACCGTGAAGAAGGCCGTGGCGAAGAAAGCACCGGCCAAGAAGGCAGCGAAGAAGACGGCGGCCAAAAAGGCGCCGGCGAAGAAGGCTGCGGCCAGGAAAGCCGTCGCCAAGGCGCCTGCGAAGAAAGCGGTGAAGAAGGCCGTCAAGGCCAAGGCCTGAGGCGTCGGCCTGCCCACACCCCGACCTCTCTCCCGCAAGCGGGAGAGGGGCTCCAGTCGCAGCTCCCTTCTCCCGCGCGCGGGAGAAGCTGCCCGCAGGGCGGATGAGGGCAGCTTTGCCCGCTATCCTTCCTGCATGCACCGGTCCCTCACCGCCTCCGACGCCGCCACCGCCCTGCACCAGGGCAGTGTCATCGCCTACCCGACCGAAGCCGTCTGGGGCTTGGGCTGCGATCCCTTCGATGAAGTGGCGGTCATGCGCCTGCTGGCGATCAAGCAGCGCCCGGTCGACAAGGGCCTGATCCTGATCGCCGGCGCCCTGGACCAGCTCGACGGACTGCTTGACTGGCAGGCACTGCCGCCCCCGCGCCGCGACGCGGTGCTGGCGAGCTGGCCAGGCCCGAACACCTGGATCGTCCCGACCACCGCGCGCGTGCCGCGCTGGATCACCGGCGCGCACCGCGGCGTCGCCGTGCGCGTCAGCGACCATCCCGCCGTCATCGCCCTGTGCGCCGCCTTTGGCGGGCCGCTGGTGTCGACCAGCGCCAACCTCAGCGGCGAGCCGCCAGCCCACCTTCGCGATGGACTCGACGAGCGGTTGCTTGCGCTGCTGGACGGCGTGACCGACGGCGAAACCGGCGGCCTGGCCGCCCCCACGACCATCCGTGACGCCCTCAGCGGGGCGCAATTGCGCGCCTGAGCGCGGGCCCGGCACACCGGCTTAACGGCACAAGTCGTAGCGTCCCGGCGCCGGCGTTGATCGGCTACGCCACGGACCGGGCCCACCAGGAGGCCGCCATGAAGATCGCGCAGGTGTCGCTGCTGACGCTGGCTTTGATGGGCGCCGTGCCACTGGTGGCGAAGGAAAAGGCGGGCAGCGCGCCGCAGCTCACCGCCGACCAGCAGGCCATGATGCGGGCCTGGGAAAAGGCCTCGCAGCCCGGTGAGCAGCACAAGCAGCTGGCCGCGATGGTCGGCAAGTGGACCACCAAACAGACGATGTGGATGGGTCCCGACACGCCCCCCATGACCGAGACCGGCTCGGCCACCAATACCCTGGTGCTGGGCGGCCGCCACATCCGCCAGGACTTCCGCAGCTCGTGGATGGGCCAGCCGTTCGAAGGCGTGGGCTACACCGGCTACGACAACGTCACCGGCAAGTACTACAGCTCCTGGATGGACAGCGGTTCGACCGGCGTATTCGTCTCCAACGGCGACTACGACGCGGCGACCCGCACCTACACCTTCGTCGGCGAGATGGCCGACCCGAGCGCCAAAGGCGCGAAGGTCCCGGTCCGCCAGGTCGTGCGCATGGTCGACAACGACCACGAGGTGTTCGAGATGTACGAAACGCGCGGCGGAAAGGAATCCAGGACGATGCAGATCGAGTACACGCGGCAGAAATGAGGACGCCACCGCCATGACCACGCAATCACTGCTATCGCCGGCGTCGCCGGCGGCGCATGCTCCACGCATGTCGTCGCTTCGCCTGGTGCTGCTTGCCTTCCTGCCGCTTGTGCTGGCATCGGCCGTTGCGAGCGCGGGCGACATCACCATCTACCGCTGCACCGACGGCAAGGGCAAGCTCACGTTGCGCGATACTCCGTGCCACAAGGGCGAGACCCAGCAGGCCAAGGAAATGCAGCGGCCCAAGGATCCGCCGAGGCAAGCCAGGGCAAAGCCTGCAAGCAAGGGCAAACCGACCCGCACCGTCGCCACGGCGGCGGTTCCCGTTTCGGCACCCGCCACCACCCGCTACATCGTGATGACCCCGCCCAAGCCCATGTACGAATGCACCACTCCCGACGGCACCAGTTACCTGAGCGATACCAGCGAGGGCAATCCACGCTGGATGCCGCTGTGGGCGCTGGGCTATCCGGTCGTGGACTCGCGCACGTCGCTGGGCGACAACGTCGGCGGCCGGCCTGGCCGTCCGTCAGGTACGCAACCCGGGCCGCCGATGGGCGGACAGTTCGTCTATGACCCGTATGGGCCCGGCTCCTGGGTCCGCGATACCTGCAATGCGCTGCCGCAGCAGGAAGTCTGCGCGCGCCTGCGCGATCGTCGCTGGGAACTGGGTCGTTCCTACAACAGCGCGCTGCAGAGCGAGCGCCAGCAGATCGACCTGGAACAGCGCGGCATCGATGCACGCCTGGCCAATGATTGCGGTGACGCCTGATGCCGGTGGCTGCGGGGCGCGGGAGCGCGTTGCGACGCGCGTGGTGGTTGCTGATGTTGCTTGCCCTGTCGTTGCTGGCCCTGGTGCCGGCGGCGCAGGCGCAGGTGGTGATCTATCGCTGCACTGATGCAACCGGCGCAGTGACGCTGCAGAACGGCACGCCCTGCCCCAAGGGCAGCAAGGAAGTGAAGCGCGTGGTCGAGCCGGCGCCGCAGCAATCACGCGCGCAGTTCATCGCCGGTGGCGCTGTCGCACCGGCTCCCGCAAGCGCGCCTGCGGCGCAAGCAGCCCCTGCGGGCATGACCGCGCCGGTCGCGCCAGCACCCACGGCGGCGCCAGCACCCGTGCCCGCCGCGGAAGCCACCGCCACGCCCGCACAGGCCGGTCCCGCAGGCCCGCCAGCGCTGTTCGAATGCCGCACCTGGGAAGGCCACCGCTACCTCGGCGACGAGGCCGCGCCACCGCCGCGCTGCGTACCGCTGGCGGTCTCCGGCCTGGATGGAACCGTTGCGACCGGCGGCGCCTCGGCATGCCAGATGGTCCATGACGACTGCCAGCCAGTGCCGGACACGATGCTGTGCGAAGGCTGGAGCCGGCGCCTGGACGATGTCGAATCGCAGTCCGTCGGCGGTGGCGACAACCGCGCATATGCGCAGGCCGAGGCCAGCCGCCTGCGCGGAATCATCGCCGCGAGCAGCTGCGCCAAGCCCTGAATGGCCGCCACGCTGGCCGACACGCGCCGTTGACGCCGTTAGTGGAAGCGTCGCAGGCACGTGCCGGCGGCGGTTTCGACTGATGCGTGCGCCGCAAGGGACGCCAACTTGGAGATGGACTTGTCCGCGGTGCGACCCGCTTCCTTCTGGTGGATGCTGCTGATCGGCGCCACGCTGACCGTGGTCATCGCCGCGGGCCTGCTATACGCCCTGCGCAATCGCATTCCCGCCCATTGGCAGGTGCCGGCGCGGGCGCTGCTGTTCAACGTGCGCATCGACGACGATGTCTGGATAACGATGCCCGATGGCGTGCGCCTGGCCGGCACGCTGTACCGGCCTCGCGCGGCGCGCGATCCGCTGGCGACGGTCTACGTCCGCCTGCCCTACGACCGCCGGCATTACGGCGAGGCGCTGGGTGAGGCGATGTTCTTCGCGCGCCACGGTTACGCCGTGCTGGTGCAGGACGTTCGCGGCAAGTTCGAGTCGGAAGGCGACGGCTTCGTGCCGTGGCGCCATGGCACCGGCGACGGTGTCGCGACGCTGGACTGGATCACCCGGCAACCCTGGTCGAACGGCAAGGTCGGCACGATCGGCTGTTCGGCGCTGGGCGAGCTGCAGTACGCCCTGGCCCGGGCCAACCATCCCGCGCACGCGGCGATGATCCCGAGCGCGGCCGGCGGCGCGGCCGGCGCACTCGCCGGCAATGCCGACTACTTCGGCTCCTTCGAAGGCGGCGTGATGCAGCTGTCGGGGACGACGGGCTGGTTCTCCCGGCATGGCGGCAAGCTGGCGCACTCCGGCTCGCCCGCGGTCCCGGGCATGGCCGCGCTGCTGCCGCAGTTGCCGGTGCTGGACCTCGTGCAGCGCGCGCGTCCCGGCCCCAACGCCTACGAGGACTTCCTGCTGACGCCGCTCGGCGGCCCGGGCTGGAACGATCTGGACTACGTCACCGATGCCGACCGCATCACCACCCCGGCGCTGGTGATCAACACCTGGGGCGACCAGACCATCGATGGCACGCTGGCGATCAGCGAGGCCGTGCGCCGGCATTCGCCCGAAGCGGCGATGTACCAGCATGTCGTCATCGCCCCGGGCAACCATTGCGAACACGAACAGATCGCCGACATGGGCCGCTTCGGCGAGCTGCCGGTGAGCAACGCCGGGCAGCCCTATCGCGAGTGGTACCTGCAGTGGTTCGACTACTGGCTGCGCGGCCGCGGCGACGGCCTGGCCAAACTGCCGCCGTACCTGTTCTTCGTGCTCAACGAGCAGCGCTGGCTGACTTCCACCGCCTGGCCACCGACACAGGCCCGCCACCAGCGCTGGTACCTGCGCAGCGGCGGCAAGGCCAATGGCCGCGATGGCGACGGCACGCTCGGCCCGCAACCGGACGAGAACGAACACGTCGACGGCTACCTCTACGACCCGCTCGACCCGGTGCCCTCGCGCGGCGGCCCGCTGTGCTGCAGCGCCGATCCGCATGCCGTGTCCGGCCCGGTCGACCAGCGCGATGTCGAAATCCGCGACGACGTGCTGGTCTACACCTCGCAGCCGCTGGAAGCACCGATGCGCATCGTCGGCCCGCTGCGCGCGCACCTGGTGGTGTCGTCGTCGGCACCGGACACGGATTTCGTCGCGCGCCTGGTCCACGTCTGGCCCGACGGTCGCGCCACCAACATCCAGGAAGGCGCCCTGCGCTCGCGCTACCGCGACGGCATCTTCTGCCCGACGCGCATGAAGCCCGGCGAGACCTACGAACTGACGGTCGACATGCGCTCGATCGCCTACCTGGTGCCGCGCGGCCACCGCATCCGCCTCGACGTCACCAGCAGCAGCTTTCCGCGGCTGGAGCGCAATCTCAACACCGGCGGCCGCAACTACGACGAGACCGTCCCGGCGCAGGCACTGAACCGGGTGCACGTGGGCGGCAACACCGCGTCGTATCTGGAACTGCCGGTGCTGTCGACACCGGAACCCCCGGGCTAGCCGCAAGCGTCCGTCATCCCGCGAATGCGGGGACCCGGCGTCGTTGCCGCAACGCCAGGAAGGTATGCTCGGCCAACCGGGCGCCAGCGTCGTGGATGCTGATGGCCCACAACCGCGGAGACCGTCGTGTCGAATCCTCCCCGCTCCAGGACCAGTCGCCTCACCGCGGACGACTTCGATCCGGAAGTGCTGCGCCTGTTCGACCAGTACGTGCACGGCGCCATCGACCGCAGGGGCTTCCTCGCTGGTGCGGCGCGCTTCGCTGCCGGTGCTGCCGGTGCGGCGGGACTGCTGGCGGCACTGAGCCCGCAGTTCGCGGCCGCGCAACAGATCAAGCCCGACGACAAGCGGCTGTCGGCGAAGTACGTCGAGTTCGACTCACCGCACGGCTATGGCAAGGCCCGCGGCTACCTGGCGCGGCCGGCAAAAGCTGATCGCCCGCTGCCGCTGGTGCTGGTGGCGCACGAGAACCGCGGCCTCAATCCGCACATCGAAGACATTGCCCGGCGCCTGGCGCTGGCGGACTTCATCGCCTTCGCTCCCGACGCCCTGTTTCCGCTCGGCGGCTATCCCGGCGACGAGGACGCGGCGCGCACGCTGTTCGCCCAGCTCGACCAGGCCAAGACACGCGAAGACTTCGTCGCGGCAGCGGGCCTGCTGGCGGGCATCGAAGGCGGCAACGGCCGCCTGGGTGCGGTCGGCTTCTGCTACGGCGGCGGCATCGCCAACTTCCTCGCCACACGCCTGCCCAACCTGGCCGCGGCCGCACCGTTCTACGGCGCCCCGCCGGTGCTGGAGGACGTGCCGAAGATCAAGGCGGAGCTGCTGGTCGTGCTCGCCGGCAACGACGAACGCATCAATGCCGGCTGGCCGGCCTACGAGACCGCGTTGAAAGCGGCGAACGTGCATTACACGCTGTTCCAGCCGCCAGGAACGCAGCACGGCTTCAACAACGACACCACGCCGCGCTACGACGAGGCCGCGGCGAAGGAGGCCTGGGCGCGGACGCTGCTGCTGTTCAATCGCACGCTGCGCGAGGGCGGCAAGAAGTAGGCGCGTTCCATCACCTCCATGCCCACGCGGGAGCTCCCATGAGACTGGCCAGGGTTGTTGTTTGCGCTGTCGTGATGGCGGGTGCAGTGCTCAGTGCGTGCAGTCGTCCTGCCGAGCCTGCTGCGCCTGCAGAACCTGCTGCTGTCGAACAGGCGAAGCCTGCCGCCGCCGCAGATGCGGCTGCTACGGCTCCCGCTGCTACGGCCCCCGCTGCTCCCGCGCCGGCTGCGACGGCACCGGCTGCGACCGCTGCAGACACGCCAGCCTCGCCCGCGCCGTCGGAACCCGCCCCTGCGACTGCCACTGCAGTTACCGTCGCCGGCATCAAGCAGGTGAACGATTCGATCGACAGCAGCCTCGGCGACCACACGCGCTACGAACCGTTCATCCACACCTTCCAGACGGCCGTGGCCAACAGTGACAAGGCCACGGTTGCCGCCATGGTGCACTACCCGTTCGGCGCCACCATCGACGGCAGGAACCATGTCATCAAGGACCCGGCCGCGTTCGTCGCGCAGTACGACAAGGTCTTCACCCCGGACATCGTCCAGGTCGTCAAGGACCAGCAGTACGCCGACCTGTTCGTGAACTACAAGGGGATCATGTTCGGCAGGGGCCAGGTATGGATCAACGGCATCTGCACGAAGAACAGCCGCAGCTGCGAGCAGTTCGACGTCAAGGTCGTGACGATCCAGCATGGCCCGGAGTGACCTCCGGGCACGCGGTCGGCGACCTCGCATGATCTCCCTTGCGTGATCTCGCATGATCTCCGCGGAGGCGTCATCGCTTCTGGTACGGGTGGAATATGTAGTTCTTGTCCGCGACCTTCACGTGGCACGCATGCCCGCAATCCGAGACGCCCGTTGGGTCGACCGTCATTGAGTCGGTGGCTGCGGTGTAGTTGAAGAGCGCATACCCCCATCCTCCGCTCTTCGGGAACCGCTTGCTGTCCTTCTCCATCAGAAAGGCCTGTGTGAAGACGTCGGGCACGTCGACATCGAACGGCGCATCCGTGCTCTTCTTCGGCTTCCACTGAAGTTTGGCGATCTTGGCGCCATCGGGGAACGGCTGGCCGTTGCCCGGAATGCCGGACTTGTACGCCTTGATCATGATCGGGTTTGCGACGATCACTTTCAGCACATCGGTCTTGGCAGAAGAAACTACCGACCAGTCTTCGTAACCCTTGAAGTCGGCGAACGCGACTCCGCTGGGCGATACGAGCGCGTATTTGTCCTGCGCGCCGACAGCCGCACCGGCAATGGCAACAAGCGCAGCCGCAGCCGTGGCAATCCGGAGTTTGGTCTTGCGATTCATGATTGATCCTTGACGTCAGCGTCCGGCTGCCGCGAGCAGAAGCCCGCCGCAGTTGCCGCGAGAACCCTGGTGAAAACGTTCATGCCGTTCTCCGTGGTCTAGGCGCGTTCGAGAACGACGGACCTGACGTCCATCGTGATGGGCGCGAAACTCTGGTCGGCAACACCATTGGCGTCGTGCAGGTAGACACGTCGACGAGTGGGGAAGACGAAGCCGTCGAAGGTCCTGTGATCGTCGCTGTAGTGCGCTACCGGAGGGCTTCCGGTGACGTCGGGCGAGTAATCCATGCGCCTTTGCATGAGCGCATCGTCGAAATAGAAGACCTGCTCGGCATTGTGGTTGGCATTGGACCTTGGGAATGTCACGGCCAGCCGCCGCCAGGTTTCGTCGCCCTCGGTCCACGGCTCGATCTCCCTGGCCTCAACGCCCGACTGCGCGAAGACGAAGGGGGCCGTCAGGTAGTTCCAGACCGCTGCGCTGGTGAAGTAGGCCACTTGAATGGCATCCCACGGAGTAGTCATGGGATCGAACGGCAGCGGGAACGAGCCGCGCGGATGCAGGCGTTCTTCAACGACCCCGCCATCATTCGAGGTCAGGGCGATACGCTCGGGATCTACATCCAGAACCGAGGTCCGGTCAGCTCCCGCGAAAGGGAAGAAACGGATGTGCTGATTGTGCGGATCGAGAGTGACGGTCTGGTCCGCGTAGACATCGGGCCATCCTCTGGCGGCCCAGAAGGGACCTCCCAAGGACATTTCAACCGTGATCTGTTTGAGCGCGGCCCATTGTTCGAGGTCGCCGTGAGCATCGAGAACTGCTCTGAGCAGATTGTCCATCATCGTGTCCTTATGAGACGTCCTGACGAGAGAGCGTTGGAAGTCGACAGCAGAATCCGGGCGCAGCAACCCCCGGCCACGCGGCGATTGCCATGTGGGAGATCGTTCGCGAACGGGTTACTGCCTTGTGTCGAGAAAGCACGAACGTCGATCAGCCGGGGCAGGCTGCCCACAGCGATTGGTTGGGGTTCGTCGAGGTGCGCCTACTCCGTAAGCGCCACGGCGTGGATTGACCGGGAGGGACCGCGTGATTCCAGGGCTACTGCCTTTGCTGGTACCGGCTGTAGCCGGCCGCGAGGCAACGTCTGTTGCTCGCTACCAATCTTCTACGCCTCCAGATGAAGGGCCGCAAGGCCCACGTTGCTCGCGCCAGCGCCTGGCGCGGCTGATCCGGAGGCGGTCGCATGCCGCCCATGGATCCAATGGTTTCACCGCGGTACTTTCGGCACGTTCACCGGCTCATGTTCCAGGTCTAGCGTTGCGGCGATTCGACACCGCAAATGGTGGGCCGACATGCCGACACTCAGCCGTCGCACGTTTCTGAAGCTCGCCGCCGCGTTGGGCGCGACCCTGGCGTGGAGCTGCGCGACGGTGCGTCCTTCCGCCAGTGGCTGGCGCGAGCGTCGTGACCTGTTTCCGCAAGGCGTCGCCTCGGGTGATCCCGATGCCCACAGCGTCATGCTCTGGACGCGGCGCCCCTATGGCGATGGCCGTGAGCGCGCCACGGTGTTGGTGGAAGTGGCACAAGACCCGGCCTTCACGCGCGTGATCGCGACCACGGCGGCGCCGATCCTGGCCGAGGCCGACTGGACCTGTCGCGTGCTGGTCGGCGACCTGCCGCCGGCGGGCGAATACTGGTACCGCTTCATCGACGAGGAAGGCAACGGCAGCAGGATCGGTCGAACGCTGACGGCGCCTGCGCCCGGCGATTCGCGCCCGGCGCGCTTCGCTTTCGTCAGTTGCCAGACCATTTGCGAGGGTGCGCAGAACGCCTATCGGCGAATGATCTGGGAAGACGAGCGCGCCGCGCCCGAGGAACGGCTCGGCTTCGTGTTGCACCTGGGGGATTTCGTCTACGAAGTCGTGCAGTACCCGGACCAGGTCAAGGACGGCCATCGCTACGACCGCCTCATCAGGTTTCCGGTCAAGTTTCCGAAGGGCAAGACGGTCGCCAAGAACCGCTTCTGGGCACCGGACTCGCTGGAGGACTATCGCGTCCTCTACCACGCCTACCTGCAGGACCCGGACATCCAGGATGCGCGTGCGCGCTGGCCGTTCGTGGCGATGTGGGACAACCACGAATTCTCCTGGCAGGGCTGGCAGTCGATCCAGGAGTTCCCTGGCACCGAGGGCTGGGTGCCCGCGCAGACGCTCAAGGTCGCGGCGAACCAGGCCTGGTTCGAGTATCAGCCGGCGCGGGTCTTGCCGCCGGGGTCCAGGCTGGACGCCTTCAATGCACCGCACGTCGTCGACACGCTGGTCAAGGATTTCGACGACGACGGACTGGGAACCGAAGCCAACAACCTCGCCGCGATCGACAGCCTGATCGCGTATCGCGCCTTGCGCTGGGGCCGGCACATCGACCTGATCATCACCGACCAGCGCAGCTTCCGCTCGCGCGACCCCGTCAATCACGACGAAATCAGCACGCTGTTCGAGGGCGACACGCTGGGATTCGTACCCGAGGAATTGATGCGGCAACTCGACGGCGGCCGCGACTATGGCAACGGGCATCCGCCGGCGAAGCTGTCCTTCGGCGCCAGGAGCATTGCCAACTACCGCGTCGGCGACGCCGCACAGACCATGCTGGGGGCGAAGCAGAAAACCTGGCTCCTCGAACGCCTGCGCGGCGCGACGGCCACCTGGAAGATCTGGGGCAATTCGCTGGGAACCCCCGACTGGCGCGTCGATCCGCAGAATCTCCCGACCGCGCTGGGCAAATATCCCGAGGGCGCAGGCTTTGCCGTCCTGGCCACCGGCGACTGGGGTTGCACCTACCACGAACGCGCCGAGATCTTCGACGCCGTGCGCGATGCCGGCATCACCGGTTTCGCCATCGTGTCCGGCGATCGCCACAGCTTCTGGGCGGGTTACGCAGCCAAGGCATTGCCGCCTGCGGCGTTCGAACCGGTGGGTGTCACCTTCGTGACCGGCTCGATCTCTGCCCCGGGCATGGCCGAAGCCAACGAGCACAACCAGAAAGAGGAAAGTCCGTTGCGCCCGCTGTACGTCGCCAACCCGGGTGGCGGATCACCGCAGCCTACGGTCAACCTGCTGTTGCACCACGGCGTGCGTTCGGCGCTGGAGTTCGCCAGCAGCGGCGACCTGCAGAAGGCGCACGCGGTGAGCAATCCCGATGTGGCCCCTCACCTGTCCTTCGTCGACATGGGCGGCCACGGCTACGCCACCGTGCGTGTCGATGCCAGTACGATGGCAACCGACTTCGTCTGCATCCCGCGGCCCATCGAACGCAGCGCCGGCGCGGACGGCGGGCCCCTGCGGTATCGCGTCCGCCACGAAGTGTCGCTGTGGCGGTCAGGCGAACGGCCACGGATGCGGCAGACCATCCTGGAAGGCGATGCGGGACTGGCGGTGTGATGCGCGTATTGCCTTGGGGATTCGGCAGCAGCGTGGCCCGGGCCTCATGACTCCGGAATTGTCGCAGCAGCAAACGGCGCAAGCACTGCCCAGCCGAGGTTCTCATACAGGCCGCGGCCGTCTGCCGTGGCGACGAGAAGCTGCGGACTCGCCACGGCCTTCCTCGCAGCGCCAAGTGCGGCCATCACTGCAATACCCAGTCCTTTCCGCCGGTGATCCAGTGCGGTTTCGATCCGGTCGAAGATGAAGACTTCCGCGGCTTCTGCCGCGCTTCCGCTCGCGGCCAGACCGCCATCGGGCGCGATGACGCAAGCCCGCGTGACAGGCCCTGCCTGTTGAACCTCCATCCTGTATCCACTCGGCAGCGGCTTTTCAGCGAACGTCTGCGCTGCCGCCATCATGAAATAGTTCGCAGGCTGAACCTCCCACCGGGCCGGCAGTGCGCTGCACAACTCCTCGTCGCTGCCGCACAACTTCAGGTAATGGCGCGGCGCCGTGATCTCGTGCGCGATTTCGCGCAAGCCATCGCATGACCGCGGGAATACCCAGCGCTTCACTTCCTTTTCCGAGTGGGTATCGACCCGGAAGCCTCCGCGGTCATGGACAGGAGCCGGCGCGCCACGCGCGATCGAATGCGCAGCCTGCCAGGCGAAAACGAGGTCTGGATCGACGGGAGATGGGGTCATGGGGGATCGTCCGGGGGGCTTTCAACTGAAGCATTGCATGGTCTCAGGAGCTAAGACCCACCCGCTTCCCGCTTCAGAAGAACGCCCGCACGGCGACCTGCACCTGCACGTCGGACTGCGTGGCATCAAGACCTTCGTCGCGCCGCTGGTTGCGGCTGCTGTCCACGCGCAGCACCTCCGCGGTGACACGCAGGCGCTCGTCCGGGCGCCAGTTCATCGCCAACGTGAAGGCGTTGCCGTGCTCGCTCAGCGGCGACGATGGTTCGCCTGGCCGCTGCCGGGTCTGGAACATGTCCATGCGCACCGCCGGCTGCCAGGTGCCGTACTCGCGCGCGAGCATCAGGTAACCGGCGTTGAATTCCGTGTTGAGCACCAGCACGCCCGGAACCGGCTCGAAGATCGTGGCGCCGTGCATGAGCTGGCTCATCAGCGCCCATTCGCCGAACCGCTGCTCCGCCCCTGCGCTCCAGAAGTGCGTGCGCCAGGCAAACACCGTGCGATCGGCGTAGCGCACGGACTCCGAGAGGTCGGCGTGGTTGTCGTAGTACAGCGCGGTGAAGCGCCGTTGCGAGGACGGCTCCCAGCCGAGCGCGCCGTAGAAGCCCGGGCGATCGTCCATCTCCACGAACGGGCGATACTCCATTGGCACGGGAGCGTAGGCGGCGGGCGCGTATACGTCCGGCTGGCGCAGGCTGCCATCGATGCCAGTGGTGATGTCGCCCATGCCCCAGCCGCGCGAAGCGAGCAGTTCACCGGCCGGATCGTTCTTGAAGAACATGGCCACGCGCGCATCGAGGGTGCCGCCCTGTCCGCGGTGCTCGACATGCAACTCCGCTCCGATCGTCCGCAGCTCCTCGCCCACCCAGCTGTTGATCGCCGAAGGCGTGAGCGTCCGCGTCGTGCTCCAGGCAACGCCGTCGTGTTCGAGCGAGATCGGCGGGAAGAATGCGCCGGCCTGGATCGACCAGCGCCACGGCGTGGTCGATACGGGGCGATAGCGCAGCCAGGCCTCGGTCAGGTCGAGCGAGTTGGGCAGCTCGGGCTGGTATTGCGCAGTCGCGCTGGCCAGCAGCGATGGCGTGGCCTGGAACGCCACATTCAATGCGGCCCCACCCGACAGCGCGTCATCGTTGCCGCCAAAGCGCGTCTTGCCCAGGCCGCCGTCGAGCCAGCTGGTCTCGTCGGCCGGGGCTGCCAGGCGCAGGTCCAGGTAGCCTTCGACGCTCACCGACTGCGCCAGCGCTGGCTGCGCCAGCAGACAGGTCATGGCGACCGCTGCGATTGCTCTTCGCATCAGCCCTCCATGCCCGCCGGCTGCCGCCAGCGTTCGGTGTTGGCCAACCGGCCGAGCTCGTCGGCTGGCATCGCCGGGGAGATCAGGAAACCCTGCGCGTGGTCGCAGCCGATGTCGCGCAACCAGGCCAGCGCCTTGGCGTCGTCCACGCCCTCGGCCGTCAGTCGATAGCCAAGCTGGTGGCCGAGCTCGACGATCGAGCTGACGATGATCCGGTCTTCGCGCGAGTGCGCCAGGTTGGTGATGAATGTCTTGTCGATCTTCAACTCGCGCACCGGTAACCGACGCAGGTAGGCAAATGACGACTGGCCGACGCCGAAGTCGTCGATCGCCAGGTCGATGCCCTGGTCGGCGAGACGGCGCAGCACCGCGATGGCCGCATCCGGAGTCCGCATGATGGCGCTCTCGGTGATCTCCAGCACGATCTGCGTGGGCGCAACGCCGTGAGCGCGGAGCAGGCCAGCGATCCGGCGTGGGAGATCGGCGTCCTCCAGGTCACGCGCTGAAATGTTGATCGCGACCCGGATATGCCGGCCCTCGGCCTTCCAGCGACTGGCCTGCGCGATGCCCGCGTCCAGCGCCCAGCGCGTGACGCGGTGGATGTTGCCGGTTTCCTCGGCAAGCGCGATGAACGCATCCGGCGCCACCGGACCGACGACGGGGTGCGTCCAGCGCGCGAGGCCTTCGGCGCTGTCGATGCGGTCCTCGCGCAGGTTGAGCTTGGCCTGGTAATGCAGCTGGATGGCGCCGAACTCGAGCGCGTGGCGCAGGTCGCCCATCAGCGACAGACGCTCGGGCCGGTGCGGGTCGGTCACCGGGTCGTAGATGGCGATCGGATCGACCGCGCGCAGCGCGCGGATCATCGCCACCTCCGCGCGGCGCAGCAGAACGCCCGCATCGGCGCCATGTTCAGGCGCCATCGCGATGCCGACGGCGGGTGCGAAGTCGAGCGTGAGATCCGCCTCCCGGTAGGGTTCGGTCAGCGCATCGACAATGGACTGCGCGAGCGTGCGCGCGTCACCGCGTACGGATCCCGGAAGGAAGACCGACAGCTGCGTATCGGTGGCGCGCGCCACCAACGCATCGCCGGCCGCCACTTGCACGCGCGTGCCGGCTTCGCGCATCAGCCGGTCCGACACCACATGGCCGAGTGTCTTGATGATCTCCGGCAAGCGTTCCAGCCCCACCATCAGCAGCGCCGCAGGAGCATCGGGGCGCGCGGCCAGCGCGTCCTGGATCGCGGTTTCGGTGAAGGCCCGGTTTGGCAGCCCGGTGACCTGGTCGTGACCGGCCTGGTAGAGGATGCGCGCCTCGCGCTCGCTGATGGCGCCGGCCATGTTGCCGAACGCATCGGCGAGTTGACCCAGCTCATCGCGGCGTGCCGGCGTGTCCGGTGGGCTGTAGTCGCCCGAGGCGATGCGCCTGGCCAGGGCCGCCAGCGCCTCCACCGGCCGCGACACGCTGCGGGCGATGACCCACGCACAGACCAGGCCCACGACCAGGCCGAAAGCCAGCAGGCCGGCCCATGCCAGGGCCACCGACCGGTAGGGCTTGAGCGCATCGTCGACGGAGAACCCGAGCACCGCGGCCACGCGCGGGCTCTGGCCCGAGCCTCGCAGCCACACGGCCTGCGATACGTATTCGCGGCCACCCACGTTGACCACGATCGGCGACGTGGGCAGGCGACCGCGCGCGGCCAGCGGCACGGCGAGCCGGCTTGGATCGCTGCCCCGCGCCAGCACGGTGAAGCCGCCCGCGGCGTCGGCGGCGGCCAACTCGATGCTCTTGGGCAACGTCGACTGCTGCTGCAGCCGCCGCACGACCCGGTCGTCCACGGGGACGGCGGCACCGATGTAGCCGACCAGGTCTGGTGCGAACACCGGCACGACCACCATCCAGCAGGCGCGCTGTTTCAACGCCACGATTCCCGCGACCGGTTCCTGCAGTGCGTGCTCGACCAGGTCCGCATAGGGAAATGGCGTGCCGACGGGCGACTGCCCGGTGGTGTCGGCCTGGATGCGGCCGTCCACGCCCACCAGCAGCATCTGCGTGGCGCCGACACGACGGCCGTGGTTACCCAGCGCCGACAGCAGCGTTTCCTCGTCGCCCTGCGCCACGGCGGAGCGCAACGCGAAATCCTGCGCGAGCACCTCCACGCTGGCGGCGGTACCGTCGGACATGTCCTGGAACTGGTGCGCGAACGACTGCGTGGCCACCTGCAGCTGGCGCTTGCCCTCGCCGATCAGTTCGTTGCGCGTGACCTGGTAGACGAGCAGACCGGTGAGCCCCTGCACGACCACCAGGGCGACCACGAAGAACGACGCCAGTCGGAAGCGGAAGCCCATGTTCCCGGCGCGTTCGCCGTTAGTACCGCGTGTGCTCGCGGTCGAACTGTCGCCGCGAGTCCGGAAGCAGCGTCACGGCGAAATCCAGGCTGCGATGTTCGTCCAGGCGCAGGGCGATGCCGGACTGCATGAGGTCAGGACGCTTGGGCGGCAACCGCGGGTGCCACACGCGCACATCGAACTCGCCCGCGGGCAGGCCCTGGAACCTCGCCATGCCGCCGGCATCGGTGTGCGCCAGCCACGGCGCATCGGAGACGTACAGGTAATTGATCATGCCGTCGTGGATGTTGCAGCCAACGGCAATGACCCCGGAACGTTCAAGCTTCAGCGGCGCCGATTGTTCGCCGGGCGCGAGCACGAACTCGAATGCCTTGATCGGCGAGAACGAATAGACGTGATGGCGGGTGCGATCGCTGTTGCGGTAAACGACCTCGTCGCCGGGTCGGAATACTTCGACATAGGGGGTGAAAGCAAGCGCCTTCTGGTCGATCACGCGCACCGATGCCGGGCCACGGGCGGGCGTCCTGCGCGCATCACCCGAGGCGGCGCCGCGCACGACCAGGGTCACCACCGCGTCGGTGACGGCGCGGCCGCCGGTGTCGGTTACGCGCACGTCCAGATCGGCCGCAGCGGCTGTGCCGCCGAGCCAAGCCAGTAGCAAGAAAAGCACTGCCTGCTTCCGCATGCCGCTCCCCCCGAGGCGTCAGTGACGGATGGCCGACCCCCCGGCCCAGCCCCGAGATTAGCACCGGCAGCGTTGAGCGCAACGGGACTTGCCGGCGGCCGGCGCGCTACGGCTTGGGGTCGTCGATCTCGATGATCGCGTAGTCCTCGCGCGCACCCCGGGCGATGCGGCAACGGACCGCCACGTCGTCACCGTGAACGCGCAGCCTTCCTTCCACGTACAGGACGTTGCTGCTGTCGTGGTACGAAGCCGCCCACTGGTAGGGGGTGATGTTCCTGGCGATGTAGCGCGACTCCGCCTCGGAGCGGCACCACGGAACCAGATCGGATGCCTGGTCAATGGTCCGTTCGTGGCCATGGTCGCCGGCGTGGACCGGGTTGGCGAAGAATGTGGCCAGCGTCGCGCTCGCCAGAAGTACGGTCAGTGTCCGCATGATTCCCCCTTGTCCCAGAAGCCCGAGCTTAGCCACCCTGCGCCCGGTCATCAATGTGATCCTTGCACTCGAGGCTCGACGACCACCGCGCTGCGGATCATCGCGCGGGCGGCATCGCGATCGCGCGCGGCCTCCGCCGACAACCATTCACGGAAGCTGGCGATCTTGCGGCTGTCATGCCGGGCCGCCGGATAGGTGAACCAGAACGCGCGGCCGTCGCTGACGACCAGGTCGTGCGCCGGCACCAGCCGGCCTGCATCGAGCTCGCCGCGGAACAGGATCGGCGACCCGATCGCGACGCCCTGCCCGGCGATGGCCGCGGCGATGTCGAGGTACTCGGCGGACAATTGCGTGCCGAACCGGCCCGGCGGGATCGCACCGTCGAACCCGAGGGCGCGATACCACAGCGACCACCAGTCCGGCCGGCCCAGCAGCGGAACCGGCAAGGGTCGCTTCGGATCGCCGCCAATGTCGGCCACCGACTCGCGCAGCGAAGGCGCGCACATCGGCATGAACACACTCGGCAGCAGCTCGACCGTGCGCAGGCCCGGCCAGTTTCCGTGGCCGTTGCGGATCGCCGCATCGTAGCGGCCGCCGCTGAGGTCTTCGGCGGTCGCCGACAGGTCCAGCTCGAAGGCGATGTCGGGATGGCGCGAGCGGAAGCGCCCCAGCTTTGGTGTCAGCCAGCTCGTGCCCAGCGACGGCAGCGTGGTCAGCGACAGGTGGGTCTCGTCGACTTCGGCCGCCTGCACGAAGCTCGCGCGCAGTGCGGCGAAGGCATTGATGGCCTCGCGCGCAACGATGTCGCCGGAGCGGGTCAGGATCACGTGGTTGGGGTGGCGCACGAACAGGCAGACACCGATCTGCTGTTCCAGGCGGCGGACGTGGTAGCTCACCGAGGCCGCGGTGGTGTCCAGCTCCTGAGCGGCCCGGGCGAAGCTGCCCAGCCGGGCGGCGGCCTCGAAGGCCCGGATAGCCGGAAGCGAAGGGAATCGGCGGTCGCTGACCATAAGTCTGGCTGAGTGTGCGGGCCGCATTTCGGGTGGTCAACGTGGCGCCGGCCTGGCCATGATCGGGCCACGAATTCCGTGCCGGAAAGGAGCGCCCCATGCCAGGACCGTCTCTGAATCACTTGGGTCTGGATCACTTGGGTCTGGATCACGCAGGCTTCGACCCCCAGGCCTGCTGTCACGCCCGCCGCCAGTTCATCGCCGGCCTCGCCGCCGCGGCTACGGCCTCGCTGGTCCTGCCAGTCTTCGCCGCGACGCCCGGCGCAGCCGTCGCCGCCGCGCACACGCACGACTGGGAATGGCTGCTGGGCAATTGGGACGTCTGGCACCGGCGCCTGAAGGATCGCCTGGCAGGCAGCGACGACTGGGAGGAGTTTCCCGGCAAAAGCGTGTTCTGGCTGACGATGGGCGGGCTGGGCAATATCGACGACAACGTCATCGACATTCCTTCAGGCAGCTACCGCGGCCTGACCGTCCGCGCATTCGATGCGCACACGGGCACCTGGGCGATCTGGTGGCTGGACGGTCGCGACCCGACCCGCATCGAGCCACCGGTGCGCGGCGGCTTCGACGGCGACACCGGCACGTTCACAGGCCGCGACACGTTCAAGGACCGCCCGATCGTCATGCGCTTTCGCTGGAGCGACGTCCACGGCGCGCGCCCGTGGTGGGAGCAGGCGTTCTCGCCCGACGATGGCAAGAGCTGGGAGGTCAACTGGCGCAACTACTTCACGCGCACTTCGTCGCAGCCCGGTGCGCTGCCGAAGCTCGCCGATGCACCGAAAGACTGGGATTTCCTGGTCGGTCGCTGGAAGGTGAGCCATCGCCGCCTGCGGCAACGGCTGGTCGGCAGCGACCAGTGGGACGAGTTCGGCGGCACGCTGGTCAACTGGCCCGTGCTCGGCGGCAAGGGCAACGTCGGCGACAACGTCATGGAATTCCCGGATGGCACGGTGCGCGGAGTGGGCCTGCGCGCGTTCGATCCGGCCAGCGGGCAGTGGTCGAGCTGGTGGCTCGACGGTCGCGACCCGGCCGCCATCGGCGCGCCGTTGCGCGGCCGCTTCGCCGATGGCGTCGGCACGTTCATGGGCGATGACACGCTTGCCGGACGCGCGGTGAAGACGCGCGTGCAATGGTCGCGGATCACGCCGCGTTCGGCGCGCTGGGAGCAATCGAGCTCCGGCGACGGCGGCGCGACGTGGGAGAGCAACTGGATCAGCGACTTCACGCGCGTGGGGTGAACCGCCCGCACCATCACCTGCAATCCACGGCGTCCGCGCGCCGAGGGTCTGCACCGGCTGGCGAAGGCGCGGCTTCATTACCTCTATCGGGCCTCTACGGGCATTGCTGATCGTCGCCTACGTGGTGCTGTTCTGGCGAGTGACGCATTTGATCCTGCTCTTCAGGTGAACGCGTCGGCGCGGGAACACTGCGTTCTCCGCCTGGTGACGAGGCCTCCCGTATGCTGTGCCCGTTCCCACGGGATCCCAGCGCCATGGCCACCGATCGCTTCGCGTCCGCCGTGTTCGACGAGTACCTGGAGAAGGCGGTAGCGCACGCCTCCGATTACCTGCGCACGCTCCCGGACCGGCACGTCGGTGCGCGCGCCAGCCGTGACGAACTGCTGGAAGTGCTGCGCATACCGCTGCCCGTGCAGGGCGACGAAGGCGGTGAAGTGATCGACCTGCTCGCGTCGCAGGTCGACCGCGGCGCGGTCGCCTGCAACTCGCCGCGCTACTTCGGATTCGTGATTGGCGGCGCCTACCCCGTCGCGCTGGCCGCCGACTGCCTGGTCTCGACCTGGGACCAGAATGCCGGCATCTACGCCATCTCGCCGCTGGTGGCGGTGGTCGAGGAAGTTGCCGCGCAGTGGTTGCTGGATCTGTTCGGCCTGCCGCCCGAGTCCGGTGTCGGCTTCGTCACCGGCTGCCAGATGGCCAACTTCACCTGCCTGGCCGCGGCCCGCCACGGCGTGCTGCGGCGCGTGGGCTGGGACGTGGAGACCGATGGCCTGGCCGGCGCGCCGCGCATCAATGTCATCGCCTCGGCCGAGTCGCACATCACCATCGATGTGGCGATGCGCTACCTCGGCCTGGGCACGCGCGCGTTGCAGCGGGTCGAGACCGACGATCAGGGCCGCATGCGCGTCGATGCGCTGCGCGAGAAGATGGCCTCGCTGCAGGGCCCGACCATCATCTGCGCGCAGGCTGGCAACGTGAACACCGGCGCCTTCGACCCGTTGCGCGAGATCGGCGCCATCGCCAACGAAGCCGGTGCGTGGTTGCACGTCGATGGCGCGTTCGGGCTGTGGGCCCGCGCCAGCCAGGCGCACCGCGGCCTGGCCGACGGCATCGAACTGGCCGACTCGTGGGCGACCGATGCGCACAAGTGGCTGAACGTGCCTTACGACTGCGGCGTGGCCATGGTGCGCCATGCCCAGGATCATCGTGCCGCGATGACGTCCGCGGCCGCCTACCTGATCCAGACCCAGGGCGCCGAACGCGACGCCGTCGACTGGGTGCCCGAGTTCTCGCGCCGCGCACGCGGCGTGCCGGTCTATGCGACGTTGCGCGCGCTCGGGCGCGACGGCGTCGCCGACCTCATCGAGCGCAACTGCGCGCGTGCCCGGCAGATGGCCGGGCTGCTCGCCAGCGAGCCAGGCGTCAGCATCCTCAACGATGTCGTGCTCAACCAGGTGCTGGTCCGCTTCGACGACGATGACGATGTCACCCGCGCGGTCATCAGCGGCGTGCAGCAGGACGGCACGTGCTGGCTCGGCGGCACCAACTGGCAGGGCAAGGCGGCGATGCGCATCTCGGTTTCGAACTGGGCCACGACCGAAGACGACGCCGGCCGCAGCGCGGCGGCGATCGCAAAGGTGTTCCGTTCGCTGCGCGGCCCGAAAGCCAGCTGACAAGTACAGACTTCGCAACAACAGGCTTCGCAGAACAGACTTCGCAACAACAGACTTCGAGAGTCCGGAGAGCGCCATGATCGAAATCATCCTGCTGCTGGGCAGCGACGACTACGCCATCGAGCACTGGCCGGAGGCGCCGGACGTCATCGACTACAAGGGCCGACCCTTCTCGCTGCGGGCCGGCCCGCGGGTACCGGTGGCGACCGATCACGAGTTCGAACCGGTGGCCGTCTATGCGCCGGACGAACTGACCGAGGAAGAGTTCCAGGAACTGTTCTACGCCCTGCAACCGAAAGTGGCCGAGCTGCGCCTGAAGTACTCCTAGCGTGCTGCGCGCGCGGCGACGGCTGGCCTGTTGCGGATCCAGCGCACCAGCAACGCGATGCTCGCCGTGACCACGATCGCGGTGATGATCGAGGTTTCCGGACCGAATTCGCCGCCCGTCAGCCACTCGGGCCCGCGATAGATGCTCTGCAGCGGCGCCCGGGCGCGCCAGTCTTCCATGCCCGACAACGGGATGCCGGTGGCGAAGATCGCGAGGTTCCATGCGGCGTGGTGCACGCCGACCACCCACAGGTTGCGCGAGGCGATGTAGATGCAGGTCCAGAACGCGCCGATCAGGGTGAGTGCCAGCACCATTGCCAGGCCGGCTCCTGCATTGAACCAGTGCATCGCCGCGAATATCAGAGATTGCAGCAGCACCGCGGCGACCGTCCCGACCGCCCCTTCCAGCGTGCGGAACACGATGCCGCGGAACACGATCTCCTCGATCATTGCCGCCACCAGGATCGCGCCGGCGATCGCAGGCACGCCCTGCATCCCGCGGACCGAGACGACTTCGTAGTTGCCCAGCGCGAACAGCGAGAGCGTGGTGACCGAGATCAGCAGCGCGCCCGTCACCGCACCCAGCGCGATACCGGCCGGCGCAAAACGCAATTCGCTGGCGGCACGCTTTTCGTGGAAGCGGACGTACGCCCAATACCCCAGCAGGGCGGACAGCAGGATGCCGGCACGCCGAAGAACGCCGGTCGTGGCCTCCGCAGGTTGGAACAGCGCCACCTGCGCCGGCAGCAGCACGGACCGGTACAGCGTCATGCACCCCACCACGGCGGCGAGTGCCAGCGCAAGTTTCAGCAGCGCCTGTCCCGCCGCGCGTCCCGTGATCAAATGAAAACCCCTTCCAACGCGCGTGAGCCACGGCTTCCCGCCATGGTATGCGAGGTGTCCGCTCAAGGCGAAGCGGCGGCGAGCGAACTAGTCGGTGACCAGTCCCGAGGCCGCCTGCGCAGCGCGTCCGCGCGGGTCCGCCCAGACGCTGTTGGGTTCACCGTCACGGGCGCGGCGCGCGGTGGCGCGTGCCAGCCAGCCGAACCCGAACGCCATCGCCAGCGCGCCGGCATCGATGGCGAACAGTGGCCACTGCCCCTGCAGCGCCGTCACCCACAACCAGGATCCGGTAACCGCGCCATGCGCCAACGGCACCAGTGCGGTGGTGACCGCCGCGGCCCACAGCAACTCCTGTGCCGCCCGCACGGGTGGTCGCAGCGCAGCCCACAGCGCGCACAGCGCCCAGGTCGCGAAGCAGACGACCTTGACCGCGTCATCCAGACCCATCGCCAGGCGCAGCCGCGGCCACTGCGCCAGTTGCGTGGCGATGAACGCCACCGAGATCGCCACGCACACGCCGATGCACACGCCGACCGTGGCGCGCGCCATGCCCAGCTGCGCCTTGCCCTGCTCGACCTGGCGGCGCTTGCGCCGCGACTCGACCCACAGCAGGTTGCCCGAATAGAACAGGAACGCGCCGCCGATGCCGAGCACGAAATAAAGCACCCTTACCCAACTGTTGCCGTACTCGCCAAAGTGCAGCGCATACGCCGACGCCAGCGTGGCGTGGTTGGCATCGCGACTGCCCGGCAGTTGCGTGGCGAGCAACGCACCGGTGTTGGCGTTCATCGCCACCGTACCGATCGGCCCGATCGATCCCGGCGACTGGCCGGCAATCTCGATCGTGGCATTGGCGTCGCCGGCATGCGCCAGCTTGAAGTAGGCCGGCTCGAACGAAGCCAGGCCCTGCCCGCGTGCGATTTCGATCGAGCGCGCATGCAGCATCGCCAGCGATCCCAGCGGCTGTACGCGTCCGGCCGCGGTCACCACGGGCGCAGTGTCCATCGCCGGGCCCAGCGCCGACATCAGCTGGCCGCGGAAGACCAGCGGATTGAGCGCCGTCATCACCAGCATGATCAGGCACAGCAGCGCGCCGGTGACGGCGAACATGACGTGCATCGGCAGGCTGAGCACACCGATGACGTTGTGCGCGTCCTGCCAGAAGCGCTTGAGGTTGCGGCCCGGGCGCAATGCGAACAGGTCGTCGGCGAGCTTGGGCAGGTGGATGATCACGCCCGAGATCAGCGCCAGGCCGTAGAGCAGGCTGACGATGCCCATGAGGTACTGGCCGGCGACGGGAATGCCCAGCGAGTAGTGCAATGCGTTGACCAGCTCCGACAGCGCGCCGCCGGGCATGCGGTCGCTGCCCTCCAGGTTGTCGAGCGTGGCGTAGCGCCACTGGCCGCCGGCGTCCTGCCAGTAGCTGGCGGCCTGCGGGTATTCGCCGCCGGGGAACACCATGCCGACATGCTCGCGCGCCTGCGGGTGGCGGGCCAGCGTCTGGTCGAGCAGTTGCTGCGCGTCGGCGAGGCCCTGCTGCGCCGACATCGGCGCGTGCGGGGTCTGCCAGGCCTGCAGGTCGTGGTGGAACACCGTGATCGCGCCGGCATAGAACGCCACGAACAAGGCGAAACCGGCGACCAGGCCGACCCAGGTGTGCACGCTGGTGAAGGTGCGCAGGGTGTTGGACTTGAGCTTCATCATGCCGGTTCGGTCACTTCGGTGCGCGCGCTCAGCGTACCCATTGCAGCGCCTGCAACGCCCACAACAGGCCAAGGCTGAGCGCCGCGCCACCACTGAACCAGGCCCACGCACGCTTGCCATCGCGGAACTGGAAGGCCAGCGCCATCGCGCCCATCCACAGCGGGAAAAACGCCACGATGCCGGCGACCAGCGTCGACTGCCAGGGGCCTGGCCAGAGCCAGCAGGCCAGCCCGGTGATGCCCGCCGCCAGCAGGAAACCGGGAACCGCGGCGGCGGTGGCGCGACCCCACATCAGCGTGACCCGCCGGCGCCGGCGGGCGAACGCAGGGCCAGGTACGGCAGGACGATCAGGCCGAGCATCCAGGTGCCGAGCATTGCGCACAGCCCGGCGCCGCCGCCGAGCAGCACCATCCACAGCACCAGCCCGACCACGGCCAGCGACAGGCCGATGCGGGTCCATCGCCGCGGGTGCTTCGGCCGCGGCGTCCAGCGACAGTTGCGCGAACCGGCATACAGCGCCAGCGCCGACAGCAGCGTGCTGATCAGTGCCGACAGCGCCAGGGCCGTGTCCATGCCGGTGCGCTTTACCAGTGGAAGCGCGCAGTCGCGGTGACCGTGCGCGGATAGCCGTAATAGCACCAGGCCGCGCTGTTGCAGGCGCTGATGTATTCCTTGTCGGTCAGATTGTTGGCGTTGAGCTGCAGGCGCCACTGGCCGATGTCGTAGTGCACCGCGGCATCGAACAGTGTGTAGGAGGGCGTTTCCCACAGGTTGTAGGCATCACCGAAGTGCTCGCCGGTGTAGCGCACGCCGCCGCCGAAGCCCAGGCCCGACAGCACGCCGGACGTGATCGTGTAATCGGCGCCGAGCGAGGCGACCTGCCCCGGCTGCAGCGGGATTTCCGTGCCCAGCGACAGCGGGTCGGTGCTCTTGGTGACCTCCGAATCGATATAGGTGTAGGCGCCGTAGACGCTGAAACCGTTGCCGACGTTCCAGCGGCCTTCGAGCTCGACGCCGTTCACTTCCGTCTCACCCTGCTGCACCTGGAACAGCGTGTGGTTGGGGTCGACCGTCAGCGTGTTCTGCTGCACCAGTCGGTACACGGCGAGCGTGGCGAGCATGCGGTTGTGCGCCGGCTGGTACTTCACGCCGGCTTCGATCTGATCACCGGTGGTGGGCACGAAGGCGTTGCCGGCGAAGTCGGTGCCGACGGTGGGCTGGAACGACTGCGAGTAGCCGACGTACGGAGCGAAGCCGTTGTCGAACAGGTAGTTGATGCCGACGCGGCCGGAGAACTCGTCGTCGCTCTGGTGGCCACGGGCGCCGCCGATCAGCTCGCGCGTGTCGGTGCCGACCCAGTCCTGGCGTCCGCCGAGGGTGACGACCCAGCGGTCGAGCTTGATCTGGTCCTGCACGTACAGGCCGGTCTGATCCTGGTCCTGCACGGTGCGCGAGGTGTAGTCGGGCTTGACGATCGGGCTGCCGTAGACCGGGTTGAAGATGTCCAGCGTCGGTGCATTGAACGCGAATGCCTGCGCGTACTCGGTGCGCGAGTCGCGGTAGTCCAGGCCCGCCAGCAGCGTGTGCTGGGCGCGACCGGTATTGAAGGAGAACGTCAGCTGGTTGTCGATGCCGGTGTTCTTCGCTTCTTCCTCGGTCGCCCACAGGTAGCGGAACAGCGTGCGCTGGTCGGCGAGCAGGCCGAACGCGCCGACGGTGACCGACGGGTCGATGTCGGTGGTGCCGTAGCGTGCGTTCTGCCTGAAGACCGTGCCGCCGCCGAAATCGTGGGTGAACTCCCAACCCAGCGACTTCATGGTCTTGTCGTAGCCGTTGTAGCCCGGCTCGCCGGTGAAGCGGTTCATCGGGATCTTGCCGTTCGGGTTCGGCAGCAGCGTGCCCTGCGACGGCAGGAAGCCGGCGCCGGCAACGGTGTCGTTGCGCTGGTAGCGCGCGAGCAGTGTCAGCGTGTTGGCGTCGTCCGGCTTCCAGGTCAGCGCCGGCGCGAAGTAGTAGCGATCGTCGTGGACGTAGTCGATCAGGTCATCGCTGTTGCGGGCCAGGCCGGTGAGGCGGTAGGACCACTCGCCGCTGCCGCCGATCGCGTCACCGAAATCGAACGCGGCCTGCATCATGTCGTAGCTGCCGAACTGCACTTCGACCTCGTGCAGCGGCTCGTCGACCGGGCGCTTGCTGACGTAGTTGATCAGCCCGCCCGGCGGCATCGCGCCGTAGGTGACCGACGACGGGCCCTTGAGCACCTCGATGCGCTCCAGGCCGAACGGCTCGATGCGGGTGATGCTGGTGCCCGAGCCATCGGCGAGGGCGAGGCCGTCGAGGTAGCGCGCCGGGGTAAAGCCACGCACCAGCAGCCAGTCGCTGCGCGGGTCGGGACCGAAGCCACCGCCCAGTGCGCCGGCGGTGTACCAGATCGCTTCCTCGGCGCCGTGCACCGCGCGGTCGCGCAGCTGCTCATCGGTGACCACCGAGACCGACGCGGGGATCTCGCGCAGCGGAGTGTCGGTCTTGGTCGCGCTGCCGCTGCTGCGCGCCAGCGGCGCGTGCACCTGGACCTCGTCGAGGTCGGTGGCCGACGACTTCGTCGCCTGGGCCTGGGCGGCGAGCGGGGCGCACAGAGCGGCGGCCAGGGCCAGAGCGAGGGCGTGACGTGAAGCAACGACGGAAGAAGCGGCGCGGCGAGAAGACATGGGGAGACCAGGGTGGGGGTGGCGGATGCCCCGTCCATGGGGTCTGGGAGTCGCACCGGGACCACCGGTGGACATTCCGCGCAATAAAAATGGGAATGATTCGCATTCTAGAGGCCGGCGCGGGTTTGGGCAACGGCGCCCGCCCCCGCCGGCGCGCGCTGCTCCGTCATTGAAAAACCCCCGACGCTGGGCCCCGCCTTCGCGGGAATGACGGGCGAGGGTCAGAACCCGTAGCGCAGGAACCCGCCGTCGACCGCGATGCACTCGCCAGTGACATACCCTGCCGCGGGCAGGCAAAGGAACGCCACCGCTGCCGCCACTTCTTCCGGCTCGCCGATGCGCCCCAACGGCGTGCGCAGGAGCACTTCGTCGAGATAGTCCGGATCGGCGAGCTTGTCGGAGGTGCGACGGGTGCGGATGTACCAGGGCGCCACCGCATTGACGCGGATGCCGTCCTCGGCCCATTCGACGGCCAGGTTGCGCGTCATCTGGTGCATGGCGGCCTTGCTCATGCCGTACGGCGCGCCGGTGCGGACATGGATCATCCCCGAGACGCTGCCGACGTTGACGATGCTCGACGCGGCATGCCGGATCAGCAGCGGGTGCGCATAACGCGACAGTTCGAAGGCGGAAAACAGGTTGACCTCGAACACCTGCCGCCACTCGTCCTCGGTGTAGTCGGTGGCGGGCTTGCCGATGTTGCCGCCGGCATTGTTGACCAGGATGTGCAGGCCCTCGCCGAAATCCTCGACCCAGTCGAGCAGCTCGCGGCGTTGCTCGTCATCGGCGACATCGGCAACGAAGGCCTGGATGTCGCGTTCCGGGAAATCCTCGACCAGCTCGCTGCGCGCGGCATCGAGCGCGGTCGAGTCCCGCGCGGCCAGCAGCACGTCGGCGCCGAAGCCCAGCAGTTCGCGGGCGATCGCGCGACCGATTCCGGCGCTGCCACCGGTGACCAGGGCCAGTTGTCCGTCCAGGCGCCAACGCTTCGGGTCCATGCAGCTCTCCGGGAATCGCACAAGGTGAAGTGGGTCGCAGTCGGCAGGTTGCCGCGCGCGACGGCCGCTGTAGCATAGCCGCCAGACCAATCGAGGGTGCCCGGATGTCGCGATCGCTGCTGTTGGCACTTTTGCCGCTGGCGCTGCTGGCCGGTTGTTCGAAACCCGAGCCGCCGGAGAAGGAACGGCCGCCGGAGCCGCAGGCGACGCAATTGCGCGACGCCATGAAGGCTCCCCTGGAAGAGGCGAAGAAGGCCCAGGAAGACGCCAGGAAGGCTGCCGAGGAGCAGCGCGCGGCGATCGATGCAGCGACGGACGCGACGTCGAACTGAGCGCCTGCCAACCCGGGGCGACCCGGCCTCAAATGAAAAACGCCCGGCAATGGCCGGGCGTTTTCCGTTTCGACTGACGTTCGGGCGGTGCGCTACAGGCCGCAGAAGCAGTAGGCCAGCGCCTTCACCGGCACGCCGCGGGTCGGCGTGATCGCACCTTCGAGGAAGCGCAGGTCGGCGGCCGCCTGCGGCGAAGCCTTGGCGAGCAGGCTGCGCGCCATGTCCGAATCGCGCAGCCAGGCGCCACCGGCGCGGCTGCCGACGAAGCCGGTGAAGAACCGCTCGAACGGCGTCGCCGCCTTTTCGATGTAGCGCACGTGGTAGCTGTCGGGCTTGCCGAGCTTGGCCTTGGTGGCCGCGAACTCGATCGCCTGCTGCAGGCCGCCCAGCTCGTCGACCAGACCGCGCTCCTTGGCCTGCTCGCCGCTCCAGACGCGGCCGCGGGCGATCGCATCGACCTGCTCGACCGGCTTGTTGCGGGCGCTGGCGACGCGACCGGTGAAGTCGCGGTACCCCTTGTTGATCACCGACTGGATCACCTCGCCGACTTCCGGCTGCAGCGGTCGGGTGATGTCGAAGGCGCCTGCGAAGCGGGTGGTGCCGACGCCGTCCGAATGCACGCCGATCTTGTCGAGCGCACGCGGGATGGTCGGGATCAGGCCGAAGATGCCGATCGAACCGGTGATGGTCGAGGCATCGGCATAGATGCGGTCGGCATCCATCGAGATCCAGTAGCCGCCCGATGCCGCAAGGTCGCCCATCGACACCGACACCGGCTTGCCGGCCTTCTTCAGCGCGACCACTTCGCGGCGGATCTGCTCGGAGGCGAACACTTCGCCGCCCGGGGAATCCACGCGCAGCACCACGGCCTTCACGTTCTCGTCGTCGCGCGCCTCGCGCAGCAGGGCAGCGGTGGATTCGCCACCGACGGTGCCCGGCGGCTGCTCGCCGCTGCGGATCTCGCCTTCGGCGACGATGACGGCGACCTGCGGGCGGCCATCGACGGCCTCAAGGCCGCTGTCGAGCTGCAGCAGGTATTCATCGAGCGATGCCTGGCGGAAGCCGCCATCGGCATCGTCGTCGGCGACGCCACGCTGGACCAGCAGGTCGTCGACTTCCTCGCGCGTCTTCAGGCCATCGACCAGCTTTGTCTGCAGCGCGAACCTGGCCAGGTCGCCCTGGGCGCTGGCGATGCCCGCCGGCATCTGGTCGATGCTCTGCGCCAGCTGCGTGGCGTCGAGCTTGCGCGCCTTGGCGACGTCGCCCAGGTAGCGCTGCCACACGTCGTTCATCCAGAACAGGTCGGCTTCCTTGGCCTCCGGCGAGGCGGCGTCGAGCACGTACGGCTCGGCCGCCGACTTGTACTCGCCGACCTTGAACAGGTGCACGTCGACGCCGAGCTTGTCCTGCAGGCCCTGGCGGTAATACGTGCGATAGCGGCCCAGGCCCTCCAGCAGCATCCCGCCCATCGGGTCGAGGTAGACCTCGTTGGCCTGCGCGGCCAGCAGGTACTGCTTCTGGTCCATCATTTCGGCGAAGGCGACGACCTGCTTGCCGCTGGCCTTGACCCGCGCCACGGCCTGCGCGACTTCGCGCAGCGAGGCGAAGCCACTGGCGTCCAGCTCGTCCAGGTCGAGCACCACGCGCTCGATGCGCTTGTCGTCGCGCGCCG
The DNA here is from genome assembly GCF_056396405.1 of Lysobacter sp. 05T417. NCBI lineage: Bacteria > Pseudomonadati > Pseudomonadota > Gammaproteobacteria > Lysobacterales > Lysobacteraceae > Lysobacter > Lysobacter sp. 05T417. The sequence continues at coordinate 219,580 of NZ_JBFTLK010000005.1, read as the reverse complement.
CGTCCAGCGCGCGCACCAGGTCGCGCAGCTGCACTTCACCGCCGCGTTCGCCCATGGCCTTGCCGAGTGCGCGCGTCAGCGGATCGTTGCTGTACTGCTCGACGAGGGCGCCTTCCGGCGCGATCACCAGCGTGGTGCGATCAAGCAGCGGCCGCGTGCGCGGACCGGCGCCAAGGATGGCGAGGACGATGAAAAGCAAGGCGAAGAACACCAGGTTGAGGATCAACCGGCGAGTGAAGTTCATCGCATCCCATAACCCGATGAAGAAACGGGCGATCGGGCCGCGACGGGGTGTGTCATTCATTGCAAAGGCTCCTGGCGTACGGTTCCAGCCTAATCCCGGATGGCATGGAATTCACCCGCCATTCGTAACACGCCCTCCCGGCAACCGGCGTGATGCGGCCGTGGGGCATCAATTACATGGCCCGCTCAAGGCCCACGCATGACCAGCCGGTCGGGCTGGCTCGAGCGCAGGAAGCGGGTGCAAAGCAACACGGCGGCGACGGTGAGGCCGGCGATCAGTCCGATCCACATTCCCTTCGGCCCCCAGCCCAGTCCAAGGCCAAGGCCGGCGCCCAACGGCATGCCGATGCCCCAGTAGGCGAGCACCGCCAGCAGCATCGGCACGCGCGTGTCCTTGAGCCCGCGCAGTGCGCCGGCCGACAGCACCTGCACGCCGTCGGGGAACTGGAACGCCGCCGCATACAGCAGCAGCGAAGCGGCCAGCGTCGCCACCGCCGTATCGCGGGTGTAGAAGCTCACCAGCAGGTCGTTGCCGGTCAGCAATACCAGGCCGGAGAACAATTGCGTGCCGATCACGATCGCGTAGCCGGCATACGCGGCCCGGCGCACGCCGTGGAAATCGCCGCGTCCCATCGCGTGGCCGACACGCACGGTGGTGGCCTCGGCCAGGCCCATCGGCACCATGAAGCACAGCGACGCCAGGTTGATCGCGATCTGGTGCGCGGCCGCCGGCACTTCGCCCAGGCGCCCCATCAGCAGCGCGGTGGTGATGAACAGTCCGCCCTCCATCAGCACCGTCACGCCGATCGGCAGGCCGGTGGCGAGCAGCCCGCGGATGATCGACCACTCGGGCAGGTCGAAGCGCCCGAAGAGCTTGAGGTCGGCAAAGCGCCTGGCCCGCCACAGCACGATGGCAAAGCCAATGGCCTGCAGCCACAGCATGATCGCCGAGGCGATGCCCAGGCCGCCGGCGCCCATTTCGGGGAAGCCGAACCTGCCGAACGTCAGCACGTAGCCCACCGGCAGCAATATCAGCAGGCCGCCGGCGCTAAGTACCAGAGTCGGCAAAGTCCAGTGCAGGCCTTCGCTGAGGTAGCGCATGCAGAAGAACAGCGTCAGCGCCAGCACGCCCCAGCGGATGCCGTGCAGGAACGCGGTGGCGCCGGGAATGATCTCCGGCGTGATGCCCATCGCGCCCAGCGCGTAGGGAATGAAGGTCAGGAATGCGAACAGCACCAGCCCCAGCCCGAACGCCAGCCACAGCGCCTGCCGGAACAGCGCGCCGATCTGCCCGCGCTGGCCGGCGCCGTCGAGCTGCGACACCGACGGCGGCACCGACAGCAGCGTGCCGATCGGCACCATCATCGGCAGCCACCACAACGCGGTGCCGATGGTGACCGAGGCCAGGGTGGTGGTGCTGTGGTGGCCGGCCAGGACGTTGTCGACGAACGCGATCAGGCCGGTCGATACGTGCCCGCCCACCAGCGGCGCGGCGAGGAGGGCGGTGGTGCGGACTTCGCCGAGCAGGCCGGTGCGGGCCGCGGAGGCGACGGGGGAAGACGGGGACATCGTTACAACCAGATGCACGACTGCGGCCGCGCGACCGAATCCGATGTCGGGCGCTGGCGCCGGGTCGCGGCGGCCCGCTATCTTAGCGGCTTGATCTGAACAGCTCGTTGTCGCGGCCTGAACAAGGCCCCGACACCCCGGGGAGAGGGAAGTAACCGATGAGCGCAACAGGACACGACACGCCCAGCCATTGCGAGAACTGCAATGCGCCGCTGCAGGGGCACTACTGCCACGACTGCGGGCAATCGGTGGTGAACCCGGTGCGCGACGCCAGGCACGCGCTGGAGGAGGTGTTCGAGTCGTTCTGGCATCTCGATGGCCGCATCTTCCGCACGTTGCGCGACCTGGTCGTGCCCGGTCGCGTGGCCGTCAACTACCTCGCCGGCCAGCGCGCGCGCTATGTCGCGCCGCTGCGGTTGTTCCTGGTGCTGAGCGTGGTGACGTTCTTCTTCGCGCAGATGGCCATCCACGTCGAGAACAACGAGGGCGCCAATCCCATGGTGCAGCTCGAGGACGGCGTGTCGAGCAACAAGAATTCGGCCAAGCAGTCCAAGGCCTTCGCCAAGGCGGCCAGCATCGCCGACGTCGAGCAGATCCGCCGCAGGAACCTGGCCGACCTGGCCGAAGCGCGCTCGGCGGTGCCGTCGGTGCTGCTGCACGCTCGCAAGGCGATCGACGTCGCCATCGCGGATGTGAACCACGCCGCCGACAGCCGCATCGAGGCGATCGGCCGCGAAAAGGCCATGAGCGCCGAACAGGTCGCCGCGGCCAAGGCCGATGGCCAGCGTCGCGCCAACGAGGCACTGGAAACCTCCAAGCAGAGCATGGACAAGGCCGAGGACCTGACCACGCTCGAGCGCCTGCGTGTTGAACGCCTGGTACCGCACCAGGTCAAGCTGGCGAGCCTGCCCGCCAGCGCGGCGGCCGCGCGCCGCCACGAGTTCAACGAGATTCGCGACATCAACATCGCCGCCGGCTGCCGCGCAGCGAAGTTGCAGATCGCGGTGGCGACCAGCACCGAAGGCAGCCGCGCGCGCAAGGAATCCGAAGACGCGCGCATCTACGGCGATCCGGACTGCTACGACCGGTTGACCCTGTTCGGCAGCGATGAACCCTGGGACGAGGAAACCAACCCGCTGGTGATCAGCTGGGCGCCGGCCTTCTTCAACCACTGGGTCAATCGCCAGATCGCCCACGGCCGCGAGAATGTGTCGCGCGCGCAAAAGGATCCGAGCCTGTATGTCCGCGCGCTGCTCGCGGCGGTGCCGTCGGCGCTGTTCCTGCTGGTGCCGGTGTTCGCGCTGCTGCTGAAGCTGGCGTACCTGGGCTCCGGGCGCCGCTACCTCGAACACCTGGTGGTGGCGCTCTACAGCCACGCCTTCATGTGCCTGGCGATGCTCGCCTTCTTCGTGTCGATCGCGCTGGACAACGCGATCTCGCCGCAGTGGAGCGGATTCGGCTGGATCAGCGGCACGCTCGAAACGCTGCTGTGGCTGTGGCTGCCGGTCTACTTGTGGCTGATGCAGAAGCGCGTGTACGGCAACGGCTGGATCGTCACCACGGTGCGCTACCTGGTGATCGGCAACCTCTACTTCGTCCTGCTCGCCTTTGCCGCCACCTTCCTCGCCCTGGCGAGCGTGGTGCGGATGTAAGCCCTCAGTGCTGCATCTGCTGCCAGAGCCAGTCGCCGCGCCCTTGCGGGCCGGCAGCCAGCAGACCGCGGCGCAGTTCATCGCGCCTGGTCGGAGGCGTGCGCTGCGCCAGCACGCCCAGGTCGATGCGCTGTTGCGGTGACATCGTCCGCAACGCCTGCATCAGCGCGGCGTGCTCCCCTGCCGGCACCTGCGCCAGGAGCGGTTGCAGCATCGCGTAGTCGACTCCCAGCGACGGCCCCAGCAGCCAGCCACGGCGTTCACTGCGATCGAGCGCATCGAACTGCGCGCGCCAGGCCTGCTGTCGTTCGGACGGCATCGCCGCCAGCTGCGTCGTGGCGGCCTGGATGCTGACCTGCTCGCTCGCCGGCAATGCACGCCACGCCTGGTAGCGCTCGCGACGGGCATCGCGTTCGGCGCGAGGCAACGCATCCCAGTCCTTGGCGCGTTGCCTGAAGTCGCCGCGTTGTTGCGGTGACCAGCCACTCCACTGCTGCCATTGCCGCTGCAGCTGCGCATGCGCGGCGGGCGGCAGGCGGGCCATCACGTCGAGCAGCTCGGACGGCGCCGACCAAGCCGAAGCGATCATCAGCCCCAGCGACAGCGCCAGCAGGCCACGCAGACGGCCTTCACATCGGCGCATCGGAGGTCTCCGTGTCGGTTTCGGCGCTCGTGGCGGCATCGGCCGGGGTCGGTGCAACCGAATCCGCCGGCGGCACGTCCGTGGGCGGCGTCGGCTCGGTCACGCCGGCTGCCTGTTGCGCAGCGAACCAGCTGTGGAACTCGAGGTCGCGCGCGTCGGCCTGGCCCTGCGGGTCGGCGAGGAGTTCGAAGTCGCGATGGGCGACCAGGGCGGTCTCGGCGGAGTAGCGCGAGGCCGGCGCATCGCCTTCCGGCAGTGCCTCCACGCGAATCCGCTTCACCCCGGGCTCCAGCCCCAGCGCGCGTTGCCATGGGGTCAGCGAGCCGGGCCAGATGAAGCTGGCGGCCAGGGCCAGCGCACACAGCGCGAACAGCGACCACAGCAGCGGCAGCAGCCAGCGCGGGCGGCGCGGCGTTGCCGGGCTGCCGGCCGATGTCGCGGTCGGACCGGAGACACCGCGCATGGCGGCCTCGCGGGCACCGCTGAGTCGCACCAGCCGGTCGGCCGGCAGGGTCTTGATCCGGCGGTGGATCTGCTCGCGCAGCCGCTGCCAGGCCTCGGGGTCGGCCCGGCCGTCCTCGTGGTGCGGCAGGGCCCGCTGCAGGGCCAGGCGGAAGCTCGGCTGGGATACGCCCAGCACGGCCGCGCCCTCCTCTTCCGACAGGCCCGCGGCCACTCGCAGCAGCAGGGCCGCGCGCGGCCCGCTGCCGAGCTCGCCGAGGCGGTCGGTGACATCGATCGGCAAGGCCACCGCGGTGCGATTGCGCAGCTGCGGCTGGCTTAGTAACAGCGCCCAGAACCGGGCCGGCCACGCCGCCATGGGCACCGATTCGGCCTCGACGCGGAACTGCGCCATGGCCGCCGCCAGGGCAGCGTCGCCGAGGACGGCATCGCCGGCCTGGAGTTCGGCCAGGACCGCGCCACGACGCTCGACGCCGCGCACGAACGCGGACAGCGCGGGGGGCGGAGCGGAGTGGGGGGAGGGGGAAGAAACGCTCATCGGGACTGCATCGCCATGCCCCGCATCATAGCGATGCCGTCATGCCACAAAACCGCTTGACAACGCGCTAACTCGTGCTCCGCGAAGCAGGACGCGGCCCGCACCCGAAAAGCGGTTGTGCACAGCAGTAATGGAATCGTCACGACCAGACGCCAGACCCCGCCCCGGCGTCCCATGACAGCGATGTTTCACAGTCAACCTCTTGATTCAAAAGACAATAACCGCGATGGCGATTTTTTCACCAACGTGGCCGCAAGGCCTGTTTTTGTGTAGTCGGACCAATCTGCCGACACACCATGCACAGATTTATCCACAGGCGATGTGGATAAAGGTCAATTGCCTTTTACATCCGACACTTGCGTGACTTATGTCACATAGCGCGGAGCAATGCCCTGCAACTTTCAGCAGTCGGGCCGTCCCTCGCGCGCCTCGGTAGACTGCGCCGATGCCCGATGCCTCGATGCCTGATTCGCCGGTCTGGCGACTGGCCCTGCCACTGCCATTGCCGCGCCTGTTCGACTACCTCCCGCCTGAGGGCGAGGCGGCGCGGGCAGGCGATGTCGGCAGCCGGGTGCGGGTGCCGTTCGGGAGTCGCGAACTGGTCGGGGTGGTGGCCGAAGTCGGCAACGCCGGCGAGGACGCTCCCCAGCTCAAGCACGCCCTGGCGCGGCTCGATCCGGAACCGGTGTTCCACGGCGAGCTGCTCGATTCGCTGCGCTGGCTCGCGCGCTACACCCATGCCCCCCTGGGCGAGGTGCTGGCGACTGCCCTGCCGGCCACCCTGCGCCGTGGCGAGCCCCTGGCCGACACCCATGCCTGGGCCTGGCAACTGACCGAGGCCGGGCAGACCGGGCGCGAACGCCTGCGTGCCGGCAAGCCGCGCCGCCTGGCCGACCGGCTCCAGGCGGGCGCCTGCGACGAGGACAGCCTCGACGACGACCTCGACGACTGGCGCAGCGCCGCCCGCGCCCTGGCCAAGCGCGGCCTGGCCGAGCGCATCGCCGTGCCGGTGACGCCACGGGCACCGGCGCCGCGCCCCGGGCCCACCCTCAACGGCGAGCAGCACGCCGCCGTGGACGCCGTGCTGGCGGCCCGCGACGGCTTCGCCGCGTTGCTGCTGGACGGCGTCACCGGCAGCGGCAAGACCGAGGTCTACCTCCATGCCATCGCCGACTGCCTGGCGCGCGGTCGCCAGGCGTTGGTGCTGGTGCCCGAGATCGGACTGACGCCGCAGACCCTGGCGCGTTTCCGGGCCCGCCTCGGCGTCCCGGTCCACGCCCTGCATTCGGGCCTGGGCGACGGCGAGCGCGCCCGCACCTGGGCGGCGTTCGCCCGTGGCGAGGCGCGGGTGGTGGTGGGCACGCGCTCGGCGGTGTTCCTGCCCATGCCCGAGGCCGGCCTGATCGTGATCGACGAAGAACACGACGGCAGCTTCAAGCAGCTCGACGGCATTCGTTACCACGCCCGCGACTTTGCCCTGGTGCGCGGCAAGACACTGGGCATCCCGGTATTGCTCGGCAGCGCGACGCCGTCGCTGGAGACGCTGCGCAACGCCCAGCTCGGCCGCTACACCCACCTGCGCCTGCGCGAGCGCGCCGGCGATGCACAGCCGCCGACGGTGCGCGTGTGCGACGTGCGCAAGCGCCCGCTCGAAGCGGGCCTGTCGCAGGAACTGCTCGACACGATCGGCCGCGCGCTCGACGCCGACGGCCAGGTGCTGGTGTTCAAGAACCGCCGCGGCTATGCGCCGGTGCTGCTGTGCCATGACTGTGGCTGGAGCGCGCAATGCCAGCGTTGCAGCACCGAGACGACAGGCACGCCGATGACGGTCCATGCAGGAGGTCGTCGCCTGCAATGCCATCACTGCGGTGCGCGCCGGCCCGTGCCCAATGCCTGCCCGGATTGCGGCGGGCTGGCGCTGCAGGCGCAGGGCGCAGGCACCGAACGCATCGAGGAAGCCCTCGCCGCCCGCTTCCCGGATGTCCCGGTGTTGCGCATCGATCGCGGCACCACCCAGCATCGCGATGCACTGGAACAGCACCTGGCGCGCTTCGGCACCCGGCGCGGCATCCTCGTCGGCACGCAGATGCTGGCCAAGGGCCACGACCTGCCGCAGCTGACCCTGGTGGCCGTGGTCGGCATCGACGAAGGCCTGTTCTCGGCCGACTTCCGCGCACCGGAGAAACTGGCGCAGTTGCTGATCCAGGTCGCCGGTCGCGCCGGTCGCGCCGAGCGACGCGGTGAAGTGCTGCTGCAGACGCACCATCCCGGCCATCCGCTGCTGGCGACACTGCTGACCGGTGGTTACGCCGCCTTCGCCGAGGAAGAACTGGCGCAGCGCGAGGCCGCGGGTTTCCCGCCGTTCGCGCACATGGCGATGATTCGCGCCGAAGCCAGGCACACCGAGGCCTGCGAGAACTTCCTGCGTTCCGCGCGCGCGGCATTGCACGACACCGGCGCCGCACTCGACCTGCACGGCCCGCTGCCGGCGCCGATGCCACGCCGCGCCGGCTACCAGCGCGCGCAGCTGCTGCTGTCGGCGCAGGACCGTCGCACGCTGCACATGGCGCTCGATGCCGCGATGCCGGCGATCCATGCCCTGCCCGACGCGCGCAAAGTGCGCTGGTCGCTCGACGTCGACCCGGTCGATCTCTATTGACCGCTACTTGAGCGCGGCTTGAGTGCCGCCTATGCGCCGGCGCCTTTCTCCGCCGCCTTCGATTTCGCCCGCTGCTTGGGCCGGATCCACAGGATCTGGTTCTCGCGGTTGACGTCGAACAGGCCGGTCGCTTCGATCAGGTCGCTGAGTTTGCGGAACCCGTAGTTGCGCGAATCGAACGAGGCCTGGTTGCTGATCTGGTGGCCCACCTGGCCCAGGTGCGCCCAGCCGTCGTCGCCACTGGCCGACTCGACCGCGCTGCGCAGCATCTGCAGCAGGCGGGTGTCGTCGCGAAGTTCCTTGGCCGTGCGCGGCTTTGTCGCCACCGCCGTGGCTTCGGTGCTGGGCTCGACGAGGGCTTCGAGGTAGGTGAACTTGGAGCACGCATTGACGAACGGCAGCGGCGTCTTCTTCTCGCCAAAGCCATAGACCTTCACCCCGTCGGTCAGCAGCCGCATCACCAGCGGGGTGAAGTCGGCATCGCTGGAGACGATCGCGAAGCCGTCCAGGTTGCGCGCGTACAGCAGGTCCATGGCGTCGATCACCATCGCCATGTCCGATGCGTTCTTGCCGCTGCTGTAGGCGAACTGCTGGATCGGGCGGATCGCGTATTCGTGCAGCGTCGCTTCCCAGCTCTTGAGGTGCGGGCTTTTCCAGTTGCCGTAGGCGCGGCGGACATTGGCGACGCCGTGGCGCGCGACCTCGGCCAGGATCACGTCGATCTTGGCGGCCGGGGCGTTGTCGGCGTCGACCAGCAGGGCGATTCGGCGTTGCGGTTCGGCCATGACACGCTTCCAGGCGGGGTCGCGCCGAGCCTAACCCAGGGCGGAGGCGACGGCATTACGTTGGACCGTGCGGTGAATGTTAGCGCTACCATGATTTAATCGGGGACAATGCCCCCGACACTCGACCCATCGACGCCAGGACCCCCCAGATCGTGACCAGCCAGCTCGAACAACTGCGCAGCCTGTCCGCCGTCGTCGCTGATACCGGCGACATCGAAGCGATCGCCCGCTTCCATCCGCTCGACGCCACCACCAACCCGTCGCTGCTGCTCAAGGCTGCCTCCATCCCGGCCTATTCGCCGCTGATCGATGCAGCCTTGGCGCAGGCGCGCGGTTCCGACCTGGCCGAGCGCATCGCCGATGCCTCCGACGTGCTGGCAGTCACCATCGGCACCGAGATCCTCAAGTTGATCCCGGGCCGCGTCTCGACCGAAGTCGACGCCCGCCTGAGCTTCGACACCGAAGCCACGCTGGCCAAGGCACGCAAGCTGGTCGCGCTGTACGAGAAGGCCGGCATCGGTCGCGAGCGGCTGCTGATCAAGACCGCGTCGACCTGGGAAGGCATCCGCGCCGCCGAACAGCTCGAGCGCGAAGGCATCAACTGCAACCTCACGCTGCTGTTCTCGTTCGCCCAGGCCGTCGCCTGCGCCGAGGCCGGCGTGTTCCTGATCTCGCCCTTCGTCGGTCGCATCCTCGACTGGCACCTGGCCAACGGCGCGGAGAAGCCGGCCACGCCGCAGGACGACCCGGGCGTGCAGTCGGTCACCCGCATCTGGCACCACTACAAGCGCCACGGCTTCAACACCGTGGTGATGGGCGCGAGCTTCCGCAACACCGGGCAGGTGCTGGCGCTGGCCGGCTGCGATCGCCTGACGATCTCGCCGGAGCTGCTGGCCGAACTGGCCGCCAGCGAAGGCGGCGTGCCGCGCGCGCTCAACGACACCGGCGACCGTGCTCCGGCACCGGCGGCACTCGACGAAGCCGCGTTCCGCTGGCAGCACAACGAGGACGCGATGGCCAACGACAAGCTGGCCGACGGCATCCGCCGCTTCGCAGCCGACCAGCGCAAGCTCGAGGCCTTGCTGGCGCAGCGACTGGGCTGAGTTCGGGCAAACTGTGCGCATGGATGCGACGACCCGGATGACTCCCGCCCACCGCCTGCGCAGCATCTTCAGCGGTTCGGTCGGCAACCTGGTGGAGTGGTACGACTGGTACGCCTACTCCGCGTTCGCCATCTACTTCGCGCCGCATTTCTTCCCCAAGGGCGACACCACCGCGCAGTTGCTCGACACCGCGGCGGTGTTCGCGGTCGGCTTCCTGATGCGTCCCGTCGGCGGCTGGCTGATGGGGCTGTATGCCGACCGCCACGGCCGCAAGGCGGCGCTGATGCTGTCGGTGCTGCTGATGTGCGCCGGCTCGCTGCTGATCGCGGTGGCGCCGGGCCATGAGCGCATCGGCATCGCCGCGCCGGCGCTGCTGGTGTTCGCGCGGTTGCTGCAGGGCCTGAGCGTTGGCGGCGAGTACGGCACATCGGCGACCTATCTCAGCGAGATGGCCGATGCGCGTCGGCGCGGATTCTGGTCGAGCTTCCAGTACGTAACGCTGGTGATGGGGCAGCTGCTGGCGCTAGGATTGCTGGTGTTGCTGCAGCGCCTGCTCTTGACCGAGGAGCAGCTGCAGGACTGGGGCTGGCGGATCCCATTCGTGGTCGGTGCGCTGTGCGCGGTGACTGCGCTGTACCTGCGCCGCGGCATGCAGGAAACCGAATCGTTTGCCATCGCCAGAAGCCAGGATCACAAGCAGCGTGGCAGCCTGCGCGTATTGCTGCAGCATCCGCGTGAGGTGCTGACTGTCGTCGGCCTGACGATGGGCGGGACGCTCTCGTTCTATACCTTCACCACGTATCCGCAGAAGTTCCTGGTCAACACCGGCGGCTTCAGCAAGGCCGATGCGACGCTGGTGTCGGCGGCATCGCTGCTGGTGTTCATGCTGCTGCAGCCGCTGGTCGGCGCCCTGTCGGACCGCATCGGCCGGCGTCCGATCCTGATCGCGTTCGGCGTGCTCGGCACGCTGTGCACGTATACGATCCTCAGCGGCATCGCCGGCGCAGGCAGCGTGTGGAGCGCGTTCGCCTGGGTCATGACCGGGCTGGTCATCGTCAGCGGCTACACCTCGATCAATGCGGTGGTGAAAGCCGAGTTGTTCCCCGCGCACATTCGCGCGCTCGGGGTCGGACTGCCGTATGCGCTGACGGTGTCGCTGTTCGGCGGCACCGCCGAGTACCTTGCGCTGTGGTTCAAGCAGATCGGCCATGAGTCGTACTTCTACTGGTACGTGACGGCCTGCGTGGCGGTGTCGCTGCTGGTGTATGTGTTCATGCGCGATACCAAGCATCACTCGCGCATTGATCGCGACCACGACGACGTGGATGCGCAACATGGAGCAGCCAAAGCATGAGTTCGATTCCTGCACGCCCCCGCGTTGTCGTCGTCGGTGGCGGCTTCGGTGGCCTGTGGACCACGCGTGCGTTGGCGGGCGACGACGTCGACATCACCCTGATCGACCGCCGCAACCATCATCTGTTCCAGCCCCTGCTCTACCAGGTCGCCACCGCCGGCCTGTCCTCGCCCGACATCGCCGCGCCGCTGCGCCACATCCTGCGCAACCAGCGCAATGTCGAGGTGCGCCTGGGCGAGGTCACCGGCATCGATACGCAGGTGCGTACGGTGAGGCTTGCCGATGGCGAACGACTGGACTACGACTGCCTGCTGCTGGCCAGCGGCGCCACCCATGCCTACTTCGGCCACGACGAATGGAGCAAGGATGCGCCGGGGCTGAAGACGCTGGATGACGCGCTGGCGATTCGTCGGCGACTGCTGCTGGCGTTCGAGCGCGCAGAGGCGTGCGACGACCCGGAGGAGCGTTCGGCGTGGCTGAGCTTCGCCGTCGTCGGCGGCGGCCCGACCGGTGTCGAACTGGCCGGCACGCTGGCGGAGATCGCGCGGCACACGCTCAAGCGCGAGTTCCGCAACATCGATCCTTCGCATGCGCGCGTCCGGCTGGTGGAAGCCGGGCCACGCGTGCTGGCGTCGTTTCCCGAGTCGCTGTCCGACAAGGCGCGGCGCCAGCTGGAGAAGCTCGGCGTCGAGGTGGTGACGGGTACGCCGGTCAGCCGCATCGATGCGCGTGGATACACATTGGGCGAGCAGTTCGTTCCCGCACGCACGGTGTTGTGGGCCGCAGGCGTTGCGGCATCCCCGTTGGGGGCGTTGCTTGGCGTGGAGCGCGATCGTGCCGGGCGCGTGCCGGTTGCGGCCGACCTGAGCGTGCCGGGCCATCCGGAGATCTTCGTCGCCGGCGACCTGGCCAGCGTGGTGCAGGACGGCAAGCCGGTGCCCGGCGTGGCCCCGGCGGCGAAGCAGATGGGTGCGCACGTCGCCGCGGCGATCCGCGCGCGGCTCTCGGGCAAGCCGGCACCGGCGTTCCGCTATCGCGATTTCGGCAACCTCGCGACGATCGGGCGCATGGCCGCGGTCGTCGACCTGCATGGCTTCAAGCTGTCAGGGTTGCTGGCGTGGTGGTTCTGGCTGGCGGCGCACGTGTTCTTCCTGATCGGCTTCCGCAACCGGATCATCGTGCTGATCAACTGGGCGTGGGCGTACTGGAGCTACCAGCGGCACGCGCGGATCATCCTGGGGCAGGACAAGGCGGCGGGCCCCGTGAGTCAGAGCAACGTCCATGGATCCCCGCCTTCGCGGGGATGACGGTGCTCAGTGCAAACGAAAACGGCCCGGTTTCCCGGGCCGTTCTGCATTGCATGCCGCTGACGCTTACGCCGCGAACAGCGCGCGCATCTTCTTGAGCGCGTTGGCTTCGATCTGGCGGATGCGTTCGGCGCTGACGCCGTACTCGTCGGCCAGCTCCTGCAGCGTGATCTTGCTTTCGTCGTCGAGCCAGCGGCGCTTGATGATGTCGCGCGAGCGCGCATCCAGTTCCGACAGGCCTTCGCGCAGCAGCGCCAGGTGACCGTCTTCCTCGTCTTCGCGCTCGTAGGTCTGCGAGGGATCCTCGCCATCGGCGCGCAGGTAGGCCACCGGCGACGGCGGTGCGCCATCGTCGTCGTCATCCGGCGCGTCGAAGCCGATATCACGGCCCGACAGACGCGATTCCATCTCCAGCACTTCGCGCTCGGAGACGTTGAGATCACGCGCGACGGCACGGACTTCTTCGGCGTTCATCCAGCCCAGGCGGGTCTTGGACTTGCGCAGGTTGAAGAACAGCTTGCGCTGCGCCTTGGTCGTGGCGACCTTGACGATGCGCCAGTTCTTGAGGATGAACTCGTGCATCTCGGCACGGATCCAATGCACGGCGAACGACACCAGGCGCACGCCCTGATCGGGGTCGAAACGCTTCACGGCCTTCATCAGGCCGATGTTGCCTTCCTGGATCAGGTCGCCGATCTGCAGGCCGTAGCCGTTGTAGCCACGGGCGACGTGCACGACGAAGCGCAGGTGCGAGTGCACCAGCTCACGGGCGGCGTCGAGGTCTTCGCCTTCGCGGAAACGGCGGGCCAGCGCCTGTTCGTCCTCGACGGTCAGCACCGGGATGCGGTGCACCGCGTTGACGTAGGCGTCCAGCGAGCCGAGCGCGCTCGGCACGGGGATGTTGTTGGCGACCAGGGCAGTAGACAGGCCGCTGTTGGGAAGGCCGCTGTTGGAAAAGCTCGTCGTGGTCATGGCAGGCATCTTAGCAGTCGGGTTGTAGGACTGCTAAAGGCCCTGGAAGTTCCGCACTGTTGCAGCAGTGCAACAATGGAACCGTTCAGGTTCGGGATCGCGCCGCAGGCGGGGTCAGAGTGCCAGCTGGGACCGGGGCGGCAGGGACCAGTCGATTCCGGCCTGGCCACGCCGCTGCAGGTACTCGTTGGCGGCCGAAAAGTGCCCGCAGCCCAGGAACCCGCGGTGCGCCGACAACGGCGAGGGATGCGGCGCCTTGAGCACCCGGTGCCGGCGCGAATCGATGACCTTGCCCTTGGCCTGGGCGTAACTGCCCCAGAGCAGGAACACCAGGCCCTCGCGCTCGCGGTTGAGGGTCTCGACGACGTGGTCGGTGAACCCCTCCCAGCCCTTGCCCTGGTGGGCGCCGGCATTGCCTTCCTCCACCGACAGCACCGCGTTGAGCAGCAGCACGCCGCGCTGCGCCCAGGGCAACAGGCAGCCGTGGTCGGGTCGGGCGATGCCGAGGTCGCGCTCGATCTCCTTGAAGATGTTGAGCAGCGAAGGCGGGACGGCGACGCCGGGCTGCACCGAGAAGCACAGACCGTGGGCCTGGCCGTGGCCGTGGTACGGGTCCTGGCCGAGGACGACGACCTTGACCGCATCGAACGGCGTTGCGTCGAAGGCGGCGAAGATGGTGGGGCCCGGCGGATAGACGTTGACGCCGGCGGCCTTGCGCTCACGCAGGTAGCTCGACAGCGCCTGCATGTCGGGACGTTGCAGGTAGTCGCCTACCCGCTCCTTCCAGGACGGTTCGAGGCTGACGCGGGCGGAGCGGTCACCGCCGTCGTTCATGCGTCCAGTGCCGCCTGCTCCGGCAGCCGCGACAGGCGCAGCTGGAACAGCGTCTTGGTGATCAGCAGGCGCTCTTCAATCGGCTTGAGCACCAGGTCGTTGGCGCCGGCGCGCAGCAGCGCGCTCTGGTTGTGGGCATTGGCGTCGCCGGTCATCACCAGCACCGGCAGGCGGCGCTTGCCGTGGCCGAAGTCGTGGCGCAGGCGTTCGAGCAGGTCGTTGCCGCTGAGCGCGCCTTTCAGATAGACGTCGGTCAGCACCAGGTCGGCGCCGATGTCGTCCTGGCCGCGACGGGTCTCGAGGAACTCCAGCGCTTCTTCGACACCGATGAAGTGCAGCACGCTCAGGCCGGCGCGTTCGAGCATGCGCTTGGTCGCCAGGGCGACGACCTTGCTGTCCTCGACGTAAAGCACGCGCGCACCCGGGATCGGCTGAGGTTGCACGTAGCCGCGGATGAAGGCCGCCAGTGCGCTGTGGCCCAGGCCCTTGTCGAAGTAGTCGGTGACGTCTTCGGTGAAGCTGCGCGATTCCAGGTGCGACTGCGCGTCGCCGGAGACGACGATGATCGGCACGTAGGCCTGACCGGCCGACTCGCGCACGGCGCGCGCCAGGGCGATGCCGTCGCCGTCGGGCAGCGACAGCGATGTGGTGACCAGATCGACCGGGCCTTCGGCCAGCGCCGCCTGTGCTTCGGCGATGCCCGCGCACGGCACGACCACCGCGTCGGCGAGTTCGCGCGTGAGCACGTCGCCGATCAGCTTGCGCACCAGCTTGGAACCGTCCACGACCATGATCCGCGGCGCGGTGCTGGCGAGGTGTCGAAGGTCGTGGGAACTCATGCCTGGATCACTTACGAAATGGGCCGGGTCTGGCGCAGGTAATGACCGGTAACGAAACCGGCGCCGATCCAGCCGAGCAGGCCGGACCCGAAAACAATCGCACCCGCATGCGCCAGGTCGAAACCCTGCAGCGCGAAGCCGCTGCCGTAGCTGCGGGCGAGGTCGGCCAGCGGCACGCGCAGCGCCAGGTCGGCCGCGGTGAGCAGGGCCAGCGCGATCAGGCCCGCAACCAGACCGTAGCTCAGGCCGAGATAGAGGAACGGGCGACGGATGAAACCGTCGGTGGCGCCGAGTTGTTGCAGCACGGCGATTTCCTCGCGTCGCGACTGGATGTCCAGGCGCACGGTGTTGCCGACCACCAGCAGCGCGCCCAGGCCCAGCAGCATGCCCAGCACCCAGGCCAGGCGCACGCCGAAACGCAGCCAGCTGTCCAGGCGCTGGCGCCAGCCGGCATCGTGCTGGACGACGTCGACTTCGGGCAGGTTCTCCAGCGATGCGGCTAGTTGGGCCTCGTCGCCCTTCGGGCTGACGATCAGCACGCTCGGCAACGGATTGCCCTCGCCTTCATCGGACGTGACCGCGGATATCGCGTCGCCCAGGCCGCTGCGCTCACGCAGTTCCTGCATGCCCTGCTCGGGCGTGCGCAGTTCGAGCGCGGCGACATCGGCGCGACCGCGCAGCTCGTCGGCGAGCGCACGGGCGCGGTCGAGCGCAACCGAGGGCTTGAGGAACAGGCTGATCTGGCGCGCCTGCTGCACCGAGCCGGTGAAGCGTTCGATGTTGCCCAGCGCCGCCCACAGGCCCAGCGGCAGAGTGATCGCCACCGCCATCACGCCAATGGTGAGTGCGGTCGCCCAGGGCTTGTGGAACATCCGGCCGAGGCTGGCGACGAGGCTGTAGAGATGATGGTCGAACCAGGTACCCAGGCGCGAACGCGGCGCCTGTGGGCGCGGCTTGGCGGCTGCGGGCTGCGGCTTGGCCGCGTCCGGCGACGTGGCGCTCACTGGGCCAGGTCCTCGGGCGAGATGTCATCGACCAGGCGGCCCTGGTTGAGCACGAGCACGCGCTTCTTCATGCGTTTGACCAGCGCCAGGTCGTGGCTGGCGACCAGCACGCTGGTGCCGCGCTCGGGCAGCGACTCGAACAGCGCCATGATCTCCGCCGACAAGGTGGGGTCGAGATTGCCGGTGGGTTCGTCGGCGACCAGCAGGCGCGGTTCGCCGACGATGGCGCGGGCAATACCGACACGCTGCTGCTCACCGGCCGACAGCTGCGTCGGCAATGCCTCGGCGCGAGCGCCCAGGCCGACCTTGTCGAGCACGCTGCGCACGCGCTTGCCGATATCGCCACGGCGTAGGCCACGCAGGATCAGCGGCAGGGCGACGTTGTCGGCGACGCTGCGATCGGCGAGCAGGCGATGGTCCTGGAAGACAACGCCGACTTCGCGCCGGTGCAGGGCGATGCGACGCCCGCGCACCTTGAGCAGGTTGCGGTCGCCGAACAGCACCGCGCCGCGGCTGGGCCGTTCGGAGAGATGGATGAGTTTGAGCAGGGTGCTCTTGCCGGCACCGGAATGGCCGGTCACGAACAACATCTCGCCCGGCGCCACTTCGAAGCTCACTTCGCTCAGCGCGTCGTGGCCGCCGCTGTATCGCTTGCTGACATTGTCGAAGCGCAGGACGCTCATCGCTCACCGGTGCTTGCTGATGCCGCCAAGTATCGGCGGCGCGGGCAAGGAAGGCCAGCGGCGGGGCGAAAACCGCGACGGTGATCCGGTTGGCACAGACGCGTCCGTTCCCCCGCGTGCGGCAGAAGGTGCCCGGAGGGCGGATGAGAGCGCCACTTGCGGCGCCGTGCTACTGCCTCACCCCAACCCCTCTCCCGCACGCGGGAGAGGGGCTCAAGGCTCAGTGCTGGCTGCGCGGTGCGCGGGTGATCAGCGACTTGAGACTGCGGCCGATGCGGTTGAGCAGGCCCGGCTTCTCGGCGGACGCGGCACCGGCCTTCGGCTTCTGTGCATGCACCTGGGTGGCCTTGCCCGACGGCGTGGCGACGGCGGCCGTGGCCTCGCCATTGCCCTCCACGCGCTTGCCACCGCGACGGCGACGGCGCTTGCGCGGTGCGCGCTCGGCATCGTCCAGGCCCGGGGTCGGCGCCGTGACCGCCGCAGCGACAGGCGCGGCGATAACGGCTGCACCGCCTTCGGCCATGGCTGCGGCCGCGCGCGGCTTGCGCTCGCCACGCGGCGCGCCGCCTTCACGGCGCTCGCCAGGGCGACCATCGCTGCGACCACCGCTGCTGCGACGCGGGCCACCGGCGCCACTGCCGCTGCGACCGCCGCCACTGCGACCACCACCACGACGCTCCTCGTCGGCCGCACGCTGCTCGCGCGCTTCCTTGAAGATCGCGCCAATGCTCTCTTCTTCTTCGCCCGGCTCGCCGGCCGGCACTTCGCGCGGCGCGCGCGGCAGCGCAACCAGCAGGTCGGGCTCGACCGCCACTACCGGCAGCTTCTGCTCGATGTAGGCCTCGATGTCCGGCAGCGACATCGCGTAGCGCTCGCAGGCGAAGCTGATCGCGTCGCCCTCGGCGCCCAGGCGCGCGGTGCGGCCGATGCGGTGGACGTAGTCCTCGGCATCGAACGGCAGGTCGTAGTTGTAGACATGCGAGACGCCGTCGATGTGCAGGCCGCGCGCGGCCACGTCGGTGGCGACGAGGATCTCGAGCTGCCCCTTCTGGAACTTGTTGAGCAGCGACTCGCGCTTCTTCTGCGGCACGTCGCCCGACAGCACGCCGACGCGGTAGCCGCCACGCTCGAGCGAACGTGCGACGCGCTCGACGAACGCCTTGGTGTTGACGAACACCATCGTGCGCGCGCCTTCACTGCGCGACAGCAGGCCCAGCAGCAGCGGGATCTTCTCTTCGTCGGCCGGGAAGTAGACCTTCTGGCGGACCTTCGCGGCCGTGATGAACTCGGTCTCGACGACGATCTTCTCGGGCTCGTTCATGTGCTCGTACGCCAGCTCCAGCACGCGATGGCTGAGCGTGGCCGAGAACAGCAGCGTCTGCCGCTCGGTGCGGATCGGCATGCGGCGCAGCAGGAAGCGGATGTCCTTGATGAAGCCCAGGTCGAACATGCGGTCGGCTTCGTCGAGCACGCAGATCTCGCAGGCGTGCAGCGACACGACCTTGTGCTGCTTGACGTAGTCGATCAGGCGGCCGGGGGTGGCGATGATGACGTCGGCGCCCTTCTGCAGCAGCTCGCGCTGCTTGTCGTAGTCGACGCCGCCGTACACCAGGGCGAACTTCAGGCCCAGGTCGCTGCCGAACTTGACCGCGTCCTTGTGGATCTGGATCGCCAGTTCGCGCGTCGGCGCCAGGATCAGCGCGCGCGGGTCCTCGGGCTTGCGTTCGGCCAGGGCCGGACGCGTCAGCAGCCGGTTGATCACCGCGACCAGGAACGCCAGCGTCTTGCCGGTGCCGGTCTGGGCCTGGCCGGCGACGTCACGGCCATTGAGCGCGAGTGGCAGCGTCAGCGCCTGGATCGGCGTGCAGCGGGTGAAACCTGCGGCCTCGAGTCCGGCCAGCAGGCTCGGATGCAGGTCGAAGGTGGAGAAGGAAATATCGGTTAGGGGCTTGTCGCTCATCAGATTCAGTCTGTCCGCGGGACCGTGCTACCTGCAGCATGCAGTTTTGCACCGGTGCGCTTGCGTGGGTGGCGTCCGCCATCGCAGACTGCCGGGGCCGGTCCCTGAGAGGGTCATTCCTCATGGGTGCCGGCTAGGTTCGGTATCGGCGGCGGGCTTGAAGTCGCCGCGAAACGCCCCAGTTTACCGTAACGCCCGATCCGGCACCGCCGGTTCCGGGCCGGCCCCAGCCGGGCCGGCGGCCCGTGCCGCCCCCCGGCCGTCGATCCAACCCGCAGGAGAACCCCGTGAGCGAGAAAATTTTGCACGTCGGCGATGCCGATTTCGATGCCGCCGTGCTGCAGTCGTCCGAACCGGTCCTGGTGGACTTCTGGGCGGAATGGTGCGGCCCGTGCAAGATGATCGCCCCGGCCCTGGACGAGCTGGCCGCCACCTATGAGGGCAAGGTCAAGATCGCCAAGGTCAATGTCGACCACAACCGCAACACGGCGATGAAGTACCACGTGCGCTCGATCCCGATGCTGCTGCTGTTCAAGAACGGCCAGGTCCAGGCCACCCAGATCGGCGCGGTGGGCAAGGCCCAGCTGAGCCAGATGATCGACAAGGCGCTCTGAGGCCGGGCCCCGGCCTGGCAACGAGCCCACCGGCTGCGTCCGCCCTGCGGGCGCAGCTCCGCCGGCCCGCCCCGGCGATGTGAACGCCCCCTGTCCGGACGCTTGCCGCCGCGCTGTGGCAGTGCTAGTTTCGTCCTACCCGGCGTTCCCGTAAGACGTGTCGCGTGACTTGTCGCGGCGCCGCACCCCTTCTTGAACCAATCGTCCCCGACGTCCCGCTCGCCCTCTGCGAGCGCTCGCCTCAGCGAGGAATCCCTGCTTGTCCGATAACACCCCTGACGCTGGCGACACCGCCGAAAAGCGCGTGCGCAAGCCGCGTGTGAGCAAGGCAGCCGACAACGCCGCCGCCACACAGACCCCATCCGAAAGCGCCCCGGCGCCGCGTGCGGAAGCTCCGCCGCCGGCTGCCCCGGCTCCCAGCGCGCCCGCTCCGGCCGCCGCTCCCTCCGAACCCCGCGCCGATGGCGCCCCCGCCCAGCAAGGCGAAGGCGGCCAAGGCCAGCGTGGCCAGCATCAGGGCCAGAATCAAAACCGGCACCAGGGTGGCCAGGGCCAGCAAGGCCATGGCGGCCAGCAGGGCCAGGGCGGCCAAGGCGGCCAGGGCCAGCAAGGCCAGGGCGGCGATGAAGGCCGCAACAACCGCCGCGACCGCTTCCGCAACCGCCGTGACCGCCAGCGCGACCGCTTCCAGGGTGGCATGGAGGACGACGGCGGCAACGGCGAGCAGTTCGTGCCGCGCCCGCACCCGCAGGTCCCCGAGGGCTTCCCGCAGTACTCGCTGGGCGACCTCAAGCGGATGCCGGCGAACAAGCTGCTCGACCTCGCCGACACCCTGCAGATCCAGGAAGGCGTCGCCCGTGCCCGCAAGCAGGACGTCATCTTCGCCCTGCTCAAGGTCCTGACCCGCCACGGCGAAGGCGTCGCCGCCGACGGCGTGCTGGAGATCCTGCCCGACGGCTTCGGCTTCCTGCGCTCGCATGAGGCCAGCTACCTGGCCGGTCCGGACGACACCTACATCTCGCCCAGCCAGATCCGCCGCTTCAACCTTCGCACCGGCGACCATCTGTCGGGCCGCATCCGCTGGCCGAAGGACGGCGAGCGCTACTTCGCCCTGGCCGTGGTCGACACGATCAACGGCGAGCCGCTGGAAGCGAGCAAGAACAAGGTCCTGTTCGAGAACCTGACGCCGCTGTTCCCGCGCCGCAAGTTCCGCCTCGAGCGCGGCGACGGCTCGACCGAGGACATCACCGGCCGCATCCTCGACCTGATGGCGCCGCAGGGCAAAGGCCAGCGCGCCCTGATCGTCTCGCCGCCCAAGGCCGGCAAGACGATGATGATGCAGCAGGTGGCCACGGCCATCACGCACAACCACCCGGACGTGCACCTGATCGTGCTGCTGGTGGACGAGCGCCCGGAAGAAGTGACCGAGATGCAGCGCACCGTGCGCGGCGAAGTGGTCTCCTCGACTTTCGACGAGCCGGCCGCGCGCCACGTGCAGGTCGCCGAAATGGTGATCGAGCGCGCCAAGCGCCTGGTCGAACACAAGCGCGACGTGGTCATCCTGCTCGACTCGATCACCCGCCTGGCCCGTGCCTACAACAACGTCGTGCCGTCGTCGGGCAAGGTCCTGACCGGTGGTGTCGACGCCAACGCCCTGCACCGCCCGAAGCGTTTCTTCGGTGCCGCGCGCAACGTTGAAGAAGGCGGCTCGCTGACCATCATCGCCACCGCGCTGATCGATACCGGCAGCAAGATGGACGAGGTGATCTACGAAGAGTTCAAGGGCACCGGCAACTCGGAAGTGCACCTGGACCGTCGTATCGCCGAGAAGCGCGTCTACCCGGCGATCAACATCAACCGTTCGGGCACCCGCCGCGAGGACCTGCTGATCGAGCCGGAACTGCTGCAGAAGATCTGGATCCTGCGCAAGCTGCTGCACGGCATGGACGAGATCGGCGCGATGGAGTTCCTGCTCGACAAGATGAAGACGAGCAAGTCGAACGACGAGTTCTTCAGTTCGATGAAGCGCTGAGTCCGGCGCCCGCCGTAACGAAAACGCCCCGCGATGCGGGGCGTTTTTGTTGGTGATCCGCAGTGTCAGCCGCCGATCGGGGTAAGCAGTTTCGGCCCGGTCCCCAACGGTTGGATGGCGCCATTGGCGACCGCATCGGCGCCCAGTGAGGTATCCATTGCGCCAATCCATGGCGCGCTTTGCCTTGGGCCCGGGACGTACGCCTCCCACTCGCCGTACTTCAGCGGTTTGGCGTCGTGGGCAACGAAGTCGACCGGAACGCGCGCCAGCCAGAATGGGGCATCGACTTCGTCGCCGCGCGTCGGCGGGGTGAACGTCCAGGCGCTCGCACCGCGCACCGCCGCCTTCGCCAGCACGCGGCGCCAGCGCTCCAGCCCGGCCTCGCTGTCGATGACCTTCATGTTGACCTGTTCGGCGATGGCGTCCTCGACGTTGCCGTTGCGGCCAATGCGGACAATCAAATAGACCGTGCCGTAGACGCCTGCGCTCGCGGCGTCCATCGGATAAGCCGGCGGCTTCAACGATGCGCTCGCGAGGGATCCTTCCTCGTTCGGATTGCCGAAGTTTCCGGCGGCGATGCGGACATCAAAACCGTCGCCCGTTGCGGCGCGCCTGGCCACCAGGCGGACGCTCATCGCGGTACGCACCCTCGCCGGCTTGCCTGCGATCTCGACGGGCTCGAACTTCCAGCCCGGGGTGGCCTTGTCGAGCAGCGCGGTGACCACTGGCGGCAACTCCGCGCCGCGGTCGAGGGTGTAGCCGCTGACGCTGCCGTCGGGCTCGATGTCGATCATGCCAGCCACCAGCAGCGTCGATTCGACCTGTTTGCGCACCGCAGCGGGGCCGGCGGCCAGGGCAGCGGTGAACCAGAACATCAGGCTCAACGTCGCAATCCATCGGATGAATTTCATTGGCGTCTCCTACCCCTGCCCTGCCGGTGTCAGCAGGCGCGGGCCAGTGTCGTTGTCGGAATAGATGCCGCCGGCGGCGATCGCGTCGACGGGATCGCGCGCGTCGTCTGCGTTGTCCCGCCACGGCACCGCCAGACGTGGGCCGGGCACGTAGGCTTCCCATTGCCCGTAGCCCGGCGGCGGCCGATCCGGTGCGTAGAAGTCGACCGGAACCTGCACCGACCACGACGCTGCGTCGACGTCCCCACCCTGCGTCGGCGGATCGAACTTCCACTGGCGGGCCTTGGAGACGCAGACGTCGGCGAACTCGTTGCGGAATCGCTCCATCTCCGCCGGTCGTGCGGCGACACGCAGATTGACCTGGCGTGCGGCGACGTCCTCGACGTTGCCGTCGCGACCGATCCGCAATATGAGATAGACGGTGCCGCCGATGCCGCCTCGCGCCATGCCCGCGGGGTAACGCGGTGGTGCCAGCCGGCCGCGTTTGGTCGGAATCCCCTCGTTGTCCTTGCCGAAACTGACGCCCGAGATCGTCAACGCGAAATCGCCGTCATCGCCCTGGTTGCCGACGACCCTGAGGCTGAAAGGGTTGCGCACCGCGACCGCCTGGCCGGCGGCCACCACCGGTTCGAAGCGCCAGGCCGCTATGGCCTTGTCGACCAGCTGGACGACGAGTCGGGGCAACGCGCCAGCCTTGTCGACGGCATGACCGCTGACGCTGCCATCGCGTTCGATATCGACCGTACCGGTCACCAGCATGGTGACCACGATCTGCTTTCGCACTTCCTCCGGCGCGCGCGACCGCGTTTGCGCCTGCGACTGCGCCACCGTGCCCAGCAGCACCAGTGCCAGCGCCAGCCATCCCTGCCTTGCCATGCGATCTCCCCCATCCATGAGCTGCGAAGATCAGAACCGGAAACGGGGCTCCATGCAAGCCCTTGCCGCTTGCCGGCGCATCGCAGTGGGTCCGGGTGAAGGCGCTGCAGTCGGGATGCGATGCGCGCCACCTATACTGCGTCCAGGAGGTGCTCATGCACAGCGGCGGTCTTGAATTGGCTCTGGTGTTCCTGCTGGCCGCGGTGATCGCGGTGCCGGTGTTCCGCCGCTTCGGGCTGGGCGCGGTGCTGGGTTACCTGACCGCGGGCGTGGCGCTGGGGCCGTACGGCTTCCGCGTCGTCACCGAGGCCGAGCGCGTGCTCACTGCCGCCGAGATCGGCGTGGTGATGCTGCTGTTCGTGATCGGACTGGAGCTGTCGGCCGCGCGCCTGCGGGTGATGCGCAAGCCGGTGTTCGTCATCGGTGGGCTGCAGGTGCTGCTGACCGGCCTGGCCCTGGGCGGTTTGTCGATGGTCGCCGGCGTGACGTGGCAGGCGGCGATCGTCATCGGGCTCGGCCTGACGCTGTCGTCCACGGCGGTGGGTCTGCAACTGCTGTCGGAACGCAAGGAACTGACCACCGACCATGGTCGTGTCGCGTTCGGCATCCTGCTGTTCCAGGATCTTGCGGCGATCCCGCTGTTGGCGGCGATCCCGCTGCTGGGCCGCGCCGGCGCCGCCGAGTTCAGCTGGGAAGAGGTGGTCAAGGCCGTCGGCGCAATGGCGGCGCTGGTGATCGGCGGCCGCGTGCTGCTGCGGCATGTGTTCCGCGTGGTCGCGCGCGCGAACATGCCCGAGGTGTTCACCGGCGCGGCGTTGCTGACGGTGCTGGGCAGCGCATGGCTGATGCAGATCGCGGGGCTGTCTGCCGGCCTGGGTGCGTTCATCGCCGGCGTGCTGCTGGCCGACTCGGAATTCCGCCACGAACTGGAAGCGCAGATCGATCCGTTCAAGGGCCTGCTGCTCGGCTTGTTCTTCATCGCCGTGGGCATGAGCATCGACCTGCAGCGCGTACTCTCGGAACCGTGGATCATCGCCGGCCTGGTGGCCGTGCTGATGGTGGTGAAGTTCGCCATCCTCTACCTGATCGGGCGGCGACCGGGCGGGCTGGATCCGCGCGCGGCGCTGAAGCTGGGCGGTGTGCTGGCGCTGGGCGGCGAGTTCGCCTTCGTGGTCTTCAATGAAGGCGTGAAGGCCGGCCTGATCGACGACCCGGTGCGCGACCGCCTGGCTGCTGCGGTGGGCGTGTCGATGGCGCTGACGCCGCTGCTGCTGATCGCGATCGGACGCATTCTGGCCTCCAACCGCACGCGCAAGCAGGAGCGCGAGTTCGACACCTTCCCCGACGACGGTCAGCCGCAGGTGATGATCGCCGGCTTCGGCCGCTTCGGCCAGATCGTCGCGCGACTGCTGGTGGCACAGAAGATTCCGTTTATCGGCATCGAGCACAGCGCCGACCAGGTCGACTTCGTGCGGCGCTTCGGCAACCCGGTCTACTACGGCGATCCGGCCAAGAGCGAGTTGTTGCGCTCGGCCGGTGCGGCCAACGTCAAGGTGTTCGTGGTCGCCATCGACAGCGTCGAGGAGAACCTGCACACCGTGAGCACCATCCGCCGCCTGTATCCGGAGGCGACGGTGTTCGCACGCGCGCGCGACCGCCGCCACGCCTGGGAGCTGATGGACCTGGGCGCGCGGGCGCTGCGCGAAACCTTCTACAGCAGCCTGCGCATGGGCGAGAAGGTGCTGGTCGAACTGGGCCTGCCGGAAGACGTGGCGCGCGACCACGCAGAACGCTTCCGCGAGCACGACCAGCGGCTGCTGCGCGCGCAGTACCTGATCCGCGACGACGAGGACGCGCTGCTGCAGTCGACGCAGGATGCGCGGCGCGAACTGGAGGAACTGTTCAACGCCGACTTCGGCGAAGGCATGCTCGGCCAGATCGCCGATGCGACGCGCAACGAGGCGAACGTGCTGGACGAGGAGTAACCACGTCACCCCGGCGTTCGCCGGGATGACGTGAGCAATGCCGAGGCGTCAGCGCGGTTCGCGCAGGAAGCGCGCCATCGACACGTTCTGGCCTGAGGCCGGCGGCGCGAACTCCGCGGCGATGTCGATGAAACCGCGCATCACCGCGATCTCGCGCGGGGTGCGGTTGAGCGCGTCGCGCAGGTCCGGATCGGCGCCGGCGCGGATCAGGAACTGGACCACGCGCAGCAGGCCGTGCAGCGCCGCCAGGTGCAGCGGGCCGAAGCCACGCGGGTCCTTGGCGTCGAGCGCGGCCTCGTGGTCGATCAGCAGCTGCATGCCGGCGATCAGCACGTCCTCGTCGGCGCCCGTGCCGGGTTCGGCGCGCGCACCCAGCAACAGCAGCAGCGGCGTGGCGCCGGCCGCCGGATGATCGGCGTCGACGCCGGCCAGCAGCAGCGTGTCGAACAGCGCCACCAGGCGCGAACGTTCACGCGCATTGAAACCGTACATCGCCGCGCAGTGCAGCGCCTGGCGGCCTTGCGCATCGCAGGCCTGGACGTCGGCACCGGCGGCGAGCAGGCGCGCGGCCAGGTCGGTCAGTCCGAGTGCGCAGGCCACCATCAGCACGGTGAGGTCACCGGGCAACCGCTGTTCGAGCGGCGCGCCGGCAGCGATCAGTCGATCGACGATTTCTGCATGGCGCATGCTCACCGCCGCCGACAGCGGCGTCGCGCCGGAATTGGCCGTCGCCTTCGGGTCGGCGCCGCGCGCCAGCAGCAGGTCCACGACGGCACGATGGCCGCCACCGGACGCACGCAGCAGTGCCGTGCAGCCCTGCGCATCGACCGCGTCGACCGCCAGGCCCAGGTCGAGCAGGCGGCGCACTGCGTCGGCATCGCCCATGATCGCGGCCGCGGGCACGTCCTGCGCTTGCAGCGGACGCCGCGGCAACGGCCAGCCGCGCCAGTCGAGCCAGTCGGCAAGGTCGCGCCGGCCCGAAGCCAGGGCCACGCCCAACGGGGTCTGGCCGTCGGCGGCCACCAGGTCGGGAGCGGCGCCCTGCGCCACCAGGCGCTTGAGCATGCCGTCGCGACCCAGCGCGGCGGCCAAGTGCAGCGCGCTCATCCCATGGCTGTCGCGGGCATTGAGGTCGACGCCGATTGCGAGCAGGCGCTCGACCACGCGCGACCAGTCCAGCCGCACCGCCAACGCCAACGCCGGATCGCCGGCGGGCGATCGCGCGAACGGGTCGGCGCCGCGTTCGATCAGTTCCAGCGCCAGCGACTCCGCCGCTGCGCCGTCGGCGTCGCCGCCATGGCAGGCGGCGAGGAAGCGGGCGAAGCCACCGGCACCGGCCGGTGAAGCGCCGCGGCGCAGCAACGCCAGCAGCGACGGCAGGGCGTCGCCGCCGCGTGCCAGCAATGCCATCACCGGGGTATCGCCGGCCGCGTTGCGCGCTTCGGCATCGGCACCCTGCGCCAGCAGCCAGTCCACGCGCGTGGCGGAGACCGCCGATTCGTCGTCGTGCAGGAGCGCGCCGCGTTCGCTGGCGCTGAGCAGCTGCGCAAGTCCACCCAGCTCTCCGGCGCGGCCGTCGCGCAGGCCATCGCGCAGCAGCACGGTCGGCGCGCGATCGGGCAACGGCGCATCGTCCTCGCCTTCCTCGCTGAGCGCGGACGGCAGCGGATAGGCGCGGTCGAGCGCGGCCACGAGCGACCAGCGCCCGGCTTCGGCGGCGCGGTCGATCGCGCGCTTGCCGTCGGCGTCGCGTTGCTCGGCGTCCACGCCCAGATCAAGCAGGCGCTGCACCAGCGCCGGAGACGGCGACTCGGCCATGCACGCCAGCACCAGCGCGTTGCGGCCGCGGCTGTCGATGGCCCGGGCGGCGTCGGCGCCACCGCGCGGCAGTTGCGCGAGCAGGCGTTCGAGCAGATCGAGATGGCCGCCGCGTGCCGCTTCGAGCACCGGGCTGCGTCCTTCCAGGTCGCGCGAATCGGCGTCGGCGCCGGCGGCGAGCAACGCCGCGGCAATGTCGAGGTGGCCGGCGTACGCGGCTTCGTGCAAGGCGTTGCGGCCGCGGCGGTCACGCCCGTCCACGCGCGCCTTGTGCTTGAGCAGCAGGCCAACGCCGGCGACGTCGTCCTCGTCGCCACCGGCGGCGGCGAGCAGCACCGGCTGGCCACCGGCCGGCTCCGGGCGCGCACCGCGCTCGAGCAGGAACTTGGCCAGGCGCCAGTTGC
This sequence comes from Lysobacter sp. 05T417, assembly GCF_056396405.1. Lineage (NCBI taxonomy): Bacteria > Pseudomonadati > Pseudomonadota > Gammaproteobacteria > Lysobacterales > Lysobacteraceae > Lysobacter > Lysobacter sp. 05T417. The sequence goes on along the minus strand of NZ_JBFTLK010000005.1, from coordinate 192,333 downwards.
CGCCGGCGCAGGCGACGCCGAGCGGCGACAGACCGTCGTGGTTGAGCGGATCCAGCTCGGCCGCGGCATCGCGCAGCAGCGCCGCCACGCCCGGGTCGGAACTGCGCGCGGCATGGTGAAGCGGGGTGTTGCCCTCGGCGTCGGTCAGGCGCGGATCGGCGCCATTGGCAAGCAGGGTCATGACCGCGTCCGGACGCCCGTGCCAGCTGTCGCGGGTGGCGGCCAGCAGCGGGTTCATGCCGGCGTGCGTGGCATTGAGGTCGATGCCGTTGGCGATCAGCGTGCGCAGCAGGCGCAGGTCGGGCAGCACCGCGGCGAGCACGGCCAGGCTGCGCTGGTCGCGCTCGTCGGCCGGCGGCGGCGCGGTGACGTCGGCGCCCAGTTCGATCAGTTCCAGCGCACGTTCAACGCGACCGCTGCGAGCCGCGGCGTACAGCGCCGGGGCCAGCGGTTCGCCGTCGACGAGGGCAACGGGTTCCTCGTCTTCTTCCTCGTCATCGTCGTAGGCGAATCCCGGCAGCGGATCGGCCGGCGCCACTTGCTGCAGGACGAGGTGCAGGCCCGGTGCGGCCAGTGCGAACACGACGGCGAGGATCCAGCGTGTACTGGCGCCGAGCAGTCCCGGCCAGGCCAGCATCAGCACCGCCGCGGCCAGCGCCAGCACGATCGCGGCAACGCCGAGGCCGCGCCAGGCGCTGAGTTCGAGTTCGCCCAGGGCCTGCCAGTGCTCGCGCAGCGGTCCGCCTTCGCGCTCCATGCCCAGCCACAGCGGCCACAGCCGCCACAATCCGAGCAGGGCCACACCGACGACCGCACTGAGGCCAAGCGCCGAAGTCAGCGACCCGGTCTGCAGCAGTGAAGACAGCGGCCAGGCGACGACCGCGGCCAGGACCGCGACTGCCGCCGCCCACAGCAGCGCCAGCACACCGGCCTCGCGCACTGCCTCGCTGCGTGTCGGCAGGCCGCCATCGCGCCAGCCGCGCACGGCCAGCGCCGCCAGCGGTTGCGCCACAACGCCAGCCAGCACGGCGACGATGCCGCCAAGGCCGGCGACCAGGCCCAGCGAGATCGCGCCGGCCAGCAGGCCGCCCAGCCGCATCGGCAGCGACGGCGAGGGTCGCGGCGGTGGTGAGGTTCGCAGCGGAATCTGCTCAGGCATCGGTGCCCCAGTCCTCCGTCATCGGATCGGCCTGGGTCGGCGGGAACTGCAGGTGGAAACCGCGCGCCGACAGATTCTCCCGGACCACGGCCACGTCGCCGCGCGCAAGCTTGCGTTCCGGCGTCAGCGCCAATTCCAGGACGAACTGCATCGCCCCCAGCTGCGAACGCAGCGGTTCGGGCAGGCGCGCGAAGTCGTCGCGCTTGGCGAGGTACACGTAGGTGTCGGCCTTGCGGAGGCTCTTGTAGACGTAGGCTTGCATCGGTCCGGACGAAAGCAGCGGCAAATACGGCCGCAACGTGATGTTGGACACAGCATACCTGTCGTTGTGGCGCACGCGCACAACGACAGGTTCAGGTTTTTCGCCTGCATCGGCCCGGTTCTGCGTAGCTGTCGGTAAGGCTCAGTGGTAGCCGGCGTCCGCCGCGACCTTGCCCCTGAACACGCTGTAGGACCAGTAGGTGTAGCCCAGGATGGCCGGCAGCAGGACGATCAGGCCGACCAGCACGAAGCCCTGCGAGGACGGCGGCGAGGCCGCATCCCAGATCGTCAGGGCCGGCGGCACGATGTTGGGCCAGATACCCAGGACCAGCCCGGCGAAGCCGAGCGCGAAGAAGCACAGGGTCAGCAGGAACGGCGCGGCATCGCGGCCCTCGCGCATCGCCGCCCGCCACAGGGCGAACGCATTGGCCAGGGCCAGCAGCGGAACTGGCGCCAGCCACCAGAAGTTCGGGCCGTCGAACCAGCGCGCCATGATCCGCGAGTCCAGGAACGGCAGCCAGGCGCTGACCAGCCCCATGAAGGCGACCACGACCAGCACCAGCGGGCGGGTCAGGCTGCGCGCGATCAGCTGCATGCGGCCCTCAGTCTTGAGGATGAGCCACGTCGAGCCCAACAGCGCGTAGCCGAACACCACGGCCACGCCGGTCAGCATCGAGAACGGGCTGAACCAGCCGAACACGCCGCCCAGGTACTTTCCGCCCTGCAGCGGCATGCCTTCGACCAGCGAGCCCAGGATCACGCCCTGGGCGAAGGCGGCCAGCATCGAGCCCAGCGAGAACGCCGCACCCCAGGCCGGCTTGCTGCGATGCGCCTTGAAGCGGAACTCGAAGGCGACGCCGCGGAAGACCAGGGCGATCAGCATCAGCAGCACCGGCAGGTACAAGGCCGACAGCACCACCGCGTAGGCCTTGGGGAACGCCGCCAGCAGACCGGCGCCGCCGAGCACCAGCCAGGTCTCGTTGCCGTCCCAGATCGGGGCGGCGGTGTTCATCATGTGGTCGAGCTGGTGCTCGTCTTCGGCGAACGGCGCCAGGATGCCCAGGCCGAGCACGAAGCCGTCGAGCACGACGTACATCAGTACGCCGAATCCGATCACGCCGAACCACACCACCGGCAGCACGGTCGCCATGTCCATCACGCGCCCTCCGGGCTGCTTTCAACTGTGCTGCCAGCAACCGTGCGGCCATCTACCGCGCTGTCGTCCACTGCTGCCGACAGCGGCCGCGCCGGCGTCTTGTCGCCGCCTTCGGTGTGCTGCGGCGGTTCGTGCGGCAGCGGGCCCTTCAGCACCTGCTTGCGCAGGTACCAGATGCCGGCGCCGAAGACGATGGCATACACCAGCGCATAGACGATCAGCGAGGTCATCACACTGGCCGCGGCGAGGATCGGGCTGACCGCGTCGGCGGTGCGCAACAGGCCGTAGATGACATAGGGCTGGCGACCGATCTCGACCACGTACCAGCCGGCGAGGATGCAGACGAAGCCGGAGAGCATCAGCGTCTTCCAGCCCAGCAGCACGATCCGCGACTGGTACAGGCGACCGCGCCAGAGCATCCACAGCGACGCCATCGCCAGCAGCAGCATCAGCGTGCCCAGTCCGACCATCACCCGGAATGCATAGAATACCGGTTTCACCGGCGGTCGCTCGCTGGCCGGCACCGACTTCAGCGGCTGCACCTCACCGTCAAGCGTGTGGGTCAGGATCACGCTGCCCAGCTTCGGGATCACCACCTCGTAGTCGTTGCGCTCGGCCTTTTCATTGGGCACGGCGAACAGCACCAGCGGCACGCCTTCGCCCTTGGGATAGTGATCCCAGTGGCCCTCCATCGCCGCTACCTTGATCGGCTGGTGTTCCAGCGCGACCAGGCCGTGCTGGTCGCCGACGATGACCTGCGTCGGCACCGTGATGGCCGCGAAGATCACCGCCGCCTTCAGCATCCGCTTGCCCGCCTCGACGTGCACGCCGCGCAGCAGGTACGACGCACCGACGCCACCGATCACGAAGCACGTGGTGATGAAGGCCGCCAGCACCATGTGCGCCAGGCGCAGCGGGAACGACGGGTTGAAGACGATCTGCCACCAGCTCGCCGGTTCGAACACGCCATCGACGATGGTGTAGCCGGCCGGCGTCTGCATCCAGCTGTTGGCGGAGATGATCCAGAACGTGGAGATCAGCGTGCCCAGCGCGACCATGCAGGTGGCGAGGAAATGCATGCGTTCGCTGACGCGTCCCCAGCCGAACAGCATCACGCCGAGGAAGGTCGCCTCCAGGAAGAACGCGGTCAGCACTTCATAGCTGAGCAGCGGCCCGAGGATGTTGCCGGCCTGCTCGCTGAGCGTGGCCCAGTTGGTGCCGAACTGGAAGCTCATGACGATGCCCGACACCACACCCATGCCGAACGACAGGGCGAAGATCCGGGTCCAGAAGAAATACAGATCGCGCCACGACGTGTCGCGGGTGCGCAGCCAGCGCCATTCGACGAAGGCCAGCCAGCTCGCCAGGCCGATGGTGAAGGCCGGGAACAGGATGTGGAACGAGATGACAAAGCCGAACTGGATGCGCGACAGCAACAGTGCGTCCACGGTGCAACTCCGTGACTTCTTGCACATGATTGTGCGCCGCGCATGTGGGGCTGTCACGTTCGCCCGGGTCACTTCAGTGTTTCCCATGACGCATGACCCGATCCGGCAAACCCGCGGACTGATACGCTTCGGCGGTTTGCTGCACACCCGCCTTGTCCATACGCCCGGTCCCGACCCAATGCGCCTTACGCCGCTTGCCACTGCCCTGACCCTGTCGACGCTGCTGTTTTCCAGCGCCCACGCACAGACGCCCCCCAGCCCGCTGACCCTGGCCCAGACCATGGCCGACCCGGACTGGATCGGGCCGCCGGTCGACCAGGCCTGGTGGTCATGGGATGGCCAGCGCGTGCAGTACCTGCTGCGCCGCGAAGGCGAGACGATCCGCGACACCTGGCAGCAGGGCATCGCCGGCGGTACCGCTGCCCGTCTCGACGGCGCCGCACGGACCGACCTCGATGCCGCCCAGCCGGTGCTCGACGCACAGCGCACGCGCATGGCGTTCGTGCGCAATGGCGACGTGTTCGTCCGCGACCTGCGCAATGGTGCGCTGACCCAGGTCACGCGCAGCAACGACGACGAGGCCACGCCGCAGTGGAGCAGCGACGGCAACCTGGTCTTCCGCAGCGGCAACGACTGGTATCAGTGGCGTGCCGGCCAGGGCACCGCGCAGGCGGCGGTCGTGAAAGCCGAGAAGGACCCGGCGGCCGCGCCGAAGGCAGACGACCTGCGCACGCGCCAGCTCGACATGATCGCCACGCTCAAGAACGACCGCGCCCAGAAGGAAGCTGCGCGCCTGCAGAACGAGCAGTGGCGCCAGGCCGACCCGACCCGCGCCGCCGCGCCGACCTACCTCGGCGATGACGTCAAGATCGTCGACAGCGCACTGTCGCCGGACGCGAAGTGGCTGCTGGTCGTCACCTCGGCCAAGGACGCCGACGACGGCAAGGCCGGCAAGATGCCCAAGTACGTGACCGAATCGGGTTACGAGGAATTCGAGGACGTGCGTGTCCGCGTCGGCCGCAACGCGCCGGTGGCGCACAAGCTGTGGCTGGTCGATGTCAACGCATCGAAGGCGACCGAGCTGAAGTTCGACACCCTGCCCGGCATCCAGGACGACCCGCTGGCGGCGATGCGCAAGGCCGCCAAGCAGGACCCGCTCAAGGGCAATCGCGCGGTCCGCATCGAGACCGATGGCGACGGCACCGGCCCGGCGATCCACTGGAGCAGCGACGGCCGCCAGGCCGCGGTGCTGATCCGCGCGGTCGACAACAAGGACCGCTGGATCGCCACGATCGCACCGGCAGGCGGCGATGCGAAGCTCGCGCTGCGCGACCGCCTCACCGACCCGGCCTGGATCAACTGGGGCTTCAACGACTTCGGCTGGACCAACGATGGTGCGCTGTGGTTCCTGTCCGAGCGCAGCGGTTACTCGCACCTGTACGTCAACGACGGCGGCGGCAAGTCGCGCGCCCTGACCTCGGGCAAGTGGGAAGTGTCGGCGCCGCAGCTGTCCAACGACGGCCGCAGCTTCTACTTCGTCTGCAACCGCAAGTGGCCGGGCGACTATGAAGTCTGCGCGGTCGATCGCAACGGCGGCGACGTGCGCGAAGTGACCTCGCTCGACGGCGTCGAGGACTTCTCGCTGTCGCCGGACGGCTCCAAGGTGCTGGTGCGCCATTCCGAAAGCTACATGCCGCCGCAGCTGGCGGTGGTCAACACCAGCGGCAACGGCCTGGTGCAGCTGACCGACACGCGCAAGCCGGAGTTCAAGGCGCGCGAATGGATCAAGCCCGAGTACGTGCAGGTGCCCAGCAAGCACGGCGCCGGCGTGGTCTGGGGCAAGTACTACGGCCCGAAGAATCCGGACCCCTCGCGCAAGTATCCGATCGTGATGTTCGTGCACGGCGCCGGCTACCTGCAGAACGTGTCGGATCGCTACCCGAACTACTTCCGTGAGCAGATGTTCCACAACCTGCTGGTGCAGCAGGGTTACATCGTGCTCGACCTGGACTATCGCGCCAGCGAAGGCTACGGACGCGACTGGCGCACGGCGATCTACCGCCAGATGGGCCATCCGGAGCTCGAGGATTACCTGGACGGCCTGGACTGGCTGGTCGCCAACAAGGGCGGCGACAAGGACCATGCCGGCATCTACGGCGGCAGCTACGGCGGCTTCATGACGTTCATGGCGCTGTTCCGCTCGCCGGGCACGTTCAAGGCCGGCGCGGCGCTGCGCCCGGTCGCCGACTGGTCGCAGTACAACCACGAGTACACCAGCAACATCCTCAACACGCCCGAGCTTGATCCGCAGGCGTACAAGGTGTCGTCACCGATCGAGTTCGCCGGCGGCCTGCAGGACAACCTGCTGATCGCGCACGGCATGATCGACGACAACGTGTTCTTCAAGGACTCGGTGATGCTCAGCCAGAAGCTGATCGAGCTGCGCAAGGACAAGTGGGAGATCGCACCGTACCCGATGGAGCGTCACACCTTCACGCACCCGGACAGCTGGTACGACGAGTACCGCCGGATCTATGAGTTGTTTGAGCGGACGCTGAAGTAATCCGACTTTCCCCCTCTCCCGCTGGCGGGAGAGGCGCGGGACGAGGGGCCTGCCTCATCCGCCCGCAGGCACCTTCTCCCGCCAGCGGGAGAAGGGCTGCTCATTTCGACGCAGCCGCCGCGACGTCCGGCTTCACTTCCTTCCAGCTGCTGTCCGGATCGAACTTCGTCATCGCCTTGGCGAGATTCTCGCTGTCAGGGCCGAGGTCCTTCTCGAACACATCGCCTTCGTGGCTGATCATGAAGGTCATCACGCCGGTATCGCCGTACTTCGACGGCCAGCCGACCAGGGCGAAACCGCGGCTCATGTTCTTGCCCAGCAGGTAACTGTAGGCGCCGCCCGGCGCCGACGGCCCCTGCGCGGCCAGGATCTTGAAGTGGTAGCCATGCCAGTCGCTGCCAGGCTCGGCGTCGGCGAACAACGGCCCCAGCGGGCTGACCTGGCCGCTGTCGTCGTCGGCCCAGTACAGGCCATCGTGCAGGCCATCGGTGCTGAGCACTTTCTGCGCGTACTCGAGGACGCCGTCGCCGTCGCGATCCACCAGCGCGTATTCCGTCTGCGCGTCGTGGTAGGCCAGTTCCGATTCGATCGTGTCGTCCTCGTTGCGGCCGATGCGGCGCACGCGGATCTCCTCGGTCGCGGCATGGGTGTCGAATGCCCAGCCGCCCTTGCCCTTGGCCAGCGGGATCGGCAGCGTCCATGCGTCCTTGCCCACGGCCAGATGCGCGCGACCGTCCTTGCCGGTCTGGATGACGTGCTTTTCGCGATAGCCCTTGAGGAACGCCTCGACATCGCTGCGGTCGACGCCGGCGATCGGGATGTATTCGCGCCAGTCGTTCCCCAGCAGCGCCGCGAGTTTCTGCTCGTCGGCGCGCTGCGTGCCGAGCGCGGCGACGAATGCCTCGGCAGCCGCGTCGGGCGTGGGGTAGGCCTGTTGCGCCCATGCCGGCACGGCCAGCAGTGCCAGCATCGCTACAGGAAGCATGCGCAGGACGGATTTCATGGATGAGTCCCCCTCAGCGACCACGACCGCCGCCACCCTGGCGTTGCGGCGGATGGGATTGACGTGACACCTGATGACCACCACCACCGCCGCCACCTCCGCCGCGATGCTGCTGCGAGCGCTGGGCCGAAGCATGGCTGGCACCGCCGCGATTGGCCTGCGCGCGCGACTGCTGCGGATTGTGCGCGCCGGCGAAAGCGTTGTTGCTGGGCGACTGCCGCGACGCGTGCTGCGTGCGCGCCTGCTGCCGGGCCTGGTTGTTGCCCTGCGTCTGCCGGTGCTGCTGCTGTTGCGGGCGCTGTTGCTGGCGATTCTGCGCGGTCTGCTGGGCGCGCTGGCGATCGGCCTGGGTGCGGTTGCCGGTGCCGCCGCCGGCGGCGGTGCGGGCGCGGTCACGATCGGCGTTGTGCGAGCGGTCGCGCGAGGCAAGGTCCTGCGCGGCATTGGGGCGGTTGCCCCCGAGGTCGGTCGGCTTGGAACGGTCGCGCGCCGCATGCTGCTGCGCGGCGGACTGGGCGCGCTCGCGTTGCGCATCGCGCGTCTGCGCACCGCCGCCCTGCACGCGGTCGCGCGCCTGCGGATTGTTGCGCAGGTCGCGATTGGCCGCCTGTGCGCGATCGCGCGCTTCGCGGTTGCTCGCGGCAGGCGAGTCGATCCCGCGATTCTCCATCGAACTGCGGGCGCGGTTGCGGGCGTCGGCGCGGGCCGGGTCGTCGCCGCGGAACTGGTTGCGGTTCTGCGCGCCATCCATCTGCCGGCCGTAGCGCTCGCGGCTGGCGTTGTCGCGGTACGGCACGCCATCGCGGTTGAGCGAGTTGTGCTGCCAGTTGCTGTTGTTGATGGTGCGGTTGGTATTGATGTTGTTGTAGCGGTTGACGTTGATGTCGACGTCGTTGCTGCCCCAGTTGCAGTCGCCCCACAACGCATTGGTGACGGCGATACCGGTGCCGAAGGCGAGACCGGCCATCAGTGCGCTGCCGGCGTAGTAGCCCGGCGATGGCGGGTAGTACGCGGGCGGATAGGACGGATACGCCCAGTTGCCATAGACCTGGGTCGGGTTGTACGACGGCACGTAGACGACTTCGGGGTCGCTCGGCTCGATGATGATCGTCTGCTCGGCCGGCGGCGGTGCTTCCTGGATGACCGTGGTGCCACCGTCGGATGGCGCTGCGGCGGGCGCGGGCGCGGCTGCCGGCGCGGCCTGCACGGTGACGTTCTGGTACTGGTTGGACGAGAGGTTGCCGGCGGCCTGGGCCTGGCGGCGGAGCCGCTGCACGGCATCCATCACGGCATCGGGCTGGGCCAGGAACGCGTCGCCCAGGCGCTGCACCCAGGCCGGATCCTGGCCAAGCGTGTCGAGCGCCTGCGGGAAGGCCACCAGCGCCTGCACGCTTGGATCCCACGGCTGCGAGGCGACCTGCTTGACCGCGTCATCGCCTTTGGCGTTCGGATTCGCCTTCGACCACGCCGCGGCATCGGCGACGTTGCCCGGATAGGTCGCCGCCATCAGCACCTGCGCCAGCAGCGGATCGGGATAGAGCGCGATCGGCGCGACCATCTGGTCGAGCTCTTCCTTGCTGAACGACGTGGAGGCCGCAGGCGCCGCAGCGGGTGTGGCGGCGGGCGCGGCAGCCGGCGCGACCGGAGCGGGTGCCGGCGCTGTGGCAGCCGGCGCGGGCGTCTTGTCGCCGGAGCATGCCGCCAGCGACAACAGGACCATGAGAAGGCCAATTCGACGATGGTTGCGCACGGACGACTCCCAACGCTGTGGCGTTTGAATCCTGCTGCCGCCCGGCCATGACGGCTCCGGTGCGGCCCCTGGTTCAGGCGGCGGCTATCATGCGCACCACCCCTGCAAGTTTCTTGTGAACATGACCGAGCCCTCCCCCGGCTTCGACGCCGTCCGCGATTACCTCACCGGCCTGCAGGACCGCATCTGCGCATCCATCGAAGCCGTGGACGGCAGCGCGCGCTTCAGCGAAGACCTGTGGCAGCGCGCGGAGGGCGGCGGCGGACGCACCCGCATCCTTCGCGACGGTGGCGTCTTCGAGCAGGCGGGGATCGGCTTCTCCGATGTCTCCGGCACCAGGCTGCCGCCCTCTGCCACGGCCGCCCGGCCGGAGCTGGCCGGCGCGTCGTGGCGCGCGGTCGGCGTATCGCTGGTGTTCCACCCGCGCAACCCGTACCTGCCCACCACCCACGCCAACGTCCGCCACTTCCGCGCGATCCGCGACGGCGAAACCGTGGCGTGGTGGTTCGGCGGCGGCTTCGACCTGACCCCGTTCTATCCGTTCGATGCCGACGTACTGCACTGGCACCGCGTCGCGCGCGACCTGTGCGAGCCGTTCGGCGGCCAGCAGCGTTACGACAAGCACAAGCACTGGTGCGACGAGTACTTCTTCCTCAAGCACCGCAACGAGACGCGCGGTGTCGGCGGGCTGTTCTTCGACGACCTGCACGAAGACGCCGATCAGGACTTCGCCTACATGCGCGCGGTCGGCGACGGTTTCCTCGACGCCTACCTGCCGATCGTCGAGCGTCGTCGCGACACCCCGCATGGCGATCGCGAGCGGCAATTCCAGCTGTACCGTCGCGGACGCTATGTCGAGTTCAACCTGGTGTTCGACCGCGGCACGCTGTTCGGATTGCAGTCCGGCGGCCGCACCGAATCGATCCTGATGAGCCTGCCGCCGCTGGTGCGCTGGGAGTACGGGTTCACCCCCGAGGACGGCAGCGCCGAAGGGCGCCTGGCCGACTACCTGCGACCGCGCGACTGGTTGAAGGAACTCGTTCGCTGATCAGCGCGGCGATTGCCGCGCCGCGCTCCTGGACAGGGCGCAGCCCGATCAATCGTCGCTGCCGTCGTCCTTCTGGTCGTTCGTCATGATCGTGATGTGGCCGTCGGTTTCCAGCAGCGCCAGCCGCACCCGTCCGATGTCGCTGCAACCGGACTCGCGCATGGCCTTGGCGAGGTCGTCGCGATTGACGAGTTCGCGTTTGAGCACGTCGCGATAGACGTGCCCGTTGCGCACCAGCACCACCGGCGCGCCTTCCAGCAGGTGCTCGGCGACCTTGCTGCGCGAGGTGATATAGCCCACGAGCCAGTTGAGCACGATGAGCGTGGCCGCCAGCAACAGCCCACCGGTCATCGAGGTGTCCTTGCCGAGCAGTGCGTTCTGCACTGCATTGCCGAGCAGCACGATCAGCAGCATGTCGAATGCGGTGAACTGCCCCATCGTGCGCTTGCCTGACATGCGGATCATCGCCAGCAGCACGACGTAGACCACGACCGCGCGGAAGACGAACTCCCACCACGGCATCGACATCTCGAACATGCGGCGCTCCAGCGTGAGGGTCGCGGCGATTGTGCACCACTGGCCTCGCGTCCTACCGGCGAATGCCGGGGCACACGTTGACGGTGTCGGGCGCTGGGGATCGGAAGCATATAGCGGGGCCCAAGGCTTGCAACGCAAACTTTGGGTTTTTATTGCCTGGGCAAAAAGCGCAGACAATAAAAAGCCCCGCAGGCAGGGGGGGCCGGCGGGGCTGGTGGAGCGGGACCTGGGGAGGGGTCTTCGCTCCGGGGGATCACTCCAGGGGAGGGAGAGATCTACGACAGGCGTTGCACCTGTCGCGACCTATATGACCATTCCGTACATGGATGGTTCGTGAAGATCCGGGTTAACAATTTGTTGGATTCAGGACAGATTCATTCTGAGAAAACGCTTACCCCTGCGTTTTTCCCGTTCAGCGAAACACTGAATGCGCTGGCACGAAACTCGCCGACGGCCCGACCCCGCCGAGGCGATCTCCCGGCCTGGCCGTCCGTCGGCTGGCGGCGTCCTCTGACGGCTCAGTGGGCCTCGTCCCAGTTCGCCCCGATCCCGCTGTCTACCACCAGCGGGACCCTGAGCTGGGCCGCCCCGGACATCCTGGATCCGACTTCGGCCAGGAGCGTATCGACAAAGCCTTCCTCGACCTCGAACACCAGTTCGTCGTGGACCTGCAGGACCATCAGCGCGCGTTCGCCCTGCCCGGCCAGCCAGGCATCGATGGTGATCATCGCCCGCTTGATGATGTCGGCGGCCGTTCCCTGCATCGGTGCGTTGATCGCGGCACGCTCGGCACCCGCGCGCAGGCCCTGGTTGCGGGCCTGGATGTTCTCCAGGTACAGGCGCCGGCCGAACACGGTTTCGACATAGCCCTGCTCGCGCGCCTGCTGGCGCGTGCGCTCCATGAAATCGCGCACGCCCGGGTAGCGGCTGAAGTACAGCGCGATGTAGTCCTGCGCCTCGCCGCGGGAAATGCTCAGCTGGCGCGCGAGACCAAACGCGCCCATGCCGTACATCAGGCCGAAGTTGATGGCCTTGGCCGCGCGGCGTTCGTTGCCGCTGACGTCTTCCATCGCCTTGCCGAATACCTCGGCGGCGGTGGCGCGGTGGATGTCGGCTCCCGACTCGAACGCGCGCAGCAGGCCGGCGTCTTCCGACAGGTGGGCCATGATCCGCAGCTCGATCTGCGAGTAGTCGCAGGCGACGATGCGCCGACCCGGCGGGGCGACAAAGGCCTGGCGGATGCGGCGACCGTCGTCGGTGCGGATCGGGATGTTCTGCAGGTTCGGATCGCTCGACGCCAGCCGACCGGTGGCAGCGCCGGCCTGGTGATAGCTGGTGTGGACGCGGCCGGTGTCGCGGTTGACCATCTCCGGCAGCTTGTCGGTGTAGGTGCTGCGCAGCTTGGCCAGGCCGCGGTATTCGAGGATCACGCGCGGCAGTTCGTGTTGCTCGGCGATCGCTTCGAGCGCTTCCTCGTTCGTCGATGGCGCTCCCGACGGCGTCTTCACCAGCGCCGGCAGCTTGAGTTCGTCGAACAGCAACTGCCCCAGCTGCTTGGGCGAATCCAGGTTGAAGCTGCGCCCGGCCATCTCGGTCGCCTTCTGCTGCGCGGCGAGCATGCGCCGGCCGAGATCGGCCGACTGCCGGCGCAGTTCGTCGCCGTCGATCATCACGCCGTTGGCTTCGATGCGCGCCAGCACCGGCACCAGCGGCATCTCGATGTCGCGGTAGACGCGTTCCAGGCCCGCTTCGGCGAGCAGCTTGGGCGCCAGCGCGCGATGCAGGCGCAGGGTCACGTCGGCGTCTTCGGCGGCGTAGCGCGTGGCGTCGTCGAGGGCGACCTGCGAGAACGAGATCGCCTTGGCGCCCTTGCCCGCGACCTGCTCGTACTTGATGGTGTCGTAACCGAGGTAGCGCCTGGCCAGCGAATCCATGTCGTGACGGGTCGCGGTGGCGTTGTAGACGAAGCTTTCGAGCATGGTGTCGTCGGCGTAGCCGGCCACCTCGATGCCGTTGCGGCGCAGGACGTGCAGGTCGTACTTGCCGTGCTGGCCGAGCTTCTTCTTGTTGGCGTCGGCGAACAGCGGCGCCAGTGCGGCCAGGGTCTCGGTGCGGTCGAGCTGCGCCGGTACGCCCGGGTAATCGTGCGCCAGCGGCAGGTAGGCGGCCCGGCCCGTTTCCACGGCGAAACTCAGGCCGACCAGGCGCGCCTGCATCGGGTCGAGCGAATCGGTCTCGGTGTCGAACGCGAATTCGTCGGCCTCGCGCAGGCGGTTGATCCAGGCGTCGAGCTGGTCCTGGGTGAGGATGGTTTCGTACTCGCCGGGTGCAGCCAGTTCCGGAGGCGGAGCTTCGCCCGCAGCCGATGCGGAACGGGCATAGCCGGCCGCGGTATTGCGCACGCCCGCGCCGCCGCCGCGACTGTCGTCACCCGCACCGCCGCCACCTTCGAGTTCCTTCAGCGCCTGCTTGAAGCCGTAGCGCGCGTACATCACCCGAAGATCGTCGTTGTGCGGCGCGCGCAGGGCCAGTTCGGTCGGCGCGCGCTCGAGCTCCAGGTCGGTGCGGATCGTCGTCAGCGTCCGGTTCAGCGGCAGGCGCGGCAGTGCCGCACGCAGGTTCTCGCCGATCTTGCCCTTGATCTGGTCGGCGTTGGCGATCACCGCCTCGAGCGTGCCGTATTCGCCGAGCCACTTGGCTGCGGTCTTCGGGCCGCACTTGTCGACGCCGGGAATGTTGTCGACGGTGTCGCCCATCAACGACAGCAGATCGATGATCTGGTCCGGGCGCACGCCGAACTTGTCGATCACGGTGGCATCCGAATCCAGGCGGCTGCCGCTCATGGTGTTGACCAGGGCTATGCCTGGCCGCACCAGCTGGGCGAAGTCCTTGTCGCCGGTGGAGATGGTGACGTCGATGCCCTGCTCGGCGGCGCGCAGCGCCAGGGTGCCGATCACGTCGTCGGCCTCGACCCCCGGGATGCGCAGGATGGTGATGCCCAGCGCCTCGACGATGTCGCACATCGGCTGCACCTGCGCGCGCAGGTCGTCGGGCATCGGCGGCCGGTTGGCCTTGTAATCCGGATAGAGCTCGTCGCGGAATGTCGGCCCCGGCGCATCGACGACGAAGGCGACGTAGCTCGGCTGTTCCTTGAGCGTCGCGCGCAGCATGTTGACCACGCCGAACAGCGCGCCGGTCGGCTCGCCGGCGTCGTTGGTCAGCGGCGGCAGCGCATGGAAGGCGCGGTACAGATAGCTGGAGCCATCGATCAGGACGAGGCGGGGGGTCGGCTGGTTCATGGGCCGATTCTACGGGGTCGTTTGCGGGGTCGCTCGCGGAGCGGCATGTCGACGCGGCGTCACCGCCGTGGTGGGTACGAGCGCGTATGCTGTCGCCCTGCGACCCCCACCGGATCTGGAGACCGCCATGCGCAACCGCCTGCTCGCCTTCCTGTTGCTGCCGCTCACCTTGACGGCGTGCGCGACCATGGGCGCGGGAGACGATCCGACCGCCGGCCTGCAGGGCGCGGAAGTACGTACGCGGACGGTCGAAGGCGGTGACGTGCTGGAGGAATACCGCGTCGCCGGCCAGCTTCGGGTCGTGAAGATCACCCCGGCCCGGGGCCCTGTCTACTACCTGGTGGACAACAACGGCGACGGCATCCTCGACAGCAGCAAGGGCGAGGGTCCGATCTCGCCGGTGCAGTACAAGCTCTTCAGCTGGTAACCCAAGCGCACGATGACGACATTGCAAGACCGCGGACACGACATCCGCACGCTCACCGCCGAAACCGACCTGCGCGCGATCTGGCCGCTGGTCTCGCAGTTGCGGCCGGAGTTCGACGAGGACCGTTTCGTTGCCCAGATGCTGCGGCAGATCGACGAAGGCTGCCGCGCGACGGTGCTGTTCGACGATGGCGGCACGCCACGGTCGTTCGCCTGCTGGCGGGTGATGGAGATGCTCGCGGTAGGCAAGCATGTCTACGTCGATGACCTGGTGGTGGACGGCACCGTGCGCAGCCGCGGTTACGGCAAGGCCATGCTCGACTGGCTCAAGGTCGAGGCACGTCGCCTGGGCTGCGCGCGCCTGCAGCTCGATTCGGGCACGCACCGCCAGGATGCGCATGCTTTCTACCTGCGCGAGGGGCTGCGCATCGAGGCGTTCCATTTCGGGACCGTGCTGAAGGGGCCGTGCTGAAGGGGCTGCGTTGAAGTAGTTGCAAGAACCGGATATCGGGCGGTCCGTCTGCCGCCTAGAGTCATTCGCGTCCCCCGCCTGCGAGGCACGCGATGAACACTTCCACGCTCCACAATGACGCCGCCAGCGAGACGCTCCGCTTCGCCGTGGCGCCGTGCACACTCGGCTATGTCCTGGTTGCAGTCGCCTCCGGCGAGGTCCGCGGACTGCGCGCCATCCTGCTTGGCGACGATGCCGACGAAGTCGCGCGCCAATTGCAGCAGCGCTGGCCACGGGCGCATCTGCTGACCGACGCCGACGGCCTGTCCCGCCATGTGCGGGCCGTTGGCGCGCTGATCGAAACACCGCGGCGCGGGCTGGACATGGCGCTGGATATCGCCGGCAGTCCGTTTCAGCAGCGCGTCTGGGCTGCGTTGCGCACGATCCCGGCCGGAGCCACGGCGAGCTACAGCGACGTCGCCGCGCGCATCGGCGCGCCCGCGTCGGTCCGCGCCGTTGCCGCCGCCTGTGCCGCCAACACGCTGGCCGTGGCCATTCCCTGCCACCGTGTTGTCCGTCGCGATGGCGCGTTGTCGGGCTATCGCTGGGGCGTTGCCCGCAAGCGCGCCCTGCTGGAACGCGAGGCCTGGGCATGAGCGCGATCCTGCGACCACACTGGAAGACCCAGGGCCTGATGCAGCGGATCGACTGGATCGACTGGCCGGGCGTGTCGTCACGGCTCGACGCCCGCGGTTGCGTGCGCATACCGGCGCTGCTGGAGCCGGCCGACTGCGATGCAATCGCAGGCCTGTACGACCGGCCCGACGGCTTCCGCAGCACCGTGAACATGGCCCGCCATGGTTTCGGGCGGGGCGAGTATCGCTACTTCGCGTATCCGCTCCCGGCCACGGTCGCGGCCCTGCGCACGGCGATCTACCCGCGGCTGGCCACCATCGCCAACCGCTGGAATGAGGCGATGAACATCGACGTGCGATTCCCCGACGAGCACGACCGGTTCATCGCGCGTTGCCGCGATGCGGATCAGAGCCGGCCGACGCCGTTGTTGTTGCGCTATGACAGTGACGACTACAACTGCCTGCACCAGGACGTCTATGGCGAACATCTGTTCCCGCTGCAGCTGGTGGTGTTGCTTTCCCGGCCCGGACACGACTTCGATGGCGGCGAACTGGTCCTGACGGAGCAGCGTCCGCGCATGCAGTCGCGTGCCGAGGTGGTGCCATTGCAGCAGGGCGATGCCGCGGTGTTCGCCGTGCGCGAGCGGCCTGTACGGGGAACGCGCGGTGTCTACCGGGTGCAGATGCGGCACGGGGTCAGCCGCATTCATTCGGGCCGGCGCCACGCACTGGGCGTGATCTTCCACGACGCGCGCTGAGCGGTCCTGCCCGACAACCGGCTTGCAACTAAAACTTAGGAGTCCTAAGTTATTGGTCAATGGACGTCGACCCGCAAAAGCTGCAGCAGGCCCGCATCGGCATCGAACGGCTGTCGGGGCTGTTGCGGGCGCAATCCTGGGCCGCGAACGACGCGCCCGCGCTGCACCCGGCGCAACGGTCGTTGCTGCTGGCCCTGGCTGGCCAGGCCAACGGCTTGCGCAGCGGCGATCTGGCGGCGCGCCTGGGCGTTTCCGCGCCAACGATCAGCGACTCGCTGCGCACGCTGGAGGGCAAGGGCCTGGTCCAGCGCAAACCCGACCCGCATGACGGCCGCGCCTGGCGCATGTCGCTCACCCGGGCCGGCAAGACCCTCGCACGGCGCCTGCAGGACCCCGCCGCCGGCCTGGGTCCGCTGCTGCAGGCCCTGCCGGAACGGGAACTCGGGCAGTTGCTTCGGGTGGTCCAGCTGATGATGCGCGAGGCCCAGCAACGTGGCCTGGCCAGCGGTCTGCGCACTTGCCTGGGCTGTGAATTCTTCCGCCCCTACGCCTCGACCGATCCGAAGCAACCGCATTTCTGCGCCTATGTCGGCGCGCCGTTCGGCGACGCCGCGTTGCGCGTGGACTGTGCCGAGCACAAACCCCAATCCGAGGAGGCGCTGGCCATTGCCGTGCAGCGCTTCCGGGATGCCGGCCCTTCATGAGCCGGCGAAAGTGGGCGGCGCCCGACGGACATCGGACGCCACCCGGCTACACGCAGTACCCACGTAGTAACCCCCTCCCCCGCGTCACAGCGAAATGAAGGAATATCAGTATGAAGCAGAAGGCCGTTTTCTATCACGCCGGTTGCCCGGTCTGCGTCGATGCCGAGCAGCAGCTTGCGCACGCACTCGATCCGGACCGTTTTGAAGTGGAGGTCGTCCATCTGGGCGAGTCGCCTTCGCGCATCGACGAGGCCGAGCTCGCCGGCGTGCGGTCAGTGCCGGCGCTGGGCGCGGCGCATCCGTGCGCCGCGCCGGCAACGACTCCACGAGACTTCCTCCATGCAGACCTCCCATTCCGCGAAGTCACTCCCGTGGCACATCGACGCCGTACTGCTCGGCCACGCACGGCCCTACACGCGTCCGGGCAGCGTCAGCGCGATCGACAAGCAACCGATCGACGAGCCGGTACGCATCGAAACGCTCGGGCTGGTGGGCGATGAGCAGGGCGATCCGCGCGTCCACGGCGGCCCGGACAAGGCCGTGCACCATTACCCGTTCGATCACTACCCGCGCTGGCGCGAGGACCTGGGCGACCTGGAGCGGCTGCGCTTCGCGGGTGCGTTCGGCGAGAACCTCAGCAGCCAGGGCCTGAACGAAGGCGAGGTCTGCCTGGGCGACCGGTTTCGCATCGGTACGGCCGTGCTCGAAGTGAGCCAGGGCAGGCAACCGTGCTGGAAGCTCAACGACCGGTTCGGCGTGGCCGACATGGCCAGGCGCGTGCAGGCCAGTGGTCGCACCGGCTGGTACTACCGCGTACTGCAGCCGGGCAGCGTGCGCGTGGGCGATACCATCGCGCTGGAGGCGCGGCCGTTCCCGCAGTGGAACCTGCGCCGGCTGGGGG
This sequence comes from Lysobacter sp. 05T417, assembly GCF_056396405.1. Classification (NCBI taxonomy): domain Bacteria; kingdom Pseudomonadati; phylum Pseudomonadota; class Gammaproteobacteria; order Lysobacterales; family Lysobacteraceae; genus Lysobacter; species Lysobacter sp. 05T417. Next base: position 174,234 of record NZ_JBFTLK010000005.1, on the reverse strand, counting down.
CGCTGCTGTTCGAGCGCCGGCTCGATCCGGCCGAGCTGCGCCCCGCCCTCGACCTGCCGCTGGTGCCGTCCTGGCGAAAGCTGATCGAGACCCGCCTGCAACGCGGTGCGGTGGAGGACTGGGGCAAGCGCATCGAAGGGCCGCAGCCGGACTAAAGTCCGCGCCGGTCCGGCCGATACACCGAGCAGGCAATCCCATGCCACGCAGGCAGAACAGGATTCGGTGTGTCCGCACGAGAAAGACGAAAACCCGCCCCGCCGCTGGACGCAGATGCCCTTCGCGCCGGCCTGACCGACGCGCAGGCCAGGACGCTGGGAGCGCTGGAGCATTTCCAGTGGACGCTGCAGTTCGTGCGGCGACCGCTGTTCCAGGATCCGGTGCCGGTGCTGGTCGATCGCGACCGGCGCCGCTGCGTGGCGTTGCGCCCGGACGGCACCCTCGACGAAACACCGACCCTGCGCAGCGGCAGCTGAGCCACCGCTTCAGCCGACCTCAGGCCGGCTGCAGGTTCGCGTACGCCAGCACCAGCCACTTGCTGCCGGCGTCGTCGAAGTTGACCTGCACGCGTGCGTGCGCTCCGGCGCCCTCGTAGTCGGTGACCGTGCCGGTGCCGAAGCTGGGATGGCGCACCATCGCGCCAAGCTTGATCGGCGGCGCCTCGATCGCGGCATGGCCCATGTCGCGGCGCGGCTGCGAGTTGTACATCGGCCGTGACACCTGCACCTTCGGCCGCACTTCGTGCAGCAGCGCCGGCGGGATCTCGCGCAGGAAACGTGAGGGCACGCCATACATGTCGCTGCCGTGGATGCGGCGGGTCTCGGCGTAGCTGAGCACCAGCTTCTGCCGCGCACGGGTGATACCGACGTAGGCCAGGCGACGCTCTTCCTCGAGCCGCCCGGATTCCTCAGTCGAGCGCCCACTCGGGAACACGCCCTCTTCCATCCCGGCCAGGAACACCAGCGGGAACTCCAGGCCCTTGGCGCTGTGCAGCGTCATGAGCTGCACGCCTTCCTCGCCGGCCTGGGCCTGGCCTTCGCCGGCTTCGAGTGCGGCGTAGCTGAGGAAGGCGACCAGTTCCGGCATCGCCGCGGCGTCTTCCTCGTCGCTGCGGGTGAAGCGCGAGGCCACCGAGACCAGTTCGTCGAGGTTGTCGACGCGCGAGTCGAGCTGGCCGCGCGATTCGTTGAAGTAGTGATCGCGCAGGCCCGAACGGATCAGCACGTGGTCGATCTTCTCCGGCAGCGTCATCGGCTGCACCTCGGTGTCGAGGTCGTCGGTCAACGCGAGGAAGCCGGCAATGGCGTTGCGCGCACGCGCGGTGAGGCCGTTCTCGCTGACGGTGCGGCGTGCCGCCTCCCACAGCGCGACGCCATCGGTGCGCGCGCGCCGGCGCACTTCGTCGAGGGTGCGCTCACCGATGCCGCGCGTGGGCGTGTTGACCGCGCGTTCGAACGCGGCGTCGTCCAGGCGCGAGGCGATCAGGCGCAGGTACGCCAGGGTGTCCTTGATTTCGGCGCGCTCGAAGAAGCGCTGGCCGCCATAGACGCGGTACGGCACCTGCTCCGACAGCAGCGCCTCTTCGAAGGCGCGCGACTGCGCATTGCTGCGATACAGGACCGCGACCTCGCCGAAGCTGCCGCCGTCACGCACCCACTGGCGCAGGCGCTCGACCGCGAAGCGCGCCTCGTCCATCTCGTTGTAGGCGGCGTACAGGTCGATCGACTCGCCGGTGCCGCTGTCGGTCCACAGGTTCTTGCCGAGGCGGTCGGGGTTGTGGGCGATGACGGCGTTGGCCGCTTCGAGGATGTTGGCGCTGGAGCGGTAGTTCTGCTCCAGGCGGATCGTCTGCGTGCCGGGAAAGTCCTTGAGGAAACGCTGCATGTTCTCGACCTTGGCGCCGCGCCAGCCGTAGATCGACTGGTCGTCGTCGCCCACCACGAACACGTGGCCGCTGTCGCCGGCGAGCACGCGCACGAATGCGTACTGGATGGCATTGGTGTCCTGGAACTCGTCGACCAGGATCTCGCGGAAGCGGTGGCGGTAGTGCGCCAGCAACGCCGGGTTGTCGCGCAGCAGTTCGTGCGCGCGCAGCAGCAACTCGGCGAAGTCGACCAGGCCGGCGCGCTCGCAGCGCTCCTGGTAGGCGGCGTAGGACTTCAGCATCACGTCCGCCCACGGGTCGTTGCCCACGGGCTGGATGTTCTGCGGGCGCTTGCCCTCGTCCTTCTGGGCGTTGATCCACCACGCGATCTGGCGCGGCGGGAAGCGCGCCTCGTCGATCTCCAGGCCCTGCACGACGCGCTTGACCAGGCGCAGCTGGTCGTCGGAGTCGAGCACCTGGAAACCTTCGGGCAGCTTGGCTTCCTGCCAGTGCAGGCGCAGCAGCCGATGGGCGAGGCCGTGGAAGGTGCCGATCCACATGCCGCGGGCGCCGTTGCGCAGTTGCGCGTCGACGCGCGCGCGCATCTCGCCGGCGGCCTTGTTGGTGAACGTCACCGCCAGGATGCCGTGGGTGGGCACGCCGTGGACTTCGTTCAGCCAGGCGATGCGATGGGTAAGCACGCGGGTCTTGCCGGAGCCGGCGCCGGCGAGGACCAGATAGTGACCGGGCGGAGCGCTGACGGCCTCGCGCTGCGCAGGGTTCAGCGCGTCGAGCAGGTGGGAGACATCCATCCGGGTATTGTAGCGGGGCCGTCACCCCTCCCCCCGCCCGGAGCGTCGCGCCGTGCACTCCAAGCTGCTGTTATTGCTTGCCCTGCTGGTGGCGACCCCGGCGACAGCCGACGACAGCGGTGCGGTCGTCGGCGAACCTGCCCCGAGCACGCGCGTCCTGCAGGCCGACGGCAATTCGCTGCACGTGGAGGTGCTCGACACCGCCGACCCGGCCCGGGTCGACGAACTGCAGCGCTGGCTGGCCGAGGCCGCCGCGGCGACCCTGACCGCATTCGGCCGCTACCCGCTGGACGATGCGACCGTGCGCATCACCCAGATCGACAGCGACGATGAGAGCCCCGTGCCCTGGGGCCAGACCCAGCGCGGCGAAGGCGATGTGGCGGTGCTGCTGTTCGTCCGCCGCGACGCCCACCTGGCCGAGTTGCGGGACGACTGGACCGCGGTGCACGAGCTCTCGCACCTGTTCCACCCCTACCTTGGCCGCGAGGGCCGCTGGCTGGCCGAAGGCCTGGCCAGCTACTACCAGAACGTCCTGCGTGCACGGGCCGGGCTGCTCTCGCCCGAAGCGGCATGGCAGGAGCTGGACGCAGGCTTCGGCCGTGGCCAGCGCGAGCACAGCGGCATGCCGCTGGACGGCCTCGGCCGGCGCGGCACGATGCGCGTGTACTGGGCCGGCGCGGCCTTCTGGCTGGAGGCGGACCTGGCGCTGCGACGCGAGCATCGCAGCAGCCTCGACGCGGTGCTCTCGAAGTATTCGCGCTGCTGCCTGCACGGCACCGGTGAAGTCGCACCGGAGGCATTCATGGCGAAGCTCGACGAACTTGCAGGCGCGGCCGTATTCCTGCCGGCGTACCGCCGTTATGCGCAGTCGCGCGAGTTTCCGTCGCTGGATGCGGCCTATGCGGCGCTGGGGATCGAGCGCGGCACGGACGGACTGGTGTATTCCGACCGCGCCGACGCACGGAAACTGCGTGCGGCGATCATGCGCCCGCACGCCAAGCCGTAACGACCGTCAGTGCGCCGCCTTGTGCGGCTTGCCGACCTGCGCCATCAGCCTGTCGGTGTAGGCGATGCCGATCGCCGACAGGATGAACACGCAGTGGATGATGGTCTGCCACATCACACCGGCTTCGGTGTAGACCGCTCCCTTCGTCACGGCATCGGCCGCTGCCGTGGTGGCTGCGGCGGCGACGACCGGATCGGCGCCCAGCGACCCGATGGCGATGAAGGTCTTGAGCAGGTGGATCGAGGAAATGCCGATGATCGCCATCGCCAGCTTTACCTTGAGCACGCTGGCGTTGACGTGGCTCAGCCATTCGGGCTGGTCGGGGTGGCCCTCAAGGCGCAGGCGCGAGACGAAGGTTTCGTAGCCGCCGACGATCACCATCACCAGCAGGTTGGAGATCATCACCACGTCGATCAGGCCGAGCACGGCGAGCATGATCAGCTGTTCGCTGAACGTGGTCGCGTGCGAGATCAGGTGCCAAAGCTCCTTGATGAACAACACGACGTACACGCCCTGGGCGACGATCAGGCCCAGGTACAGCGGCAGCTGCATCCAGCGCGAGCTGAAGATCAGGGCCGGGAGGGGGTTGAGGGGGCGTTCGGACGTCTGCGTCATGCGGCGGGGGCGTTCGTTTGCGGGCCGGCTAGGGTACCGGCCGGCCGCGGGCCCCGCCAATCCAGACCTTGCATCTTCTGGCCGTTCGGCACGCTCCGGGACCGGGCCGGCCGCCTTACACTCCGACCTCCCCATTGCCAGGGCGTCACCTGATGATCGACCTGCACTACTGGCCGACCCCCAACGGCCACAAGATCACCCTGTTCCTCGAAGAAGCAGGGCTGGACTACACCATCCACCCGGTCGACATCGGCGCCGGCGACCAGTTCAGGCCCGAATACCTGAAGATCTCGCCGAACAACAAGATGCCGGCGATCGTCGACACGGCGCCCGCCGACGGCGGCGAGCCGATCAGCGTGTTCGAGTCCGGCGCGATCCTGCTGTACCTGGCCAACAAGACCGGCCAGTTCTTCGCCGACGACCTGCGCGGCCGCGTCGAGGTCAACCAGTGGCTGCACTGGCAGATGGGCGGACTGGGACCGATGACGGGCCAGTACGGCCACTTCCACGTCTACGCGCCCGAAGTCCTCCCGTACGCCAAGGACCGCTACAAGCGCGAAGTGCTGCGCCTGCTCGGCGTGCTCGACAAGCGCCTGGCCGACCGTGAATACATCGCCGGCCACTTCAGCATCGCCGACATGGCGGCGCACCCGTGGATCAATCCCTACACCAAGGCGCCGCTCGACCTGGAGCCGTTCGCCAACCTGCGCCGCTGGCATGCCCAGGTCGCCGCACGGCCGGCGGTGCAACGCGCATATGCGGTTGCCGAACGCTACGGCGCCAAGCGCGAGATGACACCTGAAATGCACAAGATCCTGTTCGGCACACCTGAGACTAAATGAAGAACTTCACCGCCCGCGGCGCCGCCGCCTGCCTGCTTGCCATGTCGATCGCAACCGTCCCCGCCCTCGCCCAGAAGACCGCACCGGCCACGCCGCAGAAGCTGACGCTCGAAGCGTTGGCTGGCGATGCGCCGCTGTCGGGGCCGAGCCTGATGAAGGCGAAGGTCGCCCCCGACGGCAGCCGGGTGACCTTCCTGCGCGGCAAGGAGAGCAACAAGAACCGCCTCGACCTGTGGGCCTACGACGTCGCCAGCGGCCAGACCGCGAAGCTGGTCGATGCCGATGACATCCTGCCGGGCGAGGAAGTGCTCAGCGATGCCGAGAAGGCGCGCCGTGAGCGCCAGCGCATCGGTGCGTTCAGCGGCATCGTCGATTACCAGTGGGCACCCGACAGCAAGGCGCTGCTGTTCCCGCTCGGCGGCGAACTGTACCTGTACGACCTGGCCAGGTCGGGCAAGGCCGCGGTGCGCAAGCTCACCAGCGGCGAAGGCTTCGCCACCGATCCGAAGCTCTCGCCGATGGGCGGCTTCGTCAGCTTCGTGCGCGATCGAAACCTGTGGGTGATCGACCTGGCCAGCGGCAAGCAGGCCCAGCTCACCCGCGACGGCAGCGCGACGATCGGCAACGGCGTCGCCGAGTTCGTCGCCGACGAGGAAATGGACCGCCACACCGGCTACTGGTGGGCGCCCGACGACTCGGCGATCGCATTCGCACGCATCGACGAAACGCCGGTGCCGGTGCAGAAGCGCTATGAGGTCTATGCGGACCGCACCGAAGTGGTCGAGCAGCGCTATCCGGCCGCCGGCGACCACAACGTGCTGATCAAGCTCGGCGTCGTCGCGCCCAAGGCCGGCGCCGCGCCGAAGTGGGTCGACCTGGGCAAGGACCAGGACATCTACCTGGCGCGCGTGGATTGGCGCGACCCTCAGCACCTGTCCTTCCAGCGCCAGTCGCGCGACCAGCACACGCTCGAGCTGATCGAAAGCGACCTGGCCAGCGGCAAGCAGCACGTGCTGGTCACCGAGACCAGCAAGACCTGGGTGCCGCTGCACAACGACCTGCACTTCCTCAAGGACGGTCGCATCCTGTGGAACAGCGAGCGTAGCGGTTACGAGCATCTGTACGTGCTCGACGCCGACGGCGGCAATGCCAGGGCACTGACCAGCGGCGACTGGCCGGTCGACAGCGTGCTCGAGGTGGATGAAGCCGCCGGCCAGGTCTACTTCGCCGCGGGCAAGGACTCGCCGCTGGATGCGCAGGTCTATCGCGTGCCGCTCGACGGTGGTGCGATCGTCCGCCTGTCGAATGCCGACGGCGTGCATTTCGCCAGCTTCGCCGCCAATGCCAGCGTCTTCGTCGACAACTGGTCGAACCCGACCACCCCGCCGCAGCTGGAGCTGTACCGCAGCGACGGCACCCGCATCGCCGCGCTGCTGAAGAACGAGCTCAGCGACCCGCAGCATCCGTACGCGAAGTTCGCCGCCGCGCAGCGGCCGATCGAGTTCGGCACGCTGACCGCCGCCGATGGCAGCACGCCGCTGCACTACAGCCTGCTCAAGCCGGCCGGTTTCCAGGCAGGCAAGCAGTATCCGGTGGTGGTTCTGGTCTATGGCGGCCCGGCCTCGCAGACGGTCAAGCGGGCCTGGACGCCGGACTTCAACCAGTACCTGGCGCAACACGGCTATGTCGTGTTCTCGCTCGACAACCGCGGCACGCCGCGTCGCGGCGCTGCGTTCGGCGGCGCGCTGTACGGCAAGCAGGGCACGGTGGAAGTGGCCGACCAGCTGCAGGGCGTGCAGTGGCTGAAGAAGCAGCCGTGGGTCGATGGCAAGCGCATCGGCGTGTACGGCTGGTCCAACGGCGGCTACATGACCCTGATGCTGCTGGCCAAGGCCTCCGACCAGTACGCCTGCGGCGTTGCCGGCGCACCCGTCACCGACTGGGGTCTGTACGACACGCACTACACCGAGCGCTACATGGGGCTGCCGGCCGGCAACGCCGACGGCTATCGCCAAGCACGCGTGCTCGAGCACATCGAAGGCCTCAAGTCGAAGCTGCTGCTGATCCATGGCATGGCCGACGACAACGTGCTGTTCACCAACTCGACCTCGCTGATGAGCGCACTGCAAAAGCGCGGCCAGCCGTTCGAGCTGATGACCTACCCGGGCGCGAAGCACGGCCTCAAGGGTGCAGACAACCTGCACCGCCTGAAGCTGACCGAGGATTTCTTCGGGCGCTGCCTGAAGCCTTGAGTGGTCAGGAGCCTCCCGCGAGCGCGGGAGGCTTCCTTGCGCGCGTTACGTTAAGAAACCATCGCCGCTTCTTCGCGCAGCGTTTTCGACCCGTTTGGCAGCATGTTGGGTCCGTGCTCCATTCGAGGTGAACCGACATGCATGAACGAGCCGCAACAGGCGCGCTGATCACGCTGCGCAACATGGCGCTGGCCTTCGCCGCCGGAACGCTGGCGATGTATTTGCTGGATCCGCGTAGCGGCCGCCGGCGCCGCGCGGTCATCCGCGACCGCACCCGCTCCGCGGGCAATGAGGCCGGGCGCTACGTCCAGGGCAAGGCGGTGCGGGCCACGAACCAGCTCAAGGGCGCCGTGGCGAAGACGCGCGCACATTTGTCCGCGCAGCCGGTCGACGATGATCTGCTGCACGAACACATCCGGGCCCGTCTCGGTCGCCTGGTGGACCATCCCCACGACGTCGAGGTGCATGTGCGCGACGGACGCGTGCAACTGAAGGGAACGGTGTCGGAGGAGCATTTCGATGCCCTGCTCCGCACGGTGTCGTCGATGCGCGGGGTGAGGAACATGGAAAGCCTGCTGCGCACCAGGCCGTCACCGGGGTCCAGCGCGCCGCACCCGGGTCCGCACTGACCGCCCCCCCCCCGGGCCGCTGCCGGGCGCCTGGCGGAACCATACGCTCCACAACACCGTCTTCACGGGCGCCGCGGCAGGGTAGCTCCCACTTCAAGGGGGGGCCCTGTATGCCATTGTCAGAAGGCGGTTTGATATTGGTTGTTGAGGATCATTCCACCATCGCCGAGCTGATCGGCGAATGCCTGGAACGCATCGGATATGACGTCGATTTCGCGCGCGACGGGGTCGAAGCGCTCAGGCGCATCGACGAAGATGCCTATGACCTGGTGATCCTTGACCGATCGCTGCCTCGGCTGGACGGAATCGACGTCTGTCGGCGCATCTCGCAGCGGCAGGGCATGAGGCCCTCGGTTCTCATGCTCACTGCGCACGAGTCATGGGCAGACAAGGTCACCGGGCTGGAGGCAGGCGCGGACGACTACCTCACCAAGCCCTTCGCACCGGCCGAACTGCAGGCGCGCGTAACGGCCTTGATGAAGCGCATCCGCAGGGAAGTTGCGGGCATGGTGCTGCAAGTGGCCGACCTCACCCTCGATTGCGAGTCCATGCGCGTCCATCGAAACGGCGTGGAGTTACACCTGACGCCCACGGGGCTGCGCCTCCTGACCATTCTCATGCGTCAGTCTCCCCGCGTGGTCAGCCGCGAAGAACTCGTGCGAGCGCTTTGGCGAGGTGAAGAGCCGGAATCGGATTGCCTGCGCAGCCACCTCTACCAGGTGCGCAAAGCGGTCGATGCGGAAAGTAGCCGGCCCCTGGTGCACACGATGCTGACGGCCGGCTACAAGATTGCCGACGTCGGCGTGCGCGGCCATGAAGACACCCGCGAGGCCTTCGCTGCGTAATGGGGCTGCCTGGCGGACGCCCGAACCCGCTCTCGACGTTGTGCATCCCCGCCTGGATCCGACACCCTCAGGCGCTATGCAGCACGCGTCGTGCGCGAAACGATATCGAGCGCGACCGCTTCGGCGGTGCGGATGCCATCGACGCCAGCCGACAGGATGCCGCCCGCGTAACCAGCACCCTCGCCTGCCGGAAACAGGCCGCGTGTGTTCAGGCTGTGGCCGTCCTCTCCACGCGTGATCCGCACCGGCGAGGACGTGCGGGTTTCCACCCCGGTCAAAATCGCGTCGTGCATCGCGAAGCCGCGGATCTGCTTCTCGAACGCCGGCAGCGCCTCGCGGATCGCTTCGATCGCGTACTCGGGCAGCGATGGAGCGAGATCGCCCAGGCGCACGCCGGGCTTGTACGAGGGCTGCACGGTGCCGAACCCGCTTGACGCTTTCCCCTTCAGGAAGTCGCCCACCAGTTGCCCCGGCGCTTCATACTCGCCGCCACCCAGCTCGAACGCCCGCGCTTCCCAGTGACGCTGCAACTCGATGCCTGCGAGTGGGCCATTGCCGCACTGCGCGTAATCCTCTGGCGTGATGCCACAGACGATCGCCGCATTCGCGTTGCGCTCGTTGCGCGAGTACTGGCTCATGCCGTTGGTGACCACGCGCCCGGGCTCGCTGGCCGCGGCGACCACGGTGCCGCCCGGGCACATGCAGAAGCTGTACACCGAGCGGCCGTTGCGGCAATGGTGCACCAGCTTGTAATCGGCCGCCCCGAGCAGCGGATGCCCGGCCTGCGCACCGAAGCGGGCGGTATCGATCAGCGATTGCGGATGCTCGATACGGAAGCCGATCGAGAATGGCTTTGCTTCGACGAACACGCCGCGCCCGTGCAGCATCGCGAATGTGTCGCGCGCACTGTGGCCCAGCGCAAGCACGACGTGGTCGGCGCGCAGTTGCTCGCCGCTGTCGAGCGTGACACCGCGCACGTGGCGCGTGCCGGCGTGGTCGGTCTCGATCAGCAGATCGTCGACGCGCTGGCTGAAGCGGATTTCGCCGCCGAGGGATTCGATCGTCGCGCGCATCTCCTCCACCATCGACACCAGGCGGAACGTGCCGATGTGCGGTTTGCTGACGTAGGCGATCTCGTCCGGCGCGCCCGCCTTGACGAACTCGTCGATGACCTTGCGCCCGTAATGCTTCGGGTCGCTGATCTGGCTCCACAGCTTGCCGTCCGAGAACGTGCCCGCCCCGCCTTCGCCGAACTGCACGTTGGACTCGGGGTTCAGCACCTTCTTGCGCCACAGGCCCCAGGTGTCCTTCGTGCGCTCGCGCACGGCCTTGCCACGTTCGAGGATGATCGGACGGAAGCCCATCTGCGCTAGCACCAGGCCCGCGAACAGGCCGCAGGGCCCCATGCCGATGACGAGTGGGCGCAGCGGAAGTCCCTTGGGCGCGCGCGTCACGAACTTGTAGCTCGTGTCTGGCGTGCGCATCACCTTGCTTCGGTCGCCGGTGCGCGCGGGCCCTGCGGCTTCGGCCTCCATTCGCTGAAGGATGTCTGCTTCGCGCGGCGTGTCCACGTCAACCGAATAGATCAGCACGATCGCGCCGCGTCGGCGTGCGTCATAGCTGCGCTTGGCGACGGTGTAGCCGACCAGCTCGTCGTCGGCGATGCCAAGCCGCGCGAGAATGGCTTGGCGCAGCGCCGGCTCGGTGTGGTCCAGTGGCAGGTTGAGGTCGGTGAGTCTAATCATCAGGTGCATCCGACGGCGCAGTTCGTCGCCGAAATTGGGGGCCGAGGCGCGCGCACGTGGTGCGGCTGTTGCGGCGGTAACGCGATGAGCGACGTTTCCTGGGCTGGCAGGAGGCTATCGAAGGAGGCATCTTACCGAACGGCCACCAGGGGTCGGAAGCGGAGCCTCCGTGCGGGCCTCCTTCGCAGGCCAAGGGTGCCAATGTCGCCCTGTCCGGCAACGTTGCCGGCGTTTCCTGCAGCCGTGGCCGGTTTGGAAGACGGTGTTGCGTTCGGCTGTATACGACCGGCCTCACCCTTTCGATCCGGAGAGAAAGCGATGACCAAGTGGATGGCACTGGGATGCACCGCGGCCGTGGCCTGCGGGTACGCAGCGTTGACGCATGCCCAAACCGTGGCCGCCGCGACGCCGGCGCCCGCCGCCGGCACAGCCACCCAGGGCGATCGACTGGTGATGGCGGATAACGAGTCGTTCCTGATGCCGCTGGACGACATGAAGAACGTCCATCCCAGCTACCCGCAGAACCTCCTCAGTCTGAACCTGCCTCCCCGCATGGTGTGCCTGCGGGTGGGTATCGACGAGAAGGGCGCGGTGACCGTTGTCGCCAAGGCGCCCGCCTCGGAGATGTGTCCCGCGGGTGCGGAAGCCGAGTTCCTGGCGGCATCGCAAGCCGCGGCCAAGACCTGGAAGTTCGATCCTGCACTGCGCTGTGTCTTTCGCAACGCGAAGGACAAGGAACGGGCGGTCGCCAGCTGCGATGGCGGCAAGAGCGTTCCGCAGGCGGTGACGCTGGTTTATCGATTCCGGTTTGAGCAGGTCGGCGGAAAGCCCACGGTGCATGTGATCGGCGGGTAACGCGCGCCGCCATGCGGCCCACTCAGATTGCCCCCCCGTGACCTTCGGGGTATAGCCGCCGGCCGCGTCTGCCGCCATGCTCGCCGCTCTGTCCCGGAACCCGCGAAGCCATGATCAAGCCGCTGACCCTCGCCATCGCCCTCACCCTCGCCGCGGGCTCACCCGCCCTGCTCGCAGCCACGCCCGCTGCCAAGACGCCCGCAACGAAGTCCGCCGCCGCCAGGCCCGTGCCGGCGTGGGTGACCAAGAGCAACGAGTACGCGCAGGTCCTGCTGAAGTCGCAGGCCGAGTTCGCGCCCGAGCAGATGTCGTTCTTCGGCGTGCCGGGCTACGACGACCGCGTCGCCGATCTGAAGCCGGACAATGCCAAGCGCTACCGCGACGCCACCGCCAAGGCGAAGACCGAGCTGCAGTCCAAGCTCGCCACCGAGCGCGATCCCAACGTGCGCCAGGACCTGGCGATCATGATCAAGGCCGCCGACGAGAGCATCGAAACCAGCGCGCTCAACGAGAAGCTGACGCTGCCGTGGAACGATGCGCCGCAGATGGTCTTCAGCGGCCTGCAGGGCCTGCTCTCCGACCAGACCCCGCCCGAGCGCCGCGCGCGCGCACTCGACCGCCTCAAGGCCTACGTCGGCCAGGCGCCGGGCACGACGCCGATCACCGAACTGGCGCGCGCCCGCTACGAGGAACGCGCCGGCGACAAGGCCCTGCTGCGGCCGACGAAGCTTGAAGTCGAGCAGGCACTGGGCAACGTCGATACCTACGTGGCCGGCATCAAGGACCTGTTCGCCAAGTACAAGGTCGCCGGCGCCGACGAAGCGCTCGCGGCGATGGACACCCAGCTCAAGGCCTACGGCCAGTGGGCGCGCAGCAGCGTCCTTCCCGAAGCGCGCACTGACACCCGCCTGCCGGCCGAGCTGTATGCCAACCAGCTCAAGCAGTACGGCATCGACATCGATCCGCAGTTGCTGATCCGTCGCGCCCAGGTCGAGTTCATGGAGACCCGCGCGGCGATGCAGCAGCTGGCTCCGCTGGTGGCGAAGGACAAGGGCCTGAAGGTCAGCGACGAGCACGACTACGTCGGCGTGATCCGCGCGTTGAAGCAGCAGAACATGCCCAACGACCAGCTCGAGGCGCGCTACCGCACGGTGATCGACCAGATCGACCCGATCATCCGCGCCGAGCGCATCGTCGACGTGCCGCAGCGTCCGATGGTGATGCGCCTGGGCAGCGAGGCCGAATCGGCCGCGCAGCCGGCACCGCATTTCCTGCCGGCGCCGCTGATCGGCAACACCGGCCAGCAGGGCCAGTTCGTCCTGCCGGTGTCGGTGCCGACGCCGGACGGCAAGGCGCTGTCGTATGACGACTTCAACTTCGACGCGGTGCGCTGGACGCTGTCGGCGCACGAAGGCCGCCCGGGCCACGAGCTGCAGTTCACCGCGATGGTCGAGCGTGGCATCTCGCTGGCGCGCACGATGTTCGCCTTCAACTCGGTCAACGTCGAAGGCTGGGCGCTGTATGCCGAAGCCGAGATGGTTCCGTACGAGCCGCTCGACGGGCAGCTGATCGCGCTGCAGTTCCGCCTGATGCGCGCCGCGCGCGCGATGCTCGACCCGATGCTCAACCTGGGCCTGATCGACCGCGACGCGGCCGGCCGCATCCTCAGCGACAAGGTCGGCCTGTCGGAAGCGATGACCAAGCAGGAACTGGACCGCTACACCTTCAATGCCCCGGGCCAGGCCGGCAGCTACTTCTACGGCTACAGCCGCATCCTCGAGCTGCGCATGGAGACCGAGGTGGCGCTGGGCGACAAGTTCGACCGTCTGGCCTTCAACAACTTCCTGCTCGACCAGGGCCTGCTGCCGCCGGATCTGCTGGCGAAGGCGGTGCGGGAAGTGTTTGTCCCGGCGCAGAAGGCGAAGAAGTAAGGGCGGCCCTCACCCCAACCCCTCTCCCGCAGGCGGGAGAGGGGCTTGAACTAACTGACGCGGGCCAACATCCGCCGGTGCCCGATCAACCGCGCCCAGCGCGCGCCGACGTCGGTCATGCACACATAGCCGGCTTCGCCGGCCAGACGCAGCCAGGTGCGCCGGTCCAGGCGCAGGTGCGCTTCGGCCGCGCACAGTTCGACATCGAACCCGAGCCGGCGCGCGAACAGCGCACAGCGGGCGAGGTGGTAGCGGCTGCTGAGCAGGGTCACCCGCGAGCGCATCCGTTCGCCCAGCAACATCCGCGCGTTGCGCAGGTTCTGCAGAGTGTCGCGCGACATGGATTCCAGCAGCAGCGGCGCGTCTTCGCCGATGCCGCGGGCAAACAGGCCCTGGCGCGCCAGTTCGGCTTCGGTGGCCTCGCCCGGCGCGCCACCGCCGAGCAGCACCACGCTCGCCGGAGGCCGCACCTTCCACAGCGAGACCGCCCGGTCCAGGCGCGCTTCGAAGTCGTGGTCGATACGCCCTTGCGGCGAATGCTTGCCGAACAGAAGCACGCACTGGCCTTCGCGGGGTTGGCAGGGCGCTCGCCGCGCCACTCTCAGGACGTGGACGAAGTAGCCCAGGTAAACCAGCCCGGCACTGAACACACAGGCCGCGACCGCCACGGCCATGGCGTGGAGGACGTCCCGGTCGCCAAACAGGGCCAGTCGGTGGTCGGTGCGGCTGGTCACTGTGAACGGGCGCGTCTACGGGCAGAAAACCTACGGGCATTCAGTTTACGCGGCGGGTGGGCGCAAGGTGCGCTGGCTATACTCTGCGTTCTTTGCAAGAGAGTCCTGCGTGCCGCCTGCAGCCCCGCACCATGCCCACCCGGCCCGCCCCGCCGTAGCGCCGATGCCGCCCCTGGCGATCCGCGCCTACACCGCGACCAGCGCCGTCGGTCGCGGCCGCGAGGCATTGGCGACGGCATTGCGCGAATCGCGCAGCGGACTGCGTCGCAACGATTTCGGCACGTCTACGCTGGACTGCTGGATCGGTCGCGTCGACGGGCTGGAGGACCTGCCCCTGCCGGAGCGCTTCAGCCGCTGGGACTCGCGCAACAACCGGCTGGCCTGGCTGGCGCTGAACCAGGACGGTATCCCGGAAGCGATCGCCGCCCTGGTCGAGCGGCACGGTGCCGACCGCATCGCGGTGGTGCTGGGCACTTCGACATCGAGCATCGGCGCCACCGAGGACGCCTACGCGAACCTCGAAGACGGCGCCTTCCCGGCAACGCTGGCACGCGCCGACGTGCATACGCCGCATTCGCTGGGCGAGTTCATCCAGCAGGCCACCGGCCTTCGCGGACCGGCGGTGACGGTGGCCACGGCCTGCTCGTCGTCGGCGAAGGTGTTCGCCCAGGCGGCGCGGCTGATCGCGGCCGGCCTGGCCGATGCCGCGCTGGTCGGCGGCGTCGACACGCTGTGCGGCAGCGTGCTGTTCGGTTTCAACTCGCTGCAGCTGGTCGCGGCCGAACCGTGCCGGCCGTTTGATGCCGATCGCACTGGCCTGTCGCTGGGCGAGGCCGGCGGCTTCGCCGTACTCGAACGCGCGCAGCCGGGCGATGCCGGGCTGCAGCTGCGCGGCTATGGCGAATCCAGCGACGCCCACCACATGTCGTCGCCGCATCCGGACGGCCTGGGTGCGCAACTGGCGATGCGCGATGCGCTCGCGCGCGCCGGCGTCGAAGCCGGCGACATCGGCTACCTCAACCTGCACGGCACCGCCACGCCGGCCAACGATTCGATCGAAGCAGCCGCGGTGGCCGGTCTTTTCCCCGACAGCCTGCACGCCAGTTCGACCAAGGGCTGGACCGGGCACACGCTCGGCGCCGCCGGCATCGTCGAGTCGGTGATCGCGCTGATCGCGCTCGAGCACGGTGAACTGCCCGGCACGCTCAACAGCCACGCGCCCGATGTCGCCTGTGGCCCGCAGATTCGCTTCCACCCGCAACGCACGCAGATCGCCTTTGCGATGAACAATTCCTTCGGCTTCGGCGGCAACAACTGCTCGCTCGTGTTCGGTCGCGCATGACGTCTCTGCAGGCCCACATCGAAGGCATCGGCTTCTGGACGCGCGGGCTGCCCTCGTGGGAGGCCGCACTCGCCCACGCCGCGGACGGCGCCCTGGTGGCCGATGCGCCGTCGCGGCCGTCGCCGCAGCTGTTGCCGGCCAACGAGCGCCGCCGCGCACCGGACACAGTGGCAGTCGCACTCGACGTGGCGATGGCGGCCTGCCAGGCCGCCGGCCGCGACCCGGCCACGCTGCCCTCGGTGTTCGCCTCGACCCACGGCGACCTGGGGATCACCGACTACATGTGCGAGACCCTGGCCGGCGATCCGCTGGCACTCTCGCCGACCCGTTTCCACAATTCCGTGCACAACGCCGCCGCGGGCTACTGGACCATCGGCACCGGTGCGATGGCGCCGGCCAGCGCGATCAGTGCACGCGAATCCAGCTTCGCCCAGGGCCTGCTCGATGCACTGGCCCAGCTCGCCAGCGGCGACGAAGCCGTGCTGCTGGTCGCCTATGACGGCCAGGCCGCCGGGCCGCTGAAGCAGATGGCGCCCAGCGACGGCCTGCTCGGCGCGGCACTGGTGCTGTCGCAGCAGGCATCGCCCGGCCATCTCACGCTGCGCGCACAACTGGTGGCGAGCGGCGGCCACCAGGACGATGCCGGCCCGCTGTCGAAGTTGGCGTCGGCCAACGCGATGGCGCCGATGCTGCCGTTGTTCGACCTGCTCGCGCGCGGCCATGGCAGCGTGCGGCTGGTCGCCGGCCCGGACCACGACCTGCTGATCGACGTGTCATCGGCGGAGCTCGCCCGTGGCTGACATGCCGACCCGCCCGGTGCGCCTCACCCGCGACGATCTGGTCGTGGTCATCCCCGCACTCAACGAAGCCCTGCGCATCCGCGAAGTGGTCAGTGGCGCGCTGGCCGAATGCCCGCGCGTGCTCGTCATCGACGACGGTTCCGACGATGGCACCGCCGAGCGCATCGCCGACCTGCCGGTCACCGTGCTGCGCCACGCCGCCCGCATGGGCAAGGGCGCGAGCCTGCGCGACGGGTTTGCCGCGGCCCTGGCCATGGGTGCACGCGCGATCGTGACCATGGACGGCGACGGCCAGCACCTGGCGCGCGACATCCCGCGCCTGCTTGCCTCGGCCAACCGCCATCCCGGCCATGTCGTCATCGGCGCGCGGCTGCGCCATCGCTCGCAGCAGCCGCTGCACCGGCGGCTGGCCAACGAGTTCGCCGACTGGGGCATCGCCTGGGGTACCGGCTACGGTGTCGCCGACAGCCAGAGCGGGCAGCGCCTGTATCCGGCCGAAGTCGCCGCGCTGGGTGAAGTGCCGGGCGAGGACTTCGTGTTCGAGGCGCAGATCCTGATCTCGGCCGCGCAGCAACTGGGCACCCGCTGCGTCTCGGTGCCGATCGAATCGCGTTACCAGAGCGTGCACGGCGACGAGCAGTTCCGCGCCAGCCACTTCAAGCCGCTGCGCGACTTCAGCCGCATCACGTCGCACATCGTCAGCGGCGTGTTCCGCCGGGGCAGCATCCCGGCGATGTTCCGCAGCATCCGCGCCAATCCCGCGCTGATCGACGACGCCGACGGGATGCCGTTGCGCGAGCCCGGTCGCGAGGCACTGTCCGCGCTCGACGACGGGACGCTGTAGGCGCGCCTACTCTCCCTTCGAAAGCGCGCTCTGCGTCTGGGTGCCCTGCGGCTGCGGTTTCGCGCCCTGCGGTTGCGGCTGCGCGCCTTGCGGCATTGGCGGCGGCGGCATCGCATCCGGCGGCGGCGGGTTGGCGACGAAGATCGCCACGCCGTGCGCGTACTTCTTGGTCGGCGAGATGCTCACGCCGATGCCGCCGGAGCTGAAGTTTCCGCCGTGGTAGCCACCATAGCTGCCGCCACCGGCACCCACACCGATGCTGCTGCCGCCATAGCTGTTCTCGGCGCCCACGAACAACACGCCGTTGGCGCCCAGCTTGGCCGCTTCGATGCGCAGCTTGTTGATGACGTCGTTCAACTTGTTCTGCTCGCCATAGGTGAAACCGCCACTGGCGGTATCCAGGCGTGCGATTTCCTCGAAGCCGTTCGGCGGAGGTGTGAAGTAGACGCGGACCTGCGATGGATCGATCGGCGGACGCGGCGTGCCGGTGACCAGCTGCGATGTCGACGAGCAACCGGCCAACAGGGCCAACAGGACAGGAGCGAGGGACAGGAGGACGCGGCGCATGGTGGCGAATCCGGGTCGGGGTGATGCGCCGATCCTACGCCAGGCCACGCACACCGGCCAATGCGACTTTCCCGGCGTTCAGTCAGGTCATGCCGCCGTCAACGCCGATGACCTGGCCGTTGATGTATCCGGCCGCATCCGAGCACAGGAACCCGACCAGCGCGGCGACTTCCTCGGCGCGGCCGGCACGGGCGGCCGGCACCATCTGCTTGATCGCCTCGGGCGGGAACGCGGCATCGGCCATGCGGCCGGCGATCACCCCCGGGGCGACGACATTGCAGGTGATGCCGCGGCTGCCCATCTCGCGCGCCAGTGATTTGGTCGCGCCGTGCAGCGCCGCCTTGGCGGCGGCGTAGTTGCTCTGGCCGCGGTTGCCCAGCACCGCCGCCACCGAGGACACGCTGACCACCCGCCCCCAGCGCGTGCGCGCCATCGGCAACAGCAGCGGTTGGGTGACGTGGAAGAAGCCGTGCAGCGACACGTCGATCACGTGCTTCCACTGGCGCTCGCTCATGCCCGCCATCGGTGCGTCGTCGTGGATGCCGGCGTTGTTGACCACGACCTGGATGGGGCCGTGTTCCAGCAGCGCGGCCATGGCGATCGCGGTGGCGGCGCCATCGGCGACATCGAAGGCGACCGCGTGGGCGCGGCCGCCGGCGGCCTCGATCGTGGCGACCAGCGCCTGCGCGCGTTCGAGGTTCTGGTTGGCGTGGACGATCACCTCGCAGCCGTCGGCGGCCAGGCGCTGGCAGATCGCACTGCCGATGTCGCCACTGCCGCCGGTGACCAGGGCGCGGCGGATGCTGGGTGCGGGCTTCTCCATGGCCGCGATTGTGCGCGAATGGCTTCAGCCCCGATAGCTCAATAGATCAGGTCTGATAGATCAGGTCTGATAGATCACGGCGGCGCGACCGCGCGCGACCTCGGCGTCGCCATGCCGGATCACGAATTCGTACTGGCTGCCGGCCGTATCGGCGATGAGGCAGTGCGCCTCGACCTCGAGCGCCCCGGGCAGGTCGTCGATGCGTTCGGCGCGCAACTGCAGGCCGCGCAGCGACACCAGCAGACCGGGCTTCACTGCCTCGCCGGCGGCGCGCGCAAGCAGGCCGCCGTGCACGGCCATCGCCTGGGCGCCGTACTCGCCCAGGTGCACCGCGTGCAGGCGCCCGTCATGACGCAGCGGGTGGTGCGGGTCGCGGTGCCCGTGCGAACGCAGGCGGATGCGCTGGCCGTCCCACTCCACGACTTCCTGCCACAGGCACATCGCCCCCTGGTGCGGCACCAGCGAGGCGATGTCGATGGCAGCGCCTGCTTCATCCACCGTGGGTGGCCCCGGACACCGGGGCGCGCACGATCAGCAGCGCCAGCACGAAGTTGCAGACCACGCCGAGCGCGACCGTCGCGCCGATCGCGCGCAGCACCGGGATGCTGGAAGCGGCCAGCAGCGCGAATACCAGCAGCGTGGTCAGGCTGCACACGATCACCGCGTGCAGCGTGCGCAGCTGTTCGGCGCGGTCGTCGCCGGCGTGGTCGAAGAACAGGGCGTAGTCCAGGCCCAGGCCGGCTGCGAGGATCAGCGACACCAGGTGGAACAGGTTGAGCTCGACGCCCATTGCACGCAGCACCGCCAGGATCAGCAGCGTGCTCAGCGCCATCGGCGCCAGCACCCGCAGCACACGCCGCGGCGAACGCAGCGCGAACCACACCGCCGCGGTCAGCAGCACCGCCGCCAGCGCCAATGCCCACAGCACGCGCTGTCGGTACTGGGCAACCAGCGATTCCGATGCCTGCTTGAGGTCGAGCAGCTGCGCACCGTGTGCGCTCGCCACCGTGGCAACCGCAGCCGGATCCTGCAGGCCGCTCAGTGCGACCAACGCGGTGACGTGGCCCCCGCGCTGCAGCAGCAGGCCCTCGACACTGGCAGCCAGGGGCGTGCCGGCCAGGTCGCGCGGCGCCAGTGCCGGCGCCTGCTTCGCCCGCTCGATGTCGGCGACGAACGCATCGAAGGCATCAGGCTGGAACGGGCCGCCGGCCATCGCGGCATCGAGCGCCTCGCGCAGCGTCGGCCGATCCGGCAGGCGCGCCTGGCGCGCGTGCTGCGTCGCCGCGCTGGGCAGGTATCGCGCCGCCAGGTCGAAGCCACCGATCGCGCCCCTGGCGCGCAGGTCCTGCAGCGCCGGCAGCAGGCGCTCGGACGAGCGCAGCGCGGATTCGACATCGGGTTGCTGCACCACCAGCACGTAGCGCACGTCCGGCGCGCCCAGTTCGCTGCGAAGTTGTGCATCGCGGGCGAGCGCCGCCGGTGGCACCGGCGTCAGGCGGCCCAGGTCGTTCTGCCAGAACGAGCCGGGCGCGAACGCGGCCACGGCGGCCGCAACCAGCGCCACCAGCAGCACCGCGCCACCGCGCATGCGCGGCCAGCGCGCCAGGCGTTCCCAGCAGCGGCCCAGCCAGACCGAGTCGGCGGCATCGCGCGGCGCCGGGTCGATCAACGCCGGCAGCAGGAAACGCGTGGCCAGCGCCGCCGTCGCCAGGCCGACCACGGTGAACACCGCCAGTTGCTGCAGGCCATCGACGCCGGACACCAGGAAAGTCAGGTAGGCGATGCAGGTCGAGGCCACGCCAGTGGCCAGCGTGGGCCACAGCGCGCGCGCACTCGCCCACGGAGATACGCCGGCGCGCTGGTGACTGAACAGATGGATCGGATAGTCCTGGACCACGCCGATCAGGGTGAATCCGAACGCCACCGTGATCCCGTGCACGCCATCGAACGCCAGCGCGACCGCACCCAGCCCGACCAGGCCGGCGCTCGCCAGCGGCAACCCGCCCAGCAGCGGCGCTTTCCAGCTGCGGTACGCCACCCACAGCAGCAGCACGAAGACGAGGCTGTCGAGCGTGCCGATCAGGCTGGCTTCGCGCGCGGTGCGGTTGCCGATCTCGACCGAGAACGCACCCGGCCCGGTCAGCGACATCCGCATGGCGCTGTTGCCGCGCACGGCGGCGAATGCGGCCTGGATCGAATCGAATGCGGCCTGCTGGCCCTTCGGATCGAAGCCGGCGGCATGGGTCTCAACCGCCAGCAGCGCTTCGCGTCCGGCCTTGTCGAACCACACGCCATGCAGGCGCTGCGGCGCGTTCGCCGGTTGCCAGGCTTCGGCCAGCTTCAGGGTTTCCAGCGTCGGATCGGCCGGGAGCAGCGGCTCGATCATCGCTGCGGCCGGCGAGCCGAGGTCCTGCATGCGTGCGTCGAGTTGCGCGCGCAGGAAATCGGCGTCGAGCGCCTGTGCGTCCAGCGAGTTCGACAGCAGGTAGCGGTAGGGGCGCAGATGCGCCGGGATCGCTTCCGGGCCCAGCGCCGCGCCGTTGGCCACCAGCTTGAACGACGGCAGCGAGACCAGGCGCTCGCGCAGCGATTGCGACTGCGCCGCCAGCGTCTGCGCATCCGCGCCGGTCAGGCCGATCAGCAGCAGGCGCGAGCCCGGGCCTTCGCCGAGTTCGTCGATCAGCAGCTTCTGCGCGGGCGTCTGCGGCGCCGGCATGAACTTGCGCAGGTCGCCGCTCAGTTGCAGGCGCGGCGCGACCAGTGTCGCCAGGATCAGCAGCGAGACCAGCCACAGCAGGGCGAGCGCCAGGCGTCGCGCCGCACTCATGGACGGCTCATTGACCGGTGCAGCGCTCATCGAGCGGTGTCGCCGTGGCACAGACCGGTCAGCGCTGCGGTGTCGGCGATGCTCGCGGCATCCACGGCGGCGCCGGCCAGCAGCGTGCGCTGCGGCGGCGCGCTGCCGGCGGTGCGCGTCTCGATGCAGCGCAGCTCGGAGCCGCGACCGTACAGCGCGATCGCCTGCAGCCGCGTCGACAGTGCGGCTTCCTTCGGCACCAGGGTCAGCGTCCAGTTCTGGCGGGTGCCGTCGGCGGACAAGGTGTAGTGCTGCTCCAACCCGGCGCGGTCACCGCCCAGCAGCGCGGCGAAGTTGGCCTGGAAACCGGCCAGTTCCGGCACGCGCGACAGCGCGAACTTGCGCGGCGCCTGGCCGGCGCGCGTGATCGTCGCCTCGCCTGCGCGCAGCGTCGTGGTTTCGGCGTAGGGCGTGCGCACTTCGCGCACCAGCGTGTCCACATCTGGCCGCAGATACTGGCCGGTCAGGCGCAGCGGCGTCTTCAGCAATCTCGATCCGCGCACCTCCACGAAAGGCGTGCTCGCCGGCACCGGCCGCGCGATGCCTTTGAGGATCCAGCCCGCATCAACTGGCGTTGCCGCGCCCGGCGCGGCGTCAGTGGCGGCCGCGCACAGCGTCGCGCTGGCCAGCAGCCACAGCGGCGCCAGTCGTCGCGCCCACGCCTTCACTTTGTTGCGCCCCATCGTCATCCGCTGCGTCATTGCCATCCCAGAAATCGTAGAAGTTGAACCAGTTGTAGGGAGCGCCGCGCGCCTGTTCCTGCAGGCGCGCCGCGTAACGCCGGACCACCGCCGCCACCGCGCCGCGCCGCTGGCTGCGCGAGGCATGCTGGCCGAGCAGGCCCGAGCCGTCGCTGAATTCCTCGAAACGCAGGTCGTAGCGGTTGCCGCCACGGTACAGGCCGAAGGCGAGCACGACCGGCACCCGCAGGGTCGCGGCAATCAGCCATGGCGAGTTCGGGAACGACGCGTCCGCGCCAAGGAACGGCACGCGCGTGACGGCTTCGCCGGGCGCGGCGCGATCGACCAGCAATGCCACCAGCTCGCCATCGGCCAGTGCCTGCTGGATCGCCAGGACGATGGCGACACCTGGCTGGCCGGCGTCGATGACGTCGCGTGCAAGCCGCGGGTTGAGCGCGTCGAGCAGCTGCGTCACCGCCGGGTTGTGCGCGATGTCGAGCACGACCCGCACCCGCAGCGAGGGCCGCGTGGTCACCAGCACGCGCAGCGCATCGAAGCTGCCCAGGTGCGAGCCGAACACCAGCACGCCTTCGCCGCGGTCGACGCGATGGGCCAGCGCCTGCAGGCCATCGACGCGGATGTCGAAGCGCGACAGCTGGCCGCTGAGCAGGAAGACGCGATCGAGGATGGTCGCGGCAAAGGTGTGGATGTGGTGGGCGACGTTCCACCATCGCGGCCGCTGTCCGAGCACGCGCGCGAGGTAGGCACGCGAGGCCCGCCGTTCGGGCCCGCGCACCAGCAGGAAATAGGCCGTGATCGGGTACAGGCACAGCCGCGCCACGGTCCGGCCGCCGTAGCGGGCGATGCTGCGGATCACCCACAGTGCGAACCGGCCACCACCTTCCGGGCGCTGCTTCCAGTGTTCGTTCACGCCGGCTCCGCATCGACGCTGTCGGCGGCGGCGATCACTTCGCCACTGGCCAGCAGCGTGTCGCCGCGCAGTACGCGGAATCGCCAGCGCGGCGCGGCGCCATCGAGTTCGATGCGCGCCTCTTGCTCCGGCAGCAGCGGCTGCAGGAACTTGACCTGCGGCAACCGCAGCGGCGGCAGCGGCCCGTGCAAGGCCTCGATGGCTTCGACCACACGCTCCAGCAGCACCACGCCAGGCACCAGCGGCCGGCCCGGGAAATGACCGGGCAGGCAGGGATGGTCGGCGGGGATCACGAAACCCATGGCGGCGGCGGGCACCTGTGCGAAGGCGCACAGGATAAGGCACGCCTCAGGCGAACAGGTCGCGCCAGAACTTCGGGCCGAGGGCGGCCATCTGCCGCAGGAAGTCGAGCAGGTTGCGGTACGGCCGGTGCGGGAACAGACGCCGGCGCAGTGCGTACTCGCCGAGGAAGAAGCCGCCGACGATGCCGTAATTGGCCAGGTTGGCGAACAGCGACCACTGCGACTGGGTGATCGACAGCGCCGGGACGTGACCCAGCCGCGCCAGCACGCCGCCAGGCACCGCGATCATCGCCAGCACGCCATTGGCCAGCGCCAGCAGCGCGAGCACCGTCGCCCAGGCCGCGGTGAGGCGGCGCGAATACCGGTACAGCTGCGGCGCCAGGCCGGCCGGCGTGGTGCGTTCCATGGCCGCCACGATCCGGGTGATCAGCGCCTCGCGCGGCGCGCGCAGGCTGCGCCCGAACAGCCAGGCGACCAGGCCGACGAACACCATCGGCGGCGCCAGCAGCAGCAGTTGCGCGTAGGGCGTGGCCGCCAGCCAGACCAGGCCGGCGCCGAGCAGCACGGTCAGCGCCCAGGCCCACCCGCGGCGCTCCAGCAGCGGCACGGCCAGCAACAGCACGACCAGGTCGGCCAGGGCTATCGCCGCCGCCAGGCCGCCGCCGTCCTCGCTGGCCCAATGCGCGAGCAAGGGGTAGACGACTGCCAGCAACAGCGGCAGCACGGCGGAAGGATTCAAGGGGATGCGCCTGGGAGAGCCGGGGGTCAGCGGGGCTGGCGGGATTGGCGAGGTCAGGCAGTCTTGTGCTGCTCGATGTGCGCGGCCAACGCGCGCAGCGAGGCGAAGATGCGCCGGTTCTCCTCGTTGTCCGAGCGCAGCTGGAAGCCGTAGCGCTTGGAGACCGCCAGCGCCAGTTCGAGCGCGTCGATCGAGTCCAGGCCCAGGCCTTCGCCGAACAGCGCCGCTTCCGGGTCGATCTGCCCGGCCGCCACGTCCTCGAGGTTCAGGCTGTCCACCAGCAGTTGCGCCAGTTCGCGTTCGACGGGGCTTTGTTCAGACATCGGGCAATCCAGGGACAAAGGCAATCAAGGGGCGCAACGATCCGGCATCGCGACGCCGTACGCAACCCGTATCATTCGCGCATGACCGAAACCGCAACTGCTCCCGCCCCGGCCGACGCCGCTGCGGCCGCGGACCTGAACGCGCAGCACCCCCAGCCGGACCCGATCGACACCGACGTACTGGTGATCGGCGGCGGCCCCGCCGGCACCACCGCCGCGACCCTGCTGGCGCGCCGCGGCTGGCGCGTGCTGCTGCTGGAAAAGGACTGCCACCCGCGCTTCCACATCGGCGAGTCGCTGCTGCCGATGAACCTGCCCATCCTCGAGCGCCTGGGCGTGCTCGACCAGGTCAGGGAAATCGGCACCTTCAAGCCGGGCGCCGAGTTCCCGATCGACGTCGACAACTACAACACCTTCCGCTTCGCCCGCGCGCTCGATCCCAAGTTCGGCTACGCCTACCAGGTCAAGCGCGAGGAGTACGACGAGCTGCTGTTCCGCCACAGCCAGGCCAATGGCGTCGATGCGCGCGAGCGTCATCGCGTCGAGCGTGTGGAATTCGGCGCCGACGGCCGCCCGCAGCTGGTGCATGCGCGCGATGGCGACGGCAACGCGTTCACGATCAAGCCGCGCCATGTCGTCGACGCCAGCGGTCGCGATGCGTTCTTCGGCAGCCAGCTCAAGCTCAAGAAGAAGAACCCGCTGCACCAGTCGGCGGCGATCTTCAGCCATTTCAGCGACGTCGAGCGCCGCCCCGGCGAGGACGCCGGCAACATCACGGTGCAGCGCTTCGCCCACGGCTGGATGTGGCTGATCCCGCTGCGCGAAGGCGTGATGAGCGTCGGCGCGGTGTGCTTCCCGGAGTTCCTCAAGCAGCGCCGCGGCGAAACCGAGGCGTTCCTGATGAAGGCGCTGGAGTCGGAGCCGTCGGTGTGGAAGCGCATGCGCAACGCAAAGCGCATCGGCCCGGTGCACGTCACCGGCAACTACTCCTATACCTGCACGCAGATGCACGGCCCGGGCTGGGTCATGGTGGGCGACGCCTATGCGTTCGTCGATCCGGTGTTCTCCTCGGGTGTGTACCTGGGCATGAACAGCGCCGAGCAGGCCGCGGACGTTGTCGACGGGGCGCTGCGCGAGCCTTCGCGCGAGGGCGCACTGCAGCGCGCGATGAGCAGGCGCCTCAAGCGCGGCCTCAAGCATTTCCAGTGGTTCATCTACCGCTTCACCACGCCGGTGATGCGCCACCTGTTCAACCACCCGCGCAACTACTGGCAGGTCGAACAGGCGGTGATCTCGATGCTGGCCGGCGACGTCTTCGACAACCCGGCCGTGCTGCGCCGCTTGCGCGTGTTCCGCTTCATCTATGCGATGACGGCGCTGAGCATGGCGCCCGAGGCGCTGCGTGGCTGGCTGCGGCGGCGACGCCAGGTCGGTGTCGACGTCGGCCTGGCCGGCGGTCGCGACACGCTGCAGCCCGGCAACGGAGATCCGCGCTCGTGAGCGCCGTCCGCCCGATGTTGCAGCCACCGCACCTGTCGGTGGACTACGTGCTCGATGCCAGCCCGCAGCAGTTGCTGGATGGCGGCGACACGCTCGCGGTGATCGGCTTCGGCAGCCATGCCCCGCACCATGACGACCCGCGCTACCTGCGCGTCGCGCTGCAGCCGCATGGCGTCGCACCGCTGGAGGTGTGGCGTGGCCGCGGCCCGGTCATCCGTGGCCGCGACGGCGACGTCGCCTGGGCCGAGGACGGCGCGCTGCAGTTCGGCGCCATCGAGCTGGACGAGGCGCCCGGCGCCGGCGGCATGAGCGACATCGAGGCGACGTCCGAGCGCCTCTACGCGCGCATGTCCGCGTTCCTGCGCGAGCGCGGCTACCCGCACCTGCTGCGGGTATGGAACTACCTCGACGGCATCACCCTGGGCGAAGGCGACGAAGAGCGCTATCGCCAGTTCTGCGTCGGTCGCGCCCGCGGCCTGGGCACGGTCGACCCGACCACGCTGCCGGCGGCAACGGCCATCGGCCGCGTCGACAGCGAGCGCCGCCTGCAGGTGTACTGGCTGGCCGCGCGCGCCCCCGGCACGCCGCTGGAGAATCCGCGCCAGATCAGCGCCTACCAGTACCCGCGCCAGTACGGCCCGCAGCCGCCGAGCTTCGCCCGCGCGATGCTGCCGCCGGCAGACGGTGCGATGCCGCTGTTGCTGTCCGGCACGGCGGCCATCGTCGGCCATGAATCGCGCCACATCGATTCGGTGGTGACCCAGCTCGACGAGACGCTCGCCAACTTCGACAGCCTGCTGAGCGCCGCGCGCGCGCAGCGGTCGACGCTGCCGCCACAGTTCGGCGCGGACTCGCGGCTGAAGGTGTATGTGCGCCAGCTCGACGAGATGGATGCCGTGGCCGCGGAGCTCGACGCGCGCCTGGGCCCGGACGTTCCGCGCGTGCTGCTGCATGCGGCGGTGTGCCGGCGCGAGCTGCGCGTGGAAATCGACGGCGTGCATTCGTAGTCGCAGCCGGTCATCCCCGCGCAGCCGGGGATGCATCGATGTTGCGCGGTTGGCATCCGGGGCTATCGCCTCCCACCGCCCGCGGCTATGGTGCGCGGACGCCAACATCATCTGGGAGTCACCGAAATGGGTTTGATCAGCCTGCTCTGGGGAATCTTCGCCATGCTCTGGATGGTGGTCGCGCTGATTCCCCTGCTGGGATGGGGCAACTGGCTGTTGATCCCGTTCGCCTCCGTCGGCGCCATCATTGCCGCGATCGGGATCCTGTTCACCAGCCCGGGCAACCGCGGCCGCGCCAAGACCGGCCTGGTCCTCAACGGGATCGTGATCATCGTCGGCATCGTCCGCCTCGGCATGGGCGGCGGGATCATCTGAGCCCTGCTCGCTCCGCGGCATGAACGGAAGACCGGCGCCTTCCTGTGCCGGCTTCCATATGCCGGGCTGCTCCGCCCGGCCATCGGCGAAATGCCTGTTGGGCATGAGCAGATGACGCAAAACCTTTTCCCTCCGCCACCTCCGGCCCCCAGAGTCGCGTCATGGACGCTGCCCGGACGCGGCATCCTGCTGCCCCCTCCCCAAACCTGAATAGGAGCCGGCGATGCCGACCCCGCACCGAACGTCGTCCCCCGTGGCCTGGCTGAGCGGCGCGCTGGCCTGCGCCCTGGCCGCGCCGGGCCAGGCCCAGACCGCGCCTGCCGCCCCCACCGTCGAAGACCTCGCCCGCCGCCTCCAGGCCATCGAGCAGCGCCTGGGCACCGCCCCGGCGAGCAGCGCCGACAGCGCCGGCCTGACCGACCTGGACCAGCGCCTGCGCGTGATCGAACGCAAGCTCGAGCTGCAATCCGAGGAAGCCGCGACCCGCGCCGCCAGCACGCCGACCGTGTCGCTCAGCGCCAGCAAGGGCCTGGCGGTGAAGTCGCCGCCGCCCGGCGATATCGAGGTCAAGTTCAAGGGCCTGGTGCAGGGCGATGGCCGCTTCTACATCGACGACGACCAGTACCCGCAGAGCGACACCTTCCTGCTGCGCCGCATCGAACCGACCATCGAAGGCACCTGGGGTTCGCTGATCGGCTTCCGCGTCACCGCCCAGTTGGCCGGCGACAGCGCCACGACCAGCGACGTCTACCTCGACCTGAAGTTCGATCCGCGCGCAACCGTGCGCATCGGCAAGACCAAGGTGCCGGTCGGCCTGGAGCGCCTGCAGTCGAGCGGCTCCACCGCGCAGGTCGAACTGGGCCTGCCGGGCGAACTCGCCCCGGGACGCGACATCGGCGTGCAGCTGCAAGGCGAATTCGCCAGCTCGACCGTCAGCTACGCGCTGGGCGTCTACAACGGCGCGGTCGACGGCCGCGACGGTGCCACCACCAACCCCGACAACGATTTCGAAGTCGCCGCGCGCGTGTTCGTGGAGCCGTGGAAGAACGATGGCACGGCATTGTCGGGCCTGGGCTTCGGCATTGCCGGCAGCACCGGCGACAAGCAGGGCGTGGGCAACAATTTCCTGCCCCGCTACCGCACGCCCGGACAGGTGCAGTTCTTCAACTACCGCGGCGCGGTCGCGGCCAATGGCGAGAACTCGCGCTGGTCGCCGCAGGCGTTCTGGTATCGCAACTCCTTCGGCGTGCTGGGCGAGTACATCAGCTCCACGCAGGAAGTGCTGCTGCCGGCGAGCGGCGCGCGGCAATCGCTCGACAACCAGGCCTGGCAGGTCAGCGCCGGCTTCGTGCTCACCGGCGAAGACGCCGGATACAAGGGCGTAACACGGCCTAACCATCCTTTTACGCTCGGCAGTGCAGGCTGGGGTGCGTGGGAGCTGGTGGCACGGTACGGCGAACTGGATGTCGACGACGACGCGTTTCCGCTGTTCGCCGACCCCGCCGTCGCCGCCAGCCGCGCGGAGTCGTGGGGACTGGGCGTGAACTGGTACCTCAACAGCAACCTCAAGCTTGTCGCCAACTACACGCAGACCACGTTCGAGCGTGGCGCCCCTGCCGGCGCCGACCGCGAAGACGAAAAGGCCTTCTTCACCCGCGCGCAGTTCTCGTTCTGACCTTCCCCCAGGAAAGTGCCATGACCCCGACTTCACGCCACACGCTGTTCCGCTCCGTCGTCCTGGGCTTCGCGCTTGCATTGGCTGGCGGCACCGCCGCGGCCAAGGACGTCGAACTGCTCAACGTTTCCTATGACCCGACGCGCGAGTTCTACGCCGACGTCAACGAAAAGTTCGCCGCGCAATGGAAGCAGCAGACCGGCGAGACGCTGAAGATCCGCGCCTCGCACGGCGGCTCGGGCAAGCAGGCGCGCTCGGTGATCGACGGACTTGAGGCCGACGTCGTCACCCTGGCGCTGGCCGCCGACATCGACGCCATCGCCACCAACGGCAAGCTGCTGCCGGCCAACTGGCAGACGCGCCTGCCGCACAACAGTGCGCCCTACACCTCGACCATCGTGTTCCTGGTGCGCAAGGGCAATCCGAAGCAGATCCGCGACTGGAGCGACCTGGTCAAGCCGGGCGTGGGCGTGATCACCCCCAATCCGAAGACCTCCGGTGGCGCCCGCTGGAACTACCTGGCGGCGTGGGCCTGGGCCTCGCAGGAATATCGCGACGGCGGCAAGGTGGTCGACTTTCTGACGCGCCTTTTCAAGAACGTTCCGGTGCTCGACACCGGCGCGCGCGGCGCCACCACCACCTTCGTCGAGCGCGGCATCGGCGACGTGCTGCTGGCGTGGGAGAACGAAGCGCTGCTGACGCTGTCGGAGGCCGACACCCGCGACAAGTTCGAGATCGTCGTGCCGAGCCTGAGCATCAAGGCTGAACCGCCGGTGGCCTGGGTCGACAAGAACGTGGACCGTCATGGCACGCGCAAGCAGGCCGAAGCGTACCTGCGCTATCTGTACACGCCCGAAGGTCAGCGCCTGGCGGCCAAGCATGGCTATCGCCCGGCCGAACCCGACAAGGTGCCGGCAGCCGAACTGGCGCGCTTCGCCAACGTCAAGCAGGTGACGATCGATGGCGCGTTTGGCGGCTGGAAGAAAGCACAGGCGGAGCATTTCGCCGACGGCGGTTTCTTCGACAAGATCTATCAGCCCAAGTGATGCGACGTGCGCCCCTCGCTTGCCCGCACTTCTGCCCGACCCGTCATCCCGGCGAAAGCCGGGACCCACGTTGACGTTGACGTAGATGTTCTCGCCGCGCCGACGGTCCGATGAGCGCACACAGCATTCCCCTGCCACGCCTGAAGATGCCGCGCTTTCGCCAGCCGTTGCCCGGCTTTGGCCTGAGCCTCGGACTCGGTCTTGCGTGGTTGAGCGTGGTGGTGCTGTTGCCGTTGGCCGCGCTGGCGATCCGCGCCGCCGGCCTCGGCCTCGACGGCTGGCTGCGCGCGATCCACGACCCGCGCGTGCAGACGTCGCTGAAGCTCAGCTTCGGCGCCGCCTTCGTCGCCGCATTGGCCGCATCGCTCGCCGGTGCGCTGGTGGCGTGGGTGATCGTGCGCTACCGCTTCCCGGGCCGGCGCCTGCTCGACGCGCTGGTCGATCTCCCGTTCGCCTTGCCCACCGCGGTGGCTGGCATCTCGCTGACCGCGATCTACTCGGCCAACGGCTGGGTCGGCCGCTGGCTGGAACCGCTCGGCTTCAAGATCGCCTACACGCCGGTCGGCATCGTCATCGCGCTGGTCTTCATCGGCCTGCCGTTTGCGGTGCGCACGGTGCAGCCGGTGCTGGAAACGCTCGGACACGAACAGGAAGAAGCCGCGGCGTCGCTCGGCGCCTCGCGGTTGACCACGCTGCGACGCGTGGTCCTGCCGGAGTTGCTGCCGGCCCTGCTGACCGGGTTCTCGCTGGCGTTCGCGCGTGCGCTGGGCGAGTACGGCTCGGTGATCTTCATCGCCGGCAACCTGCCCTACAAGACCGAGATCGCACCGCTGCTGATCACCATCCGCCTGGAGGAGTACGACTATCCGGGCGCGGTGGCCATCGCTGCGCTGCTGCTGGCGGCGTCGTTCGTGTGCCTGCTGGCGATCAACGCGATTCCGTCGTTGTTCGCGCACGAGAAGAGGAGCCGTCGCCGTGAGTGACCACGTCGCGACGCGACGCCCGCGCAACGACCTGCAGGAGCCGGCCTGGCTGCGCTGGACGCTGATCGCGCTGGCGGTTCTGGCGATGGCCGCGCTGGTGGTGATGCCATTGCTGATGGTGCTCGGCGCCGCGTTCGCCAAGGGCATCGGTGTCTGGTTCGCCTCGTTGACCGAGCCCGATGCGCTGTCGGCACTGAGGCTGACGCTGTTCACGGTGGCCATAGTGGTTCCGGTCAACGCCATCTTCGGCCTGCTCATGGCCTGGGCGGTGACGCGCTTCGAGTTCCGCGGCAAGCAGCTGCTGCTGTCGCTGATCGACCTGCCGTTCGCGGTGTCACCGGTGGTCGCCGGCCTGTGCCTGGTGCTGCTGTTCGGCTCCCACGGCTGGTTCGCCGAGCTGCTGCAGCGGCACGACATCAAGATCCTGTTCGCGCGTCCGGGCATCGTGCTGGCGACGCTGTTCATCACCTTCCCGTTCGTGGTGCGCGAACTGATCCCGCTGATGCAGCAGCAGGGCGCCGATGAGGAGCTGGCCGCGCGCTCGCTCGGTGCTGGCAGCTGGACCATGTTCCGCCGCGTCACCCTGCCCAACATCAAGTGGGGCCTGCTGTACGGCGTGCTGCTGTGCGCGGCGCGTGCGATGGGCGAGTTCGGCGCGGTGTCGGTGGTGTCGGGCCACATCCGCGGGCTGACCAATACGCTGCCGCTGCACATCGAGATCCTCTACAACGAGTTCGACAGCACCGCGGCGTTCGCCGCCGCGTCGCTGCTGGCCGGTCTCGCCCTGATCACCCTTGTCCTGAAGTTCTGGCTGGAGGCACGCCATGGCGACGCCCTTGCGCAATCCCATCGTCGACGTTGAGCGCGCCGTGACCGAGATCCCCGCAGCGGTTGGCGCGCCAGAGATTGGCGCGCCAGGGACAGGCTGGCGCCGCGGCGCCGTGGCGGCCCCGCAGGTGACCGCGGCGGCGGAGTCTGCCACGCTCGCTGCCGCCTCATTCACTCGCCGGCCCCACCCGGCACGGAGCGGCATGGACCTGCACATCCGCCAGCTGGGCAAGCGCTACGGCGGCGTCGCCGCGCTCGACCGCGTCGACCTGGATGTGGCGGCCGGTGAGCTGGTCGCCCTGCTGGGCCCGTCGGGCTCGGGCAAGACCACGCTGCTGCGCGTGATCGCAGGCCTGCTGCATCCCGACGAAGGCCGCGTGCTGTTTGGCCAGGACGATGCGACCCGGCTGAGCCTGCGCGAGCGCAACGTCGGCTTCGTGTTCCAGCACTACGCGCTGTTCAAGCACATGACCGTCGCCGAGAACATCGCCTTCGGCCTGCGCAGCCGTCCACGCAAGCGCCGTCCCGACAAGGCGACCATCGCGCGCCGCGTCGAGGAACTGCTCGGCCTGATCCAGCTGCACGAGTTCGGCGGTCGCTACCCGGAGCAGTTGTCGGGCGGGCAGAAGCAGCGCGTGGCACTGGCGCGGGCGCTGGCGATCGACCCGACCGTGCTGCTGCTCGACGAACCGTTCGGCGCGCTCGATGCCAAGGTCCGCGTCGAACTGCGGCGCTGGCTGCGCCAGCTGCACGAGCGCACCGGCCAGACCACGTTGTTCGTCACCCACGACCAGGAAGAGGCGCTGGAGCTGGCCGACCGGATCGTGGTGCTGCGCGACGGCCGCATCGAGCAGGTGGGCACGCCCGACGAGATCTACAGCGCGCCGGCATCGGACTACGTCTTCGATTTCATCGGCCGCGCCAATGTCTTCGACGGCCAGGTCGAACAGGGCCGGTTCCGCATCGCCGGCCATGCCATCGCCCTGCCGGCGGACGGCGTGGCCGACGGCCCGGCGCGGCTGTACGCGCGGCCGCACGATGTCGCCCCGACCACGGCCGAAGCCGGCATCGCCGCGCACGTGATCGCCGCCCACCGCCTCGCCGATCGCATCACGCTGGAGCTGGCGGTGGCCGGCCAGACCCGGCCGATCGAACTGGATTTCGTCGCCACGCCCGGCGTCACCACGCCGGCGCCGGGCAGCACGATCGGGCTGGAGCCCTTGCGCTATCGGGTGTTTGGCGCCTGAACTCCCTTCCCGCTGGCTGCCCGTTTCCCGGGGCGTACAATTGCGCGCCATGAGCAGCTACCCCTACGTACGCCCGCGGCGGATGCGCCGCGACGAGTTCTCGCGCCGCCTGATGCGCGAGTCGGTCCTGACCACCAACGACCTGATCTACCCGGTGTTCGTGCACGAACGCGATGGCCGCGAGCCGGTCGCCTCGATGCCCGGCGTGTCGCGGCTGTCGATCGACGAACTGCTGCGCGAGGCGGAAATCGCCAGCGAACTGCGCGTCCCGGCGATCACCCTGTTCGGCGTGCCCGCCGACGGCAAGACCGCCGACGGCGCCATTGCCTGGAGCGAGGACGGCATCGTCCAGCGCGCCGTGCGCGCGCTCAAGCAGCGCTTCCCCGAGCTGGGCGTGATCACCGACGTCGCCCTCGACCCGTACACCACCCACGGCCAGGACGGCCTGATCGACGACAGCGGCTACATCCTCAACGACCAGACGGTCGATGCGCTGGTGAAGCAGGCGCTGTCGCACGCGCAGGCGGGCGCCGACGTGGTCGCACCGAGCGACATGATGGACGGCCGCATCGGCGCGGTCCGCAATGCGCTCGAAGAAGCCGGCCTGGTCAACACCCGCATCCTCGCCTACAGCGCGAAGTACGCGAGTGCGTTCTACGGCCCGTTCCGAAGCGCGGTTGGTTCGGCCGCGGCGCTGGGCAAGGGCAACAAGTACACCTACCAGATGGACCCGGCCAACGCCGACGAGGCCCTGCAGGAAGTCGCGCTCGACCTGGCCGAAGGCGCCGACATGGTGATGGTCAAGCCGGGCATGCCGTATCTGGACATCGTGCGCCGGGTGAAGGACGAGTTCCGCGTGCCGACCTACGTCTACCAGGTCAGCGGCGAGTACGCGATGTTGAAGGCGGCCGCGCAGAACGGCTGGCTGGATGAGCGCGCCACGGCACTCGAAGCCCTGCTGGCCTTCAAGCGCGCCGGCGCCGACGGCGTGCTCACGTACTACGCACTGGATGCGGCGCGCTGGCTGCGCGAGATGGCCTAGGCCGAGACAACTGGAACAAACCGGCCTAGAAGCAGCCAGCCTTCCCCGTCACCGCAGGCGCCTTCATCCGGTAGATGTCGTACTTGCCCGCGCGCGGCGACTTCGCCGTGCCGGTGACCAGCAGTTCGCCGGGTTTGTTCCAGTCCAGCGCCGGTCCGAAGGTGATGGCGTCCTCGCTGTTGAACGAGAGCTTCAGCGGCTGCACGTCGCCATAGCGCGTGCCGTCGCACTGGGCGACGAACAGTCGCACTGGCTGGTCGTCGACGTTCTTCGATCGCGCG
The DNA here is from genome assembly GCF_056396405.1 of Lysobacter sp. 05T417. NCBI lineage: Bacteria > Pseudomonadati > Pseudomonadota > Gammaproteobacteria > Lysobacterales > Lysobacteraceae > Lysobacter > Lysobacter sp. 05T417. The sequence continues at coordinate 139,915 of NZ_JBFTLK010000005.1, read as the reverse complement.
AACACGATCGCCTCACCGTCGCCGAGCCAGGCCGCGTCGAAGTCGTCCTGCGCGCTGTTCACGCCGGGCAGTGGCACGGCATCGCTGAACGCCTTGCCGTCCCATCGCGCCACCAGCAGGTCGTGCCGGCCAGCACCGCCATGGCCGTCGCTGGCGAACAGCAGATGGCGACCGTCGCGGCTCGGTGTCGGCGCCCACTCGTCGCCACGGCTGTTCACGCCCGGCCCGAGGTTTTCGGCCTTGCCGAAACCGCCACCGGCCAGCACCGGGGCGCGGTAGAGATCGTCGCCGCCGACACCGCCGGGGCGGTCGGAGAAGAAGTACAGCCAGCGCCCGTCGCCGCTGAACAGCGGATCGAAGTCCTTGGCCTTGCTGTTGATCGCCAGCGGCTGCGCATCCTGCCAGCGACCGTCCTTGAGCGCGGCCTGCCACAGGTCCCAACCGCCGGGGCCGCCTTCACGGTCCGTGCTGCCCCAGACGATACGCTGGCCGTCCGGGCTGACGCTTGCACGGACTTCGCTGGCCTTGGTCGACACCACGCCCATGCCTTCGATCCCGAATTCGGACAGGAAGGCCGCCGCCGGCCCGGACATGAACCATCCGCCCAGTGCGATAGCGGGGAGTAGACTCAAGCCCTGCAAGGCCGCTGTGCGTCGCATGGAGCGTTCTCCTGTGTCTGTGGCCTCAAGTCTAAGCGAGGGTCCCCCGTGTCCAATTTCGCCTCTGTCGCAAATCCCGCCATCGTCAAGCGTTTCGCGGTGATCGGCCATCCGGTCGCGCATTCGCTGTCGCCGAAGATCCATGTCGCCTTCGGCAAGCAGACCGGGATCGCGCTGGAGTACCTGGCGCTGGACGCTTCACCGGAGAACTTCGACGCGCTGCTGGCGGAATTCGCGGCCGAAGGCGGCCTGGGCGCCAACATCACCCTGCCGCACAAGACCCGCGCTGTCTCGATCTGCACCACCTTGACCGAGCGCGCGCGCCGCGCCGGCGCGGTCAACACGCTGATCCGCTCGGCCACCGGCTGGGAAGGCGACAACACCGACGGCGTCGGCCTGGTCCGCGATCTCACCGAGCGCCACGGCCTGGACCTGCGCGGCCGCCGCACGCTGCTGCTGGGCGCCGGTGGCGCCGCGCGCGGGGTGGCGCCGGCGCTGCTCGACGCGGGCATCGGCGAGCTGTACATCATCAACCGCACACCCGAACGCGCCGATGCGCTGGCCGACGTGCTGGCCCAGCCCGGGCGCGTGCATCCGCGCTACTTCAGGGACATCAATTCGCTGGGCATGTTCGACCTGATCATCAACGCCACCTCGGCCACGCGCGATGCCTCGCTGCCGCAGCTTCCGGTGGCGCTGGTCGGACCGCGCACGGCGGCGGTGGACCTGAGCTATGGCGAGGTCGCCATCCCGTTCCTGGCCTGGGCCCACGCGGCCGGCGCGCACGACCGCATCGATGGCCTGGGCATGCTGGTCGAACAGGCCGCCGAAAGTTTCCAGCGCTGGCACGGCGTGCGCCCGGAAACCGACTCGTGCTTCGAGTTCCTGCGCGAGCACCGCGCGGTGCTGGTCACCGCGGACTGAACCCGACGACGATGGAATGCCGCGCCCACTGCGGCGCGTGCTGCATCGCGCCTTCGATCACCTCGCCCATCCCCGGCATGCCGCATGGCAAGCCCGCGGGAATGCCATGCGTGCAGCTCGACGACGCGCTGCGCTGCCGCCTGTTCGGCCGGCCCGAGCGTCCGGCGTTCTGTGCATCGCTGCGGCCAACGCAGGAGATGTGCGGTGCCGATCGCGATGAGGCGATGGCGGAGCTGTCCGAACTGGAGCGCCTCACGCGGCCTTAGTCCTGTCCACGTGGACGCGTTCACGCGCGCGGCTGCCGCGTTACGCTGGCGGCCCCTTTTTTCGATCACGCCCGCATGAAGCTGCTTGCCGCACTGGTGCTCTGCCTCGTTTCACTCATGGCCCGGGCCGCTGACGGCGACGAACTGATCCGCGGCACCGGCCCGATGGTGCGTGGCGCGGTTGCCGACGCAAACGCGGACGATTTCGCACGGGGCGAATTCGTCGCCAGCAACGGCGCGCACCTGCGCTACCGGTTGCTGCCGCCGCTCGATGCCAAGCCGGGACAGCGCTACCCGCTGGTGCTGCAGTTGCACTCCTCCGGTGGCATCGGCAACGACAACAGCGCGCAGCTCGATCGCGTGGCACTGAGCTGGGCCATGCCGGACGTGCGCCGTCGCTACCAGGCCTATGTCCTGGTGCCGCAGTTCGAACAGCGCAGTGCCAACTACGACTCACCCACTCATCCCCAATCGGCGGTCGCATCGCCCGCGTTGGATATGGCGCTGGAGCTCGTCGAACACATGGCGGCCAAACGCCCGGTCGATCGCCAGCGGATCTACGCGGTGGGCTTTTCGATGGGCGGGTCGGCTGCATGGCTGGTCGCTGCGCGGCGTCCGGCGTTGTTCGCGGCAATCGTGCCGATGTCCGGGATCGCGCCGGGCGACGAGGCCTCCACGGCCCTGCTCGACACGCCGGCCTGGGTGATCCACGGCAACGCCGACACGGAGAACCCGATCGATGCCGACCGCCGCCTCGTCGCCGCCATCCGCACCCAAGGCGGCAACCGGGTGCGCCTGCGCGAGTACGAGGGCCTGGAGCACCAGCCGCCTGCCGACATCCAACCGGGGAACTGGTGGCGCGACTGGCTGTTCTCCCAGCGGCGACGCTGAATGGGGGCGGCGGAGCAGCCGCGCTTTGCCGGGTTTGCCGGTTCGCACGAACTGCCATAGGCTGCTCGCGGGGACCGGTCCGGGACAAGCCATTGGACCAGCCGGGCTTTGGGTAGTGGGGACTATCTCAGGGGGAAGGCATGGCCAATCACGTAAAGGCGGCAAGCGCACACCGGATGATCGCGGGCATCTACTGCGTCATCGTGGTGCTCGCGACGATTTTCATCTACGCAGCAGTCAGCAACAGTCCGGGGGCGGTGGCAGTGATGTTCGCGGTGCCGCTGGCGATTCTCGCAGCGGTGCATTTCGTCATTGCCAACGGCGCCGACAATTGCAGGCCGTGGGCGCGTACGGCATCCATCGTGCTCGGCGCCATCATGGCGTTGGGATTCCCGATCGGCACGATTGTGGGCGTCTACATTCTCAAGTACTCGCTCGCGCCGTGGGTGCCGGACAAGCGCCTGTCCGAATCGCTGGCGGAAGGCTGGCCGAACAGTCAGCAGGAAGCGGCCTGATCGCAATGGGAGCAGGCCGGGAATCGCCTGCTCCCTGATACCCGTCGGGCCCGCGTCACAGGAGTCCGTCGCGCTTGACCGACAGGTACTTCTCGACCAGCGACGCGGCGAGCTTGTCGCAGGCCACATCCAGCACCATCACGCCGTGATTGCGCAGCGCCTCGTGCGCGGCGTTGCGCTGTTCCAGGTATTGCGCGGTTGCGCCGGCGCGGATCGCCTGCGACAGGTCGTGCACCGTTTCGCCGAGCGCGCCGTCGAGCGATCCTTCGCGCAGGCTCGCCACGCAGACCAGGTGGCGCTTGCGCAGCATCTGCACGGCGGCAAGGACGTCGTCCATGTCTTCGTCGCGCAGGTTGGTCACCATCATCACCAGCGACCGGCGGCGCTGGCGCAGCGACAGTTCGTTGGCGGCGGCAAGGAAGTCGGTGGCCACCGGCTGCGGCTGCAGTGCATAGCTGGCGCGCAGCAGTTCATCGATCGCGCCGACGCCGCGGCGCGGCGGCACCCAGGTGTTGGCACCGCCGCTGGCGAGCAGGCCGACGGCATCGCCCTGGCGCAACGCGAGGTAGGCCACGACCAGCGCTGCATCGAGGACGTGATCGAAATGCGCCATCTCGCCGTCGCGCGCCAGCAGGCGGCGGCCGGTGTCGAGCAGCAGCACCAGCTGCTGGTTCTTCTCGTCCTGGTATTCGCGCGACACCAGGCGGCGCGCACGCGCGGTCGCCTTCCAGTCGATCTGGCGCATGCTGTCGCCGATGCGGTACTCGCGCATCTGGTGGAAATCGGTGCCTTCACCGCGGCGGCGGCGCAGGTGCGCGCCAACCAGGCGCGAGGCCTGCTCGGCACTGAACATGGCAAAGCGCGCCAGCGGCGCGAAGTTCGGGAACACGCGAACGGCCTGGCCGACGCCGACCACGCGCGAGTGCCACCACAGCCGCAGCGGCGAGTGCAGCCGCAGTTGCACGCCCTCGAAGCGGAAATCGCCGCGGGCGTGGGCGCACAGGTGGTAGTCGAACGAAGTCGCCTCGCCCGCGCGCAGTTGCAGGCTTCGCGGCAGGCCATGCATTCGCCAGCCACCGGGATGCAGGTCGTACACATCCAGCCGCTGGCTGCGCACGTCGCTTTCCAGGTTCAGCGTGACCGGTCGCTCGATGCCGATCGGCCAGGTGTCGGCGAGCCGGCGCTCGACCCGCGGCGTTTCCCGGCGCAGCACCTGCGCCGCGTCGAACAGCACCAGCACCAGCAATGCCAGCCCCGCCGCGGACCATGCCTGCAGCGGCGCCCGGTCGAACGCCACCGCCACGCCGAGCGCGGACCACAGCACCAGCAGCCACAGCATGGCCGAAGCTGGGCGCGGCAGTGTGCGGCGCATCGCGCTCACTTGCGCGGTGCCTCCACCTTCGACAGCAGCGCGTGCAGCACGTCGTCGGGCGACTGGCCTTCGATCTGCAACTCCGGCGCGAGCGCGATGCGGTGGCGCAGGGCCGGCTTGGTGATCTCGCGGATGTCGTCCGGCGTGACGAAGTCGCGGCCGTCCAGCACCGCCTGTGCACGCGCGGCGCGCACCAGCGCAAGGCTGCCACGCGGACCGGCGCCCAGGGCGATGCCGGCCCAGTCGCGGGTGGCCGCGACGATCCGCACCGCGTAGTCGATCACCGTATCGTCGACCGTCGTCAGCGCGGTGCCGGCCTGCATCGCCGCGATGTCCTGCGGGCCGAGCACGCGCTGGACCTGCGACAGGTCGAAGTCCGATGCGCTGCGCCCCTGGCTGACCGCGGCGACCATGCGCTTCTCGTCGGTGCGCGAGGGATAGCCGATCAGGATCTTCAGCAGGAAGCGGTCGAGCTGGGCCTCCGGCAACGGGTACGTGCCCTCCTGCTCGACCGGGTTCTGCGTGGCCAGGGTCAGGAACGGTGGCGACAGCTGGAAGCTGTGGCCCTCGATGGTGACCTGCAGTTCGGCCATCGCTTCCAGCAGCGCCGACTGGGTCTTGGCCGGCGCGCGGTTGATCTCGTCGGCGAGCAGCAGGTTGGTGAACACCGGGCCGCGACGGATGTTGAACGTCTCCGTCTTCGGGTTCCACACCGCGTGGCCGCTGATGTCGCTGGGCATCAGGTCGGGGGTGAACTGCACGCGTGCGTAGGTGCAGTCCAGCGCCCGCGACAGCGCGCGCACCAGCAGCGTCTTGCCCAGACCCGGCACGCCCTCGATCAGCACGTGGCCGCCGGCGAGCAGCGCGATCAGGATCTGGTCGAGCACGTCGGCCTGGCCGATGAAGGCCTTGCCGACCTGCTCGCGCACGGCGGCGGCACGCTCGGCCAACGCGGCGCCGGTGATCGGGACGATGGGCTGGATGGTATCGGCGTTCATGGCGTGGACTCGTCGGTGATGGGGTTGGCGATATTCAGCAGGCAATCACAGCTGGTTGCGCAGGCGCACCAGCGTGGCGATACGGCTGCGGAACGCGGCGTGGTCGCGTGCGATCGGCGTGGAGAGGGCGTCGCGGATATCCGCTGGCGGCACGCTGAAGCGTTCCGACAGCAACACCACCTGCGCCTCGCCGCCGATCGCGGCCGCGTGCGGATCGCGACGTCGCAGGCGCGCCAGGAAGGCGTTGCGCACGGCCTCGTGCAGCAGGTGAGCGTAACCGTAGCGATAGACGTGCTCGCCGCTGGCGACGACATGCTCGAGCAGCGAGCGGCGTTCGCTGGCCGGCGCCGGCAGTGCCGGGCCGAAGCGCTGCGCGCGCCGCCACAGCCACGCCAGCAGCGCCAGCAACAACGGCGCCCACGCCATCCAGCTGTGGCGCAGCAGCGTCCACCAGAACGACGGCATGTCGGCGGCGTAGATCAGGTGCACGGTGCCGGCGCGATAGTTGGGCGCGAGCAGCTGGCGCGCCAGCACGATGTGCGGGGCATCCTTGAGCGAGTCGTTGTCGAGAAAATCGAAGTCGGACAGCACGTCGACGTAACCGCGGCCGTGGGCGAGGCGCATGTAGACGCTGCCGCGCTCGTCGCCCCAGTCCAGCACCGGTGCGCCCCCGGTGCCGAGCGCGCGGAAGCGGCGGCCGTTGCAGAATTCCACGTGCGGGTCCTTGACCCGCTTGTCCGTGCCGGGCACGTCCCAGCCGGCGCACGTTGCAGAGGCCAGCGCCGGAATGACATCGAGCTGGCTCAGCACCGGCACCACCGTGTTCGTGGCGAACGGGCCGGGCGGCGGCGTACGCACCAGCAGATGGCCACCCTTGTCGACCCAGTCGAGCAGCGCGCGGCCCTCGTCACGGCTGAGCGTGCGCGGGTCGTTGTACAGCAGCACGGTGTCGCGTTCGCCGAGGCGGTGGCTGTCGCGCTGCAGGCTCGGTCGCGCTTCGGCCTTGGCGCCGTCGGCGCGCAGGGCCAGCTTCAGCACATACAGGGGATTGGTGCGCGCCTCGCCCGAGCGCGGCAGGTCGACCGATTCCTCGACGCGCTCGTAGTAGTGCAGCCACCACGCCACGCCGCCGCCGACCAGGGCCAGCACCAGCGCGACGATGGCGACGACCTGCAGGTTGTTCCGGTTCATGCGGCGACCTCCGGAGCGGTCGCAGCGGTGGCCACGGACCCGGCCGGCGCCGGCGTCCAGGCGAAGCGGCGCGCCAGGTCGTCGATCAGTGCGTCGAGGTCATCGCTTGCAGGAAATCGTTGCGCATACGCGGCGTACTGCCAGGTGCGGACGGCGCGCGCGAACGCATCGCGGTCATCGCTGCGGGCAAGCTTTCGCGATGCGCGCAGGCATTCGGCCTCGGTCGCGCCCGGCACCAGCACGGCCTGGGTGCGCGCCACCATGGCCTCGACGCTGGCGCGGTACAGCAACGCGAGAGCTTCGCGCTGGCGTCCTTCGCGCCACAGGCGCCGCACCACCGACGGCACGTCGTCCGGCAGCGGCAGTTCGGGATCGGCGAGGTCGGCCAATCGCAGTCCATCGACTTCGCGCTCCTCGCGCGCGACGCCGTCGCGGAACCAGGCCAGCCAGCGCGGCGCGGTAAACACCAGGATCAGCACCAGCACGGCCAGGACGATCCACAGGCCGAACTCGCTGATCAGTGCAACGGCCGCGGCCAGCCATGGCAGCTCGGGCGTGTCGCGCTTCTTGTCGACCTTGGGCTCGGGATCGCGTGGCTTCCAGGTGGTCACCGTCTGCTTCGGGCTCACGGTTGGGTCGGCGTAGGCCTTGGCTACCGCCTTGCGCAGGCTGGCATCGTCGACGAGCGCTCGCCCGAAGACCTGCTCCGGCGTGACCCGTGCGATCTTCGGTTGCGCGCGCTTGTCCGGTTTCGCCTGCGGCGCCGGCACGCCTTCGTGCTCTTCGCCGGAGGCTTCGTCATCGGCCTGCGCGCCGATGTCGGCGCCGCCCTGCTGCGCGTGCGCAAGCGACGGCATCGCCGCGAAGGCGAATGCCAGCACCGGCACCAGCACCAGCAACAATGACGCGCTGGCGGCGGCCAGGCGCGCACCGAGCCGGCGCAGCGCCAGTTCGATGTCCCAGGCCTCGATCTCGGTGCGACGGTTGAGGTACAGGCCCAGCCCGGCGCCGACATAGAACGGTTCGATCAGCCCGGTCGCGACCCAGCCAAGGAGGGTGCTGAGCAGGTTCAACCAGTCGGGCATGGTCTGCGCGAACTTCACCACCGTGCTGCCGAACTGCGACAGGTACTCGTTCGGCACGAACAGCATCGCGCCGGCGAAGATGCCCAGCCACACCGCGATTTCAAACAAGGCGAACGCGGAGGTCAGCAGCAGGCCAACGCCATAGACCGGCGCACCGAGGGTGCGTCGACGCTCGCCGGCCTCGCGTCCGCGGCCGCCCTCGAGCAGGTCGACCGGCAGGTACAGCGAACGTACCGGGCCGAGGCGACGCCAGGTCAGGTAGGGCAGCATCCAGCGCCAGCCCCAGCTGCGTTGCGCCTGCAGGGTCTGTCGCGGCGTCGGCACGTCGCCGAAGACGGCGCGCGAGAGCACGTACAGCGGAATGCGGTCGAACACCGGCTTGAACCACCACATCAGCAGGCCGGCCAGCCAGATCGCGTCGATGGCCCAGGCCAGGGCGCTGACGATCAGCAGCACCGGCAGGGTCAGCGCCAGCCACGGTTTCCAGATCGCCGCGGCGTGGCGGCGGGTCAGCGCGGTGCCCAGTTCGACCGCTTCCCACGGGGTGCGCGGCCGCAATGCGACGGTGAGCGACTCGATCCTCACGGCGCGGCACCGCCGTTCGAGACGCCAAGCCCAAGCCCAAGCTCGGCATCGCCGATGGCCTGGTTGCGCCCGCCGCGCCACAGCCACAACAAGGTCAGTGCCCACAGCGCGCCGCCGACGCTGTACTTGATCCACGCCGGCATCCAGCCGATCGACGACCAGAACGCCTCGACGAATGCCGCGAACACCAGCATCGCCAGCACGCCCAGGCACAGCAGCGCGCCGCGCCGGCCGCCATCGATCAGCGCATCGACGCGACGGCGCTGGCCGGGCGCGACGAGATTGAGGCCCAGGCGCAAACCGGCGCCGCCGGCGATGACTATCGCGGTGAGTTCGGGCGCGGAGTGGGCGGCCACGAAACGCCAGAACGGATCGCCATGGCCGACTGCCTGCAGATGCCCGGCGACGCCGCCGATCATGATGCCGTTGACGATCAGCACCACCACCGCACCGATCCCGGCCAGCAGGCCGCTGGCAAAGGTCTTGAAGCCGATGCTGACGTTGTTCCAGATGTAGTAGCCGAACATCGCCACGTCGGTGCCGTTGTCGCGGCCGAGCTTGCGCATCGGATCGTCCGGGTCGTACATCGACTCGAAACCGACCAGCTGGGCCGGATCGAACAGCGACGCCGACAGTTCCGGCGTGATCTGGATCGCGACGAACACCGCCACCAGCGGCAACCAGAACAGCAGTGCCGACGCGGCCATGCAGCCGCCTTCGGCGCGCACCAGCCGCGGGAACCCGGCCAGCAGGAATGCCAGCACGCGGCGCCAGCGCGGCGGCGGCGTGCGGTAGAGCAGGCCATGGCCGCGCTGCATCAGCCCCTGCAGGCGGTCGGTCACCAGCGGGCTGTAGCCACGTCGGCGAGCGAGCGCCAGTTGCTGGCAAAGGCGCCGGTAGCGGGCCGGCATTTCGTGGTCGGCCATGCCGTGCCACTGGCGGCGCGACATGCGCGCGCGCTTGACGTGCTGGCCGCGCGTATCGAGCCATTGCTCGAACGCGTTCCACTCGGGCTGGTGACGCTTGATGAAGTGTTCCTGCCGCATCTCAGCGCCGCCCCAGCAGCCAGTTGGCCATGCCATACAGGCGCGTCACCGCCAGCGTTCCGCGCGCACCGGTGAGCGGCGTGGCGAGCTCGGCCAGTTCCTCCTGCCGCGCCTGGGTCAGTCGCGGCCCGCGCTCGGCGAAGGCGACCAGCGCGGCCTGCTCGTACGGCTGCAGCACCACCGGCGGCGCCATGACATGGTTGAACGGCTGCGGCGTCGGCGCCACCGTGCGCACGTCGTGCACGACCAGCGTGCCGGCGACCATGTCGCCGATGCGCCGGCCCCAGGGATCGAGCAGGCTGCTGACCAGGCCCGCCGCGTAACCCATCGGCAGCATGTCGACCACGCGCAGCAGGTTGCGGGTGAAGGCCGCCAGCCAGCCGACCGGGGCGCCGTTGCTGGCAACCACGCGCAGCCCGAGTGCGCGCTTGCCAGGCGTGCGGCCATCCCACATCGCCTCGAACAGCACCGGATAGAACCAGTACACGAGGAACAGGACCACGGCGTAGAAACCCGTCCCGCTGCGCCCGAGGATCCCCAGCACCATGGCCGAAACGAACACGATGCCCAGCCGGATCGCCAGATCCAGCAACCAGGCCAGCGCCCGCGGAACCGGGCCGGCGGCGGGCAGGTGAAGGGCGACGCCTTCCGGCGTCACCACTTCGCGGTACGTGTCGAGCATCAGGCGTCGACGACCATCGTGTCGGCAATGTGGTCGTGCAGGCAGCGGCGCTGCTCGCCGAAGATCCACAGGATGTTGGCGAGGCTGAAGACCGGGCCGAGGAACGGCACGCCGCCGATCAGGCCGGGCACGGCGTAGCGCAGCCAGAACAGGCGCCCCAGGCCAGCGCGCTCGCCGTCGGTGCGGACGATGCGGATGCCGACCCAGCGCTTGCCGATGGTCTGCCCTTCGCGACTGAGCAGGATCAGGGTGTAGATGCCCAAGGCGACGAAGCCGGCCACGCTCAGCAGGACCAGCGAGCCGCCGAGTTCGCCGATGCCACGGGCCGGGTTGTAGCGAGCGATGGCGATGATCAGCGGAAGGGCGACGGCAAGCGACACGCCGCCGTCGGCCAGCGCCGCCATCAACCGCGGCAGTCGCCCCGCCGTGACCAGCTCGTCGTCAAAACGTTCTTCCGCGGTGGGCTGCACCTGCGCCGTCGGCGCCGCATACGGATTGCGGTACTCGAAACTTTCCATGTATCCCTCATTCCCTTGCGGGAAGTCCTTGCTCCTGCGGTGCCCGCGACCCCCTGCCGCGGCCTGCCGCTGCGCTACCCGATCATCCCCAGGTAGCGGTCCTTCAATCGTACATAGTGCTGGGCGCTGTAGTGCAGCTGTTCGATCTCGCGCTCGCTGAGCCGGCGCACCAGCCTGGCCGGATTGCCCAACCACAGCTCGCCCTCGCCGACCTGCTTGCCCGGGGCGATCACCGCACCGGCACCGACGAAACCATAGCGATGCACGCGCGCGCCGTCGAGCACCCGCGCGCCCATGCCGATCAGGCAGAAGTCGTCGAGCGTGCAGGCATGCAGGATGGCGCCGTGGCCGATGGTCACGTCGTTGCCGATCACCGTCGGCACGCCGCCAGGTTGCGTGAACGGCCCCTCGTGGGTGACGTGGACGATGGTGCCGTCCTGGACGTTGGTGCGGGCGCCGATATGGATGCTGTTGACGTCGCCGCGGATCACGCACATCGGCCAGATGGAGACGTCATCTCCCATGGTGACGGCGCCGATGACCACCGCGGACGGGTCGATGTAGACCCGCTCGCCGTGGCTGGGAAACGTGTCGAGGTAGGGACGCATGGTCATGCCCGGATTCTATCCGTCGCACCGTCGCAGGGGGGGATGAGCGGCGCCGTGGATGTCCGACTTTACCCTGCTGCGACCGACCCGGCGCGGTCTACACTCGACCGTATGGACATCACCGCCGACACGCCCCTCAACCAACTGGCCACCACCCGCGAGCGCCTGCGTCAGGCCTGGCAGGCGCGCAAGCCCGACCGCGCCCAGCGCCGCGCCGACCTGCTGCGCCTGCGCGACGCGTTCCGCGCCCGCATCGCCGACATGGACGCGGCGATCCGCGCCGACTTCGGCCATCGCAGCCAGCACGAGAACCTGCTGTCGGAAGCGATGATCGTGCTGGCTGAAATCGACCACGCCCTGGGCCACCTGCGCCGCTGGATGCGTCCGCGCCGCGCGGCGGTGGGCTGGCGCTTCTGGCCGGCGAGCGCGCAGATCCGCCCGGAACCGGTCGGCGTGGTCGGCATCCTTTCGCCGTGGAACTACCCGGTGAACCTGGCGCTGGTGCCCTTGGTATCGGCAATCGCCGCCGGCAACCACGTCTACCTCAAGCCGTCCGAGCACGCCCCGCGCACCGGTGTGTGGATGCGCGAGCTGCTGGCCGATGTCTTCCCGGCCGACCGCGTCGCCGTCGCCATTGGCGGCCCTGAAGTGGGCGCCGCGTTTGCCGGCCTGCCGTTCGACCACCTGCTGTTCACCGGCTCCACCGCGGTCGGTCGCAAGGTGATGGCCGCCGCCGCCCCCAACCTCACGCCGGTGACACTGGAGCTGGGCGGCAAGGCCCCGGCCATCGTCTGCGCCGACTACCCGCTCGACCGCGCCGCCGCACGCATCGCCACCGGCAAGTGGTTCAACGCCGGCCAGACCTGCATCGGCGTGGACTACGTGCTGATCGACGCGGCGCGCCGCGACGCCTTCGTCGAGGCGATGAAGGCCGAGCTGCGCTCGCGTTACGGCGACTTCGACGCGCCGCACGACTACACCCGCATCATCAACGACGGCCAGTTCGCGCGCCTGCGCGGCTACGTCGACGATGCGCGCACGCGCGGCCTGACCGTGATCGAGCCGGTGACTCCGGACCTCGACGACGAGGCCCGTGCGCGCAACGCCCAGGACCGCCTGTTCCCGCCGACGCTGGTGCTCGACCCGCCGGCCGACGCCGAAGTGATGCGCCACGAGATCTTCGGCCCGATCCTGCCGGTGTTGGCCTATCGCACGCTGGATGAGGCGATCGCGCAGGTGCAATCGCTGGAGCGGCCGCTCGCGCTGTATCCCTTCAGTGGCGACAACGCCAGCATCGAGAAGATCCTTGCCGGGACATTGTCGGGCGGCGTCACCGTCAACGACACCCTGCTGCATTTCGGCGCGCACGACCTGCCCTTCGGCGGCATCGGCCCCAGCGGCATCGGCGCGATCCACGGCCGCACCGGCTTCGACACTTTCAGCAAGCTGCTGCCGGTGTTCCGCCAGCGCCGCATGGCCGCCAGCGACCTGCTCAAACCGCCCTACCGCGGCGCGATCGACAAGATGATCCGCTGGCTGGCGAAGTAGGTTTCGGCGAAGCAGGTTCCTTCGACTTCGCTGCGCTACGCTCAGGACGAACGGTGGGGAACGGCACGCCCCATCACCGTTCGTCCTGAGCGTAGGCGCATCGCGCCGAAGTCGAAGGACCCGGCGCCTCCAATCAGCCGGCCGCGGCAAACCCCCGCAGCGCCCCCACCACCCGATCGACCCCCGCATCATCCACACCCAGATGCGTCACCAGCCGGATCGCCGGCGTGTACCCGATCGACACGCGGATGCGCGCCTCCGCCAGTACCCGCCGCAGCGCATCGATGCGCTCCACCGGCACGTCGATGAACACCATGTTGGTGTGCCGGGCGACCACTCGCAGGCCCGACAACCCGTCCAGTCCTTCGGCCAATCGCGCCGCGCGCGCATGGTCATCGGCCAGCCGCGCGACGTTGTGGTCCAGTGCGTACAAACCGGCCGCGGCAAGAATGCCGGCCTGGCGCATGCCACCACCGACGACCTTGCGCCAGCGCCTGGCCACGTTGATCAACTCCTGCGTGCCCAGCAGCACCGAACCCACCGGCGCACCAAGGCCCTTCGACAGGCACACCGAGACACTGTGGAAGTGCCGCGTGATCTCCCGCGCCGGCACGTCCAGCGCCACCACCGCGTTGAACAGGCGCGCGCCGTCCAGGTGCAGCGCCAGGCCACGGCGGTCGCACAGGGCACGCGCCTGCGCCAGGTACTCCAGTGGCAATGCGCGTCCGTGCCAGGTGTTCTCCAGGCACAGCAACCGGGTCAGGGCGAAATGCGGGTCGACCGGCTTGATCGCCCGCTCCACCACGTCCAGCGGCAGCGTGCCGTCGTCGGCCTGCACGATGGGCTGCGGCTGGATCGAGCCCAGCACCGCCGCGCCGCCGCCTTCGTACTTGTAGGTGTGCGCATCCATGCCGACGATGTACTCGTCGCCGCGCTGGCAGTGCGCCATCAGCCCGATCAGGTTCGACTGGGTGCCGCTGGGCACGAACAGGCCGGCGGCAAACCCAAGGTCGTCAGCCAGCCGCTGCTGCAGCGCGTTGACGGTGGGATCCTCGCCGTAGACGTCATCGCCTACCGGCGCGCGAAGCATCGCCTCGCGCATGGCATCGGTGGGCTCGGTCACGGTGTCGCTGCGAAGGTCGATCCAGTTCATGGCGGTTCTGCGGCGGGGTCGGTGGTGGGCGTGGAGGTCCAGGCGCCGAGTATGCGGCTAAACTTCGCCCATGAAGATCGCCAGCTGGAACGTCAACTCCCTCAACGTCCGCCTGCCGCACCTGCAACAGTGGCTGGGGGCGTCCAATCCCGACATCGTCGCGCTGCAGGAAACCAAGCTCGAGGACGAGCGCTTTCCCGATGACGACCTGCTCGCCGCCGGCTACCGCAGCGTTTTTGCCGGGCAGAAGACCTATAACGGCGTGGCCGTGCTTTCGCGCGAATCGGCCCGGGATGTGCAGATCGGCATCCCCGGTTTCGAGGACGAACAAAAGCGCGTGCTGGCGGCGACCGTCGGCGACCTGCGCATCGTCAACCTGTACGTGGTCAACGGCCAGGACGTCGGCACCGACAAGTACGCCTACAAGCTGCGCTGGCTCGAAGCGGTGCACGACTGGCTGGCGACGGAACTGGTGACGCACCCGCGCATGATCGTGCTGGGCGATTTCAACATCGCCCCGGACGAGCGCGACGTCCACGACGCCACGGTCTGGAACGACAGCCATATCCTCACCTCACGCGCCGAGCGCGATGCGCTGCTCAGGCTCAATGCGCTCGGCCTGCACGATGCCTGGCGCGCGCTCAATCCGGACGAGCGCCAGTTCAGCTGGTGGGATTACCGCCAGGGCGGCTTCCGTCGCAACCTCGGCCTGCGCATCGACCTGACCCTGGTCTCCGACGCACTGCGCCCGCACTGCGTCGCCTCGGGCATCGACCGCGAAACGCGAACCTGGGACCGCCCCAGCGATCACGCGCCGGCGTGGGTGCAACTGGGCGGCTGAATCATCACCCCGGAACAAACAAAAGGCCCGGCAATGCCGGGCCTTTTTCGTCCAGGCCGCAGTCGCGGCGTCAGCGCACGCGTCCGCGCCGGAACAGATTGACGATGGCGAGCAGGACGATGGCGCCAACCAGCGACATCAACAGGCCGCTGACGCTGAAATTGCCGTCGTTGATATCGCCGCCAAGGCCGAACATGCCGCCCAGCCAGCCGCCGATGAAGGCGCCGATGATCCCGACGATGATGTTGAGGAACAGGCCCTGCTGCGCGTCGGTCTTCATGATCAGGCTGGCCACCCAGCCGATGATGCCGCCGACAATCAGCCAAACGAGGATGCCCATCATGCTCGTGTCTCCTTGATCCGCGCGAATGGTCATGAGGCCATGCGTCCCCGGGGTGGGGCGAAGCGAGTCTGTACGGGCAGATGTGACGGCGACGTCAGAAAATTCGGCGAAACCGCGCCTTGCAGCGCCGGGAGCGGCCGTCGCGCAATTTCCCCGCGATGCCTAGTCGTGCAGCAACGCGTTCAGCGCATCGCGTGGCAGCTTGCCCGTTTCGTTGCGCGGAAGCGCGGCCACGCGGCGCAGCGGCCGCGGCAGGAACACCGGATCGAGCTGCTGGCGCAGCGCCGACACAATCGCGGCCTCGTCCAGCCCCGGCGCAACCACAAGCGCGGCGATGCGACGCACCCCCATCGCATCGGCGGAGTCGAGCTGGAAGACGACACCGTCCACGACCCCGGGCACGGCCAGCAGCTTGCGCGTGAGGTCGCCGAGCGAGGCGCGCTTGCCGGCGATCTCGAGCATGTCGGCGTTGCGACCGCGCAGTTCGAAGCGGCCGTCGATCGGGTCGACTTCGACCAGGTCGGCCAGCACCACCGGTTCGGCCAGGTGCGCCGCGTGCACGGCAGTGCCATCGGGTTGCGGCGCCAGGCGCACGCCCGGAAGCGGCGTCCAGGCCGTCTCGCGTGCGGTGCGGCGGCGCGCGATCACGCAGGTTTCGGTCGAGCCGAACACTTCGCGCACCTCGCAGCCGAAACTTTCTTCGGCGGCGCGCGCCAGTTCGGCCGGCAACGGCGCGGTGGCCGAAACGATCCCGGCCAGCGCCGGCAGCGCGATGCCTTCGGCGACCAGCGCGCGCAGGTGCACGGGCGTGGTCACCAGCAACGGTGGCGTCGGTGCGTCGTGCAGCGCGCGCGCGACATCGGCCGGGAACAACGGACGCGAAGAATGCACCGCGACGGTACCCAGCAACGGCAGCAGCACCGACATCTCCATGCCGTACATGTGCTGCGGCGGCACGGTGGCGACGGCATGCGTCACCCCGGCTGCGTTCAGCAGCCCGTCGAGAGCGGCAAGGTTCTGCGCGGTGCTGGTACGGAAACTGGCCCAGGTTTTCGCATAGGGCCGCGGCTGGCCGGTGCTGCCGGACGTGAAGCCGATCGCCACCACCGCGTTCGTGTCGATCTGCAACGGCGCGCCGTCGAGTTCGGGCAGCGGCTGCGGCAGGTGGAAGCAATCCGGCGGCGCCAACGCAAGCGCGTCGTCACCGATGCAATGACTGTCGGGATACTGTTCGCGCACCTGGTCGATCACCGCCGGCGCGCGCGACGGCGGCAGCAAGGTGGTCTGCCCGCGCACAGCGGCGGCGCAGAACGCGACCAGGAAGCGGTAGCGGTCCTCGCACAGGTTGATCGCGTGGCGCCCGGGCGGGAGCATCGCCGCCACTGCGCGCACCTGGCGGCAGAAAGTGTCCAGGTCGACCGCACCGGCGCCGTCGAACGCGATGGCACGAACAGCCTCACCGTGCGTCAGCGGCACGAGCGGCAGGTTGGCGATGCTGGCGTCGACGACAGCGGACATGACGTGTTTTTCCTGCGGCTGGCGCCGCCTTTCCCCTGCATTAGCTTACGCTGGAGGCCGCCTGCGAACCCAAACGCAAGTTCATGTCCCTGTCTGCCCCCCCAATCACGCCCGCCGGGGCCGTGCGCTGGGCCTGGCGGCCGCACCTCCCGCGGCAGCCGGCCGAACCGCTGGCGCGCGACTGGCTGGCCGCGCAACTCGGCATCGTCGCCGCCGAGCTGCCACTGGCGCGCGACCTGCGCGGGCGACCGCGCCTGGCCGGGGTGCTGGCCGGCTGGGACTGCAACTGGAGCCACAGCGGCGACGGCCTGCTGATCGCCCTGGGCGAGGGCGTCCAGCTCGGCATCGACCTGGAGCGTTTGCGCCCGCGCGCCCGCGCCCTGGAGCTGGCGCGGCGCTACTTCACCGCGGCCGAGGTCGCCTGGCTCCACGCCGCCCCGTCGGCGGCAGTACGCGACCACGCCTTCCTGCGCCTGTGGTGCGCCAAGGAGGCGGTGCTGAAGGCGCATGGCCATGGCATCTCGTTTGGTCTGGAGCGTCTGCGCTTCGAGGACGGCGACGACGGCTTGCGGCTGGCGGAATGCGATCCGGCACTGGGTTCGCCCCAGGACTGGCGCCTGCAGGAGCTGCAGCCGGCGCAGGACTACCTGGGCGCGCTGGCCTGGCGTCCGACCCGGTAGCGTCGCGGCGCTGCCGTGGCCGCCGCGGGCATGCATCGGCGATAATGCGCGCCGGATGAATACCCCCACCCCCTTCGACGGCGCGCCCTCCAACAGCTCGCCCCTCGACAGCTCGCCCCTCGACGGCTCGCCCCTCAACGGCTCGCTCTTCGACAGCCGGCTGCGCAAGACGCTCGACGACGGCCTGCGCGCACTCGCGCTGGACCCGGCGCTGTCGGCACCGCTGCTCGACTACCTGGCGCTGCTGCTGCGCTGGAACAAGACCTACAACCTCACCGCAGTGCGCGATCCGCACGAGATGGTGAGCAAGCACCTGCTCGATTCGCTGGCGATGCACCCGTTCGTCGATGACATGGCGGCACGCGGCGGCAGCCTGGCCGACCTGGGCACCGGCGCCGGCCTGCCCGGCATCCCGCTGGCGATCGTCAAACCCGGTCTGCGCGTGACCCTGGTCGAGAGCGCCGGCAAAAAAGCGCGCTTCATGCGCGAGGCGATCCGCCAGCTCGGCCTGCGCGACGTCCGCGTCGCCGAATCGCGCATCGAGGCGCTGGCCGAACCGGGCCAGTACGACGCGATCACCGCGCGCGCACTGGCGACGTTGCCGCTGATCGTCGAACTCGGTGGCCACCTGCTCAAGCCCGACGGCCAACTGCTGGCAATGAAGGGCGTGTATCCGCACGACGAGATCGCCGCGCTGCCGGCGGGATGGGCGATGCAGGCTGTGCACCCGCTCACGGTTCCGGGCCTGGCGGCCGAGCGCCACCTGGTCGTGGTCGGCCGCGTCGCCTAGCGGCGTTCGACGCCAGTCGCCAGCAGCCCGGCGACTGGAGGCAGCGCAAGTGCTTGATCCGGCGTCGCCGTCCGTCGCCGTGGGCAACGATATCGCCCAGACAGCAACGCAGGGACGCGCAAGGGTCACCATCCGGGCATAATCCACGGTCCGGCCCCACGCCGGTCCACTTCCGCACTCAGCCCAGGACGAGCCGCATGGCCCGCATCATCGCCGTCGCCAACCAGAAAGGCGGGGTCGGCAAGACCACCACCGCTGTCAACCTGGCCGCTGCGCTCGCGCGCACGCCCAAGCGGGTGCTGTTGGTGGACCTGGATCCGCAGGGCAATGCGACGATGGGCAGCGGCGTCAACAAGCGCGAGCTGGAAAACTCGATCTGCGAAGTGCTGCTCGGCGAGACGCAAGTGCGCAGCGCGATCGTGCGCACCGCCGAGGATTTCGACCTGCTGCCGGGCAACATCGACCTGACCGCGGTCGAAGTGCAGCTGATGGCCGAACCCGGCCGCGAGCAGCGCCTGCGCCTGGCCCTGCAGGAACTGCGCCCGGACTACGATTTCATCCTGATCGATTGCCCGCCGGCGCTGTCGCTGCTGACGCTCAACGCGCTGACTGCCGCCGACTCGATCATCGTCCCGATGCAATGCGAGTACTACGCGCTGGAAGGCCTGAGCGCGCTGGTCGATACCATCGATGCGCTCAAGGCCAACCTCAATCCCAAGCTCGAGATCGAAGGCGTGCTGCGCACCATGTTCGACGTGCGCAACAACCTCGCCAATGCCGTCTCGGCCGAGCTGACCAATCATTTTGGCGACCGCGTGTTCCGCACCATCGTGCCGCGCAACGTGCGCCTGGCCGAGGCGCCCAGCCACGGCCAGAGCATCGTCGGTTACGACCGCGCCAGCCGCGGTGGCATCGCCTACATGGGCCTGGCCGGCGAAGTGCTGCGCCGCCAGCGCGAACGCGACCAGGCCGCCAAGGCCGCCGCACGCCCGCCTGAAGCGAAGGAGACCACGGCATGAGCGTAGCCAAGAAGCGCGGTCTCGGCCGCGGCCTGGAAGCCCTGCTCGGACCCAAGGCAGCCGCCGAGGCGCCGGTGCTGGAAGCAGTGGAAGGCGACGTTCTGCGCAGTCTTCCGGTCGATGCACTGACGCCGGGCAAGTACCAGCCGCGCAAGCACTGGGACCAGGACAAGCTCGCCGAGCTGGCCGAGTCGATCAAGGCGCAGGGCGTGATCCAGCCCATTGTCGTGCGCGACATCGGCGGCAAGCGCTACGAGATCATCGCCGGCGAACGCCGCTGGCGCGCCACGCAGCTGGCCGGGCTGAACGAGATCCCGGTGGTGATCCGCGAAGTCGACGACCGCACCGTGGTCGCGATGGCGCTGATCGAGAACATCCAGCGCGAAGACCTCAACCCGCTGGAAGAAGCCACGGCGCTGCAGCGCCTGATCGACGAATTCGATCTGACCCACGCCCAGGCCGCCGAAGCGGTCGGCCGTTCGCGCGCGTCGGTGTCGAACATGCTGCGCCTGCTCGAGCTGCCCACCGAGATCCGGGTGCTGCTTGAGACCCATGCGCTGGAGATGGGCCACGCCCGCGCCCTGCTGGCGCTGACGCCGCAGGCCGCGATCGCGCTGGCGCGCCAGGCCGCCGAGCACGGCTGGTCGGTGCGCGAAGTCGAGCACCGCGTGCAGCAGCTGTCCGCCGGCGTGATCCCGACCTCGGGCAGCAAGCCCAAGGCGGCCAAGGTCAAGCCGCAGGCCGACATCGCCACGCTCGAGCGCGAACTGTCGGAATCGCTCAACACCAAGGTCAGCGTGATGCACGGCCGCGCCGGCAAGGGCCGGCTGGTGATCCATTACAACGACCTCGATTCGCTCGAGGGCGTGCTGGAAAAGCTGCGCGGTACCGTCACAGAGTAAGGCCAGGATGGCCACCATGAACCCGTATCGCTACCTCGTCTGTCTGCGTGCCACCCATCCCAGCGCCGACCTGGCGCCGCTGTTCGACCAGCTGGGGCTGACGCCCAAGCGCGCCTGGCGCGCCGGCCAGGCCAAGTCGCCCGGCAACGGCCAGGGCGTCTATCGCGACAGTTACGGCTACGTCGAACTCACCCCTGACGGTCAGCCGCGCGAGTGGTGCCGCGAGCAGATCGAGGATTTCCTCGGCGCGATCCAGCTGCGGCTGTCGATGCACCGCGACACCCTGCACGCGTTCGCTGCCCAGGGCGGCCGCTGCGGGCTGTTTGTCGGCCTGTTCGGCGAGGAAGCGTTCGGCTTCGAACTGCGCCCGGAACTCAGCGCCGGCCTGGCCGAACTCAAGCTCACGCTCGGTTTCGACATCCATCCCGACAACGACGCCTGAGGGCGTCGACTGGCCGGCCCTGACCCGCCCGCGCGGCCGATTCACCGCCGGTTGTTACCCGAATCGGGCATCATTGGCGCCGGCCAGGCAGGCCGCCGACCCGCGCCAGGCGCGACCGGCGCCGGCAGACGGCCCACCCGTTGCTTCCAGGAGCAGTGGAATTGGCTCAAGTCACCCCCGGACCCCACCCATGACGATCCTCGTTACCGGCGCTGCCGGCTTCATCGGCGCGTACACCTGCCGCGCCCTGCGCGCGCGCGGCGAGGACGTCGTCGGCCTGGACAACTACAACGACTACTACGACCCGCAGATCAAGCGCGACCGGGTCGCCGCGCTGTGCCCGCAGGTCGACATCCGCACGCTCGACCTGGGCGACCGCGATGGCCTGGCGGCCCTGTTCGACGAAGTGCAGCCCACGCAGGTGGTCCACCTGGCCGCGCAGGCCGGCGTGCGCTATTCGCTGACCCATCCGCACGCCTACGTCGACAGCAACCTGGCCGGCTTCGTCAACCTGCTCGAACTGTGCCGCCATCGCGGCGTGCAGCACCTGGTCTACGCCAGCTCCTCCTCGGTATACGGCGACTCGGCGACGCCGCCGTTCTCCGAAGACCAGCGCATCGACCAGCCGCGCTCGCTGTACGCGGCGACCAAGGCCGCCAACGAGCTGATGGCGCATACCTACGCGCACCTGTACGACCTGCGTTCGACCGGCCTGCGCTTTTTCACCGTGTATGGCCCCTGGGGCCGTCCGGACATGGCGCCGCTGCTGTTCTCGCGCGCGGTCCTGGCCGGGCGGCCGATCGACGTGTTCAACCACGGCAAGATGCGTCGCGACTTCACCTTCGTCGACGACATCGTCAACGGCGTGCTCGGCGCACTCGATCATCCGCCGTCCACCGACCTGGCGCCTCCGGCCGCGCCGCATCGCGTGTTCAACCTCGGCAACCACACGCCGGTGGAGCTGGAACGCTTCATCGAAGTCATCGAATCCGCCGCCGGCACCCGGGCCACCAAGGTCTACAAGCCGATGCAGCCCGGCGACATGGTCGAGACCATGGCCGACACCGCGCGCGCACACGCCGCCTTCGGCTTCGAACCGGCGACGCCGATCGAGATCGGCCTGCCGCAGGTCGTCGACTGGTGCCGCACCTATTTCGGCGACAAGGCCTGACGCCCCATGAACAACACCCCGCAACTCTCGGTCGTCGTGCCGGTATTCAACGAGCGCGACAACGTCGCCCCGCTGGTGCATGAAATCACCGCCGCGCTGCGCGGCAAGGCCGACTTCGAGATCGTCTACGTCGACGACCACTCGCGCGACGACACCCTGCAGGTGCTGCAGGCGCTCAAGGCCGAGGTGCCGGAGCTGCGCGTGATCCAGCACGTCACCCAGAGCGGGCAGAGCACCGCGGTGCGCAACGGCGTCAAGGCCGCGCGCGGCGAGTGGATCGCCACCCTCGACGGCGACGGCCAGAACGACCCGGCCGACATCCCCAGGCTGCTCGAAAAGCGCGACGCCACCGCCACCGGCGAAGGCATCAAGCTGTTCGCCGGCTGGCGCGTCAACCGCCAGGACAGCGGCAGCAAGCGCTGGGCGTCGCGCTGGGCCAACGCGATCCGCTCGCGCATGCTGCGCGACGACACGCCCGACACCGGTTGCGGCATCAAGCTGTTCGAGCGCGCCGCCTTCCTGGAACTGCCCTACTTCGACCACATGCACCGCTACCTTCCGGCGCTGATGCAGCGCGCGGGCTGGAAGACGGTGAGCGTGCCGGTGAACCATCGCCCGCGCTCGGCCGGCGTGTCGAAATACAACAACCTCAATCGCGCGCTGGTCGGCATCAGCGACCTGCGCGGCGTGGCCTGGCTGATCAAGCGCGGCAAGGTCACCGCGGTGCGCGAGCTGAGCTGACCTTCACTTCAGGCATCACGAGCGGACGGCGCCGATGGCATACGACTTCATGAACCACTCCATCACCTGGCTGGAGTGGACCGGCCTGCACATGTCGCCGTGGAAGATCATCGGCCTGACCGGCGCGCTGATGTTCGGTGGTCGCTGGCTCGTGCAGTTCGTCGCGTCGCGCAAGCACGGCAAGCCGGTGATCCCGCGGCTGTTCTGGTACATGAGCCTGGTCGGCAGCGTGATGACGCTGAGCTACTTCGTGTTCTCGCAGAAGCAGGACTCGGTGGGCGTGATCCAGAACCTGTTCCCGGCCTTCACCGCCGCCTACAGCCTGTACCTGGATATCAAGCACCGCGGCTGGCACCGCGACCGCGCCAGCCACTGAGCGCGCCCGGTCCAATGGTCGAACCAGCCAGATCAGCCAACGCTTGACCCGCCGGGAATGCGAAGATCGGCGCTTCGTGCCATTACCGGTCCATCCTGTGAAACCACTGCTCGCGGCCCTGCTGTCCGGCCACCTCGCCCTCGCCTCCCTGGCCGCGCATGCCGGCCGCGCCGACACCCGCTTTGAAGCCATCTACAGCCAGGAATGGAAGTGGCGCCAGGAACAGACCGGCGCCGCCGACGAGGACAGCGACGGCTCTTCCGACCAGCACAAGCTGCCTTCGGTCGACGCCGCCAGCCAGGCCGCCCGCCTGAAGGTGTGGGACGACGTGCTCAAGCGCCTGGATGCCATCGACACGGCCAGGCTGAGCCCGCAGAACCGCATCAACTTTGCCGTCTACAAGGCCCAGGTCGAGAACCTCGCCGCCGACGTGCGCCTGCATGGTTACGAGATGCCGTTCAACTCGGACTCTTCGTTCTGGTCGAACCTGGGCTTCATGACCCGGCGCCCGATGCGCACTGCGCAGGACTACCGCGCCTACATCGACCGCCTGAGCGACGTTCCTCGCTACTTCGACCAGCAGATCGACAACATGCGCGCCGGCCTGGCCCGTGGCTTCAGCGTGCCGCGCGCGGTGCTGGACGGGCGCGATGTCTCGATTGCGGCCGTGGCCGACGTGAAGGACCCGCAGCAGTCGAACTTCTATGAACCCTTCAAGCGCATGCCCGCATCGATTCCGCCCGACGAGCAGGCGCGCCTGCGCGCCGACGGCGCGGCGGCGATCCGCGACCGCATGGT
The DNA here is from genome assembly GCF_056396405.1 of Lysobacter sp. 05T417. NCBI lineage: Bacteria > Pseudomonadati > Pseudomonadota > Gammaproteobacteria > Lysobacterales > Lysobacteraceae > Lysobacter > Lysobacter sp. 05T417. Next base: position 116,253 of record NZ_JBFTLK010000005.1, on the reverse strand, counting down.
CCCGGCCTACGCCAGGCTGCTGACCTTCTTCCGCGAGGAATACGTGCCCAGGGCGCGCACCACGCTGGGCGCGTCGCAGATGCCCGATGGCGAGGCCTATTACCGCCAGCAGATCCGCGAGTACACGACCCTGGACCTGGATCCGGACCAGATCCACCAGATCGGGCTGGCGGAAGTCGCCCGCATCCAGGCGGAGATGGAGGCGATCATCAAGCAGGTCGGGTTCAAGGGCCCGCCTCAAGAGAACACGTTCGCGGCGTTCCTGCACTTCCTGCGCACCGACAAGCAGTTCTACGCCACCACGCCGCAGGCCCTGCTCGATCGCGCCGCCTGGATTTCCAAGCGCGTCGACGGCGAGGTCGGCAAGTTCATCGGCACCCTCCCGCGCGGCCGCTTCACCATCGTGCCGGTGCCGCCCGACATTGCCCCGTTCTGGACCAGCGGCCGCGGTGGCGCCGGCACCTATTGGCTCAACACCTACGATCTGCCCTCGCGCCCGCTCTACAACCTGCCGGCGCTGACCCTGCACGAATCGTCGCCGGGCCACGCCCTGCAGGGCTCGCTGGCCAAGGAGCAGGGCGACCTGCCGGCCTTCCGCCGCGAGACCTACATCTCCGCCTATGGCGAGGGCTGGGGCCTTTACAGCGAGAAGCTCGGCAAGGAAATGGGCATCTACGAGACCCCCTACGAGGACTTCGGGCGCCTGACCTACGAGATGTGGCGCGCCTGCCGCCTGGTCATCGACACCGGCGTGCACGCGAAGGGCTGGACCCGCGACCAGGCCCTGGCCTATCTGCGCGACCGCACCGCCCTGAGCGAGCACGAAGTCACCACCGAGGTCGACCGCTACATCTCCTGGCCGGGCCAGGCGTTGAGCTACAAGCTCGGCGAGATCACGATCCTGCGCCTGCGCGCCGAGGCCGAGAAGGCGCTGGGCAACCGCTTCGACATCAAAGCCTTCCACGACGCCCTGCTCAGCCAGGGCTCCGTGCCGCTGCCGGTGCTGGAAGAACAGGTCCGCGCGTTCATCGCCAAATCGGCGGAGAAGACGGCAAAAGCGGGCTGATCTGACCTGCTGCCGACCTGCGGTCATCCCCGCGTAGGCGGGGATCCCCAAAAGATCCGTCATCCCCGCGTAGGCGGGGATCCAGGGACGCTGCTCGTGCCGTTGCGCGGCAGGGCAACGGCAAGGTGGGTCCAGGCGTTCGCCGGGATGACGGTGGGCCGAGGGCCGGAGCTTCCGAGGGCCTGGGTCCGGCATCCGCCGGGATGACGCGCGGACGCTCCAGCTTGTGGATAACTACTTGCCCGCCCCGCTTTTCACGGGCATAATGCGCGGCTCGCTGCGTCCGGCTGGCCTTTAGGGGCTTGACCGGGCGGACCCCGGAAGCGCGATTCCGGCCCGCCTCGTGCGGCGAGAATTCCTTACCCGTATCGCGCGCCGCCCACACCCCGGTGTGACAGCGGAGGGGCCGCCGCCTCCCTGGCCAAGGGAAGCACCATTACCTTTCGAGGTGCGTATGGCCCGTGTATGCCAAGTAACCGGTAAGCGAACGACGACTGGCAACAACGTCTCGCATGCCATGAACAAGACCCGCCGCCGCTTTCTCCCGAATCTCCATGAGCGCCGCTTCTGGGTCGCTTCCGAGAACCGTTGGGTGAAGCTGCGTGTTTCCAGTGCCGCCCTGCGCACCATCGACAAGAATGGCATCGACGCCATTCTCGCCGACCTGCGCGCCCGCGGCGAAAAGATCTGAGGAGGATCGAACCATGGCTTCCAAGCGCGACAAGATCCGTCTCATCTCTTCTGCCGGCACCGGTCATTTCTATACGACCGACAAGAACAAGAAGAACACCCCGAACAAGATGGAGGTCAAGAAGTACGACCCCGTCGTTCGCAAGCACGTGAACTACAAGGAAGGCAAGATCAAGTGACCTTCTGACCCACGCGCTGAGCGCGTGGCTTTGTCAGAGGGTCATCCCCGCGAAAGCGGGGATCCACAGCGCCTTCAAGTTTCAGAGAGAACCCGCCGAAAGGCGGGTTTTTCTTTTGTGCGCCACACACGGAGTCGCCCGCGCAAACAACTACGGCCCCTCCCGGGGCCGTAGCGATGCGTCCGTGCACCGTGCATCCATGCACGGGTCGATCAGAACCTCTGCGCATAACGCATGTAGAAGAAGCGTCCCGGCACTTCGTACTGCGGGTCGAACGAGTTGGCGAACGCTTCCAGGGCAATCGGCGGGTTCTTGTCGAACAGGTTGTTCATGCCGAGCGTGACCGTCGAGTTCCACGGCGAATTCCAGAAGACGCTGGCATCGTGGTACGTAGTAGCGCCGATATGGTGTCGCGACGCCTTGCGCGAATCGATCCTGTCGCCGCCGGCGACCCCGTCCCACACGCCATTGCTGTTGGCATCGGTGGGAATGCCGACGTGGCGGTTGGTTTCGGTGCACAGGTAAGCGAAGCCGTCGGCCTCGTAACGCGGATTGCAAACCTCGTCCTGCGCCGAGTAGTAGCGGACATTCCAGGTCGCGCCGACGTCGCCCTTCTGCCAGCGAGTTCCCAGGTTCGAGCGAATGCGCCACTGGTTGTTGCTCTCGGTGTATTCGCCCACCAAGTTGCCGCCTTCGTCATGGTTCAGCGGCTGGCCGATTGCCGGTTGAAGCTGCACGTCTTCGCCATACCGACCGTCACCATCGAGATCGTCGACACGCTCGGCCAGGTAGGTGGTATCCCAGGTCAGGGTGAACTTGCCGAGCGAGGTCTCCGGCAGGCGGTAACCCAAGGTCAGGTCGTAGCCTTCGGCACGGGTGCCGCCGATGTTGGTCGTGGTGTCGACCAGCCGACCGATGGTGCCGCCTCGCTGGCGCGAGTACAGGTCACAGGTCGGGCCCACGCCGCCGGAGTTGATGCATTGCTGGATGATCGCTTCGGCGCCGATGGTGGTGATGGCGTTCTCGATCTTGATCTGCCACCAGTCCAGCGCGATGTCCAGGCCCTCGGCATAGCCGGGGCTATAAACGAAACCGAAGGTCGTCGATTCCGACGTTTCCGGCTTCAGTTGCGTATTGCCGCCGACAGTCGTGCGGATCTGGTCTCCATCCTGGACATAGCCTCCCTGCGGCACGCCCTGGGCGACACAGGTCTGTTTGGCGATCGAGCTCTGCACTGGGAAGCTGGTCGTGTTGCACGGGTCACTCAGGCTCGGGAAGGAGTCGCCGCGACCGGCGAAGAGCTCGTCGATCGACGGCGCACGGAAGCCCTGCGACCAGTTGCCGCGGACCAGCAGGTCATCAACGGGCTTCCAGCGGAAGCCGAACTTGCTGTTGAGGGTGTCGCCGAAGTTGCTGTAGTCCGAATAGCGCGTGGCCAGGGAGAAATCCAGCAACTTTGCGAACGGCACGTCGGCCAGCACCGGCACGGCCAGCTCGAGGTAGGCCTCGTCGAGGTCGTAGCTGCCGGACGTCGCCCGGCGTGCGTTTCCGGTGGTGTTGCCCGAATTGATCAGTGCGTCGGGCGAGTCATAACCGGCCTCCTCGCGATGCTCCACACCAAACGAGAAACCCAGCGCGCCGGCCGGCAGTTCGAACAGGTCGCCGCCGATGTTGGCGTAGTAGGTCTTCTGGGTGTACTTGTATTCGTCGTGTGCGGTGAAGCCCGAGAACGCGAGCATCTCCGGCGTGATTCCGCCGACTCCGCCCAGCAGGTTCAGCGGTACGCAGCCGTGGATCGGCTGGGTCGAGGTGCCGCACTGCGCGACGCCGTTCGCATCGCGGAACGACGGGCCGAGTGCCTGTCCCAGCGCGATCAGATTGAACAGGCCTTCTGTGGTGTTGTTGGCCTTGTTCTCGCCATAGAAGGTGCCGACCTGCCAGTCGAAGGCCTTCTCGCCCGCATGCAGTACACCGTCGAACGCCGCATCAATGGCGAACGTCCGCACGTCCTGCTTGAACACGCGCCCGCCGGTCTCGTTGATGCGACGGTTGATGCGCGAGACGTCGAAGCCGAACGGGTTGTAGACGCTGTCCCTGCTGATGAAGACGTGCTCGGCCAGGTCGGGAATGTTGGGGGTCGTGCCCAGCGTCACCGGCGAAGCGGCAAGCAGCTGCTCCGATTCGCGCTGGTTATAGGTGAAGGTGGTCTTGAAGCGGACGTCGTCGGTGATGTCGACCGAGGCGTTGCCGAACACCGAGCGGCGTTCCTGCGGGGTCAGCAGGTAGTTCTCGGGCGCGAAATTGTAGGCATCGACGCCGGGGACATACGGTCGCGGGGCGGAACCCTTGCCGTCATAGGTAAAGGTGCCCGGTCGCCCGGTGAAGCTGGTCTGGGGGCCCTTGCACGACCCGGCTGCCGGGTCGTACCCGCCCGGGCACAACGCGAAGCGTCCGTTCGGGCTGGTACCGCTGCCGTAGAAGTTGCCGGTGGTGTAGGTCGGCTCCTTCGAGATGTAGCGGTCGCCCGCGAGGACCGGGTCTTCCTTGACGTAACCGAAGCCGACCATCGCCGAGTAGCGCTCGCCGGCCGTGCCGATGATGAAGTCATAGGACTGCTTGGCGCCGTCGCCCTTGTCGAACTGGCCGAGGTAGGCGTTGGCTTCAGCGCCTTCGAAGTTCTGGCGCAGGATGACGTTGACCACGCCGGCAATGGCGTCGGAGCCGTAGATGGTGGAGGCGCCGTCCTTCAGGATCTCGATGCGCTCCACCGCCGCGGTGGGGATGGTGTTCAGGTCGACCGCGCCGCCCAGGCCGGTGCCACCAACCCAGCGCTTGCCATTGACCAGCACCAGCGTGCGTTGCGAACCCAGGTTGCGCAGGTCGACCTGGGTCTCGCCGTTGCCGCCGTTGTTGAAGGTGCTGTTGAGCGACGAGCCGCCTGCGGTCAGGTTTTGGATGACGTCGCCGATCGAGGTCAAGCCCTGGGCACTGATGTCCTCGCGACTCAGCGAGAAGATGGGCTGCGACGTCTCGATGTCGGCGCGCTTGATGCGTGAGCCGGTGACCTCGAGTCGATCCAGCGTCGTGGCGCCCTTTTCGGCCTTTTCCTGTGCGCCGGCGAGTGCCGGCGCCAGGGCGATCGCGATGCATGCCGGCAGCGTGCCGACGCGCACCGCAGTGCGCGTGTTGCGGTGATCCATGTGGTAACTCTCCGGAGAACTGTTAGTTGCGCGTTAAGCGCCTGCCAACCTTATTCCGGAGTTCCTGATTACGTTTTTCCGTGCGTACCTGAGCGAATCTCGACTTGCGCCCGCATCTTTTGCGGCTCCAATTCGCCGCCTTTGCAGGATCAGCTCAGCATCTCGCCGTGCGGCCCGGTACTCCGATGCGGTCATGCCAAATCGCGCGCGGAAGCTGCGGGCGAAGCTGCAACTGTTGTCGAACCCGCTGGAGGCGCCGACTTCGCCGATGGTCATCACGGTCGACGCGAGCAGGTTGGCGGCGTGGTCCAGTCGCATCCTCGCCGACGCTGCCAGCGGACTCTCGCCGTAAAGCTTGTGGAACAGCTTGGAGAAGTACCACGTCGAGAAACGCGTGCGTTCGGCCAGTTCGCTGATGCGCACGATGCGGTGGCAATGCCCTTCCAGGTAGAGGCTTGCGCGCTGCATCCGCTCGAACACCTGGCGCTTGCGGCCGAGCGAGGCACCCGGGCACAGCCCGAGGCGCGTCCTGTATTCGCACTGCATTTCTTCCAGGAACAGCAGCATCGATCGCAGCGGGGCCTGGATGCGCGTGGTTCTGCCGTCCTTGTCCATGTTGCGCGAAGCCCGGTACCACATGCGCGCGACTTCCCGTGCCTGTTCCGGCCTGAGTCGACCACGCCCGACGTAGAGGCCGAAGTCGGAGAAACGCCCCATTGCGCGCAGCGCGTCCTCGGCGATGGTGAGGCCGATGCAGATGCCGTCCTGGTCGGGCTGGATGAGCGGCATCGAGTCCTTCGCGAATGCGATCCAGTCGCCCGTGCGCAGGTAGAAGCGTCCTTCCTTGGCTTCCACCCAGGAGCCGCCGCGCATCTGCACCCAGAACGACAGGTCGTGACTGGATAGTTCGACGCTGCCAAGGCGCGATGCGCCAAAACATCTGGCCATTTGTTCTTCGGCCGGGCCAACTTGCAATAGTTGACCCCGGTCCGCCCACTTTGCTCGTTCCATAGGAGATGACTTACGTGTGAGGGCATTCAGGCTCACGCCGCGCGGTCAACGAGTACATAAGAACCGTCTCAAAGTGGATGCGCATGCGGCCATCACGCGAGGCCGTGCTCCAATGTCGGCCATGCCCATCGACCTGCATGCCGGCTACTGGCTGTTCTTCCTGGATTGGCTGATCCGGCTGGCGGCGCTCGCCTGGATACCGGTGCACAGCCCGCCGGCGGCGGCGCGCAGCTGGTTGCTGCTGGTCGGCTTTGTGCCGCTGTTGGGCCTTCCGTTGTACCTGGTGCTGGGCCATCCGTGGCTGGCCCGGCAACGGCGCGAGCGCCAGGCGCTGGCGTCGCAGGTGATCCGCGAACGGCAGGGCTTGCTACGTGAAGTTCGCTGGCTGCCGCCCGGTGGCGTGGGTGAGGCCAGCGCCGACATCCCGGGCCTGGCCGAGCGATTGGGCGACTTCATGCCCACGCGCGGCAATGGCGTCGAGCTGCTCGATGACTACGCGCAGTCGCTTGCTCGGCTGCTGTCGGATATCGAAGGCGCGCGCAGTGAAGTGCACCTTCTCTACTACCTGATGTTCGACGACGGCGTCGGCGCCGAAGTTGCCGGCGCGCTGCAACGTGCCGCCGCGCGCGGCGTGCGCTGCCGCGTGCTGCTCGATGCGGTCGGGGCCAAGCCGGGACTGCGCGCGTTTGCCCGGCCGCTGCGCGATGCCGGCGTGGAAGTGCACGCGATGCTGGCCGGCGGACTGGCCTGGCGCAGTCTGTCGCGCATGGATCTGCGCAACCACCGCAAGCTGGCGGTCATCGATCGCCAGACCGGCTACATCGGCTCGCAGAACCTGGCGGCGCCGCAGTTCGTGCCCGGCCGGCCCAATCGCGAGCTGGTCGCCCGCGTGCAGGGTCCAGCGGTGCGTCAGCTGGCCGGACTGTTCGCCAGCGACTGGCTGATCGAGACCGGCGAGCGGCTGGCTGCGGACGGCGACTACATCGGCACCGGCGCCGTGCCGGCGCAATTGCTGCCCGGTGGCCCGGCGTATCCGTTCCAGAATGCGCGCAACGTCGTGGTCGCGCTGATCCAGCACGCGCGCCGGCGGGTGGTGCTGACCACGCCCTATTTCGTCCCCGACGATGTCACCCTCGGCGCGCTGCAGCTGGCCGCGCTGTCGGGGGTGGAGGTGCAGCTTGTGCTGTCGCAGAGCAACAACCAGAACCTCACCCGCTGGGCACAGCGCTCCTACTACGAGGAACTGCTGGAGGCCGGGGTCCGCATTGCCCTGTACCGACCACACTTCCTCCACGCCAAGCACCTGAGCGTCGATGACGACATCGCCCTGATCGGCTCGATCAACCTCGACATCCGCTCGTTCGCCCTCAACGCGGAGGCCGGCCTGCTCTGCTACGACCGCGGTGTGGTCGCGCGGCTGCAAGGCATCGAGCGCGACTACCTGGCCGATGCCGAAGTGCTGGCGCTGGACAGCTGGCGCGCCCGCCCGCGCTGGCGACGCAGCGTCGAGGGGATCGCACGGCTGGCCGATTCGCTGATCTGACCCGGCTGGCCCCGCCGGGCTTTGGTCGTAGAGCCACTGCCGCCGCCGCGGTCTACACTGCGGCCATGGCTGGAAAGGGCGGGCGCCGATGATCCCTGGCTGGATTCTGCTGCTGGTATCGGCGGGCTACGTCGGCGTGCTGTTCGTGGTGGCCTACTACGGCGACCAGCGCGACATCGACACGCCCAAATCGCGGTGGATGCGCCCCGCCGTGTACTCGCTGGCGCTGGCGGTCTACTGCTCGTCGTGGACGTTCTACGGCGCGGTCGGCACGGCCGCGCGCACCGGCCTGGGCTTCCTGCCGATCTATCTTGGCCCGCTGCTGATGCTCGCCTTCGGCTGGCGCATCCTCGAACGGCTGGTGCTGATCTCGGGCCAGAACCGCATCGTCTCCATCGCCGACTTCCTGTCCTCGCGCTACGGCCGTGCACCCGGCCTGGCGGCACTGGTCGCGGCGGTGGCGCTGACCGCAGCGGTGCCCTACGTCGCGCTGCAGTTCAAGGCAGTGGCGATGAGCGTGGAGGTGCTGGCCGACGTGCCCAGCGATGCCGGGCTGCTGCAGGATCCGGCGTTCTACGTCGCGCTGTTGCTGGCGGTGTTCGCGATCCTGTTCGGCACGCGCCAGATCGATGCCACCGAGCACCATCGCGGCATGGTGCTGGCGGTTGCGCTGGAATCGCTGGTGAAGCTGCTGGCCTTCCTCGCCATCGGCCTGTTCGCGCTGTTCCACCTGCCTGGCGTGGGTTCGCTGCCGGCGCGGATGGTGCAGGCGGCCAGCATCGTCACCGCACCGGGCGTGCCAGCGGGGTTTGTCGCACAGACCCTGCTCGCCTTCGCCGCGATCGTCTGCCTGCCGCGCCAGTTTCATGTCGCCGTGGTCGAGTGCCAGGACCCGTCCGATCTTCGTTCGGCGCGCTGGATGTTCGGTGGTTACCTGGTCCTGATCTCGCTGCTGGTGGTGCCGATCACGCTGACCGGCCAGGCCCTGCTCGCCGGCACCGGCGCGTCGCCGGATACCTATGTGCTGGCATTGCCGCTGGCGTTGAAGCAGGAATCGCTGGCGCTGATCGTCTACGTCGGCGGTTTCTCCGCCGCCACCGGCATGGTCATCGTCGCCAGCGTCGCGCTGGCGACCATGGTCAGCAACGACCTGATCATGCCGCTGCTGTTGCGCAGCGGTGCATTGCACGAAGGCCAGGGCATCGACCGCCAGGTACTGTGGGTACGCCGCATCACCATCGTCGCGCTGGCGATGATGGCCTATGCCTACCACCGCGGCTCGGCCTACTACAGCCGCTCCGGCGAGGACACGCTCGCCCAGCACGGCCTGCTCGCCTTCGCCGCGGTCGCGCAGTTCGCGCCGGCGTTGATCGGCGGCCTGTACTGGCGTGGCGCCAGCCGTTCCGGCGCATTTGCCGGCCTGTTCGCCGGCACCGTGCTGTGGCTGTACACGCTGTTGCTGCCGGCGCTGGCCCGTGGTGGCTGGCTGGGCTCGGACTGGCTGGACCACGGCCCGCTGGGCGTGGACTGGCTGCAGCCGGAGCAGCTGTTCGGCCTGCATGGTTGGGATCGGCTGACCCACGGCACGTTCTGGTCGCTGTTGTTCAATGTCGGCGTGTTCCTGTTCGTGTCGGTGCGGCAGCGGCCGCGCTTGCAGGAGCAGCTGCTCGCTTCGCCTTACCTCGACCCCTACGTGCAGCGGCCCGCGCTCGGCCCCGGCGGCTGGGCCGGCAGCGTCCGCGGCAGCGAGCTGCTGGCGCTGGCAGAGCGCATCGTCGGTGAGCGCCATGCCCGTCGCGCCTTCGAGGAGTACGCGCAACAGCAGGGCCATCCGTGGCTGCCGGAGCAGCCCGCCGACCGCGCGCTGGCGCAGTTCACCGAGCGCCTGCTGGCTTCGGCCATTGGCGCGGCCTCGGCGCGACTGACCCTGACCACCGCGTTGCGCGGCTCGGGCATGGAGCTGGGCGAGGTGGTCGCGCTGCTCGACGAAGCCAACCAGGAACTGCGCTTCAACCGCCAGATCCTGTCGACGACGCTGGAGAACATCAGCCAGGGCGTCAGCGTGGTCGATGACCAGATGCGCCTGGTGGCGTGGAACCGTCGCTACCAGGAACTGTTCGACTACCCCGACGGCATGCTCTATGTCGGCCGCCCCGTCAGCGACCTGATCCGCTGGAACGCCGAGCGCGGCGAGATGGGCCCGGGCGCGAATTCGGAAGCCATGGTCGAGGCGCAGGTGCAACGGCGACTGTCGCACCTGCGTGCCGGTGCGCCGCACGTGTTCGAACGTGTGCGCAGCAATGGCCAGGTCATCGAGATGCGCGGTCGGCCGCTGCCGGGCGGCTACGTCACCACCTATAGCGACGTCACCGATTACAAGCGCGCCGAGCAGGGCCTGCGCGAGGTCAACGAGACGCTCGAACAGCGCGTCGAGCTGCGCACGCGTGAAGCCGAGTCGGCGCAGCAATCAAAGACGCGCTTCCTCGCGGCGATCAGCCATGACGTGCTGCAGCCGTTGAACGCGGCGCGGCTGTTTGCCAGTGCGCTGCGCGAGACGCCAGACCCGGTCGAGCAGGCGCGCCTGGCCGAGCGCGTCGATGCGTCACTGCGCGCCGCCGAAGACCTGCTCGATGGCTTGCTGGATATTTCGCGCCTGGACGCCGGCGCCCTGCGCATCGAGATCGTCGACTTCGACGTCAACGAGCTGCTGCGGGAGCTGGTGGCGCAGTACGCGCCAGTGGCCTCCGGGCGTGGCCTGCAGTTGCGCGTGCGCGCGCCCGACCGGCCCCGGCCGGTGCGCAGCGACCGCCGCCTGCTGCGCCGGGCGTTGCAGAACTTTCTTGCCAACGCCCTGCGCTACACCCGCGAGGGCGGCGTGCTGATCGCCGCGCGCGTGCGCGAAGGCGCGGTCGAGTTGCAGGTCTGGGACACCGGCCCGGGCATCTCCGAGCATCACCTTGGGCAGATCTTCGACGAGTTCCGCCGCTTCGATACCCCGGGTGTCGGTGGCGAACGCGGACTCGGCCTGGGCCTGTCGATCTGCCAGCGCATCGCGCGCACGCTCGAACATCCGCTGCGGGTGCGTTCCAGGATCAGGGTCGGCAGCGTGTTCTCGATCACGGTGCCGTTTGGCCGCGCGATCTATGCCGCGCCACTGCCGGAACCGCACCTGATGGTCGGCGGCGATTCGCTGGCGGGCCTGCGCGTCCTGTGCGTTGACAACGACCGCGAGATCCTCGACGGCATGCGCAGCCTGCTGCAGCGCTGGGGCGTGGTGGCGCTGACCGCGGCCAACGCCGACGAGGCGCTGGCGTTGCTGGGCGAGTGCCCGGACGTGGCCCTGGTCGACTACCACCTGCACGATCGCCTCGATGGCCTGGGCGTGATCGACGAGTTGCGCGCGCAATGCGGGCGCAACCTGCCTGCGGCGTTGCTGACCGGCGACGGCAGCGACGCGCTCAAGCTGGCGGCGCGCGAGCGCGGTTGTCGCGTACTGACCAAGCCGGTGAAGCCGGCGTCGCTGCGCGCGTTCCTGGCCGCCCAGCGGCAAGTGGTGCAGGCGTGACCGGACATCACTGTCCCGGAGCGGCCGCACTCACGCGCCATACGACGTTGCCGACATCGTCGGCGACCAGCAGCGCACCTTTGCGGTCGAGCACTACGCCAACGGGGCGACCGTGCGCATTGCCGGCGTCGTCGAGGAAGCCGGTAAGCACGTCGCGCATCTGCCCCACTGGCGACCCTGCGCGGAACGGCACGAACACCACCTTGTAGCCGTTGAGCGGCTTGCGGTTCCACGAGCCGTGCAGACCGACGAACGCGCCTTCGGCGTAGTCGCCACCCAGTCCGCCACCGCTGGCGAAGGCCAGGCCCAGCGGCGCGACGTGCGAGCCCAGTGCGTAGTCCGGCCGCCGTGCGCTTGCCACGAGGTCGGGACGCTGCGGTTTGACCCGGGTGTCGACGTGCTGGCCGTAGTAGCTGTAGGGCCAGCCATAGAACGCGCCGCGATCGACGCGGGTCAGATAGTCGGGCACCAGGTCGTTGCCGAGTTCGTCTCGCTCGTTGACTACCGCCCACAGCTGCTGGCTGTGCGGCTCCCAGGCCAGCCCGACCGGATTGCGCAGGCCGCTGGCGTAGATGCGCTGGCTGCCGCTGGCGGGATCGAGTTCCAGCACGGCGGCGCGGTCTGCCTCCACGTCGATGCCGTTCTCGGCGATGTTGCTGTTGGATCCGACGCCGATGTAGAAGCGGCTTCCGTCCGCGCTGGGCAGCAGGCTCTTGGTCCAGTGATGGTTGAACTTGTCGCCCTGCTTGCCCGGCAGGTCGGCGACCCTGGTCGGCGCGGCGGCCAGGCGCAGGTCGCCGTCGTGGTAGCGGGCGCGCACGAGCGAGTCGGCGTTGGCGATGTAGAACGTGTCTCCGACCAGGGCCATGCCGAACGGCGAACTCAGGCCGCTGGCGAACACGCTGCGGGTCTCGGCCACCCCGTCGCCGTCGCGGTCACGCAACAGGGTGATGCGGTTGGGGCTCGGTGTGCCGGCACCGGCACGCTTCATCACCGAACCCATGATCTTGCCCTTGATGCCGCCGATGCCCGGCTTGCCGGGGCCGTTCGATTCGGCGACGAGGACATCGCCGTTGGGCAGCACGTACAGCCAGCGCGGGTGATCCAGGCCGGTGGCAAAGGCCTTTACCGACAGTCCACTCGCGGCCGTTGGGGTGAGGTTGGCCGGCCAGCCCTCGGCGGGCGCGATGTTGACCGTCGGGATTGCCGACGGCGCAGGTTCGGCGATTACCGGGTCCGGACCGGTGTCCTCGCCGTTGGCGAGCGAGGCCTGGCCGGCGCAGCCCGCCAGCGCGGTGATGATCGACAGGCAGATCGCACAACGCAGTGATGCGTACATGCAGGCTCCGTTGCTTGTGTGCGGATGGATGTGCGGATGGACGGTACGGCGCCAGCAGTACGCCGGCGGTCGTAGAACCGGCGTGATCGCAGGCGGGGTGAGGCAGGTGCGGTTCAGAACCGTCGAGAGGGCGTGGAGGTTTTCAATCGCAGGGGCCAGCGGTCGAGCCGGCGGTCAACTCCATGAAACGTCGCTGCATCTCCTGCGGCGTCACGTCCTCGATGCTGTGGCCGATGTTCCAGCGATGGCCGAACGGGTCGCGCACGACGCCGGAACGCTCGCCGTAGAACTGGTCGCGCGCCGGCATCACCAGCGTTGCACCGGTGGCCACCGCCTGGGCGATCACCGCGTCGGCGTTGTCGACGTGCACATGCAGGGTCACGCTGCTGGATGCATCCGGATCCGGGGCGAGGATGCCGTACTCGGGATATTCCTCGCACAGCATCAACGTGGTGCCGGCAATCGACACTTCGGCGTGGCCGATGCGGCCGCCGGCGTCGACCAGGCGCAGGGTTTCGCTGGCGCCGAAGACGTCACGGTAGAAATCGATCGCCGACTGGGCATCGCGGACACACAGATAGGCAAACAGTTCGCGGGTGGACATGGCGGTCTCGCGGCAGTGGGTGTGCGTGGACCTTAGATCCGCGTGGCACCCGCGTCTTGAAGGAAATTGACCATCGCAACATGGGACTCGCCGCGCACGGGCGCTCGCCGGTATGACTGAGGCGTCATGCCGGACAACTGGCGAAACTCGCGGCTGAAGTGGGCCTGGTCGCTGTAGCCGGCGTCGAAGGCAATGTCGGCCAGGCGCCGGCCGTGCGCGAGCAGCTTGAGCGCGTGACGGAAGCGCAGCACGCGCGCATACGCCTTGGGTGCAAGGCCGGTGGCGGCGCGAAAGCGCGCCAGCAGGATCCGATGACTGCAACCGCTGGCCTGTGCCAGCGATGCGACCGCACTGCCCTGTTCCAGCCCCTGCATCGCCTGCGCGATCGCCGGATGCATCGCGCGCACCGGGCGCAGGCGCGCGAGCAGCGCCTGCTGCAACAGCAGCATCTGCTGTGATTCGTCGTCGCTTTCCAGCAACTGCTGGTGCAGGCGCGGGGCCGAAGCGCCCCAGAGTGCGTCGAGCGGGGTGTGGCTGGCGGCAAGCTCGTCGGCGTCGCAGCCGAACAATGCCTGGGTCGCACCCGGGCGAAGGATCACGCCGACCGAACGCGACGACTGCGTGGTGTCCTTGGCGTAGAAGCCGGCGCGGGCGCCGGCCACGACGGCGTTGGCGACGGTGTCGCCGCGCAGGTCGCCGGCATCGCGGTACAGCCGCAGCGGCCCATCGAGGCGGATCGCAATATGCATGCGGTTGCACGGCAGCACGTGTTCGCGCGGTGCGGCAGATTGCGCGGGCGCGGCACTGGCCCAGACCGCTTCGACGAACGGTCGCAGTGCTGGCAGCGGACGGCGCAGGCTCATGGGGCGGAGAGTACACCCGCGCGGGAATGACCGGACCCGACTACTCGACTTCTTCCGGCGGCGGCACGATCGCGCTGGGGTCGAGCGCGAGACGGCCGGCGATCAGCACGGCCTGGGTGCGGTTGCTGGCGCCGAGCTTGCGCAGGATCGCGGTGACGTGGGCCTTGACCGTGGCCTCGGACACGCCCAGCTCGTAGCCGACCTGCTTGTTGAGCAGGCCGGCGCCGAGCATCTGCAGCACGCGGAACTGCTGTGGGGTCAGTTCGCGCAGGCGCTGCGCGGCGTCGTGCTCGTCGGCGTGCGCGGCAGGGGCGGACAACGCCACGGCCGGCGCCCAGCGGTCGCCATCGAGCACGCGCGTGATCGCTTCGCCGAGCGTGGCAGCGTCGGCAGACTTGGGGATGAAACCCACCGCGCCATGGTCCAGCGCGCGCCGCATCACGCTGGGTTCTTCGCGCGCCGACACGACCACGATGGGCAACTGCGGGTGCAGCGCGCGCAGGTGCACCAGCGCGCTGAAGCCCTGCGCGCCCGGCATGTTCAGGTCGAGCAGGAGCAGGTCGGCGTCGGGCTCGGCCTCGACCAGGGTGTACAGGGCCTCGACACTGTCGGCCTCGCGCAGCTCCGCTTCCGGCAGTACCCGTGCGACCGCGCCGCGCAGGGCTTCGCGGAACAGCGGGTGGTCGTCGGCGATCAGCAGGGTGGGCATTGGCGTGGGTCAGGGTACGCGACGTTCGTTGACCAGGCTCTCGACCACGCTGGGATCGGCCAGCGTGCTGGTGTCGCCGAGCTGGTCGGGCGCGTTCTCGGCGATCTTGCGCAGGATCCGGCGCATGATCTTGCCCGAGCGCGTCTTCGGCAGGCCCGGCGCCCATTGCAGGTGATCGGGCGTGGCGATCGGGCCGATCTCCTTGCGCACGTGCGCGATCAGCTCCTTGTGCAGGGCCTCGGTGGCGGGCTCGCCGGCAATCAGCGTGACGTAGGCATAGATGCCCTGGCCCTTGATGTCGTGCGGGAAGCCGACCACCGCCGCTTCGGCCACCTTCGGGTGCGAGACCAGTGCGCTTTCGACTTCGGCCGTGCCGATGCGGTGGCCGCTGACGTTGATCACGTCGTCGACGCGGCCGGTGATCCAGTAATAGCCATCGGCATCGCGGCGGCAACCGTCGCCGGTGAAATACATGCCCGGGTAGGTGCGGAAATAGGTGTCGATGAAGCGCTGGTGGTCGCCGTAAACGGTGCGCATCTGGCCGGGCCAGGAATCGAGCAGGACCAGGTTGCCCTCGGCCTCGCCGTCGAGCAGCTTGCCGTTGGCATCGACCAGCGCCGGCTGCACGCCGAAGAAGGGCTTGGTCGCCGAGCCGGGCTTGAGGTCGATCGCGCCGGCCAGCGGGGTGATCAGGATGCCGCCGGTCTCGGTCTGCCACCACGTGTCGACGATTGGGCAACGCGAGTCGCCGACCACTTCGTAGTACCAGCGCCAGGCCTCGGGGTTGATCGGTTCGCCGACCGTGCCGAGCAGGCGCAGCGAGGCGCGCGAGGTCTTCTGCACCGGCTCGTCGCCGTCGCGCATCAGCGCGCGGATCGCGGTCGGTGCGGTGTAGAAGATGGTGACCTTGTGCTTGTCGATCACTTCCCAGAAACGCGACACGCTCGGGTAGTTCGGCACGCCTTCGAACACCACGGCAGTCGAACCGTTGGCCAGCGGACCGTAGACGATGTAGCTGTGGCCGGTGACCCAGCCGACGTCGGCGGTGCACCAGTAGATGTCGTCGTCGCGCAGGTCGAACACCATCTCGTGGGTGTAGCTGGCGTAGACCAGGTAACCGGCGGTGGTGTGCAGCACGCCCTTGGGCTTTCCGGTCGAACCGGAGGTGTAGAGGATGAACAGCGGGTCCTCGGCGTTCATACGCTCGGGCGCGCAGTCCTCCGGCTGACCTTCCACGATGGCGTCGTACCAGCGGTCGCGCGGCATCTGCATGTCGACGGCCGAACCGGTGTGGCGAACCACCAGCACCGTCTCCACCGTGTTGGTGCCCGGCATCTTCAGCGCCGCGTCGACGTTGGCCTTCAGCGGCACCTTCTTGCCACCGCGCAGGCCTTCGTCGGCGGTGATGATCAGCTTGCTGGTGCAGTCGGCGACGCGGTCGGCGATCGAGTTCGGGGCGAAGCCGCCGAACACCACCGAGTGGATCGCGCCGACGCGGGCGCAGGCGAGCATCGAGACGATCGCCTCCGGGATCATCGGCAGGTAGATGGTGATGCGGTCGCCCTTGCGCACGCCGAGCGAACGCAGGGCGTTGGCGAGCTTGCACACGCGCGCATGCAGGTCGCGGTAGGTGATGTGCTCGGCCGGCCTGGACGGATCGTCGTGTTCAAAGATAAGCGCGGTCTTGTCGCCCTTTTCCGCCAGGTGGCGATCGAGGCAGTTGACGCTGGCATTGAGCTCGCCGTCCTCGTACCAGCGGATATGGAAGTCGTCGAGCTGGTAGCTGACGTCCTTGACCCTGGTCGGTGCCCGGAACCAGTCCAGGCGCTGCCCGACCTTGCCCCAGAACGCGTCCGGCTGCGCCACCGATTCGGCATACATGCGCTCGTACGCCTCGCGCGTGACCCGCGACTTGGCGGCGAATCCGGGATCGACGGGATGGACGGTGGCGGGGTGGTTCATGGCGTGCTCCGGGACAAGGTTCTGTCGGGGTGTCTGGCGAGCGTTCCAGTGTGCCGCATTCACTGTTAAAGCCTCATCCCGCCGGGTGTAGACGATAGTCGTAAACGGGCTCCAGAGGCCCTTTCCTACGACCAATGGGGAATGGTTGTGCAGCGCGATGGGCCAGCAGGCTGGCCGCAGCCGCGCATTGGGTGCGGCGTTCCGTTGGGAGGGAATCATGTCCGCAATCATTGCGTCGCCGACGAGCAAGGCCGCGACCCCGCGCCGCCGCCCGCTCGCCGCCGCCCTGCTGGTCGCGCTGGCGTTGCCGGGGATGGCATTCGCACAAACGGCGAAGGAGAAGGAGCTCGAGGCGCGCGTCGCCCAGCTCGAAGCCATGGTCAAGCAGCTGGTCTCGCAGCAGCAACAGCAGCAGAGCCAGATCAGTGAAGTGAAGACGGCGCAGGCCACGGCACCGGCCGCGCCCGTTGCAGCGGCCCCCGCCGCGCCCGTTACCGCGGGTGCTGTCGCCGGGAATCCGCCGGCACCGGCCAAACCGACCATCCAGACCGCGCCGATCATGGCCACGGCCAACCCGGGCACGCGCTTCAGCTACGGCGGCTTCATCAAGCTCGACGCCTCGGTGACCCAGACCAACGACGGCGATATTCCCGACGGCACCGTCGGGCGCCTGTTCTACGTGCCAAAGACCATCCCGGTCGGCGGCGGTCACACCGACGAGGGCGGATCGGACACGGACATGGGCGTGAACTTCTCGCGCTTCTGGTTCGGTGCCGACACCGACCTTGAAAGCGGCGACAAGCTCAAGGCCTACCTGGAGTTCGATCTGTTCGGTGGCGGCAGCACTGCTTTCACCGGCAACGAAATCGCCACCAACACCTATGCCCTCACCCTGCGCCAGGCCTACGTGCAGTGGAACAAGTGGCTGGCCGGCCAGACCTGGACCAACTTCCAGGACATCGTGGCGCTGCCCGATACGGTCGACTTCCTCGGCCCAACCGAGGGCACGGTGTTCGTTCGCCAGGCCCAGCTGCGTTACACCAGCGGCCCATGGTCGTTCTCGATGGAAAACCCGGAGACGGTCTACACGCCCTTCCGCGGCAACATGGCGCAGGTGCAGGGTGACGACGGCGCAATGCCCGACTTCACCGCCCGCTACACCTTCAAGGGCGACTGGGGTCACTTCAGCACCGCGGGCCTGATTCGCCAGCTGGCGTACCAGAACGGACCGCTCAACCAGGACTCCGACAGCATGGGCTACGGCTTGAGCGTGTCGGGCAAGTTCAACCTCGGCAAGAACGACGACATCCGCTACATGGTCACCGGCGGCAGCGGCATCAGCCGCTATATCGGCCTGGCTCTCAACAACGATGCGGTGCTCGATTCCACCGGCGACCTGGACAACATCGACATGATCGCCGGCTTCGTCGGCTGGCGCCACGTGTTCAGCCCGAAGCTGCGCACGAACATCTTCTACTCGCGCGCCGACTACGACCAGGACACCGCGCTGACCGGGCTTCTCATCACCAAGGGGGCGCAGTCCGGGCACGTCAACGTGATCTATACGCCGCTGCCCAAGCTCGACCTCGGTGCCGAGCTGATCTGGGGCCAGCGTGAACTCGAGAACGGCGACCGCGGCGACCTCAATCGCCTGCAGACGCACGTGAAGTACAACTTCTAAGGGGCGACGAACGCATGTCCACCATCACCGCTAATTCCGGCAAGCCTGCCGCATCGCTGACGCAGGGGCACAAGAAGGTCATCTTCGCCTCCAGCCTCGGCACCGTGTTCGAGTGGTACGACTTCTACCTGTACGGCTCGCTCGCGGCGATCATCGCCAAGCAGTTCTTCTCCGGCCTCAACGACACCAGCGCCTTCATCTTCGCCCTGCTCGCCTTCGCCGCCGGCTTCGCCGTGCGTCCGTTCGGCGCGATCATCTTCGGCCGCATCGGCGACATGATCGGTCGCAAGTACACGTTCCTGGTCACGATCGTGATCATGGGCCTGTCGACGTTCCTGGTCGGCATCCTGCCCAACTACGCCAGCATCGGTTTCGCCGCTCCCGCAATCCTGATCCTGCTGCGGTTGCTGCAGGGCCTGGCTCTGGGCGGCGAGTACGGTGGCGCGGCGACCTACGTCGCCGAACACGCGCCGCACGGCAAGCGTGGCCTCTACACCAGCTTCATCCAGACCACCGCCACGATCGGCCTGTTCCTGTCGCTGCTGGTGATCCTGGGCGTGCGCACCTACCTGGGCACCGAAGCATTCGAAGCCTGGGGCTGGCGCATTCCGTTCCTGCTGTCGATCATCCTGCTCGGCGTGTCGGTGTGGATCCGCATGCAGCTGCACGAGTCGCCGCTGTTCCAGCAGATGAAGGCCGAGGGCAAGACCTCCAAGGCGCCGATCACCGAGAGCTTCTTCACCCGCAACGGCCGCATCGTGCTGCTCGCCCTGCTCGGCGCCACTGCCGGCCAGGCCGTGGTCTGGTACGCCGGCCAGTTCTACGCGATGTACTTCCTGACGCAATCGCTGAAGGTCGACGCGACCACGACGTGGTTGCTGATTGCCGCGGCACTGGCGATCGGCACGCCGTTCTTCGTGTTCTTCGGCTGGCTGTCGGACAAGATCGGGCGCAAGAAGATCGTCATGGCCGGCTGCCTGATCGCCGCGCTGACCTACTTCCCGCTGTTCAAGGCGCTGACCCACTACGCCAACCCGGCCATCGCCGAAGCCAGCACCAATGCGCCGGCGGTGGTCCATGCCGACCCGAGCACGTGCTCGTTCCAGTTCGACCCGGTCGGCAAGAAGGTGTTCTCCAACTCGTGCGACATCGCCACCGCGGCGCTGGCCAAGGCGGGCGTGCCGTACACCATCGAGGCCGCTCCGGCAGGCAGCGTCGCCAAGGTCACCGTCGGTGCGACCGAAGTGGGCGGCTATGAAGGCGCGGGCCTGAGCAAGGAAGACGGCAAGGCCAAGGGCGATGCGTTCACCGGCGAGCTGAAGACGGCCCTCAAGGCCGGCGGCTATCCCGAGAAGGCCGACGACGCACGCATCAACAAGCCGATGGTGCTGCTGATCCTGACCATCCTGGTGCTGTACGTGACGATGGTCTACGGCCCGATCGCGGCATGGCTGGTCGAGCTGTTCCCGACCCGCATCCGCTACACCTCGATGTCGCTGCCGTATCACATCGGTAATGGCTGGTTCGGCGGCTTCCTGCCGACGATCGCCTTCGCCCTGGTCGCGGCCACCGGCAACATGTACTACGGCCTGTGGTACCCGATCGTGATCGCGCTGATGACCTTCGTGATCGGTTCGCTGTTCCTGCGCGAGACGAAGGACGTGGATATCACGCAGTAACTGCCGACTCGTCGTGGTGCGGTAATGACAACGCCGGCCTTGGGCCGGCGTTGTTGTTTTGCTTCGTCATTCCCGCGCAGGCGGGAATGACGGACTTCTAGCTCTTTTTCGCGCGCGCGAACGCTGCCGCCAGCGCGTTGTTCGCCGGCGCCGGCGCCTGCTTCGGCACCGCTGCGGCGCGGCCACCGTCGCGGCCACCACGGTTCCCGTTCGGACGCGCATCGCGTTCCTCGCGCGGGCCGCGCGGGGCCGGGGCGCTGTCGTCCAGGCGGCGCGTCAATGCGATGCGCTTGCGCGCGACATCGACCTCCAGCACCTTCACCTTGACGATGTCGCCGGCCTTCACCACGTCGCGCGGATCCTTGACGTACTTGTCCGACAGCGCCGAGATGTGGATCAGGCCGTCCTGGTGCACGCCGATGTCGACGAACGCGCCGAACGCGGCGACATTGCTGACAACGCCTTCCAGGATCATGCCCTCGCGCAGGTCCTTGATGTCCTCGACGCCATCGGCGAAGCGCGCGGCCTTGAACTCGGGGCGCGGATCGCGGCCGGGCTTCTCGAGTTCCTTGAGGATGTCGCGCACCGTCGGCACGCCGAAGCGATCGTCGGTGAACTGCTCGGCTTTCAGGCCGCGCAGCAGCGGGGCGTCGCCGATCAGCTGCTTCACTTCGCGACCGCACTGCTTGAGGATGCGCTCGACCACCGGATAGGCCTCCGGGTGCACCGACGAGGCGTCCAGCGGCTGGTCGCCGTCGCTGATGCGCAGGAAGCCGGCGCACTGCTCGAACGTCTTGTCGCCCAGGCGCGGTACCTTCAGCAGTTCCTTGCGGCTCTTGAAGGCGCCGTTGCTGTCGCGGTAGACGACGATGTTCTCGGCCACCGTCGACGACAGGCCCGACACGCGCGTCAGCAGCGCGGCCGAAGCGGTATTCACGTCGACGCCAACCGCGTTCACGCAGTCCTCGACGCGTGCATCGAGCGTGCGCGCCAGGCGGAACTGGTCGACGTCGTGCTGGTACTGGCCGACGCCGATGGCCTTGGGCTCGATCTTGACCAGCTCGGCCAGCGGATCCTGCAGGCGTCGCGCGATGGACACCGCGCCACGGATCGAGACGTCGAGGTTCGGGAATTCCTTCGCTGCGAATTCCGACGCCGAGTACACCGACGCACCGGCTTCGCTGACCACGATCTTCTGCATCGACAGCGTCGGCGCCAGCTTCATGAGGTCGCCGGCGAGCTTGTCGGTCTCGCGCGAAGCGGTACCGTTGCCGATCGCGATCAGTTCGACCTGGTGCTTGATGCACAGCTGGCGCAGCACAGCCAGCGACTGGTCCCACTGGCGCTTGGGTTCGTGCGGATAGATCGTCGCGTGGTCGACGAACTTGCCGGTGCTGTCGACCACGGCGACCTTCACGCCGGTGCGCAGGCCCGGATCGAGGCCAAGCACGGCCTTGGCGCCGGCGGGCGCGGCCAGCATCAGGTCCTTAAGGTTGTCGCCGAACACATCGATCGCTTCCGCCTCGGCCTTCTCGCGCGCCTGCGCGAACAGGTCGAGCAGCAGGTGCAGGTGCAGCTTTGCCTTCCAGGTCAGGCGGCAGCAGTCGAGCAGCCACTTGTCGGCGGGACGGCCCTGGGCCCTGATGCCGGCATGCACGGCAACGCGGCCTTCGGCCTGCAGGTGACCGGCGGCGGCATCAGTGCCCGGATCGAGGTCGAGGAACAGGAACTCCTCGCGGCGGCCGCGGAACAGTGCGAGCAGCCGATGCGACGGAATCTTCGAGAGCGGTTCGGCATGGTCGAAGTAATCGCGGAACTTTTCGCCGGCCAGCTCCTTGCCCTCGGCGACCTTGGCGCGGATCACGCCGACCTCATGCAGCCAGCCGCGCAGTTCGCCGACCAGTGCCGCGTCCTCGCCCCAGCGCTCCATCAGGATCGCGCGGGCACCGTCGAGCGCGGCCTTGGTGTCGGCCACGCCCTTCTCGGCATCGACGAAACTGGCGGCGAATTCTTCCGGCACCCGCATCGGATCGGCCAGCAGGCCTTCGGCGAGCGGCTCGAGGCCGGCTTCGCGCGCGATCTGCGCCTTGGTGCGGCGCTTGGGCTTGTAGGGCAGGTACAGGTCTTCCAGGCGCGACTTGCTGTCGGCCGCCTCGATCTCGCCACGCAGTTCGTCGCTCAGCTTGCCCTGCTCATCGATGCTGGCCAGCACCGCGGCGCGGCGATCTTCGAGTTCGCGCAGGTAGGTCAGACGCGTCTCAAGGTTGCGCAGCTGGGTGTCGTCGAGGCCGCCGGTGACTTCCTTGCGGTAGCGCGCGATGAACGGCACGGTCGCGCCTTCATCGAGCAGGGCGATGGCGGATTGGGCCTGTTGGGTCTGGGCGCCGATTTCCTCGGCGATGAGACGGGCGATCTTGCCCGCAACCTGGGCGGCGACTTGCTTGTGGTCCTGCATTGCATCCAATCGTGAAAACCCGGAGTTCCGGGGGAGAAGGCGATTGTCGCAATGCCGGCGCTGGCGCGTAACCCGTTGACAGGGCGGCGCTGGAGTGCGTTCGTGGCGGGGATGGTGCTGAATGGCCGCCAGCGCGGTTTTACCGGGGCGTGGCAGAATCCGCGCATGCGCCGACATGCCCTCGCCTGGTTGTGCTCGTCCACCCTCCTGCTAGCCGGTCTGGCGTCCGCCGCGACGCCCGACCGCGCACTGGTGTTCACCAGGACCGCCGGCTGGCGCCACACGTCGATTCCGAACGCGGTGGCGACGCTGCAGAAGCTGGCCGCCGACCAGGGACTCGAGGTCGACCACAGCGAGGATGCCGGCGACTTCAACGCGGCCAACCTTGCGCGTTACAAGGTTGTCGTTTTCGCCAGCACTACCGGGGACATCCTCGACCCCGGCCAGCAGGCGGCGCTGCAGGCCTTCGTGCGCGGCGGTGGCGGCTTCGTCGGCGTGCACGCGGCCGCCGATACCGAGCACGACTGGCCCTGGTACGGGCAACTGGTCGGCGCCGGGTTCAAGTCACACCCGAAGGGATTGCAGTCGACACTGGTGCGGCCGGAACTGGACGGCAAGGCGAGCGGCACGCCGTGGCCGGTCACCGACGAGCTGTACAACTACGACCACAACCCGCGCGACCAGATGCACGTCCTGGCCACCGTCGACGAATCGCTGTACGAAGGCGGCACCATGGGCAAGGACCATCCGATCAGCTGGTGCCATGCCTTCGAGGGCGGGCGCAGCTGGTACACGGGCCTGGGGCATGACGATGTGGTCTATGCCGATCCGAACTTCCTGGAACAGCTGCGACGGGGTCTGAGCTACGCGATCCGGAAGTCGGACGACTGCTGAGACGCTCGTCCGTTACGGAGTCCCGGCCAGCGCTCGCGATGGTCGCGGCACATCGACGGAATACGTGCCTTCCTCGTCGCTGCACTCCTCCTCGATGACCGGCTCGAGCGTGGCCTCCAGCTCGCCATCCTGATCCTGTTCAAGCAGTTCGTCCAGCTCCTCGATCCGCGACTGCGGCGAGGCGGCCAGGAAGGACGAGTACGCCGCCAGCGCGCTGCGCACGCCTGCCACCTGCGGGGCGACAGGATCGTCCTTGAGGTCCGGGTGCTGGATCTGGAAGGCGGCGTTGCCGAACATCATCTGCATCATCAGCTCGGGCGCGTGCGGCGCATCCTCGCCAGGCCCGAGAAGATCGCAGACCATCACCAGCACGTCAGGGCTGTCCACGGTCCACTTCATCAGCCATCCGCGAATGCGCTTGTCCGGGTCGGAAAGCGGGCGCTGCTCGAGCTGGTGCGTGAGGCGGACGAACTTGGCCTCATCGGTCTCCGCCGACGCCTTCGGACCGGCCACGGCCGTGCCCGCCAGCAGGCAGAGCACCGCAAATAAGAAATCTCCCCTCATGCACGCCCCCGCGCGTTGGATGGCGACGGCAGGACACTGCCCTGCCGACGAAACAATTACGAACGTCGCGACGCTACACCGGCGTCGGAACCGGGGCAATGGTCAGCCAGGGCGCCTGCTTGCGGTAAACGCCGTCGAACGCAACGGTCCATTGGCCGCTGGCGTCGGTGGACTCCCAGAACTGGCGCACGCTTCCGTCGGGATTCGGCGTCCAGGTGATGCGGTGACGGGTGGAGGCGCCGTCGGCACCGGCGCTTCGGGCTTGAACACCTGCCACTGCCCGATCCAGAAATCGAACTGGCGATAAGCGGGATCACTGCACGGCATGGGCGCCTCCACGGCGGTCGAAGCATTCGTGCGCAACAGCAGCGCCAGCGCGATCAGGGGCAGTCGTTTCATGATCAGCGCACCGAGACCGCCCGCGACAGATCCTGGATGGCAACCGCCTGGCCCGGCTCGACGCGCTCGCCGCCGCGCACGATCAGGCGGTCGCCCGCTTTCACATTTCCACTGATCTCGACGAGGTCACCGACTTCGGTCCCGGTCTTCACTGGCAGCCGCTCGGCCTTGCGGTCAGCGCCGACGCGCAGCACGAAGTCGCCTTCGCGGCGCAGCATCACCGCGTCGCGCGGCACCGCGACGACGGCGCGCCGGGCCGCGCTGGGCATGCCCACATCCACCGCGGTGCCGACCGGGAATTCGCTGGCGTCCATCCGTATGCGCAGCTCCAGCTGGCGCGAGGCTTCGTCGCCGACCGGAACGAGCGCGCTGACCGCGTGCGCGCGCTCGCTGCCGCCAACGCGCACCTGCACCGGCGTGCCGACTGCCAGGTGCCGGGCCAGATCCACCGGGGCGCGCACGCGCACCTCCTGTTCGGCGGTGTCCACTACCCGTGCCACGGCATCGCCGGTAGTGACGAACTCACCCAGCTCGACCTCGCGCTCGGCGACGACACCGTCGAACGGCGCCCGCACCTGCATCTGCGTGCGCTGGTGACGGGTCTGCTCGAGCAGCGCCTGTGCCCGCGCGCGTTCCTGCACGAGCATGTCGCGGTCGGCCTGCAGTTGCTCGTACTGGGCACGGGCGATGTTCTGCTGCTGCGCCAACTGCGCGTAGCGCTGCTCCTGGCGCGTGGCCATGTCCAGCTGGGCCTGGATCCGCGCCAGGTCGGCCTGCGCCTCGCGTTCGCGCAGGCGCAGCGTGGTGTCGTCGAGCACGGCGATGGCTTCGCCCGCGCGCACGTTCTGGCCGACCTCGGCCACCTTGATCACGCGGCCATCCTGCTCGCTGGCGACGTGCGCGTCCTGCCGGCTGATCACGCTGCCCGGGGCCCAGTGCCGCGGCGCCAGCTCGGTCCTGACCGCGGCGGCCACGCTGACGATCGCGGGCGGCGCCTCGGGGGGAGGTGCGCTGGCGCCGGCATCCAGGTCGATGAGCGGGACGGTCAGCACCGCAGCCAGCGCCGCGGCAATCAGGATCTTGTGCAAGGTGCGCATGACGAGCTCCGGGGGAGGAGAAGCATTCAGGGGGAAGGATTCGGGAGCGGCACAGCCGCGCCGGCGTCATCGGCGGCGGTGGCGACCTTGCGCCGTGACTCGGCCAGCCGCAGCAGGGCGGGAATCAGCACGACCAGGAACACCAGGCTCAGGGCGACGCCGCCGACCGATACCGCAGCCAGGCCGCGGTAGATCACCGCGCCGGGACCGGGATTGATCGCCATCGGCAACGCACCGAGCACGCCGGTCAGTGCACCGATCAGGATCGGGCGCAGGCGCTGGTCGAGCGCCTGATGCAGTGCCGTGTCGAGCGAGGCGCCGGCGGCCTGCGCGTCGCGCGTCTGCGCCACCAGCAGGATCGCGTTGTTGATGACCATGCCCAGCAGCATGATGAAACCGATCATCGACAGCAGGTCCAGCGTCTGCCCGGCGATGAGATCGAGCACGCGCAGGCCGAGCACGCCGCCGAGCACCGCCATCGGCAAGGTCGCCATGACGAAGGCGCTGTCGCGCAGCGAGCGGAACATCGCCGCCATCAGCATGAACAGCACCGCCAGCGCCATCGCGAAGTTCATGCCCATGCTGTGGACGACTTCGTCGAGCCGGTCGGCGCTGCCGGAGACGCGGATCTCGGCGTCTGCCGGCAGGTCCTTGCGCAACGCCGGGACGACATCGGCATCGACGATGTCGAGGGCTTCTTCCAGCGACATTGCCGCGGGCGGGTCGACAGTCAGGGTCACCGTGCGACGGCGGTCCATGCGACGCAGCTGGTTCGGCGCCAGAACCGTATCGACCTGCGCCAGCTCGCCCAGGCTGAGCACACCACCCTGCGGCGTTGCCAGGGGCGCAGCGCCCAGCCGCTCAATGCTGCTGTCGCGGTCGGTGCGCAGGATGATCGCCAGACGGCGGTCGCCATCGAAGTGTTCGCCCAGCCATTGGCCATCGCCGAGCGTACGCACGACCGTGCCCAGCTCGGGACGGCGCCAGCCGACTTCGGCCAGGCGGCGGTCGTCGGGGTTGATGCGCAGTTCCGGCGTGCCGGCGTCCGCGCTCGGCCATGCCTGCACGTTGGCGCCAGGGAAGCGCTCCGACAGCAACTTGCGTCCGGCTTCGGCGGCGCGGGCCAGGGCATCGCCATCGGAATGCTGCAGGTGGATCGCGATCGCGCGCGCAGAGCCGCCGAAGCTGCCGAACAGTTCACCTTCGCTGGCGAATGCGCGCGTGTCGGGGAAGCCCGTGACCACTTCGTCGCGGACGACGCGCTCGAGTTCGCCGATCTGGTCCGGGTCGACCACGCGCGCGCCAATCGTGCCGCCGCCGGGCCACAGCAGCAGGTACCAGTTGCTCAGCTGCGGCGCCTTGTTGCCTTCCATGTACGGGCGCATCCGTTCGAGCACGGTCGGCGCGATCTCGCGGTCGACGCGCTCGGGCCCCATGCCGGGAGGGAAGTTGAAGATCGCATCCACGGCCGCGCGCTTCACCGGCGGCAGGTAGTCGATCTTGGGCATCAGCAGCGCGGCCAGCAGCGCGGGCGCGAGTACCAGTCCACCCACCCATGCCAGCTGGCGCTTGCGACCTTCGGTCACGCGCATGGCCCAGTCGCTGATGCGCGACCAGGTGCGATGCTGTTCGCGCGCGTCCTTGCGCTCGCGCAGCCAGCTGCTCGCGGCGGCCGGCAGCACGGTCACGGCAACCACGAGGGAGATGGCAACGGCTATGGAGATGGTCAAGGCGAGATCGGCGAACAGCTGCCCCTCGACGTCCTCCATGAAGATCACCGGCACGAACACCGCGACCGTCGTGATGGTCGATGCCACCAGGGCGACGGCGACCTGGCTGGTGCCTTCCAGCGCGGCCTGGCGCGCGGGCATGCCCTCCTCGCGCAGGCGCACGATGTTCTCCGCGACCACGACCGCCGCATCCATGACCATCCCGACAGCGAACGCCAGACCGGCCAGCGAGATCACGTTGAGGCTGCGGCCGGTGAGCTGCAGCACGATGAACGTGGCCAGCAGCGAGATTGGAATTGCACAGGCGATCAGCGCGGTGGCGCGCACGTCACGCAGGAACCACCACAGGCAGCCCACCGCCAGCAACACGCCGGCACCCAGGCTGCCCGAGAGCAGGCTGATCGCGCGGTTGATGAAAACCGAGGCGTCGAAGCTCTGGGCGATATCGAGGCCAAGCGGCTTCAGGTCCTGCTCGCGCACTTCTGCCACGACGCGCTTCACTTCGTCGAGCGTGTCGAGCACATTGGCACCGGTCTCGCGAATGATGCGCAGGCCGATCGCCGGATTGCCGTTCTGGTAGGCGAAGAAGCGCTGTCCGGGGCGCTTCACTTCGACTTTGGCGACGTCGGCCAATCGCACCGGACGGCCGTCGCGCCAGGCCAGGATCAGGTTGCCCATCGCCTCGGGCGAATAGCGGCCGGCGAATCGCAGCACGTACTCGCGGCGGCCGGCCTCGACCACGCCGCCCGATACATCGGTGGCGCGCGCGGCAACCGCGGCCACTTCCGGGATCTGGATGCCCATCGCCGCGGCGCGTTCCAGGTTGAGGCTGATGGTCAGCTCTTCCGGCGAGCCGCCGTTGATCTCGACGCCGGCCACGCCTTCGACCGCCTCGATCTTCGGCACGATCCGGTCCTCGATCATCTGCCGGAAGTCGAGGATGTCGCCAGGAGTACCGGGCAGCTTCTGCACGAAGAAATAGGTGAGTGAGTTGTTGGCGTTGTCGGCGCCGCTCTGCACCACCGGCGGCGTTGCGTCGCGCGGCAGCGGCTGCAGGCGGTTCATCCGCGACAGCACCTCCACCAGCATCGCGTCCATGTCGCTGCCGACGGCGAAGGTCAGGTTGATGAAGCTGTTGCCGGCGTTGACGTTGGACTCGATCTCCTCCAGCCCGGGCAGGCCCTGCATCACCGCCTCGATCGGCTCGACGATCTCCGACTCCATTTCCTGCGGCGACGCCGCGCGCCAGCTGGTCTGCACCGACATCTGCGGGCGCTCGATATCGGGGAACAGTTGCAGCGGCAGCTTGAACAGGCTCATCAGCCCGAAGGCGCAGACCATGGCCACGATCACCGCGACCGCGGCCGGGTTTCGTAGCGAGGCGTCGGTGAGCTTCATCGGCGTGGTCCGCAGGGGGTGCGGTGGGCACGATGCGCCGTGGCACTCGCTGCGAAGATGGCCCGTAAGTCACGCGTTCACGGGCTTTGCGTTGAATGGTGGTTTGGGCGCGATGAAGCGTTGAGCGGGCACAGAAGGCCCGGAGGTGGCCGGTTTCTTGCCGCCGCCCCTACAGCAGCAGGTCGAGCTTGTCGCGATGGCTGCGCGACAGCTTCAGCTCCTGGCCGCAGTCCAGGCGCAGGTAGCCTTCGCCATTGGTGTGCGGTCGCAGCTCCACGACGCGGCGGGCGTTGACTATCGTCGAACGGTGGATGCGCGGGAATCGCTGCGGGTCCAGCTGCTTCTCCAGATCGCGCATGGTTGCGCGCAGCACCAGCGTCTCGCTGTCGGTATGGATGCACATGTAGTCGCCGGCGGCATCGATCCAGCGGATGCTGGCCAGGTCCACGCGCACCGTGCGCCCGCCATCGCGCACGGCGAGCTTGTCGTCGCGACGCAGTTGCTCGATCGCGTCGGGCTTGAGGGCTTCGTCCAGATCGAGCGTCGGGTGCCCGCTGAGTTCGCTCAGCAATCCCAGCAGGTGCGCGCAGTGGCCGCTGGCTTCGCGTTGCGCATGCGCCTGCCGCACGCGCGCCAGTGCCTGGTGCAGGCGGGCGTCATCGACCGGCTTGAGCAGGTAGTCGGTGGCGGACGCCTCGAAGGCGCGGATCGCGTAGTGGTCGTAGGCGGTGACGAACACGACCAGCGGCATCTCCACCGCCGGGATGCTGCGCAGCGTCTCGAAGCCGTCCATGCCCGGCATCTGCACATCGAGGAACATCAGGTCGGGGCGATGCACGCGCAGCCCCTGGATCGCAGCGGCACCGTCGCCGTACTGGCCGACGAGCTCGATGTCGGGGTGGTCGCCAAGGCGGATCTCCAGGCCACGGCGCGCCAGCGGTTCGTCGTCGACCACGATCACGCGCAGCTTGGTCGTCGTGCCGTGTGCGGCGTTGACGCCGTTGCCGCGGTGACTGCGCCCCGTCGTTGCCCGGTCCATGCTCACTCTCCGATGGTCTGGGAGGTTTCGAAGGGAAGGCGCAGCGTGACTTCGATGCCGCGCTCGCGGTTGCGCACGCCGAAGCCGCTGGCCTCGCCGTACAGCACGCTGAGGCGCTCGCGCGTGTTGCGCAGGCCCACGCCCTTGCCTGCCGGCACCTGCCCGCCCTCGAGGCAATCGCAGCCGGGGCCGTCGTCGATCACGCGCAGGACCAGTTGCACACCTTCGCGTTCTGCTTCGATCCGCAACATGCCACCGGCGATCTGCTTGGCGACGGCGTACTTGATGGCGTTCTCCACCAGCGGCTGCAGCAGCAGGCTCGGCAGAAGCGCGCGCCAGCAATCCTCGTCGATGGCGGTCTCGATGCGCAGGCGCTCGGCGAAGCGGATCTTCTCGATGTCCAGGTACAGCGTCAGCGCATCGAGCTCCTGGCGCAGCGTTACCCGCTGCATCGGGTCGTTGTCGAGCGAGTGGCGCAGGAACGCCGACAGGCCCTGCACCATGCGGTTGGCGGTGGCGTTGTCGCGGTCGAGGATCAGCGTGGAAATGGCATTGAGCGTGTTGAACAGGAAGTGCGGGTTGAGCTGGTAGCGCAGCATCTTCAGCTGCGCCTGGTGGGCCATGGTGCGTGCCGCCAGCGCGCGCCGGGTTTCGTCCTGCAGCTGGCCGTAGTACTTCACCCCCAGGTACAGGCCGACCCAGGCCAGCACCACGTAGATGTAGCTCAGTGCATAGGCGATGTAGGCGGCGCGGTTTTCCGGCACGCAGGTGTCGCAGAAGTCGACCAGCACCGTGCGCGTGGCCAGGTCCATCACCGCCGAACTGGCCAGGATCGGCAGCACCATCACCATCATCAGCCGCCGCGGCGTCAGGCCCCAGCAGGCGCGCAGCAGGTAACGCAGGCCGAGGGTGGCGACGGCGCCGGTCGAGGCCGCGGTCAGCGGCACGATCCAGTAGCCCGACGGCTTGTCGTGGGCGATGGCGGAGAGGTAACCCAGCGAGAAATAGGCGGCCCAGCCGCCGATATGAAGCAGCCAGAACAGGTGCTGCCGGGGCAGGTCGAGCGGGTGCGATGCAGCGATGGCCATGGGCGCAGCGTTCGGGCGGTACACAACCACGATGCTACGCCTGTACAGGCAGGGGACTGGCAACGGCTCGGCGCGGTGCAGGCACGGTTCGCCGCTTACACGGATGTGCACCTGCACTGTATGCGCCTGGGTGAACTGCACCGTTCGTCCTGAGCGTAGCGCCGCAGGTGCGAAGTCGGGGGGTCGGCACGGCCCGGCGCTGCGTGGTCCTTCGACTTCGCTGCGCTACGCTCAGGACGAACGGTGGGGGGCGACCTGGGGCCGGACCGTGCGTGGTCCTTCGACTTCGCTGCGCTACGCTCAGGACGAACGGTGGGGGGGCGACCTGGGGCCGGACCGTGCGTGGTCCTTCGACTTCGCTGCGCTGCGCTGATGAACGGTGGGGGGCGGCTTACTGCGGGGGTGATGCCAGTTCGCGCGCGTCCAGGTAGCCGTCCTTGTTGCGGTCCTGGCGGGCGAAGGTCGTGGCCAGCGTCTGCCGATGTTCGGCAAGGGTGACCGGCTTGCCGCGTCCGCCGGGGAGTTCGGCGGGCGTCAGCACGCCGTCGCCATCCACGTCCATGCGATTGAACGCGTAGCTCATCCAGTCCTGGAATTCGGGCAGGGCGATGCGGCCATCGCCGTCGCTGTCCATGCGCGAGAGGTAATCGCCGGCCGCCTGCACTTGCGCCCACGACGGCATCGACGGCATCGCCAGGGCAACCAGCAACGCAAAAGAAAAGCCCGCGCATTGCAGCGCGGGCCGGTCATTGCGCGACACCGTGGGCATCACGCGCGTGGCGCTCAGGCGTGTGCCGGCGCGAGGGCGTAGCCCTTCAGGCGCGCGGAGAATGCCTGCAACGCCTGGTTGCCGCTGGCCTCGGCCTCGGCGCACCACGCCTGCAGCTTGGCCAGGGTGGCCTGGGCATCGTGCGAACGCTCGTCCAGCACCTGCGCCAGGCGCTGGCGGTACTCGGCCAGCGTGGCCATGCTCGGGCGTTCCGCCAGCCAGGCCTGCAGCTTGGCGCGCTTGTCGTCGTCGAGCCAACGGCCATCGTCGGCCAGGCCCTGGCGCAGGCTGCGCGGCAACTTGAACTTGGCTTCGCGCAGTGCCGGCAGCGTGACGTTGCGGTAGTAGTCGGTCATCGCCTGGAAGCGGATCGCCAGCAATGCCTTCAGTGTTTCACCGTCGGGCATGGCGATGTTCGGGCGCACGTCCAGGGTCGGCGCGACGCGCAGGACCTTGGCCAGGCCGACCTTCTCGAACAGCTTGATCGCGCTCCAGCCGATGTCGAACTCGAACTTGCGCAGCGCGAACTTGGCCGAGCTCGGGAACGCATGGTGGTTGTTGTGCAGCTCTTCGCCGCCGATCCAGAAGCCCCACGGGGTGAGGTTGGTCGCGGTGTCGGTCGTCTCGAAGTTGCGGTAGCCCCACCAGTGACCCAGGCCGTTGACAACACCCGCGGCCCAGAACGGGATCCACAGCATCTGGATCGCCCACACGGCGACGCCGGCGAAACCGAACAGGGCGAAGCTGATGAACAACATCAGCACCGGGCCCATCGTCGCGTGGCGCGTGTAGAGGTTGCGCTCGATCCAGTCGTCCGGGCAGCCCTTGCCGTACTTCTCGATGTCCTCGCGATGACCGCGCGCTTCGCGGTAGAGCTCGACGCCGCGCCACATCACCGTGTCGATGCCCTTGAACTGCGGGCTGTGCGGGTCGTCCTCGGTCTCGCACTTGGCGTGGTGCTTGCGATGGATCGCCGCCCACTCGCGCGTGATCATCGAGGTGGTCAGCCACGTCCAGAAGCGGAAGAAATGCGCCAGCACCGGATGGAAATCGACGGATCGATGCGCCATCGAGCGGTGCAGGTAGAGCGTGACCGAGAAGATCGTCAGCTGGGTGACGACCAGGAGGTAAACGAGCAACTCGACCCAGGTGGCCTGGACCACACCACCGGCAAGGAAATCGAGCAGGGATGAAACGAACATTGAAAGACTCCGCAGACGCACAGGCAGACCGGCAAACAGGCACAGTCGTAGGTGGATGATGCCAGCTGCGGCCCACCCTTCGCGCCGGTATGGGCCGCAGATGTGATGGGGACGTTCACATCGGCCCGCAAGGCCGGCGCGGGCGCTCAGCGACGAGCGGTCGTGATGCGCTTTCGCAGTCGGGCCAATGCAGGTTCGGCGTAGGCGCGCAGGGCCTGGCGTTCCGTTTTGCTGAACGGGGATCCCTTGCCGCAATGATCCAGCAGCAGGGTCAGGTCCTGCGCTTCGCCGAGGCGTTCGGTGGTGCGCTTGTCGAAGACCTCGGGCGCGGTGGCCGGGACCGCCACGCCGACCGCTTCGAGCGCGCGACGCTGCTGCGAGGCGCGACGGGCACGACGGCGCCAGCGGTGCCAGTCGCTGTCGCCGCCCTTGCCCAGGGCGATGTCGCGGGCACGCTGGCTGCGCTCATCGCTGTCGGCCAGCGCCATGCGTGCCGCCGAGGGTGTCAGCCGTTCCCAGTCGAGCGCCGGCAGCGCTGCGGCGAGCACTTCGATCAAGCCGCGTCGCTGTCCCATTGCCGGGTCCATGGAGACTTCGGCGCCGGCAGTGGCTTCGCGGGCGACGACTGCGTCGGCACGGGCCTGGGCCAGCAATTCCCGGGTGGCGCCCTTGCGCGAGCGCTTGTGCAGCCGTGCCAGTGTTTCCACCAGCGCGTGCGCGTCGCGCAGCAGGGACAGGCCGGTGTTGAGGTGCTTGATCTCACGATCGACAAGGCCAACGCCCGGCCCGAGGATGCCGTCGCCCAGCGCCAGCGTCGCGCGCACGCGGCGCAGGCCCTTGCGGGCCCTGTGCACCCCTTCGTGGAGGTCATCGCCGGTCTGCGCCAGTGCGTCGAGCGCGGCCTCGAGTTCGCCACGCGCATAGTCGCGCAGGGCCGGCCCCGGCGAGGGCATCGGCAACACGTGCACCGCGGCGACCGGGAGGTCGCCGGCAAGGGTGGACGGCGTCGCGCTCTTGCCCATCGCGCTCCCAGACCCCACGCATCGGATGTCGCGATAGTACGCTCAGCCCATGCCCGAGTTGCCCGAAGTAGAGACCACCCGTCGCGGCCTGGCGCCGCACGTCGAAGGCCGTCGCGTGGTGACCGCCACGTTGCGCCGGCCCGACCTGCGCTGGCCGATCCCGGACGAGATCCGCCAGGTCCTGCCGGGCCAGCGCATCGACCAGGTCCGCCGCCGCGCCAAGTACCTGCTGCTCGACACCACCGCCGGAAGCGCCCTGTTGCACCTGGGCATGTCCGGCAGCCTGCGGGTGCTGCCGGCCGATACCCCGGTGCGCGCGCATGACCATGTCGACCTGGCCCTGGATTCGGGCCAGGTCCTGCGCTTCAACGACCCGCGCCGGTTCGGCAGCCTGCTCTGGCAGGGGCCGGGCGAAACCCACGAACTGCTCGCCGGGCTCGGGCCGGAGCCGCTGTCGGACGACTTCGACGGCGATTACCTGTTCGCGCTCAGTCGCGGCCGCAGCGCGCCGGTAAAGACCTTCCTGATGGACCAGAAGGTGGTGGTCGGCGTGGGCAACATCTACGTCGCCGAAGCACTTTTCGCCGCCGGGGTGTCGCCGCTGCGGGCGGCCGGCAAGGTATCGAGGGAGCGCTACCAGCAGCTGGCCGCGCAGATCCGCCGCATCCTCGGCCACGCCATCGATCGCGGCGGCACGACCCTGCGCGACTTCATCAGTCCCGATGGCGCGCCGGGATATTTCGAACAGGAATTGTCGGCCTATGGGCGTGGCGGCGAGCCCTGCCCGCGCTGCGGCCGGCCGCTGAAACAGGCGGCGATCGGACAGCGCGCGACGGTGTGGTGCGCAAGTTGCCAGAGGTAGGGCAAGCCCGTGCACAGGGAAAAACACGCAAACGCGCTATAGTCCGGCCACTGTGGAGGGGGCTCCCTATGGCCGAAACTGCCGATATCACATTGCTGCTGGATGCTGCACGTGAAGGCGACCGTGGCGCGTTGGACCGCGTCCTGGCCACCCTCTACCAGGAACTTCACACCATGGCGCGGCGCCAGCTCGCCGGCCAGCACGGCCAGACGCTCGATGCCACCGCACTCGTCCACGAGGCGTACCTCAAGCTGATCGGCCGTCGTGAAGCGCAGTTCGACGACCGCGCGCATTTCTTCGCCTACGCTGCATCGGCGATGCGCTCGGTGGTGGTCGACTATGCCCGCCAGCGCCTCGCGCAGAAGCGCGGCGGCGACCTGCACCGCGTCACCGAACTCCCCGACGATGTCGAAGGCGGCCTGCGCCTGGACGAGGACACGCTGGGCCTGGACACCGCCCTGACCAAGCTCGGTGCGGTCGACCCGCGCCTGGCGCAGGTGGTCGAGCTGCGCTATTTCGCCGGCCTGTCGGAGTTGGAGATCGCGGCGCTGCTGGAACGTTCCGAACGCAGCATCCGTCGCGACTGGCAAAAGGCGCGGCTGTTCCTGCTGGCATCTCTGAAAGACTCCTGAGGCCACCGGCAGGGGCGACCCGTGGACACCGAGCGCTGGCAACGGATATCACCGCTGCTCGATGCGCTGTTCGAGCTCGATGACGAGGCGCGCGAACAGCGCCTGCAGCGCCTGCGCGAGGAAGACCCGGCGCTGGCCGACGAGCTGCAGACGCTCATCACTCTCGACGAGCACCACGAGGATTTCCTCTCCGAGCCCCTGATCGCCCCGCTCGCCGGCCTGCGCGCCGGCGGCGAGGTGGGGCCGTACAAGCTCGAGCGCCTGCTCGGCGAAGGCGGCATGGGCCAGGTCTGGCTGGCCGCGCGCGCCGACGGCCTCTACCAGCGCCGCGTCGCGCTGAAACTGCTGCGCCCGGGACTGGCCGACAGCAATCTGCGCGTGCGCTTCTCGCGCGAACGGCAGATCCTCGCGCGCCTGGCGCACCCGCACATCGCGCGCCTGCTCGATGCCGGCGTCACCACCGACGGACTTCCCTACCTGGCGCTGGAGTTCGTCGAAGGCGAACCCATCACCGACTACTGCCGCAACCACCTGCTGCCGATCGAGCAGCGGCTGAGGATGTTCCACCAGATCTGCGATGCGGTCAGCCACGCCCACGCCAACCTGATCGTCCACCGCGACCTCAAGCCGTCCAACATCCTGGTCACGCCCAGCGGCGACGTGCGCCTGCTCGACTTCGGCATCGCCAAGCTGCTCGACTCCGACGCGCCGAGGGTCGAACAGACCCGCACCGGCGTGCGCGCCTTCACCCTGCACTACGCCGCGCCCGAACAGGTCCGCGGCGAGCCGGTCACCACCATGACCGACGTGTACGCGCTGGGCGTGGTGCTGTTCGAGCTGCTCACCGACACCAAGCCCTACCGCCTCAAGCGCCAGACCGATGCCGAGTGGGAAGAGGCGATCCTCGCCGCCGACCCGCAACGGCCTTCGCAGACGCTGCTGCACCGCACCGAGGACAGCGGCGCCGACGTGCATGCGCTGCGTCGGCTCGCGCGGATGCTGGCCGGCGATCTCGACAACATCGTCCTCAAGACCCTCTCCAAGCGTCCGGAGCAACGCTACCCCTCGGTCGAAGCGCTGGCGCTGGACCTGACCCGCTACGAAGCCGGTCGCCCGGTTCAGGCCCGGCCGCAAAGCGTGGGATACCGCTTCGGAAAATACCTGCGTCGCCACCGCTGGTCGCTGGCCACCGGCGGCCTGATCGCGGTGGTGCTGAGCGCCGCGCTGGCGATCGTGGCCTGGCAGGGCCGGCAGGCCGTCGCCGAGGCCGGCCGCGCGCAGGCGATGCAGGACTTCATGGTCGGCGTGTTCGAAAGCGCGCGCGGCACGCCCGAAGGCCAGGCGCTCGACCTGCGTGGCCTGCTCGATGGATCGCTGGCGCGCGGCAACCGCGAGCTGGCGCGACAGCCACGCGCGCGCGCCGAACTGCTCGGTGTGATCGCGCGGCTGCGGATGGGCCTGGGCGACTATCGCGAGGCGCTGATGCTGCTCAACCGCCAGGC
Source organism: Lysobacter sp. 05T417 (assembly GCF_056396405.1). NCBI lineage: Bacteria > Pseudomonadati > Pseudomonadota > Gammaproteobacteria > Lysobacterales > Lysobacteraceae > Lysobacter > Lysobacter sp. 05T417. The sequence continues at coordinate 79,509 of NZ_JBFTLK010000005.1, read as the reverse complement.
CGGCGTGCTGGCCAGCACCAGCGACATACCGGTCAGCCTGCAGCTGGAATCGCTGACCCAGCGCGGCCAGGCGCTGCGCCTGCTCGGCGAACCGCGCCGCTGCATCGACCTGATGGCGCCGGCGCTGACCACCGCACGGCGCGAACAGGCGCAGCTGCCGCCGCAGGCCAGCGAGTTCTATTCGCAGTTCGGTCGCTGCCGCCGCGACAATGGCGAGCTGCAGGGAGCGCGGCTGTTGTTCGAACGTTCGCTGTCGCTGCGCCGCGACGACCGCGACGAAGTCGGCACGGTCGAGAACCTGATCGACCTGGCCAACCTGCAGGCCGATGCCGGCCAGACCGGCGCCGCGTTGCAGGGCTATGGCCAGGCGCGCGCGCAGTTGCGGCAGAAGGTCGGCGAGCGCCATGCCCTGCTGGCCGAGATCGGCAGCCGCGTCGCCTCGCTGCGCCAGGGACAGGGCCAGATCGATGCGGCCGAACGCGAGGCCAGCGAAGCATTCGCGATCGCGCTGGAGGTCTATGGCGCCCAGCACCCGGTCACGCTGTCGCTGCGCCGGCAGATGGCGATGCTGCATATCGACCAGGGCCAGTACCGCCAGGCCGAGACCGAATTGCGCGGCGCGATCGCGGTGCTGCAACGCCGCCTGACGCCGGAAAGCGCCGACCCGGCCGAGACCCGGCGCGGCATGGTCGAACTGGGCGGCCTGCAGCGGCGCCTGGGCCAGGTCGCCTGGGAGCGCGGCGAAACCGCGACCGCGCTGACGGCGATGCAGCGAGCGGTGGTGATCGCGCGCAAGCAGCAGGACAACGCCCACCTGGGCGATGCGCTGTTCGACTATGCGCGTGTGCTGCACGCGATGGGCCGCGACCGCGCCGCACAGAAGGTGATCGAGGAATCCAGTGCCCTGCGCCTGGCCCAGCTTGGCCCACGCCACCCGTTGCTGGGCGATACCTACCGCGTGCAGGGCCAGGTCGAACTGGCGCTGGGCCAGAACGAACAAGGCATGGCGCACCTGGCGCAGGCGGTCACGCTGACCCGCAGCGGCTACGGAGCCACCCATCCGCACACCCGCGAGGCCGAGCTGGTACTGGCACGGCAGCAGGCGCTCGATGGCGACGACAGCGCACTGCTGCGCCTGGACGCGCTTGCCGGGATGCCACATGGCGACCTCGACCTGCGCCGCACCGCGTGGCGCGCGCAGGCCTACGCCGCGCAGTTGCGCTGCCACGGGCCCGACCGCGAACCGGCCCTGGCGCGACTGGACAACCTGCAGGAGCAGCTGAAGACGGCGCAGCCCGACGGCGGCGCGATCCCGCGCGAGGTCGGCGCGATCGTGCGCGGCTGCGGGTGACCTACTTCAACTGCAGCGACGTCTGCGCCGGCTCGATCGTGCCCTCGCCGCGCATGATCTTCTTGTACTCGGCGCGCGACACCGAGATGTAGCGGTCGTTGCCGCCGATCTCCACCTGCGGGCCTTCGTGCACCGCGCGGCCCTGGGCATCGACGCGCACCACCATCGTCGCCTTCTTGCCGCTGTGGCAGATGGTCTTGATCTCGGTCAGTTCATCGGCCCATGCCAGCAGGTACTGGCTGCCCTCGAACAGCTCGCCGCGGAAGTCGGTGCGAAGGCCATAGCAAAGCACCGGGATGCGCAGCGCATCGACCACTTCGCTCAGCTGCCAGACCTGGGAACGATTCAGGAACTGCGCCTCGTCGACCAGCACGCAATGCAGCGGGCCGTGGGCGAGGATGTCGGCGCGGACGATGCGCTCCAGGTCGTCGTCGCGCTCGAAGGCGATGCCGTCGGACCGCAGGCCGATGCGCGAGGCGACCGTGCCGGTGCCGGCGCGGTCGTCCAGGCGCGGGGTGAGGATCGCCACGCGCATGCCGCGCTCGCGGTAGTTGTGCGCCGACTGCAGCAACGTCGTGGTCTTGCCGGCGTTCATCGCCGAATAATAGAAATAGAGCTTGGCCATGCGCACAGTTTAGTGGCTGCGCCGGTGCTGGCGGCGCCCGGCGTCAGCGCCGCCTGGCGCGATCGGCTGCCGCACTCGCCCAGCGCTGGGCAACGGCCGGGGCGGTGATGCACACCGCCTCGTCGGTCACCGTGGTCACGGCCCGCTCCAGCAGCTGGATATCGGCCTCGTGCTGGCGCGCCACGTGCGGGTCCTCGAAGAAGATTGCGCGCTGGCAGCGGCGCTCCAGCACGAGGTCGGCGATCTGGGCGTCGCCGCCCATCGGGCCGCTCTGGTAGCGGTGCACCCACGGGCGTCCCTGCGGCCAGCCGCGGCTCCAGGCCAGCTCGTTCAGGCGCTGCCCGGTGGTGCCGGTGGCGACGCGGCGGGCGAAACGCGAGAGCAGGTCGAAGTGTTCGGCGGCAAAGGCCAGCATCTGCGGCTTCATGGCGTCGTGGGCGATCAACGCAAGCGTCTGCGACTCGAAGTCGTGCAGGCGATCGGCCGAAACGTCGGCGAGCAGACCGGTGCGAATGCGCTCCGTCTCGATCCAGTCGCGCGCCGAGGCCACCGTGGTGATGAAGGGCTTGCCGTGGATCACGCACTGGCGCTTGAGCGCGGCCGCCTCGGGGAACACCGACGACGGATCGACCGGGTCGATCAGGTAGATCGCGCCGTCCAGGGTGCGTTCGTCGTGGTCGACGCCGACCACTTCCGCGACCAGCTTCATCAGCCCGCCCTCGCGCCCGTACGGATAGCGGCGCAGGCCCGGGTAACCGGCCAGCATGCCGGCGGCGGCGATGGCATCGAATGTGCGACCCACCACATGCAGGCTGATCTGCAGCTCGCGGATCCCCGACTCGCAGGCGCGCAGCCAGCGGAACAATGCGGCGTCTTCGCTCAGATGGTGCAGGCGGTTGGCCGCCAGGCCCAGGCGCATGTGGTTCCCCCTGATGTGTGGAGTCGTGGCAAGTGACTCCTACATTAGGGGGTTTTGCACCACCTCGCCGCGATCAGTGCCCTTGCTCTGGTTGCCATGTTCAGTGCGGCGGCTTGTCCCGCGCCGGCACCATCGGGCCCACGCCGACATTGCCCAAGCCGCTGCCGAGCTCGGCATCCTGCGCCTGCCAGTACGACAGCGCCTGGGCGCGTTCATCGGCGTAGTACTCGTCGCCGGTGGTGCTGCCGACCACCTGCTTGGAGGCCGCCAGCATGCCCGCGGTGGCATTGCCGAACGAGCCGTTGATCGGCCCACCCTGGGTGATGTCGATGGCCTGGTTGCGGTAGCCGATGCGGCTGCCGGTCATGGTGCGCGCGAAGCGGCGAATCTCGACATCGGCACGCGGCCGCGCAGACTCGTCGCCGAAGCGGGCGTAGTAGTCGGGGCCGAGCTGCCCGACCTGCTCGCGCTGCGCCGGCGTCAGGCCTTCCCACATCTTCTCGCGGATCACCAGCAGGCGGGGCACGCCGCGTTCAGCGGCCAGGTCGCTCCAGATGTAGGCGCGCACCGGATCGGCAGGCATGCCCTGCCCATACCAGTACATGAGACTGAGGTAGTGCTGCGAATACTTGTCGGCGTACGACGCGGCGTTCTCGAAGCGCATTTCGGCTTCGTCGTAATGCCCGGCCAGGTACGACTTCAGCCCGTTCAGGCGCCAGGTCTCGTTGGGATGCCCCTGTGCGCCCTTGAGCTGGGCATCGACCTGCATGTAGCTGGCGGTGACCAGCTTGAGCGGCTCTTCGGCGAGGGCCGGGGCCGCAAGCAATGAAAGCGCGGCGCCTGCCAACCAGGCCTTGCCGCGAGCGGAGACGTTTGCCATGGCGATTCCTCCATACCGTGGGTGCAGGAAGGGGCGGTGCCGCCGGGGCCGTCAAATGCGGCGCGTCCCATGTTGTCGCTGGCATGGTATCGCGGGTGCCGGCGCACTCCCCGCGGTGACGAAATCAGCGCATCGACGGCACAAATCGCCAGGTCGGGGGGGATATTGCGGCACAATACGCCGCCGCAACCGCGGCAGCAAACAGCCTTCAATGCACGGTCTAAACCCTCCCCAACGCGCTGCCGTCCTGCACACCGACGGCCCCTTGCTGGTGCTCGCCGGAGCGGGCAGCGGCAAGACCCGCGTCATCGTCGAGAAGATCGCGCACCTGATCGCATCCGGGCGGATGCCGGCCAAGCGAATCGCGGCCATCACCTTCACCAACAAGTCGGCGAAGGAGATGAAGGAGCGCGTCGCCAAGCGCATCAAGGGCGACGCCGCCGAAGGCCTCACCGTGTGCACCTTCCACGCGCTGGGGCTGCGTTTCCTGCAGATCGACCATGCCAAGGTCGGATTGCGTCGCGGCTTCTCGGTGTTCGACAGCGACGACAGCGCCGCGCAGATCAAGGACCTGCTGCCGCCGGGCAGCAAGAACGACGTGATCGATAACGCACGCAACCTCATCTCGCGCGCGAAGAACGCCGGTCTCTCGCCCGAGGAGGCGCTGGCTGCATCGCAGAGCCCGCGCGAGATGGAAGCGGCGCTGCTGTACCAGCGCTACCAGGCGCGGCTGTCGACGTTCAATGCGGTCGACTTCGACGACCTGATCCGCCTGCCGGTGCAGATCCTGGAAGGCGACGAGGACGTGCGCCTGGCTTGGCGCGAGCGCATCGGCTACCTGCTCGTCGACGAGTGCCAGGACACCAACGACGCCCAGTACCGCCTGCTCAAGGGGCTGGCCGGGGACAAGGGCCTGTTCACCTGCGTGGGCGACGACGACCAGTCGATCTATGCCTGGCGCGGCGCCAACCCGGACAACCTGCTCAACCTGGGCACGGACTACCCGGCGCTGGAGATCATCAAGCTCGAGCAGAACTACCGCTGCTCCAACCGCGTCCTGCGCACGGCCAACACGCTGATCGCGCACAACCCGCACGAGCACCCCAAGACCCTGTGGAGCGACCAGGCCGACGGCGAGCGCATCCGCGTGTGGGAGTGCCGCGACAACGCGCACGAAGCGGAAAAGGTTGCCGCCGAGATCCATTTCCTCGCCGCCGCCAAGCAGGCGCCGTGGAGCGACTTCTGCATCCTGTTCCGCGGCAACCACCAGAGCCGCGCGCTGGAGAAGGCGCTGCAGCTGCTGCGCGTGCCCTATCACCTGTCGGGCGGCACCGCCTTCCTCGAGCGCGGTGAAGTGAAGGACGCGCTGTCGTGGTTGAGGTTGATCGCCAATCCCGATGACGATGCGGCGTTCCTGCGCGCGGTGCAGTCGCCCAAGCGCGAGGTCGGCGCGACCACGCTGTCCAAGCTCGCCGAAATGGCGCAGCACGCCGGCATGCCGATGTCGCGCGCGGCCGAGCAGATCGGCATGCTCAAGCAGCTGGCACCGCGTGCCGGCAACGCGCTCGACGGTTTCGTCAACATCATCCGCCACCTGCGTGGCGAGGCGTACAAGATCCCGCCGTCGGAACTGGTGCGCGTGCTCGCCGAGAAGAGCGGCCTGCTCGCGGCGATCCGCGCGCAGTGCAAGGACGAGGCCAGCTTCCAGCGCCGCAAGGAGAACCTGGAGGAACTGGCCGACTGGTTCGACGGCGGCAAGAACTCCGGCCCCGGCGAACTGGCCGCGCAGCTGGCGCTGCTGTCGCATGCCGACAAGGGCGATGCCGGCAACCAGGTGCGGCTGATGTCGCTGCACGGCGCCAAGGGACTGGAATTCCGCTACGTCTTCATCGTCGGCATGGAGGACGGCACGTTGCCGCACGAAATGGCGCTGGAAGAGGGCAGCCTGGAGGAAGAGCGGCGCCTGCTCTACGTCGGCATCACCCGCGCCAAGGAACAGCTTTGGCTGTCGCACTCGCGCGAGACCCAGCGCTGGGGCGACAAGATCCGCCTGAAACCGAGCCGCTTCTTCGACGAGCTACCGGTGGCGGAGATCCAGCGCGACGGCGCCGACCCGGTCGCCGACGCGGCGCGCAAGCAGGAGCGAGCGGTGGCGGGTTTCGCGGCGATCCGGGCGCTGCTGGACGAGTAGCGCCGTGCAGCTCACCCGCATCCACCACGTCGCCATCATCTGCGCCGACTACGTGCGCTCGAAGCACTTCTACACGCAGGTGCTGGGCCTGCGCGTGCTGGCCGAAGTGCACCGCCAGGCGCGCGACTCGTGGAAGCTCGACCTGGCCCTGCCCGACGGCGGCCAGCTCGAACTGTTCTCGTTTCCTTCGCCACCGCCGCGGCCGTCCTACCCCGAAGCCCGGGGCCTGCGCCACCTGGCGTTCGAGGTGGTCGATGTCGCCGCCTCGGCGGAGGAGCTGCAGGCACAGGGCATCGCCGTCGAGCCGTTGCGCATCGACGAGTACACCGGCCGCCGCTTCACCTTCTTCGCCGACCCCGACGGCCTGCCGATCGAACTGTACGAAGCGTCCTGATCGTTGGCGCGGCGCCGGCACAGGCGCGTAGCATCGGCCACCAGCAGCGGCGACTGATCTGCTGCAACCTGTCTCTGGCCTCATTCAGCGTCCGGATGCCGGCGCATCCGCTTCAACTCCAATGGGCCCGCGACGATGCGCATCACCGACACCAGCTACGGCTCGAACGAACACGGACTGATCTGGGGCTACAGGTTTGCGCCGGGGCAAGCGGCCCAGTCGATCAGTACCGATGCGGCGGCCGCGTTCCTCGCCCAGGAAGGCGACGATCCGGAAGAGGCGTTCATCTGGCTGCACTTCTCGCTGTCGAACACCGGCTCGGAACGCTACCTGCGCCGCCACCTCGACCTGCCCGACGGGTTCTACGACTCGCTGCGCAGCGAGGTCGGCTCGACCCGCCTCGAGCAGGATGCCGGTTTCCTGGTCGCGGTCATCCACGACGTCCTGTTCGATTCGACGTTCGATGCGTCCGAGGTCGGCACCACCAGCATCTGCATCGGTCCGCGCGTTCTGGTCAGCGCGCGCCTGCGGCCACTGCGCTCGGTCGACCAGTTGCGATCGGCGGTACGCACCGGCCAGGTGTTCCGCTCGCCGGTCGAACTGCTCGCCCACCTGTTGCGCGACCAGGCCAGTGTGCTCGGCGACATCCTGCGCAAGTCGACCGCACGCGTGGACCGCATCGAGGACCGCCTGCTCGCCAACCGCATCGCCACCGACCGCACCGAGCTGGGCACCCTGCGACGTTCGCTGGTGCGCCTGCAGCGCTTGCTGGCGCCTGAGCCGACGGCGCTGTTCCGCTTGCTCAACCGGCCGCCGGAGTGGTTCAGCGGGGACGACCTGGAGGACCTGCAGCAGGCCGCCGAGGAGTTCTCCACCGCGATCGGCGATTCGGCCGCCCTGGTCGAACGGGTCAAGCTGATCCAGGAAGAACTGGCCGCGCTGGTCAACGAGCAGACCGGCCGCACTTTGTTCGTGCTGACGGTGGTGACCGTGCTGGCGTTGCCGGTCAACATGATCGCCGGCCTGTTCGGCATGAATGTCGGTGGCATTCCGCTGCAGATGGGGCATGGCTTTGCCGTGATCGTGGTGACCCTCGTGGTCCTGACCGTGCTGCTGGCCTGGCTCGCCTTTGGCAGGCCGCGCGACTAACTCCCGCTTTCGACTCGGGTGCTGCTTTGGCACCATGCAGTTCCCTGCCCCCTGAGCATCCGCATGGATCTCGTCCTGCGTCCGGCGCAAGCCACCGATCATCCGGCGATCCTGGCGCTGAACCTCGCCGAGGAAGAGATGCTGAGCCCGCTCGATGCGGCGCGCCTGCTGCAGCTGGATTCACAGTCGGCCTATCACCGAGTGCTTTGCGAAGGCGACCGCGTCGTCGCCTTCCTGCTGGCGTTCCGCGAGGGTGCGCAGTACGACAGCCCGAACTATCTCTGGTTCGCCGGCCGCTACCCGCGCTTCCTCTACATCGACCGGGTCGTGGTCGCGGCATCGCACCAGGGGCGCGGGCTCGGCGCGCGCCTGTATCGCGACCTGTTCGAATTCGCCCGCGCCAGCGCCGTCGAGGCGGTGACCTGCGAGTTCTACACGCGGCCGCCGAACGAGGCCTCGCGACGCTTCCATGCCGGTTTCGGTTTTCGCGAGGTCGGGCAGCAATGGGTCGCCGACGGGCGCAAGCAGGTCTCGCTGCAGGCCGCCACGCTCTGAGGCGGTCTGTCATGGCGTGTGCGCCGGGCTCGGCTACACTCGCCGCCCGACCCGACACCAGCCATTGCGATGCGACCACGCTCCTTCATGCCGCGCCCCCTCACCCTGTCCGTTCTCGCCGGCGCCCTGATGCTGGCCGCCTGCCAGCGCGCGCCGGCGCCCGAGCCCGCGACGCAGGACGCCGCCGCACCCGTAGCCGCCGCGACGGCCGCAGCTGCCGCCAAGCCGGCCGCGGTGGCCGCCGACGACAACCTCAACGCCGTGCTGTGGATGCGGGCCTCGGCCGAGTACCAGGCCGCCACCACCACCGTCTATCGCGCCGCCGCCGACAAGCTCGGCGTGGCGCTGGCCGAGAAGAACTGGGACGCGCTGGTCCCCGATGAGCGCGGCAACGCCGCCACCGGCCTGAAGCCGGCCGTGATCATGGACGTCGATGAGACCGTCCTCGACAACTCGCCCTACCAGGCGCGCCTGATCCGCGACGGCAAGGCCTACGACGAGGTCAGCTGGGACGCCTGGGTGGCCGAGAAGAAGGCCAAGCCGGTTCCGGGCGTGGTCGAGTTCGCCAAGGCCGCAACGGCCAAGGGCGTGACCATCCTCTACTTGTCCAACCGCGCCGTGCACCTGAAGGACGCGACCATCGCCAACCTCAAGGCGGTCGGCATGCCGGTCAAGGACGACAGCGTGTTCCTCGGCCTGGGCACCCTCCTCGATGGCTGTGAACAGAACGGCAGCGAAAAGAACTGCCGCCGGCAGCTGGCCGGCCAGCAGTACCGTGTGCTGATGCAGTTCGGCGACCAGCTCGGCGACTTCGTCCAGGTCGTGGCCAACACCCGCGAGGGCCGCACGCAGTTGCTCGACGAATACGGCGACTGGTTCGGCGAACGCTGGTGGATGCTGCCCAACCCGAGCTATGGCTCGTGGGAGCCGGCGACGTTCAACAACGACTGGGCGCAGCCGCTGGAGGCGCGCCGCGCCGCCAAGCGCGAGGCGCTGGATGTGGCGCCGTAAACGCAGACCCACTGGTCGGCATGTTTCATGCCATTAGATTCAATAGGTTACGCAACACTACTTCAGGTGTTGCATTAACTCCGGAGGGCGGTTAGTCTGCCCTCCGTCCGGCGCGAGCCGGAGCCATGCCACAACTCGACGTCCATCCGGTGCGAGCCGGATTTGAAGGAGGCCCACGGCCTCCTTTTTCTTTTCTGGCGCGTCAGTCAGAACTCGACGGTCGCCGTGACCACGTCGCTGTAGGTGCCGGCGGTGAAGGTCGGCGTGATCGGCACGCGACCGTAGACGGTAAGCGTCTGCCCCGTGCCCTGTCCCGCGCCGGTGCCGGTGCCAATCACGGTGGAGCCGGTCGTGCCGGTACCCCAGATGACGTTGCGCGCGGCGGTCGTATAGAGGTTGTAGTTGACCGTTTGTGGCCCGACGCCGTTGAGGTACATGCGGCGGGTGGCGACGTTGCCCGAGCGGCCGCCGTCGAGCTTGACCGTGTAGGCGGTGCCGTTGGTGCAGGTGACCGTCAGGTTGGCCTGCGCATCGCGGGCCACGGCCAGCGAGGTGTAGCTGCCGAACGGCATGTTCTGCGCGGCGATCAGGCAGCTGCCCTGGAGCGTGGCGCGCGAGGTGAAGGTGTAGTTGGGTGTCGCCGGCGAGACGTTGCTCGCGCAGTTGGCATTGGCCGCCGTCGAGTAACCCCAGACGGCACTGATCGATTCGGTGTATGTGCCCGGCGTCGGCGCGGGCGCCGTGGGCTGCACGGTCGATACCCGTCCGTACAACGTGATGGGCCGCGTGATCCACGTGTTTCGCGAGGTGATCGTGATCGTGGTCTGGGCGTTGTAGGTGTAATTGGCGGGCTGGGAATAGGTCGCGTCGGTGTAGATGTCGTAGTAGAACGACGCCACCGGGGCGGCGCGCGTCATCGAGCGGGGCGTGCCGCCGTTGTTGGTGCCGGCGCACACCAGGACATCGTCGCCAACGTCCGCATTGGCGGTTCCCTGGCAGCTGGCGTTGACCGTCACCGTCGATGTCGTCGCCCCCACCGGCAGTGTCAGCGTGCCGAAGTTCAGGTCGGTGGCGTTGTCGATGCGGCAAGTGATCGCCGCCGAGGCCGTGCCCGGCATCAGCAACGACGCGAGCAAGCCGAGCAGGGCCAACGCAATGGTGTAGCGACGCATCATGGTGTGTCCTCGCTGCGGCATTTCACCGTCAGTTTGTCCTGTGCCGAATTGCTGGGCAGCGCCGGGGCCACCGCGGAACACGTGATGCCCGCGCGGGTCCAGGTGAGGCTTTCGCCGGGAGTGTATCGATCGAGCCAGAGGGTGCCGTCGAAACCGACGATGGCCGGACTTCCGTCCTGACGGACCACGCGGGTGCCGGCCTCCACCTGCTTGCCCTCGCGGTCGAGCAGTTCGAGGTTGGCGCTGTGTACCTGCCGGATCGGGAACGGCACGTGCACGCCGCTGCGATCGGGCGGCGTTACCAGCCGTTCCACCGACAGCACTTCCAGGTCGGGCGCGAGGCCATCGGGGTCGATGGCGATGCGGTTGCGCTGCCAGCCACGCAGCTCGGGCAGCAGCAGGAAGCCGTTGGCATTGGTGCGGCCGGCGACGCGGTTCTCATAAAGGATCGGCACGTCGGCGATGCCGTTGGTCGAGACGACCGCGAACGAGTCGGTGACGGCGCGGCTGGTGAACAGTTCGCCGCCCATCAGCACCACGCTGCCGTTGCCCTGGCCGTAGACGCTCTGCTGTCCGCCGAAGCTGTCCACGCCGCCCCAGACGTCGCCGGCGCGACCGCGCCAGCCGACGCCAAGCACGCCATCGCCACCGTCGCGCGCCTGCACTTCCCAGCCCAGGCCGCCGCCATAGGGCAACGGACGTCGCAGCGCCGCGACGGCGTCGGTGTCGCCGTTCTGCCGGTCGACCGACAGCGAGGCATCGATGTCGCGGCCCAGCGGCACGTTGATGGACAACGAAACGCCGTGCCCCGAACGATCGTCGTCGAAGGCGCTGACGGTCCAGGCGAAGTTGCGGTAACTCTGGTTGAACCCGATGCCCTTGGTGCGGCTGGTCGGATTGTCGTGGTCCTGGTAACGGATCCACGAAAGCGAGATCGAGCCGCGCGGGATCGATACCCAGGCCGATGCACGGTCCTGCCGCAGCAACGGCAAGCCGCCCTCTTCGAGCGAGCCCAGGTCGCGGTATTCCTCGGTCGCGCGCTGGCTGTAGACGTCGAAGCCGACGCGCTGGCCGAACCACTGGTAGCCGCCGCCGTACTGGTGGCCGCTGTGCCAGTTGGAGCTGTGTGCGTAGTTGCCGGTGAACACGCCATAGCGGCCCAGCGGCGACCAGGCAAAGCCGATGCCGCCCAGGCTCAACCGCTCGCCGTACTCGGCATGGAACTCGCCGGTGAAGTTGTCGGTGATGCCGTGGCGCATGCTGGCGCTGGCGACCGGGTGCTGCCCGTAATCGTCTGACTCCAGGCTGTAGTTGCGCCGGAGCAGGCCGGCTTCGAGCGAGAAATCGCTCAGGCCACGGGCCAGGCGCTGATAGTCGACATACAGCGGGACGCTGGTCTGGGTGGTGCGCCCCAGCGCATCGGTCACCACCACCACGGCCTGTCCGGCGCCGGCCAGGCGCGGGAAGTCGCTGAGCACGAACGGGCCCGGATCGACCTGGCCGCTGTACTGGCGGACGTTGTTGACGTAGAGATCCACCGCCGACGGCACCGCCGCGCTGGCACTGAACTCCGGCAGCGGGTAGATGATCAGGTCGGGGCGGACGCTGAAGTTGCGGCGCCATTGCAGGCCGCCCATGCGCACCGGCCGGCTCCACGCCAGGCCACCGGAAATCAGGTCGCCGGCGGTCCAGGTCGTCATGCGCTGCGGGTCGGAAATCGTCCAGCGCGTGTCCAGGCGCAGGTAGCCGTCGTCCTGGTCGCCGCTGCGGCTGACGCCGTAGCTCTGCAGGCTGCCGAACCGGCCAAACCAGCGCAGGCCGGTGCCCAGCGACGCGGTGTCGCTGTCGTCGGAGTGACGGCCATAGGCATCCCAGTCCAGCACCAGTCCCTGGTCGCGATTGACCGAGATCGGCGCCGGCGCCTGGTAGCCCAAGCGGTTGGCGCGGCGCATGTTGGCGGCAGGAATGAGCGTCACCTGCTGCATCGATGCGTCGTAGATCGCGCTGAGGCCTTCGATCGCGTCGAGCGAGACACGGCCGTTCGGGTCTGCAGTCACGTTGTCGGGCATGACCAGGCCGATCGCATCCAGATCGGCCGGATCGACCGACAGTCGGCCTTCGAACATTTCGAATCGCACCAGCGGCCGCACGATCTGGCCGTCCATGACGATGTCGAGGAAAAGTGCCTGCGGCGCGGCGATCAGCGCGCGCTGGGAGGCCGCCGTCGGGGCCTCTTCATCCAGGCCCGCGGGCAAGCCCGCCGCCGCCCAGGTGGACGGTGCGCAGATCGCGAACAATGCGATCGCCAGCGCTTGCGCGAGGCGATGGTTCCTAACGCCCGGACGACAGTTCAATGCTTGCCGGCTGACCGTTCAGCCGGACCTCGAGCGTCTTCCATGCTTGACCGGACCCGAGCTTGTCGCTTTCAAGCGTGAAGCGCCGGGAGCTGCCCGCCAGTACGTAGCCCATGAGGCCAGGGGTCAGTTCCAGACTCTTTCCGTCGGCCGACAGCAGGCGGCTTGCGCCCAACTGGGCAGCGACACCGCCCGAGTTGGAACAGGCCAGCACTGCCGCTTCCAGACGGCACTTGAGGGCGACCGGTGCCGGATCGGCAACGCGGACGAACACAGGAATGAGATAGCGCATCCGGACGTTCACCGCGCTCTGGGTCGAGGCGGTGGGATCGCCGGGCAACTCATCGACGACGACCCGGTAAGCCAATTCCTGCCGGGGCGCTGCCTCTGCGTTGCGGACGAGACGGATCAGCTGGTCTGCGCCACCGGCGATTTCCACCACCGGCGGGCTGACCGTCAGATCGTTGCTGGGTTCCAGGACATCCTGGTCACCGTCCTGCGTCCACGCATATACACGGATCTGCGCCGCCACCGGGCTGTCGCCGCCGTTGCCCAGCAGCAACCGGCCACCGCGAACACCGGGCGCCATGTCGACACTGGTCTGTCGGGCTTGCAACTGGCCGCGGGCATGCGCGACCCCACCCATCAGGGTAAGGGCCACGAACGCCGCAAGTGGGAGGCGCAGGTTCATCAGAACGAGACGGTAGCAGTGACGGTGTCGGTGTAGACGCCAACCGGCTTCGGGTTCTGCGAACCGAACACGCGACCGTAGACATCGAACGTGGTGACGCCCGAGGCGCTGCCGGCCAGGGTGACGTTGCCGCTGGTGCCGTCGCCGATGACGTTGGTGCGGCCGGTTTCAGCGTACAGCGAGTAGTTGACGGTGTTCGCGGACGGACCGGTCATCTTGCGCGAGGCAAAGGAGGCGCCCGTGCCGCCGCCGGCGCCGATGGCGACGGTGTACGGACCGGCCGAGACGCAGGTGACGGTCATCGTGGTCTGTGCGTCGATGGCGGCAGCCAGCGTCGTCTGCGTGTTGAAGTTCAGCGGATTGGCGGCAACGGTGCAGCTGTTGTTGAGCGTCAGGGTGACGTTCATGGAAGCGGTGGCGGTAGCGGCCATCGCCAGCGGGGCGGTGGCAAGGAGGGCAACTGCGAGCAGCGACGACTTGAGCAGGTTCATTTCCAGATTCTCCGGGGGCGCGATCTGCGCTTTGACGTGCCGGCGGAAATGCCGGGTTATTCGTAGAAAGCAGGAAGTGTGCCAACCGTCGCAAAACCGGTTTCAGGACGTGAAACGAGCGTTAAGTCCGCCAGATTTGACAAAGCTGAACGAGATTTCCATCACACTTTTGTCCTAAAGGTCCAAAGGTGACAATCGCTGTCACGTTGTGTCACCTGTATTTCTGAACGGGGAAATTTCCGGCGGAATCCCGGCGGAGCACCGTTTCGCGACGGTGTCGGCTTGCCGCCGACCCGGCCCACGGCCAAGATTCGGACCCAGCGACAGGGGAACCGCACCGCATGCCATTGATCCAACGCGCCACCGCCGCGCTGCTCCTGGTTGCCGCGGTGGCCGGGGCCGGTTGCGAGCGCGCGCCTGCGCCGGCGGCCGCGCCCACCCCGACCGAGCCGGCCCAGGCGGTCGAGCAGTTGATCGCGGACCTCCGCAGCAACGACTTCGCCACCTACGCCCGCCATTCCGTTCCGCCGGCGCTGTACGCGCGCCTGGACCTGGCCTGGAACGAGGGCCGCACGCGCTGGCCGTTGACCGAGCTGCCGCTCGACGACCGCCTGCCGGCCTTCATCACCGCGCTGGCCGAGCCGGGCGCCGAGCAGCACCTGCTGGCCACCTACAACCGCCAGTTCTCCGGTGCCGGCGCCGAATTACGCTCGGCGGCGTCGACCCTGGGCCTGTTCGCGACCCAGTACCTGCACAAGGAAGGCGACTACAGCACCGACGAGCGCGCCCATTACGCGCAACTCGTCGCCGCGGTCAGCCGCTGGGGCCAGAAGGCGCCCCTGGGCGACCCGCAGCGTGCGCGCCGGGCAATCCCGCAACTGGTCGCGGCGGCGCGCCAGACCGGCCTGGCCGGCGGCCCGGACAGGTTCCGCCAGCTGGGCATGCAGCGCAGCCTGGAGCGTTTTGGCCCGTTCTTCGGCCGCTTCAAACAGGTCCTGGCCACGTACGGCCTCGATGTCGACGCTGACCTGGGCAGCGCCAGGGCGACCCTGATCGAGCGCGACGGGGACCACGCCCGCGTCGCCCTGGACTACACGCTGGCCGGGCAGAAGATACGGGCGCAGCTGGCGGTCGAGCGCCGCGATGGCCACTGGTATCTCAGCGATGCATTGCGCCATGCCGAGACCGAGGCGGCGCCTGCGGCGGCACCTGCGTCGGCGCCTGCGGCGGCACCTGCATCGGCACCTGCGGCCGCCCCGGCGGCCATGGACCCGGTGGCCAAGCCGAACCGCTGAACGCGCTTTCGACCGCGATAGGCATAATGCCCGCGATGCCGAATCAGACTCCCCTGCCATTCCCGGAACCGGCCAAGGACGCGCCGGCCACCGCCGCCAGCCCGACCGCCGGGTCCGAGACTGTGCCCGAAACCGCGCCCGAAACTGTGCCCGAGGCCGCGCCGGAGCACGCGCTGGAGTACGCGCCCGAGGCCGCGCCCGAAGCCATCGCCGACGGAGCTGCCGGGACGTCGCCCGAGCCGGACACGCAGCCGCAGCCCGAGCCCGATCCGGCCCAGCCGGAACTGCCAATGCCGGCCGTTGTCCAGCCCGCCGGCTCGACCGTCCGTCCCGAGCGCCGTCGCCCATCGGGCGCACCGCGCCGCCCATGGTGGGCCAAGCTGCTCGGCCGGATGATGGCGCCGTGGGTGCAGCTGACCATCGAGCCGCGCAACCCGACCGCCGAGATCCCCGAGGAATGGAGCGGCCGCCCGGTCTGCTACGTGCTCGAGGACTACGGCCTGAGCAACGCGCTGATCCTGGAACGCGCCTGCCGCGAATCCGGACTGCCCTCGCCGCTGCAGCCGCTGCCCGGCGATCCGCTGCGGAGAAAGCGCGCCTACCTCGCGCTGTCGCGCCGCAACGTCAACACCCTGGCGCAGCTGCAGGCCCTGGCTGGCACCGCCGAGCCGACCACCAAGAGCCACTCCAGCTCGCTGGCGCGCCTGCTCGACGCGCACCGCAACGACCCCACCCTGGACGTGCAGCTGGTGCCGGTGTCGATCTTCGTCGGCCGCGCGCCGGACAAGAACAGCGGCTGGTTCTCGGTGCTGTTCTCGGAAAACTGGACGCTGGTCGGCCGCTTCCGCCGCCTGCTGGCCATCGCCCTCAACGGCCGCGACACCCTGGTGCGCTTCGCCCCGCCGATCGGCCTGCGCGCCATCGTCGACGAAGGCCTGCCGGCCGAGCGCACGGTGCGCAAGCTGTCGCGCGTGCTGCGCGCGCACTTCCGTCGCATCCGCGCGGCCGTGATCGGCCCGGACCTGTCGACCCGGCGCCTGCTGGTGGACCAGGTGCTGACCTCGGCCACGGTGCGCGACGCCATCGCCGACCAGGCGCGTCGCGACAGTTCCAAGCTCGCCGACGCCTGGAAGAAAGCCCACACCTACGCCTACGAGATCGCCGCCGATTACTCGCACCCGGTGGTGCGTTCGGTCAGCTTCCTGCTGGCGCCGGTGTGGAACCGCATCTACCGCGGCGTGCTGGTGCACCACCTCGACCAGCTCAAGGAAGACGCGCCCGGCCACGAAGTGGTCTACGTGCCCTGCCACCGCAGCCACATGGACTACCTGCTGCTGAGCTACCTGCTGTACACGCGCGGCATCGTGCCGCCGCACATCGTGGCCGGCATCAACCTCAACCTGCCCGTCGTCGGCACCCTGCTTCGCAAGGGCGGCGCGTTCTTCATCCGCCGCAGCATCCGCGGCAGCGCGCTGTATTCGGCGGTGCTGGGCGAGTACGTGGCCCAGCTGGTGTCGGGTGGCTATTCGATCGAGTACTTCGTCGAAGGCGGCCGCTCGCGCACCGGCCGCTTGCTGCAGCCCAAGGGCGGCATGGTGGCGATGACGCTGCGCGCGTACCTGCGCCAGCCCACGCGCCCGGTGCTGTTCCAGCCGGTCTACATCGGCTACGAAAAGCTGATGGAAGGCAACAGCTACCTCGACGAGCTCTCGGGCAAGCCGAAGGAGAAGGAATCGATCTGGGCGCTGCTGTGGGGCATCCCCAAGGTGCTGCGCAGCAACTACGGCCAGGTCGTGGTGAATTTCGGCGAACCGATCCGCCTCAACGACGTGCTCGCCGAGCATGCGCCGGACTGGGATGGCGCGCCGGTCGGCGACGAGGAAAAGCCGGCGTGGCTGTCCGGCGCCGTCGATGCGCTGGCCGAACACATCCAGGTCAACGTCAACCGCGCCGCCGACGTCAATCCGATCAACCTGCTGGCCCTGGCCCTGCTGTCGACGCCCAAGCACGCGATGGGCGAAGCCGACCTGCTGGCGCAGATCACCCTGAGCAAGACACTGCTGGCGACGCTGCCGTATTCCGACCGCGTCACCGTCACGCCGCACTCGCCGCAGGAGATCGTGGCCCACGGCGAGGAGATCAACGTCCTCAGCCGGACCGCGCACCCGCTCGGCGACGTGCTCGGGGTGAGCGGCGACAACGCGGTGCTGCTGAGCTACTTCCGCAACAACGTGCTGCATCTGTTCACCGCGGCGTCGTGGATCGCCTGCTGCTTCCAGAACAACCGCCGCATGAGCCAGGCCGGCGTGCTGCGCCTGGGCCGCAATGTCTATCCGTTTCTGCAGGCCGAGCTGTTCCTGCCGTGGAGCGAGGAGCAGTTCGCGCAGCGCCTGTCGGACACCATCGAGGTGTTCATCCGCGAAGGCCTGCTCGAGCGCATCAACGAGGAAGAAGGCGGCATCCTCGCCCGCAACGCCGGCCAGACCGACGAGGTGTTCCGCCTGCGCGCAATCGGCCATTCGCTGCAACAGGCATTCGAGCGCTACTACATCGCCATTTCGGTGCTGGTGAAGAACGGCGCCGGCACGCTCACCGCGTCCGAGCTGGAAAGCATGTGCCAGCTGGCGGCGCAGCGGTTGTCGTTGCTGTACGCACCGGCGGCGCCGGAGTTCTTCGACAAGACCCTGTTCCGCGGCTTCATCCAGAAGCTGCGCGAGATGAAGCTGGTGTGGCCGGACGGGAACGGCAAGCTGGCGTTCGACGCGCGGCTGGACGCCTGGGCCAAGGACGCCAAGGTCATCCTCGGCCGCGAGTTGCGCCACACCATCGAGAAGATCAGCCCGGAGACGGCCAAGGCCGCCCCGGTCGAGCCGGCGACACCGGCAAGCTGAGCCAGGGTTGCCGCAGGCGCCGCTGGTGCCGCGGCCTTCAGGCCGGTTCGTCGGGAATCAGTGCGCTCTCGATCCGCGAGATGCAGTCCTTCAACCACAGCTTGCGCTTTTTCAGGCGCTTGACGGTGAGCTCGTCGGTGTCGGGTTCGCGCGCCAGGCGCTCGATCGCCACGTCGAGGTCGCGGTGCTCCAGACGCAGCTCGGCCAGCTGGCGCGCGAGGACGGCGGGATCGTCGCTTTCGATCATCGGCGAAGCTTAACGCGGCCGCGTTGCAGGCGTCACCGCTGCCGCAGCCGGCAGGATCTGTGCCCGGCCAGAATCCCTGCCCGGTAGAATGGCGGTCCGATGAGCACCGTCCTGCCCCTTCTCGAACCTGCGCCCCGCGTGCGCGCCGTCCAGCGCCGCGCGCACGAGAACAACAAGCTGGCCAAGCGCCTGCGCCACCAGGTGGGCCGCGCGATCGCCGACTTCGGCATGATCGAGGACGGCGACAAGGTCATGGTGTGCCTGTCGGGCGGCAAGGACAGCTACACGATGCTCGACATCCTGCGGCAGTTGCAGGCCAGGGCTCCGGTGAAGTTCGAGCTGGTCGCCGTCAACCTCGACCAGAAGCAGCCGGATTTCCCCGCCCACGTGTTGCCGGGCTACCTCGAATCGATCGGGGTGGACTACCGGATCCTCGAGCAGGACACCTACTCGGTGGTCACGCGCGTGGTGCCCGAAGGCAAGACCCTGTGCTCGCTGTGCTCGCGCCTGCGCCGTGGCGCGCTGTATGCGTACGCGGCCGAGCACGGCTTCACCAAGATCGCGCTGGGCCATCATCGTGACGATCTGGTATCGACGTTCTTCCTGAACCTGTTCTTCCACGCCAAGCTCGGTGGCATGCCGCCCAAGCTGCTGTCCGACGACGGCCGGCACGTGGTGATCCGCCCCCTCGCCTACGTGCGCGAGGATGACATCGCCGCCTACGCCGAGGCCAGGCAGTTCCCGATCATTCCGTGCAACCTGTGCGGTTCGCAGGAAAACCTGCAGCGCAAGCAGGTAAAGCGGATGATGGATGCCTGGGAGCGCGAGACCCCGGGACGGATTGAATCCATCGCCCGCGCACTCGGCGACGTCCGCCCGTCGAAGCTGTCAGATCCGAACCTGTTCGACTTCCTTGCACTCGGCCGACATGGCGATGCGCCGTTGCCGGATGCCCACGCGTGGCTGGCAGGGGAGCCGGCACGCGACGAAGACAGCCAGACTTGATGCATCGCACGACACTCACCGTCATTCCCGCGAAGGCGGGAACCCAGCGACTTCCCTTCGCATCGCGCAAGCGAAAGACACTGGGTTCCCGCCTTCGCGGGAATGACGGTCTATACCTCTCTTTCCAGGATCCTCGATGTTCTTCCGCAACCTGACGCTGTTCCGCTTCCCCACCACCACCAAACTCGATGAACTCAATACCGGCCTGGGCGAATGCCTGCTCAAGCCGGTCGGCCCGCTGGAACTGTCCAGCCGTGGCTTCATCTCCCCGTTCGGCCGCGGCGACGACGAGCTTTCCCACACCCGCAGCGATGCCACCTGGCTCGCGGTCGGCGGCGAGGACAAGATCCTGCCCGGCTCGGTCGTCAACGACATGCTCGCCAAGAAGCTGGCCGAGATCGAGCAGAAGGAAGGCCGCAAGCCCGGCGGCCGCACCCGCAAGCGCATCAAGGACGAGCTGATCACCGACCTGCTGCCGCGCGCGTTTGTGAAGCCCAGCCGCACCGACGCCCTGATCGACATGGGCCACGGCGTGGTCGCCGTTGACACCTCCAGCCGCAAGAGCGGCGAGAACGTGGTCAGCGAGATCCGCCGCGCCCTGGGCAGTTTCCCGGCGCTGCCGCTCAATGCCGAGATCGCGCCGCGCACGGTACTGACCGGCTGGGTCGCGGGCGAGGAGATGCCCGAGGGCCTGTCGCTGGGCGATGAATGCGAGCTGCGCGACCCGATCGACCAGGGCGCGGTGGTCAAGGTGCAGCGCATGGAACTGCAGAGCGACGAGATCGCCAAGCACCTGGAATCGGGCAAGCAGGTCACGCGCCTGGCCCTGACCCTGGATGACCACGTGTCGTTCGTGCTCGGCGAGGACCTGGTGGTGCGCAAGTTCAAGCTGCTCGATGGCGCCGTCGACGGCCTCGAGTCGACCGAGCGCGAAGACCTGCGTGCCGAGCTCGACGCACGCTTCGTGCTGATGGCCGGCGAGTTCAAGCGCCTGTTCACGGTGCTCGAAGCCGCGCTCAAGCTGTCACGCGCCGAACTCTGACCGCGCACAACTCTGACAAACGGGGCGCACCACAGCTGTCATCGCGGCGAAACCAGGAGCAGGCGCAAGCACGTATGATCGGTCTCGTGCCACGTGTTCGCACTCCCACCGAGCCGTCCGCCATGCCTTCCCAGTTTCGAATGTTCGGTCGCCTGCTCGCGCCGAAGCCACGCACGATCGAGCGTGAAGCGCTCGACGTCGAGCTGGACGATGGCCGCACCATCGTCCTGCAGCGCGTGCGCGACCCGCGCGCGCGCCGGCTCAAGCTGTCGGTGGACGAGCGCGGCGCGCGGCTGACGATGCCCACGCGCTGCAGCATTGCCGCCGCCGAGCGCTTCGTCGACGAACACCGGCAATGGTTGGGCGTACAGCTCGACCGCTACGGCATCGACGGCGTGCCGCCGCTCGAACGCGACCTCACCGCCGAACTTCCGCTGCGCGGTGCGATGCTTCCGCTGCAATGGCAGCCAGGCCGCTTCACCCGCCTGGAAGCCGACACTGCCAGCGCCGAGCCCGCACTTCTGTTCACCCTGCCCGACCGTGCCGGCGAGGTCGCGATCCGTCGTGCCGCGCGCGACTTCTATGAAGGGCAGGCGCGCACCGACGTCGGCCGCTGGTTGCCGCGCTACCTGCCGTCACTGCCGCGGGCGCCGCGACGGGTGACGTTCAAGATGATGTCGTCGCAATGGGGCTCGCTGGCGCCGGACGGCTCGATGGCGCTGGACCTGTCGCTGGTGCTGGCTCGCCCGAGCGCATTCGAATACGTGGTGGTGCATGAACTGTGTCACCTCATCCACGCCGACCACTCGCGCTCGTTCTGGCGCGAAGTCGAAGCCCGCTGCCCGCACTGGCGCGAGGAACGCGAGTATTTCCACGGCGAAGGCCGTCGCCTGAAGGCGACGCTGCGCGCGCTGTGCGGGAAGACGGCGGCGTAGCCGGCAACGTCCCTGGGTTCCCGCCTTCGCGGGAATGACGGGCAGAAGCAACGTCCCTGGGTTCCCGCCTTCGCGGGAATGACGGCTTTTCAAACGAAGACCGGGCAGTGAATTGCCGGCGCGGTGGACGACGCCCTTCCGAAGCCACCGGCGAGCGGGCTAGCCCGTCAGGAAATCGCCGATCGTGGCCGCCACCAGCGCCGGATCCTCCATGTGCAGATGGTGCCCGCCTTCCAGCACCACCAGCTCGCCATGGGGCAACAGGCCCGCACGCTCGCGCCGGAGCGCATCGGGCAGGTACGACTGGGCCGGATTGGCGAAGATCACCCGCGTCGGGCATTCGATGCCGGCGACCAGGTCGCGGATCTGCGGCTCGGTCAGGCGCTGCATCGATGGCAGCGTCAGGCGCGGATCGCTCGACCAGACAAAACCACCCTCGACCGGCGCCACACCGCGTTCAACCAGCAAGCGTGCAGCCGACTCACTGAGGCGGCTGCCGACCTGCGCGCCGGCCGCCATGCGCGCGCGCACCGCAACCATCGGATCGGGAAACACCCGCAACGACTTCCCGGGCAGCGCGCGCATCGCCGCGACCGCCTCGCGCAGGCGCGCCACCGTACGCTCGGGCCGCTCCGCCAGGGCCCCAAGCGCTTCGATCGCAACCAGGCGTTCGACGCGCTCCGGGCACGCCGCGGCAACGAGGCTGGAGATGCCCGCGCCCATCGAGTGGCCCAGCAGGGAAAAGCGATCCCAGCCCAGCGCGTCGGCGACATCGAGCACGGCGTTCACGGCGGCGGCGAACGAATAATCCGCACCTGGCGCCAGGTGCGCGCTGGCGCCGTGGCCGGGCAGGTCCGGCGCGACCAGCTCGATACCGTGCAGATGCGCGGCCAGCGGCACGAAGCTGGCGGCATTGTCCAGCCAGCCGTGCAGGGCCAGCACGCGCGGCGCACCGGCCTGGCCACCGCGCAGTCCGGCGATGCGGCCCAGCGGGGTATCGAGTACGAATTCGTGCAGCGGGTGTAAGGCCATCAGTGCCAGGTCTCGAGGCGATGGTTTGCGAGGGCGGCCAGCACGCGCGCATGCGCGCGACTGTCGTTGAGGCACGGGATGTAACGCAGCGCGGCACCTGCGTCGCCGGCATGCGCGGCGAAATCCTCCGCCAGCATCATCGCCACTTCTTCCAGCGTCTCGATGCAGTCGACCGGAAAGCCCGGGGCGACCACGTCGACCTTGCGCACGCCACGTCCGGCCAGTGCGCGCAAGGTGCCCTGCGTGCTGGGTTCAAGCCAGCGGTCGCGGCCGAAGCGCGACTGGTAGCTCAGCGTCCAGGCGTCATCGGCAAGGCCCAGGCACCGGGCGATCGCGCGCGCGCTGGCCTGGCACTGGTCGGCGTACGGATCGCCGGCATCGACCAGCCGCTGCGGCAAGCCGTGGAACGAGAACAGCAGGTGCTCGCCACTGCCGTGCCTGGAGCGGTAGTCGCGAATCGAGGCAGCCACGGTTTCGACCCAGCCCGGATCGAGGTGGTAGTCGTCGATCAGGCGCGTCTGCGGCCCATCCTCGGCGCCCGCCAGGACGTCACCGACCGAGGCCGTCGTCGTGGTGGAGTATTGCGGGTACAGCGGCAGCACCACGGCGCGGCGCACGCCTTCGGCGCGCAGCTGGCGCAGGCGCGAGGCAAGCGACGGCGTGCCGTAACGCATGGCATCGATCACGCGCAGGTGCGGGAGCTCGTCCTGCAGCGCCCTGGCCAGCCTGCGCGTGTACACCGCCAGCGGCGATCCACCGTCATCGCCGGCGACCCAGATGCTGGCGTACTTGCGCGATACCACCTTCGCGCGCAGCGGCAGGATTACCAGGTGCAGCAGCGGCAGCCACAGCGCGCGCGGCAGCGAGACGACGCGGCGATCGGAGAGGAATTCGGCCAGGTAGCGGCGCACCGCAGCGGGCGTGGCCGCGTCGGGCGTGCCCAGGTTGACCAGGACCACGGCGGTGTCGGCGACCTGGCGGGTGTCAGTGGCTTTGGATTCGCCGGTGGCGGCAATGCTGGCGGGGGCTTGCATGGTGCATAGGATGACAGCTGCACCTGCGGATGGGCATACGCGCCGCGCCCCGGCGGGATCTTTCAGCTTATGCGACGCACGCCCGTTTGGGTCGCTTGCAGTTTTCGCTGATTGGGTGAGGATTCATCGCCGCTTAACTAGCCTGAACCGACTGCCGTTTTGGCGGTCGAATCCAAATATCCCCTGGAGTCCGCCATGTCCCGCCGTCTGCCGTCCCACCGCCTGCCGCGCCTTGCTGTCCTGATGCTCAGCCTCAGCCTCGCGGTCACCGCGGTGGCTGGCCCGACCGAGGACCAGCGCGCCGTCGACGCGGTTCGCGTGCTCACGCAGATCCAGCAGATTCCCGAGTCCGGCATTCCCGACAAGCTGCTCGATGAAGCCCGCGGCATTGTCGTGGTGCCCGATTCGCTCAAGGTCGGCCTGGTCCTGGGCGGCCGTCGCGGCCATGGCCTGCTGTCGGTGAAGAACCCCGACGGCACCTGGTCCAACCCCAGCTTCGTCAAGCTCACCGGCGGCAGCATCGGCTTCCAGGCCGGCGTGCAGTCGGCCGACATCGTGCTGGTGTTCCGCAGCGACCGCGGCCTGGACAACATCGTCAACGGCAAGGTCACCCTCGGCGCCGATGCCGGCGTCGCCGCCGGTCCGGTCGGCCGCAATGCCTCCACCGCCACCGACGGCCAGCTCAAGGCCGAGATCTGGTCGTGGTCGCGCGCCCGCGGCCTGTTCGCCGGCATCGCCCTCGATGGCGCCGTGCTGTCGATCGACGACGCCGCCAACGAGGCCGTCTACGGCAACGACACGACGCCGCGGATGATCTTCGAAGGCCGCGCGAACGGCCAGCCGTCGACGGCGGTGGTCGATTTCCGCGACCGCCTGGAGGAGGCCAGCTCGATCGCGCGCACCGCCCGCAGCAACGCCAGCGCCGACGAACGTGCCCGCAGCGGCGCGCCGGCGCCGCGCGCAGCCGCGCCGGCCGCACCGGTCACTCCTGCCGCCACCACCGCGCCGATCCAGCAGGCCGGTCCGGCGCAGGCCAAGCCCAGCCAGTTCGAGACGGTCGAGAGCCCGGTCAAGGCCGAACCGCTGCCCTGAACGGGTCGCCGCGCTGATCAGGCTGATCAGGCGGGACTTCGCACACCGGAACAACAGCGCCGGCAACGGCGCTGGGGTATCCTGAGCATCCATTTCCTGCGGACAATCTCATGGGCGGTTTGAGTCTTTGGCACTGGCTGATCGTGCTGGTGATCGTGGTGCTGGTGTTTGGCACCAAGCGCCTGGGCAACGTCGGCAAGGACCTCGGCGAGGCCGTGAAGGGCTTCAAGAAGGGCATGCGCGACGACGACGACAAGCCGGCGGCGCAGCTGCGCGACGATTCGCGCGACGCCGGACAGCAGTCCAGCGAAACGGCCAACACCAAGCAAGACGACCACACGCCGCGCTGACGCGGCGTGTGTCCTGACCTGCGTCGGTAGCCGGCCATGTTCGATATCGGCTTTTCCGAGCTGTTCGTCATAGCGATCGTCGCCCTGCTGGTGCTGGGCCCGGAGCGCCTGCCCAAGGCGGCGCGCTTCGCCGGACTGTGGGTGAGGCGCGCGCGTGCGCAGTGGCACTCGGTGAAGTCCGAGCTCGAACACGAACTGGCCGCCGAGGAGCTCAAGCGCAACCTGCGCGACACCGAACAGTCGCTGCGCGAGGCCCACGACGAGATCAAGTCCGGCTTCAATGAAGCGCGCAACCGCATCCAGCGCGAGGGCGACGCCCTGCGCCGCGGCGTCGACGAGATCGACGCCGAGTTGCGCTCGCCAGCCACGGCCAGCGATTCCGCCGAGAACGCCGAGGCCCCGGTTTCGTCCGGGCCGGCCGTTGATGTCGAAGGCAGCACGGCGGCCGTCGAGCCGAATGACCCGACCCCGGCCGCCGACGCGACCGAGCGCAAATGATCCGCGCTCCCATGAATCCGCCGCCCCCATGAACCACGACCCCGCACACCCGCACGCCGACGCTGGCTCCGACAGTGACGCCGGCATCGAGCCGCGCCTGATCGACCATCTGATCGAACTGCGCGCACGCCTGTTGCGTGCGGTGGTTGGCCTGCTCGTCGTGTTCCTGGCCTTGATGCCATTTGCCGCCGACATCTATGGCCTGCTCGCCGCCCCGCTGCTGGCGAACCTGCCGGCGTCGGGGCAACTGGTCGCCAACGACCCGGCCGGCGGTTTCTTCGTGCCGATCAAGCTGGCCTTCTTCGCCGCATTGCTGCTGGCGATGCCCTGGCTGCTCTACCAGGCCTGGGCCTTCGTCGCGCCGGGCCTGTACCAGCGCGAGAAGCGCCTGGCCGTGCCGCTGCTGGTATCGGCGGTGGCGCTGTTCTACCTCGGCTGCGCGTTCGCGTTCTTCCTGGTGCTGCCGACGGTGTTCGGCTTCCTGGCCAGGTTCACGCCGGACGTGGTGGCGATGATGCCCGACATCGGCAAGTACCTCGATTTCGTCCTGGTGATCTTCCTGGCCTTCGGCGCCAGCTTCGAGCTGCCGGTGGCGCTGGTGATTCTGGTGCTGCTGGGCTGGGTCACGCCGCAGCAGCTGAAGGATTCTCGCGGCTACGCGGTGGTCGGCGTGTTCGTGATCGCCGCGGTGATCACCCCGCCCGACGTGGTCTCGCAACTGATGCTGGCCATCCCGATGTGCCTGCTCTACGAGGTCGGGATCGTGGCGGCGCGCTGGCTGGTGCCGCAGAAGGCCGAAAGCGAGGCCTGAGGCCGCAAAAGAAAAGCCCCGCTTAGGCGGGGCTTTTTTATGGGTGTCAAACCTCGATGCCACCTGCCGCCGCCGCCACCGGCACGGCCGGCGGAGCCTCGCCGAGCATGCCGCGCCAAGCGTAGTAAATCGTCCCGCCCATTACCGGCAACAGCACCGCCATCAGCAGCAACTGGCCGATGAAGAAGGCCGCCTGCTGGCCGATCGCGAAGGCCAGAAGCGCGATCAGGATGTTGGCGACGATGCTCATCGCGAACATCGCGATGAACACCAGCAGCATCATCACCACCAGCGCACCCAGGTTGCGCAGGCAGGCACGGAAACTGATCGACATCGCCGCGAACGCACCACGCTCGGTGAACATCACGTCAGGGATGGCGATGAACGTGAAAAAGCCCGCCACCACGCCGACCACCAGCGCCAGCACCAGCCAACCGAAAATGCGGCCCGCCGGCAGCGTCTTGGCCAGTTCCGGGTCGGGGTTGGTCTGCATCTGATGGATCACCTGGGCAATGTGCTGCAACTGCTCGCCACCGATCATCACCATCAGCAGCAACGCCAGCACCAGCAAGGCCGCCAGCTGCGGCAGCAGCATCGCCAGCAGGCGCGGCAACTTGCCTGATTGCAGGCCCTTGAGCAGGTGCATCGGCTGCGCGCTGCGGCCCAGGTCGACTTCGCGTGCGGCATGGATCACGCCGCCAAACAGGATCGGTCCCAGCACCGCGATCAGGAAACTCAGCCACAGTTGCCCGGTTTCCGAGGCCAGTGCCGACAGGCCGCCCCAGATCAGGCCGAGCAGGCCCAGCGCCATCGGCGCCTTGCGCAGCAGAGCGAATCCGCCAAGCAACCATTCCGCACCGGCACTCGCCGGCACTTTGCGAATCTGCGTCATCGCTGTCCCCATTCCGTCTTTCAAAGGTGGTGTTGTGTTCGCCGTGGCGGTCGCAAGGACCGCCGGCTCAATGTTCGTGCAGGTTGCGGGCGTGCCGGACGAACCGGCGCAGCACCCGCCGTGCGTGCGGCGTTGCGCTGATGTCGCGGGCCAGCGCCTTGGCGCAGCGACCTTCGCGATGCAGCGCATCCTGCCTGGCCTGGACGTAGCCGCGCATGTGCGTGGCGCTGAATTCCGGGTGGAACTGTACGCCCCAGGTGCGCTCGCCCCAGCGGAAGGCATGGCAATCGTCCTGCGACGAACGCGCCAGCACGGTCGCGCCTTCAGGCGCGCGCAGCACGGTCTGCAGGTGCGTGGCCTGGGCCGCGAACTGCGGCGGCAGGCCGGCAAACAGCGGATCGTGCTCGGCGTGCGGGTGCAATTGCAGTCCGATCGTGCCCATCTCGCGGCCGGCCGGGTTGTCGCCAACCTCGCCGCCCAGCGCATGCGCCAGCAACTGATGCCCATAGCAGATGCCAAACAGCGGCATCCCGGCCTGCGCGGCCTCGCGCAACCAGACCGCGCTGCGTTCGCTCCATTCGCGGCGCTCGGTCACCATCGCCGCGGAACCGGTGATGATCGTGCCGGCGAACCCTTCCCGGCCCGGCAGCGCCTGGCCGTCCTCGACATTGACCACGACCGCTTCGTCGGCCTCCAGGCCGGCGGCGACGCGAATCCAGTGGGGAAAGCCGCGATGGCGGCGCATCGAGGCGACGGGCTGGCCGGTTTCGACGATCAGGAAAGGCCGCTTGTGGCGATGGGTCACGGTACTGGGGACTGCAGAGTGAAGGGTGAAACGACTTCCGGCGGCAAGGCTCTGCACAACCCGGAAGGGCAAAAAATCCAGCGGCATCAAGGCCCGTGGCTATACTAGCGCGCTTTGCAGCACGCCAATCGGGAACCATGGCCGCACCTACCTTCCAGGAACTCATCCTGCGTCTGAACGCCTTCTGGGCGGACCAGGGCTGCGTGCTGATCCAGCCGCTCGACCTGGAGGTCGGCGCCGGCACCTTCCACCCGGCCACCTTCCTGCGCTCGCTGGGCCCGGAGCCGTGGAACGCGGCCTACGTGCAGCCGTGCCGCCGACCCACCGACGGCCGCTACGGCGAGAACCCCAACCGCCTGCAGCGCTACTACCAGTACCAGGTGGCGATGAAGCCCAGCCCCGACAACATCGTCGAGCTGTACTTCGATTCGCTCAAGGCGCTCGGCGTGGACCCGCTGGTGCATGACCTGCGCCTGGTCGAGGACAACTGGGAATCGCCGACGCTCGGCGCCTGGGGCCTGGGCTGGGAAGTCTGGCTCAACGGCATGGAGGTGACCCAGTTCACCTACTTCCAGCAGGCCGGCGGCATGGAGTGCCGACCGGTGCTGGGCGAGATCACCTACGGTCTCGAGCGCCTGTGCATGTACCTGCAGAACGTCGACAACGTCTTCGACCTGGTCTGGACACACGGACCGGACGGCACGCCGGTGACCTACGGCGACGTCTACCACCAGAACGAAGTCGAGCAGAGCGCCTACAACTTCGAGCATGCCGACGTCGCGGAGCTCTTCCACCGCTTCGACGCCTGCGAGGCCGAGGCGCTGAAGCTGATCGAACTGGGCCTGCCGTTGCCGGCCTACGACCAGGTCTGCAAGGCCAGCCACAGCTTCAACCTGCTCGATGCACGTCGCGCGATCAGCGTGACCGAGCGCCAGCGCTACATCCTGCGCGTGCGCCGCATCGCCCAGGGCGTGGCCGAGGCCTATTACGCGCAGCGCGAGAAACTGGGCTTTCCGGTGCTGAAGAAGACGCCGGCTGCGTGATTCAAGAGAAAAGTGACGACATGAAACCGCTGCTGATCGAACTGGGTACCGAAGAACTTCCCGTCAAGGCGCTGCCCGGCCTGGCCCAGGCATTCTTCGATGGCGTGATCGATGGCCTGCGCAAGCGCGGCGTCGCCTTAGCGCGTGGCGAGGCCAAGCCGCTGTACACGCCGCGCCGCCTGGCCGTGCTGCTGCCCGGTGTCGCCGACGAACAGCCGGAGCAGAAATCCGAGGTGCTCGGGCCGTACCTGAACATCGCGCTGGACGCCGATGGCCAGCCGACCAAGGCCCTGCAGGGGTTCGCCGCCAAGGCCGGCATCGAGTGGACCGCGCTCGAGAGGACCAGCGACGCCAAGGGCGAACGCTTCGTCCACCGCGCGGTGAAGCCGGGCGCGCGCACCACCGAGCTGCTGCCGGAAATCCTGCGCGAAGCCGTCGCGGCGATGCCGATCCCCAAGCCGATGCGCTGGAGCGATCACGACTACGGTTTCGCCCGCCCGGTGCACTGGCTGGTGGTGCTGCACGGCAAGGATGTCGTCGACGCGCAGATCTTCGGCGTGACCAGCGACCGCATGAGCCGCGGCCACCGCTTCATGCACGACAAGCCGGTGTGGTTCAGCACGCCCAATGACTATGTCGAGTTCCTGCGCGGCGCCAAGGTGCTGGCCGATCCCGACGAGCGCCGCGAGCGCATCGTGCTGGAGGTGAACGCCGCCGCGACCGCGGCCGGCGGCAGCGCGCGCATCGACAGCGGCATCCTCGAAGAGGTCAACGGCCTCACCGAGTGGCCCAAGGCGGTGTCGTGCAGCTTCGAGCGGCAGTTCCTGGCGGTGCCGCAGGAAGCGCTGATCGCAACAATGGAAACCAACCAGAAGTTCTTCCCGGTGCTAGACGCCGAAGGCAAGCTCAGCGAGCATTTCATCGGCATCGCCAACATCGAGTCGCGCGACGAAAGCGAAGTCCGCAAGGGCTACGAGCGCGTGATCCGGCCGCGCTTCTCCGACGCGAAGTTCTTCTTCGTCGAGGACATGAAGCAGGGCCTGACGGCGATGAACGACGGCCTGAAGACGGTGAAGTACCAGGACAAGCTCGGCTCCATCGCCGACAAGGTCGCGCGTGTGGCGACGCTGGCCGAGATGGTGGCGGCGCAGGCCGGCGTCGACCCGCAGCAGGCGCGCGAGGCTGCGTTGCTGGCCAAGGCTGACCTGCAATCGCGCCTGGTCGGCGAGTTCCCGGAACTGCAGGGCATCGCCGGCCGCTACTACGCCGCGGTCGAGAACCAGCCGCTGGAAGTGGCGAACGCCATCGACGAGGCCTACATGCCGCGCTTCGCCGGCGATGCGATCGCGCCGAGCCCGCTGGGCCAGGTGCTCGCGGTCGCCGAGCGCCTGGACACGCTGGCCGGCGGTTTCGCCGCAGGCCTGAAGCCCACGGGCAACAAGGACCCGTTCGCGCTGCGCCGCAACGCGCTGGGCCTTGCGCGCACGCTGCTGGAAGGCGGCCATGACGTGGTCCTGCACGATCTCGTCGAGCGCGCACTGTCGCTGCAGCCGGCGGCCACCAAGGACATCGGCAGCTATGACATCACCTCGTTCGTCTATGACCGCCTGCGCGGCTACTACGCCGACCGTGGCGTGGCGGGCACGCAGTTCGACGCGGTCGAGAATGTCGCCCACGATTCGCTGCCCGACTTCGACCGCCGCCTCAACGCGATCGGCGAGTTCGCCAAGTTGCCCGAGGCCGAAGCACTGGCCGCGGCCAACAAGCGCATCCGCAACATCCTGCGCAAGGTCGAAGGCGCGGTGCCCGACGCCATCGACCCTGCCCTGTACCTCGAGCCGGCCGAGCGCGAACTCGGCGAAGCCGTCGACAGCGCCGTGGCCGACACCGGCCCGCTGCTCGACCAGCGCGATTACGTGGCCG
Source organism: Lysobacter sp. 05T417 (assembly GCF_056396405.1). Classification (NCBI taxonomy): domain Bacteria; kingdom Pseudomonadati; phylum Pseudomonadota; class Gammaproteobacteria; order Lysobacterales; family Lysobacteraceae; genus Lysobacter; species Lysobacter sp. 05T417. The sequence goes on along the minus strand of NZ_JBFTLK010000005.1, from coordinate 48,828 downwards.
TGCTCGGACGCCTGGCGCGGCTGCGTCCGCAGGTCGATGCATTCTTCGATGGCGTGATGGTGAACGTCGACGACGAGCGCATCCGCAACAACCGGCTCGCACTGCTCAAGCGCCTGTCCGATCGCCTCGGCAGCGTCGCCGCGATCGAACACCTGTCGATGTGACCGCAGCCGCGGCCGGACCGCCGCGGTCTGATCACGGATTGTTCACTGGCTGACGGATGAAGCCCGGTTATCCTGCATCGATGCGCCCCACGTACCGCTTGTTGGCCACCGCCGTGTTGACGATCGCCGCAGCCGGCACCGCCCAGGCGGCGAAGGTCACGGCCGTGGACATTCGCGGCCTCGACGAAGCGAAGACGCTGAACGTGCGCGGCGCGCTGTCGCTGGTGCAGGCAATCGACAAGGAGCTGTCGGGGCGGCGCCTGGGTTACCTGGTCCGCGAGGCCGACGACGAAACGCGCGAGGCGCTGGAGCCGTTCGGCTATTACTCGCCCAAGATCGAGGTCACGCGCGAGGGCAGCGGCGACAACACCAGGGTCATCGTGACGGTGTCGCTCGACGAGCCGGTGCGCGTGCGCCGCGCCGATATCGCCATCATCGGCGAGGGCAGCGAGGACCGTTACCTGAAGGAAGACCTGTCGGTGTTCCGCCCGCAGAAGGGCGACATTTTCGATCACGCGCAGTACGAAGCCAGCAAGACCAAGATCACCCGGCGCCTGGCCGAGCGCGGCTACTTCGACGCCGACTTCTCTTCGCGCCGCGTCGAGGTCACGCGCGCCGAGCATGCCGCCGACATCGACCTGGTCTGGACCAGCGGCGGCCGCTACGACATGGGCCCGATCACGTTCGTGCAGACGCCGCAGCACATCATCCGCGACAGCCTGCTCGAGCGCCTGGTGTACTGGGAACAGGGCAGCTACTACCACCAGGGCAAGCTCGACCGCTTCCGCGAGTCGCTGGCGCGCCTGGACTATTTCTCCAGCATCGAGATCGAGCCCGACCCCGACAAGGCGGTCGACAACGAAGTGCCGGTGCTGGTGACGCTGACGCCTGCCAAGCGCACCGTCTACACCGCCGGCGTCAGCTACGGCACCGACAGCGGCGCCGGCGTGCGCCTGGGCATGGAGCGCCGCTACGTCAACGACCGCGGCCACAAGGCCCTGGGGCAGATCGACTGGAACGAGGAGCGCAAGACCGCGACCGCGCAGTACCGCATCCCCGCCTTCGCCTGGCTCGATGGCTGGTACACCTTCAGTGCCCAGTATTACGACGAGCAGAGCGACTACATCGACACGCGCAAGGTCGAGCTGGTCGCCAGCCGCAGCGGCCAGATCAGCCGCCGACTCAACGCGATCGCCTCGATACATGCGCTGCGCGAGCGCTGGGCGTACGTGGCCGACGACGATGGCGACGCCTCCACGCCGGTGCAGTACCGCAGCGCGACGTTCCTGTATCCGTCGCTGCGCGCGGATTACATCGACGCCGATGACCGGATCTTCCCGCGCAAGGCGGTCGGCATCACCGTGGAGGTTCGCGGCGGGCTTGAAGGTGTCGGCTCCGATGCCAACTTCCTGCAGACCTGGGGGGTGGCGCGCTGGTATCACGGCATGGGCGCATTCAATCGCCTGATCGTGCGCGGCGAAGCCGGTGGCACGTTCACCAATGCCCTGGTCGACATGCCGCCGAGCCTGCGCTTCTTCGCCGGTGGCGACCGCAGCATCCGTGGCTACGCCTATCGTGAAGTAGGCCCCACCACGATCGGCAGCGACGGCAAGAAGTACGCACTGGGTGCGAAGAACGTGCTCACCGGTTCGGTCGAGTTCGAGCACTATTTCAACGACACCTGGGGCGCTGCGGGCTTCGTCGATGCCGGCGATGCGTTCGACGACACGCCCGACATACACACCGGCGTCGGCTTCGGCGTACGCTGGAAGTCGCCGGTGGGGCCTGTGCGCTTCGACATCGCGCACGGCCTGAAGGATCCCGATTCGAACTACGAGATCTACCTCAACATCGGCGCGGACTGGTGAGGAGGTACGCATGAGCGAAAAGACGCCACAAGGCTCCAGCCAGACCCCTCCCGCCCCAATGCCTTCGGATCGGCACGAGGAGCGCATCGCCGAGCTGCGCCAGCGCCGGCGCGCGCGGCTGCGGTGGCTGGCGATCCGCGGCAGCCTGCTCGCCGGCGTGTTGACGCTGCTGCTGGCCGCGTTCGTCTACTGGCTGCTGACCAGCATCGGCGGCCGCGACCTGCTGCTGGCGCAGATCGTTGCGCGCTTGCCCGAGAACGCAGCGCTGTCGTGGCGATCGGTGGATGGCCCGCTGTCGGGCCCGCTGACCATGAACGGCGTGCGCTTCACCTACGACCGCATCGTCTTCACCGCCGACCGCGTGCACCTGGACCCTGCGATCCGGCCGTTGATCCGCAAGCGCCTGCGACTGGACGCGCTGCAGATCGCCAACGCGCACCTGGAGTTGCCCAAGAGCGACGAGCCCTTCGAGCTTCCACGCTGGCCGGAGGTGCTGCCGGAGATCGCGCCGCCGCTGGAGCTGCAGGCCGATGACGTTCGCGTCGACCGCTTCCTGGTGACCCAGGAGGGCGAGAAGCTGATCAACGTGCGCACGCTGCGCACCGGACTGGACGCGCAGCAGGGCAAGTTGCACGTCGAGCACCTGTACCTGGACAGCGACTACGGTCGCTTCAACCTCAACGGCGACTACGTCCCGCGCGAGGACTACCGCACCAGCCTCACCGCGAGCGGCCTGCTCGCCGCCGCCGACGGCCGCACGCCGGCGCGCATCGGCCTGGTTGCGCGCGGCGACCTGTCGCGGATGAACGTCGCCGTTGCCGGCCATGTTCCCGCGCCGTTGCACGCCAGCCTGGTGCTGCGCGGCAAGGAAGATCCGCGCTGGAACGTGGTGGTCGACGCCGAAGGCCTCGACCTGGGCCTGGTGACCGGCGCGGAGAAGGCCGATACCGACCAGCTGGTGATCGGCAGCTTCAGCGCCGATGGCGTCGGCGGCAACGCCAACCTGCGTGGCGAATTCCGCCAGGGCGACCTGGTGGCGACGGTGCTGCCATCGAAGGTGCGCCTGGAGAACCAGGTGCTCGATGTGCAGCCGCTGGCGCTGCGCGTGTTCGACGGCACCGCCACGCTGCGCGGCCATGCCGATTTCAAGGACGCGGAGAACGCCAGCTTCCGTTTCGCCATCAACGCACGCGACCTGCGCTGGGGCGGCGAGAAGGGCGCCGCGCAGACCGCTGGCGGCGGCGCCGAAGCGTCGCCGACGATCGGCGCCGACGCCGACCTCGGCTTCGCCGGCACGCTCAAGGCGTGGGCGGCGATCGGCAACGCCACGCTCACCCGCGATGGCGAGAAGGCGGTGGTGCAGTTCGACGGCCGCGGCAACGACGAGGGCATGACGCTCAAGACGCTCAAGGCGACGATGCCCAGCGGTACGCTCGACGGCAGCGGCGACATCGCCTGGGCGCCGGCACTGGGTTGGGACATCAATGCCCGACTCGCCGGTTTCGACCCGGGTTACTTCGCGCCGGACTGGAAGGGCTCGATCAACGGCAAGCTGGCGACCAGGGGCAGCACGCGCGCCGACGGCGGCCTCGAGATCGGCGCGGATGCCACCGACCTGGGCGGCCGCCTGCGTAACCGTCCGTTGAAGGGGCAAGGCCGCTTTGCCATGCACGGCGCCGGCACCGCAGGCGGCGAGACCGCCTACGAAGGCGATGTTGCGCTCTCGCTCGGCGGAAGCCGCATCGACGCGAAGGGGAAGGTAGCCAGCAATCTCGACATCGATGCGAAGTTCAGCCCGCTCGTGCTCAGCGACCTTCTGCCTGAGGGTGCCGGCACGCTGCGCGGCACGCTCAAGCTCGGCGGCCCGCGCACCGCGCCGGATGTGGTCGCCGACCTCACCGGCAGCGGCCTGAAGTACGGCGATTACCGCGCCGACATGTTCAGCGCCAAGGGCCGGCTGCCGTGGCAGCGCGGCAGCGGTGCGATCGCGGTGCGCGCCAGCGGTCTCGACGTCGGCCTGCCGCTGTCGTCGCTGACGGTCGACGCGCGCGGCGCGGTCGAAGCCCTGCAGCTGCAGGGCGAGGCACGCGGCGATATCGGCACGTTGACGCTGTCGGGCAACACGCTCAAGCGCGGCACGACCTGGGAAGGCGCGCTTGCCTCGTTCCAGCTGACGCCGGCCAAGGGCGCGTCATGGCGCCTGCAGCAGGCCGCGCGCTTCCGCTGGGACGGCCGCAACGGCGCGCTGAGCAACAGCTGCTTCACCTCCACCGGCGGCGGCTCTTTGTGCGCGAATGCCGACTGGCCGCGACGCGGGCTGGACCTGCGCGGCCAGTCGCTGCCGCTGAGCCTGCTGGTGCCGTACCTGCCCGAGCGTGAGGAACGCCGGCCCTGGCTGCTGCGCGGCGATGTCTCGTTCGAAGGCCAGCTGCGACCGCTCGGCAATGCCTGGCGCGGCCAGTTCAATCTGCGCTCGGCCGGTGGCGGCCTGAAGAACAGCGAGCGTGCGCGGCGCGAGATGCTGAGTTACGACAACCTCGTGCTCAACGCGACCTTCGATCCCAAACGGATCCATGCCGAACTGTCCACCGCCTTCAACAGCGGCGGCCACATCGATGCACGCATCGCCACCGGCTGGGACGACTTCGCGCCCATCGCCGGCGAGGTCTCGGTCAATACCGACGAACTGGTGTGGATGGAGCTGTTCTCACCGGACATCGTCGAGCCCAAGGGCCGGCTCGATGCGCGGATCAGCCTGGCCGGCACGCGCGCGCGCCCGCAGCTGGGTGGCCAGGCGCGGTTGTCCCAGTTCACCACCGAGCTGCCGTCGCTGGCCATCGTGCTGGAGGATGGTGACGTGCGTCTCAACGCGCTCGCCGACGGCAGCGCGCGCATCGACGGCCAGGTGCGCTCGGGCGAAGGCATCCTCAACATCGACGGCTCGCTGAACTGGCAGAACATGGACGCGCCGCTGACGCTGACGCTGCGCGGGCAGAACGTGCTGGTGTCGGACACGCGCGACCTGCATGCCGTGGCCAGTCCCGACATCGAAGTGCGCTACGCCGCCAAGCAGCCGCTGCAGGTCACCGGCACCGTTACCGTGCCGTCGGCCAAGATCGACCTCGAGCGGCTCGACCAGGGCGTGTCGGCGTCGCCGGACGTGGTGGTGCTCGATCCGGAAGACCCCGAGGACACCGGCGATACGCCGCTCGAACTCGACCTGACCCTGGCCCTGGGCGACGACGTCCGCCTCAACGGTTTCGGCCTGGACGGCAGCCTCGGCGGCAAGATGCGCGTGCGCTCGCACCCCGGGCGCGAGATGACCGCCAGCGGCCAGCTGCAGGTGCAGGGCCGGTACAAGGCCTATGGCCAGAAACTCGACATCACCCGTGGCGAACTGTCGTGGTCGAACGGGCCGGTTGCCGACCCGATCCTCAACATCCGCGCCGAGCGCGTGGTCGGCGATGTCACCGCCGGCGTCGACATCCGCGGCCGCGCCAGCGCGCCGACTGCGCTGGTGTGGTCGGACCCGGCCAGCTCGCAGTCCGAGGCCCTGGCCTACCTGACCCTGGGGCGGCCGCTGGCAAGCGCCAGCAGCGATGAGAGCAAGCAGCTCAACGCTGCCAGCGCCGCGCTGTCGGCCGGCGGCAGCCTGATCGCCTCGCAGCTCGGCGCCAAACTCGGCCTGGACGATGCCGGTGTGAGCGACAGCCGCGCGCTGGGCGGCAGCGTGCTCGGCGTGGGCAAGCACATCTCGCCGCGACTGTATGTCGGCTACGGCGTGTCGCTGCTTGGCACCGGCCAGGTGGTGATGCTGAAATACCTGCTGCGCAAGGGTTTCGACGTGCAGATCGAATCAAGCACGCTGGAGAACCGGGCGTCGTTGAACTGGCGAAAGGAGAAGTAGGAACGCATGACCCAGGTACTGCAGACCGCACGACTGAACATTCGCGAGATCGACGAATCCGATGCGCCCTTCATCCTCGAATTGCTGACGGATCCCTCGTTCCTGGAGAACATCGGTGACCGCGGCGTCAGCGACCTGGCCAGCGCGGTGAACTACATCCGAACCGGTCCAGGCGACAGCTATGCGCGCAATGGCTACGGCCTGTGGCTGGTCGAACTCAAGGACTCGCGCATCCCGGTGGGTACGTGCGGGATCATCCGCCGCGACACCCTTCCGGCCGCCGACATCGGCTATGCCTTCCTGCCGCGGCACTGGGGTCAGGGCTATGCGCTGGAGGCCTGCCAGGCCGTGCGCGACCACGCGCTTCGCACGCTGGCGATGCCGCAGCTCCTGGCCATTGTCGCGCCCGGCAACAACGCTTCGATCAAGGTACTCGAACGCATTGGCTTCAACTTCCGCGACACCGTGCAGCTGGCCGCCGATGCCGAGCAGCTGAAGCTCTACGCCGTCGAGGCCTGAAGCGGCGCGTCGGGAGAGGCGATGCGCCGCCCTCCCCTCAAGGGGAGTAATGCGGCGCTGCGCGTTGCGGCGTGCGGATCAGCTTGTCGAGTTCGAATCCCTGCTGGCGTGCGGTGGCCAGGAAGTCCTGCTGCTCGGCTTCGGGCAAGGCAGGTTCGCGCGCGAGCAGCCACAGGTACTTGCGATCGGGGGAGCCGACCAGCGCGGTTCGATACGCATCGTCCACGCGCAGGATCCAGTAATCGCCCTTGGTGAAGGGCACCCACTTCAGGCCGTCGGGCATGAAGCTCACTTCCAGTTTCGCGTTGCCGCTGCCGTCGACCACGACCGCTTCACCCACCGACTGCTCGCCCTCGCCTTTGCCATTGACGGCGCGATTGTCGACCTTGACCGTGCCATCGGGGTTCAACGAGTAGGTCGCGGTGATGTTGCTGTAGTCCTCCGGCTCGTACCGCATGGGCAGGCGGGCGATCTCGTACCACGTGCCCAGATAGCGGCTCAGATCGACTGCAGGTGCGGTGGACGGTTCGGACGTATGGGTCGACGCATGGGTCATGGACGCATTCCTCGCGGTTGGCATTGACGCTGCCGGACTGGCAGGGTCGCCGTCCGCGCGTAAGCGGACCGTGCGTGAAATGCAAAACGGGTCTACACGTCCCTTAATGGTTCAGCTTGCAGGGCGCGCGATCACCAGATCAGGTCGTCCGGCACCTTGAACTGCGCGTAGTACTCGTCGTCTTCAGACGAAGCCGCGGTGGGCTCGGCGCTGGCGTCCTGGCCATGATCGAGCACGATCATGCTGTCATCACGTTCGCGCACCTTGTCGGCGGCCGCGCGTGGCAGCAGCTCGTAACGTTCGTCGATGCGGGCGATCACCAGCACGCCGGACGACAGCTTCTTGCGCAGGTCGCCGTCGATCAGCAACGTGCGAATGGCGCCGTCCGCGGTGAAGCGGTACTCGCTCTCGCCCGAGCGCGGCACCTTGCGGTCCTCGATGATCTGTCGCGCCTGGGCACGAAGCTCGGTGATGCGCGCCTGCGCCTTGCGTTCTGCCGCCAGTGCGCGGTCGCGCTCGGCCTTCTCGGCGCGCGCCCGCTCGGCTTCCAGCTGGATCTCGCTCGGCCCAGACGGGCCTTTGGCGTGCCGGGCCTTGTTCTGCTCGCGCGCCACCTCGGCCAGCTTGGACTTCTTGACCAGTCCGGCCTTGAGCAGCTGTTCCTGGAGCGGATTCGCCTTTGCCATGTCGCGGTTTCTTGCCGTGGATTTCCGGCCCATCATACCCACCGACCCCGCCTCCCGCCTCGATCCCCGCCGATGGAAGACCTGAAGTACCTCGCCGGCTATCCGCAGCACCTGCAGGCGCGGGTGCGCGAACTGATCGAACACGATCGACTGGGCACGGTGCTGTCCGGCAAGTACCCCCAGCCGCACGCCGTGCGCAGCGACGGCCAGCTTTATGAATACGTGCAGGCGCTCAAGGACCGCCACCTGCGCAAGTCGGTGCCGCTGGGCAAGGTGATCTATGACAGCAAGCTGCAGGTGATGAAGCACGCGCTCGGAACCCACACTGCGATCTCGCGGATACACGGAGGCAAGCTCAAGGCCAGCCGCGAGATCCGCATCGCCACGGTGTTCCGTGATGCGCCCGCGCAGTTCCTGAAGATGATCGTCGTGCATGAACTGGCGCACATGAAGGAAGCCGAACACAACAAGGCCTTCTATCAGCTGTGCGCGCACATGGAACCGGACTACCACCAGCTGGAGTTCGATCTGCGGCTCTACCTGACGCATCTGGATATCGCGCAGAAATAGGGCTGCCGCAACCGCCCGTCGGCGGGTCCGCACAGGTGGCCTGTGCGTCCGCGCCATCGCGTTCGATCCCAATGGCCGTGTTCATTCCACGGATGGCAAAGGAGCGATTCGATGGAACGGACCAACAGCAAGCGGCTTCTGTTCACCGCCAACCACGTCACCACCAAGCTGACGGCCAACGACCAGGAAGCGGCCGCGGCGCAGCCTGAAGGCGCGCTGCGCAAGCTGGCGTTCGTGCGCGCCCTGCGGGTCACGTCGCCGGAGTTGCAGCGCCTGCGGGAACACTCGACTGCGCACGATCCCGGTGTTCGCGAGACGCTGCACGCCGTGGCTCAGCTCGAGACGGCTTCGCACCTCGAGGCCGCCGCCGGCCTCGCGCGCGTGCCGGCCGAGCGCCTGGTCGCGATCGCCGACCAGGTGGCCGCACTGCGCGGCACCCAGCGCACCGGCGCCTTCGACATGGTGCGGGAGGCCTTCGCGCAGCAGATCAAGGTGTCTCCGGTCGGCCGCCTGCACCTGGAGCGCCTGGAGATGTACCCGGCGGGCGTGGAACGCGGCGAACTCGTCTTCACCGTGCCGATGGCGCCCGGCGAGACAGTGACGGTTTCGCACAAGGAGTGGTCGACGTCTTCCCAGACCTACGAAGACATCGTCCAGGACGCCTTCGAGAGCTACAGCGAGCGTGGCGTCGCCGAGAAGACGGACGCCTCGATGTCGACCCAGAACGAGGCCCGGCATGCCGATGCGCTCAGCTTCGGTTCCACGCTCACCGGCAGCTATGGCCCGGTGTCGCTGACCACCACCCTTGGCCTGAACAACAACAACGAGACCCACGACTCGTTGAGCAGTTCGATGCACCAGATCAAGGAAGTGACGGAGAAGGCCTCGGCCCGCTCGCGCCAGGAGCACAAGGTCTCCATCAAGCTCGAGAGCAGCAAGGGCACCGAGGACAGGAGCTTCCGCACGATCACCAACCCCACTGCCAATGCGCGGCGCATCGACTATTACAAGATGATGCGCAAGTGGAAGACCGACCTCTTCCGCTATGGCCTGCGGATGACCTACGACGTCGCCATCCCGACCCCCGGAGTACGGCTGTGGGCGCGCTGGCGGCGACTGGCCGCGATTGATGCCGAACTGCAGGTTCCGTTTGTCTTCGCGCTGCAGCCGGAGGACCTCACCACGCTCAACTACGTGGACGAGGGCGAAAAGGTCGGCGCGCTGGGCTTGCCCGACCTCCCCGACGAGCAGGTCAAGCAGAGCCTGAGCAATACGATCGGGCCGATCGCCGAGGACGACCGGCACAACGTCGGCTACTTCAAGTTCGAGTTCGATGTACCCGCGGGTTACGAGTTCCTTGCCGCCACCGCCACCGCGCACATCAACCGCTGGACCGGCGAAGCGTGGCACTTCCGCTGGTACAGCGGCAACACCATCTTTCACAAGCCGCCGGCGTTCCCGCTGAACGAAGCGATCGGCGACTTCAACCACTTCAAGGGCGCCACCGGCCATCTCACCGGCGTATGCATGTACCAGACCATCCTGTCGGCCGCGCTGGTGCTCGATGTCACCTACTCGCGCACGCATGCGGTCTACGTGGACTGGCGGCGACGGGTGTGGGACGCCATCCACGCCGCGGCACGCGCCCAGTACCAGGATCGGATGAGCCGGCTGCAGGTCGAGCGCGACCGTCTCTGGCGCGACCTCACTGCCAAGGACACGCTTTCGCTGCGCCGCATCGAGCGCGAAGAGATGTTGCGCCTGATCATGCTGTGGCTGCTGGGTCCGTCCAGCGGCTACTCCAACGCGCCCGGCAGCGTGCAGAAGACCATCGATCGACTGCTCACCAACGAGCAGTTCCACATGACCGGCAATCCGGGGCCGGTCGCAGACTCCCCCACCTTCACCGGCATCGTCGAAGCCGACTGGGCGGAGGCGCTGCTGTTTGGCGAGCTGGTCAAGTTCGTGCAGCAGGCGGTGGAGTGGGAGAACCTGCTCTACTTTCCTTATGCCTATTTCTGGGGTTCGGAGAACCAGGGCCGCGACAAGTTGCTGTTCGAGTGCGCGGACCCGGAGCACCAGCGCTTCCTGCGTGCCGGCTACATGCGCGTGGTGCTGACCATCCGGCCCGGCTACGAAGAAGACTTCACGCGCCTGGTCGAGACGGGCTCGCTGCAGGGTCCGGGCACTTCGCCGTACCTGCCCATCGCGCAGGAGATCGCAAATTTCGCGCGCACCAACTACATGGGGATCCCGCCGGCCAATCCGGAAAAGCACGCGCGCCCGCTGCTATACCCGCAGCAACGGCGGACCTGGGAGAACATGGAAACGGTCATCGCGCAGATCGAGCAGTTCCGCGTCGACGAGGGTCACTATCCCGCGACGCTCGCCGACCTGCCGGGCGGTGCGCCCGATCCCGATGCCTGGGGCAACGACCTTGTCTACGACATCCCGGGCAGCGGCAACGACTACGACCTCATCTCCTTCGGCGCGGACGCAGCCGCGGGCGGCGATGAGCTGGATGCCGACATCTCCTCGGCGGCAGGCGCGTCGCTCGTCGCAAGCTGGTTCGAATACACGCCCACCAGTGGCATCGACCTCGAGGTCGACACCAAGCCGGTCGACATCGCCTAGCCCAGGGCGGCAGCCATGAGCGAGTTGCTGGACCGCTGGTTCATCGCCAAGGCGCGCCGCGGGCAGCCGCCTGCGGCCTGCGAGAACAACGAGGTCACCGCCTACATCCACTACGTCGACTACTACCGCGCGCTCGGCGACGCACTTCGCACGGCCGGTGAAGGCAACGTGGTGCTGCTTGCCGGCTGGAGCATCGATCTGGACACGCCGCTCGGAGACGATCCGAAGCAGACGGTGGGTGAGTTGCTCAAGCAGGCCGGCGCCGCCCGCGCCCGCGTCTGCGTGCTCCTGTCGGGCCATCACGGCAATCCCAGTCCGCCCGCGGCCGACTGGCTGCGGCGGCAACCGGGTTGCGCCGCCATCCTCGACGACCGGACGCGACTGCCCGGCTGCTTCCACCAGAAGGCCGCCGCGGTGCTGACCCCGGACGGCGTGACCGCCTTCGTCGGCGGCATGGACATCGGTCGCGACCGACTGGCCGATCCCGTGAGCAAGCGGGCGCCGTGGCACGACGTGCAGGTGAAACTGCGCGGACCGGCCGCCCACGACGTGTACGCCACGCTCGCAGCGCGCTGGGGGAGCCACGCCAGCCAGCGCAGCACTCCGATTCCTGGAACGCCGCGCGCCGTGGTGAACGCGCGTGCGGGTACGGCGCGGGCGGTGCAGGTGGTACGCACCTATGGCAACCCGTGCACCGGCATCCCGCTGACCGTGCTGCGCCCGGAGAATGCGCGCGCGTCGATGGCCCAGGTCATGCGCGATGTCGAGAACGGCAGCGAGTTCAGCTTCGCGCCCAAGGGCGAGTCGTCGATCCACGATCTGCTGGTCCAGGCCATCCGCGCGACGCGCGAGTCGATCTATGTCGAAGAGCAGTACTTCGTCGCCTCTGCCGCCATGGGCGGCCAGGAAGAACTGCTGCAGGCGCTTGCCGAAGCCATCGCCCGGCCGAGCTTCAAGCACATGCTGGTGCTGACGACGGGCGTGGGCACGGTGCAGGGCGAACTGTTCCAGACCAACCAGCGCCGCCGCGACCTGGTGCGCCGCATCGCCGCGCGCTTCCCGGACAAGATCTCGCTGTGGGCTTACAAGGGCGGACAGGACCGCTGCTACTGGCTGCACTCGAAGATGTGGATCTTCGACGACACCATGGCCGTCATCGGCTCGGCCAACTTCAATCGTCGCGGTCTCTCGCACGACGGCGAGCTGGGCGTGGGCGTGGTGGACACGCAGGCCCCGGCGCGCGGCTGGGTGCGCGAGCTGCGCAAGCGCCTGTGGCTCAAGCATCTTCCAACCTCGGGGCGGCCGGTCACGGCCGAGCAGGTCGACGATTTCGAACAGGGCCGCGCGCTGTGGGTCGACACGGGGAACACCCTGCTGTTCCGCATGGACACCGAGGCCGGCGAGCCTTCACAGCCGGACCGCCTGATGGTTTGCAGCGACCCGCCGCCGCCGACGCGCTGGGGCCGGTTTGTCCGGGGCTGCGCCTGCGCGCCGTATCCCTTCGGTGGTCCGCTGCGCTCGTACCAGAGGCAGTGGGACCTGGCACTGGACCCGGACGGTACGTAAGGTTGCCGGGCGGTGGTCGGATACCACCCATTCCACATCAGGAGCCGGCGATGCGACTGGTATGCATATCTCTCTTGCTCCTGGCGTCGTCGGCGCAGGCAAGCGGAATAGCGCGCGAACGCATGAGGCGGCCTATGAAGGGATTTGCCATGAAAGGAAGTCGTCGCGTTCTGTTCTGGTCTTCGCTCGCGGTCACGCTGCTTGCAACCAGCACTATTGCGTCAGCTCGGCGGGCGTATGAAGTTGAGATCGGCCACTTCGATGCAAGTGGTGCGCTCAACGGCAGCATCACCTACATGTGCGAAGGCGGAAAATACGTCGAAGGGGTGCTCGTTGGAACGCCGCGCCATTGGTTCTGGCGAGACGTCTACCTGGTCTTCGACACGCGATACGTCAGCTCGGCAAACCCCGTTCCGACCTGAGCCACCGATTCAAGGGACAGGCGCGGACTCAGAACCCGACGCGGGAAAAGCGGCTTTCCCTGTCCCAGCGTTACCGAGCCGATCTGGACGATGATCTCGTCCAGCAGATCGGCGTCATGGAACTGCCCGGCGAGATCTCCGCCTCCCATCACCCAGACATTCCTTCCGCCAGCAGCCATGAGCATCTGCTGATGGGCCGCTTTCACATCGCCCTCGACGAAATGGACGTTTGCGCCGGCGACCGTCGCAAGCTTTCGACGGGTGAAAACCCAGGTTGGCTGTGCGTAGGGCCAGGCCGATCCCGTCTGCTCCGAAACCGCCTGGGCGTTGCGCAGGATCCACTCATAAGTGGCCGATCCCATGGCGATCGCACCGACGCCCTGAATGAACGATGGATAGCTCGTCTGCTCGATATCGGCCAGCGGGAACAGCCATTCGAGGGAGTCGTCTTCCGTGGCGAGGAAGCCGTCAAGACTGGAGGAGGTGTAGTACTGCGTCTTCAATTCGATACCCTCGGATGGGAACGTCCGAAGACTCTATAACTTCCACCGAACCGGCAGAATGACCTGATCTGGCGTTGCGTTCGACGGGCCACTCGCCTACGCAGTCTCGATCCTGACGTCGCCAAACCACAGCTGTTGCCAGCGGGTCGCCTTCTCCGCGGCCGGCAGCAATCGCGGTTGCGCGGTCTGTTCGGGTGCGAAACCCGGAGCACCCTCGACTGTTCTGGCGTTGAGCGCTGCGTATAGACGACCATCGTTCTGGTAGGTCGCCAGCACCAGCACGGCGCAGCTTGCGCAGGCAATGAACTCGGCCTGATCCGATCCGTGGCGGTAGTGCAGCGCGGCGTTGCCGTCTTGCTGGCGCATTCGCAACCGTCCCGCCGGATCGGTCAGCCATGCCGCGCCATGCCGGGTACAGAACTCACAGTCGCACGCGCGCGGGGCGTAGTCGTGCAATGGCCGGGTCAGCGTGGCCTCCACGGCCAGGCGCCGGCAATGGCAACTGGCGTGGATGACCGGGCTCACGGTGCCAGCCGGTAGCGCTGGCCCTGCAGCCGCGGCTTACCGTCAACGACTTCGGTCCACACGACATAGGCGCCATCATCGGCCAATGCGAGCTGGGCGAAACCGGTGGCGCGGCCGCGACCCTGCAGCCGCGCCACTTCGACGCGCTGCAGTTCGCGCCCGAGGTCGGGTGCGTATCGCGCCAGCTGCAGCGACTGCACGCCGGCGTCTTCGCGCATCCAGAGCACCCAGGCGACGTTCTTGTCGAGTGCGAGGTCGACCCTTCCCTGCACCGGCACGCCCTGGTCTACCGTCACAGGTGCGGCAAAGGTGTCGCCGGCATCGTTGCTGCGCGCGATCTTCAGGGCCGGCATGTCGCCGGCCGCGGTGTACCACGCGACCAGCGCGGTATCGCCGTCGGCGACGACCGCCGGGCCGTTGACCGGGCAGGCGGGCATCTTCCAGCCGTCGGCGTGGACCACGTGCGCGGGTGTCCACGCGCCGTCCTGCAAACGGGTGACGGCGATGTCGCGGATCTCGTCGGGCGTTCGGTCGCGATACACCAGCAGCGGGCCGCGGCCGCCGAGAGCAACGTCGGTCTGGCAGCAGTCGCAGGTCATTGCATCGAGTTCGCGTTCGTCGGCCCGCTGCAGCAATGCGTCGAAGAACGCGACGCGCAACGTCATCGCACCGCCGTGGTGGCCTTCATGCCCTCCGTGTCCGCCATCGCCGCCGCCGCTGTTGCGGCCGTCGAGCCAGGCCACGCCGATACGGTCGGGGCCCGCCGGCCACAGCGATACGAAGCCATGATCGGAGGGCATGCCGTCGTCGTTCACCAGCACCGGTTTCGACCAGGTGCGTCCCTGGTCGCCGGACCTCACCAGTGCGACGTCGTATGCATACGGCGCCTTGCCCGATTTCTTCAACCAATGCGCCCACAGCGCGCCATCGGCCGTCACTGCAATATGCGGCGTGTCGGCCCAGTTTACGAACCAGTCGTCGCCGCGCGCGATCTGCCCTGTATCGCTCCACTTGCCGTTCACCTGGCGCGCGAACTTCAACGCATGCGCGTCGCCGTCGGCCTCGATCCAGGACAGCACGAGCGAACCGTCGGGGGCGCGCATCAGGTCGGGCTGCGCCGCCGGAGTCAGGCCCGACGGCAGTGTCCACGGTGTGGCTATGGCCGCATTTGGCGCCTCGGGCTTCGCCGATGCTGGTGTCGCGGCGGTGCTCGCGGTGGCCGTTTCGTTGGCGGGCGTGGCCGTCCGATCGCAGGCGACCGGCAGCAAGAACAGCAGGGGCAGGAGCAGGCTGGGTTTCATCGGCGCAAGCCTAACCCGTCGCGCCGGCGAGGGGGATACCCGTGGTCAGAACTTGCCGTTGCCGTTCTTCCACTGCGCGCGTGGCGGGATCGCCTCGATCGTGTCCCAGTGCTCGGCGATCTTGCCGTTGTCGATCCGCCACAGGTCGTAGAAGGCGACGTGCTCGCTGCCCAGGTGGCCCTCGCTGACGGAAAGGACGAAGTTGCCTTCGCCGAGAAGGCGGTGGACGCGGTCGTACTTCATCGCCCTGCCCTGCTGGGCCATCGCGTACAAGGCGCTGCCAAGCGCGGCCAGGCCGTCGCCGATGTGCGGGTTGTGCTGGATGTAGCGGTCGCCGTCGAAGTAGCCCGACAGCCGCTCCATCCGGCCGTGGATGAGGATGTCGTCGAGGAACCTGCCCGCCAGCGCCTTGTTGTCGTTCGTACGGTCCAGATCGGCGACCAGCACCGTGCCGTCGATCATGCTGTGGCCGCCTGGATTCGGCGCCTCTGGCGTGTCCTGCAGGTTGTCCCAGTGCTCGACGATCCTGCCCTCGTCGAAGCGGAAGATGTCGAAGCCGATCCTGGGACCGAAGAAGTCGTAGTCGGTGTGCGTGAAAACGAAATCGCCGTCCTGGAACGCGCGCACGGTGTTTACCCTTGCACTGCCCTTTGGCAGTTGCTGCAGCAGGTCGCCGAAACCGGCCAGGCCATCGGCCACCGCGAGGTTGTGCTGCACGTAGCGGCCCGGATGGATGTAAGCGACGGGATGGGCATCGCCCGTCTCGATGCTCTTGAGCAGCTGCACCACCTGCGCTTTCGGCGACATGGTCATGATCGTGTCTCTCATGCGGTCTGGAATGGTGGTCATTGTCCGCACCCGGTCTATGATTCACAGGTCAACGGGCGACAGCCAACAGTCAGTTCCGGACAGATTGGAATGCGGAAACGGCAAGCCGCCAGCATCATGCGCGTCGCCTACCTGCCTGCGGGCGGTTACCGGCTGGACGTGGAGGTGTTCTCTGTGGCCGACCTGCGCGGTCGAGTCGACGATGCCCATTTCCGTGCCACCCAGCGCATCGATTTCCACATGCTGGTCTGCGTGACCGACGGCGGGTTCGACTTCACCGTCGATTTCTCGCCGGTGCCGTGCAGGCCGGGATCGTTGCTCGCGCTGCGGCCGGGCCAGGCGCTGCACTTCAACATGCAGGCCGGATGGAATGGCTGGGTGGTGATCTTCCGGCCCGAGTTCCTGGCGCCGCTGCAGAGCACGGTTCGGATCGACGAACTCAGGGCCCACACCAGCCTGCAGGCGCTGCCGGCGCACACGCCGCTCGATGGCGGCGAGATGTACGCGGTGCAGAACACGATCATGCAGATGCACAGCGACTCGCTCTCGGGCTGGCCCAGCGAAACACTGCACCCGCTGCTTCGCCATCAGCTGTATTCACTGCTGTTGCGGCTGCACCTGAGTCACGGCCGGCAGGCATCGCAGACGGGGGCATCGACGGTGAGCCTGCAGCGGTTCCGCCGCTTCCAGCAGGTGCTGGAGGGCAACTTCGCCAGTCAGCACCAGGTGAGCGCGTACGCCAAGGCGCTGGGGTGCTCGGAGCGGAGCCTGACGCGGACCACGCTGGAAGTGGCGGGCGTGCAGGCCAAGGCCTTCATCGCCGCGCGCATCAACCTGGAGGCCAAGCGCCTGCTCGCACAGACCGGACTGCCGGTCGCCACCATCGCCGAGCAGCTCGGCTTCGGCGAGGCGGCCAACTTCATCAAGTTCTTCAAGCGCGATGCCGGTTGTTCGCCGGGCGAGTTCCGGCGCCAGCATTCGGCCTGACTGCGCGCCTACTGACTGCGCACCTACTGACTGCCGGGCGACGACGCGATCAGGCCACGCGGGCGCGGCGGGCGCGGGTCAGGTGCACCAGCAACAACGAGATCGCCGCCGGCGTCATGCCCGGGATGCGCTGCGCCTGGCCGATGGTCTGCGGACGCACGCGCTCGAGCTTGCCCTGCACTTCCGCCGACAGGCCGCGCACGGCGGCGTAGTCGAAGTCGTGCGGGATCGCCGTGGTCTCGTGGCGCTGCTGGCGGGCGATCTCCTCGCGCTGGCGGTCGAGGTAGCCGGCGTACTTCACGCCGATCTCTACCTGCTCGGCCACTTCGGCGTCGTCCACCGCAGGGCCGAGCGACGGCACCTGCATCAACTTCGCGTAATCGAGTTCAGGACGCTTGAGCAGATCCAGCGCGCTGGTTTCGCGGCTGATCTCGATGCCCAGCGCGCTCATCGCCTCGCGGCCAAGCGCGTTGCCCGGCGCGGCCCAGACCGCGCCCAGGCGCGTGTTCTCGCGGGCCACGGCTTCGCGCTTGGCGTCGAAGCGGGCGAAGCGGGCGTCGTCGACCAGGCCGAGTTCGCGTCCAACCGGGGTCAGGCGCGCGTCGGCGTTGTCCTCGCGCAGCTGCAGGCGGTATTCGGCGCGCGAGGTGAACATGCGGTAGGGCTCGCTGGTGCCGTGGGTGATCAGGTCGTCGACGAGCACGCCCAGATAGGCCTCGTCGCGACGCGGCGACCAGCCCTCATGGCCTTTCACGAAACGCGCGGCGTTGACGCCGGCGAGCAGGCCCTGCGCGGCAGCCTCCTCGTAGCCGGTGGTGCCGTTGATCTGGCCGGCGAAGAACAGGCCCGCCATGGCCTTGGTCTCGAGCGTCGACTTGAGCCCGCGAGGATCGAAGAAGTCGTACTCGATCGCGTAACCCGGGCGGGTGATGTGGGCGTTCTCGAAACCGCGGATCGACCGCACCAGCGCCAGCTGCACGTCGAACGGCAGCGAGGTCGAGATGCCATTGGGGTAGATCTCGGCGACGTCCAGGCCCTCGGGCTCGACGAAGATCTGGTGGCTGGGCTTCTCGGCGAAGCGCACCACCTTGTCCTCGATCGAGGGGCAGTAGCGCGGGCCGATGCCTTCGATCTGGCCGGTGTAGAGCGGTGAACGGTCGAGCGCGCCGCGGATGATCTCGTGGGTCTGCTCGCTGGTATGGGTGATCCAGCACGAGACCTGGCGCGGCTGGTCGGCATGGCTGCCCATGAAGGACATGACCGGGCGCGGGTCGTCGCCGGGCTGCTCTTCCATCACCGAGTAGTCGAGGCTGCGGCCGTCGATGCGCGGCGGCGTACCGGTCTTGAGGCGGTCGACCACGAACGGCCCTTCGCGCAGGCGCGCGGCCAGGGCGACGGCGGGCGGGTCGCCGGCACGGCCGGCGGCATAGGTGGTCTGGCCGACGTGGACCTTGCCGGCGAGGAAGGTGCCGGCGGTGAGGATGACCGCAGGCGCTTCGAAACGCAGCCCGGTCTGGGTGACCGCACCGGCGACGCGGCCGCCGGCGAAGACGATGTCGTCGACCGCGGCCTGGAACAGGGTCAGGTTGGGCTGGCTCTCGACCGCGCGCCGGATGAAGGCGCGATAGAGCGAGCGGTCGGCCTGGCAACGGGTGGCGCGTACGGCCGGGCCCTTGGAGGCATTGAGCCGGCGCCACTGGATGCCGGCCGCGTCGGCAGCGCGCGCCATGATGCCGCCCAGTGCGTCGATTTCCTTGACCAGGTGGCCTTTGCCGATGCCGCCGATGGCCGGGTTGCAGCTCATCGCGCCCACCGTCTCCACCGAGTGCGTCAGCAGCAGCGTGCGGGCGCCGGCGCGGGCCGACGCGAGCGCGGCCTCGGTGCCGGCATGGCCGCCGCCGATCACGATCACGTCGTACTGGTAGAAGTTCTGGCTCATCGAATCCTGGGGGCAATGCGGGTGGGCAACTCGGGCCGCTGGTGAATTTTAGGCCACATGGCTTTGCCCTGCCGGTCAGCCTGAATCCAACGTGAAACTTGGCACGGTTCGTGCTTTGTATCTAATGCACCCAGCGGGGCAGGCGCTCATCGCCGGCCGGAATTGGAACAGGGGCTGGCCAAGCGCTCGCGGGGGAAGCCGGGGGGCCGAATGTCGGGGGACGTTCGGCCCCCTTTTTTTATTGCCGCAGGCAATAAAAACCCAAAGTTCGCTGTGCAAACCTTGGGCCCCGTGGATGCCCTTACCAATCCCTGCGGCTGCCGCCGCGCCCCCTTACCAAGGGGGCTGGGCCTCCAGTGGGGGCTCAGTGGGGCCGAGGGGCCTTTCTTTGATATCCGGACAAGACGAAGGCCCGCGTTGGCGGGCCTGGTGTCGGCTTGCGATTTGCAGGGCCGCGCGGTGCGCGCTGGGCCGGATTAGGCGCCGACGCCCGACGGGGACGGAACAGGGGGGATCCGTGGTTCCTCGCCGGGCGCCGACATAGAAGCGGAGCCGCTTTGCGATTTACGTCCAAAAGCGACGCAATCGGTCAATGTCCGCAGATTGCCGTCAGTTGCGCCGTGACGCAAGCAGAAAAATGTGAATTGCCGCTAGCTTGCGCAAGCCCAAACGTGGCGTGGTCACGGTTCCTGGCGCGGTGCGTGTTCGCGACCGCGCGTCGGTGTCCTGGGCGCGTCCTGGCGCGGCATCGGGCGCGGTTCGTTGCTCGCATTGGGCGGCCGTCCGCCGGGGCGGACGCCGGGCTGGCCGCCCGGACGCGGACCGGGCTGCGTGCCCGGCTGGGGCATCTGACCACTCCACGAAGGTCGGCCCGGACGGTTCGGGTAGTTGCCGTGGCCATGTCCATGGCCGTAGTAGCCCGGGTAACCGTAGCCGTAGCCCGGATAGCGGCCACCCGGGTAGCCGTACGGGCCGTAGCCGTATCGATACGGATAGGCGTAGCGATAGGGGTAGCCGTAGCCATACGGATTGCCGTAGTAGCCACCCCAGCCACCGTAGTAGCCGCCGTAACCGCCACCGTAGCCGCCGTAGTAGCGGTACTGGACGCTGGGCTGGCCGTAGTAATAGTCGCCCGCGCCGCCATGGCCGCGATAGGCGTAGTCGGTATAGCAACCCGCCAGCAGCAGCGTGGCGAGTACTGGAAGAACGAGTTTGCGGATCATGATGCGGAACCCCCCAGGGCAGGCCGTCAGCATCAGGCCGCGGAATTGAACTCGGCCTTAATTTTTTCCGCTGCACGGCGGCGACCGCACCGGCGTTCAGCTGCGCCGCGGAACCCGGCATTCCATCCAACCGCATTGCCGTGCCCGCAGCCAGCTGCCAGCATGCCACGCTTTGTTTCGGCGAGAGCCCCATGTCTGCGAGAGCCCGATGACCCTGCACCGTGCGTCCGGCCAGTGGCGGCTGGGACTGCTGCTCACCCTTGTCACCGCACTGTGCTGGGCGACGCTGCCGGTTGCGCTGAAGCTGGTCCTGGAGGTCCTCGACCCGATCACCCTGACCTGGTTCCGGTTCCTGGTGGCGGCCGTGGTCACCGCGGCCTGGCTCGGCGCTCGCGGCAAGCTTGGCGGGTATGGCCAGCTCGGCCGCCGTGGCGGCGCGATGCTGGCGCTGGCGGCGGTGATGCTGGTCGGCAACTACGTCTTCTATCTGCTCGGCGTCCAGCACACCACGCCGGCCAACGCCCAGCTGCTGATCCAGCTGGCGCCGCTGCTGATGGCGCTGGGCGGGGTGTGGGTGTTCGGCGAGCGTTTCCGCGCAGCGCAGTGGCTCGGCCTGGGCCTGCTCGTGGCCGGCATGGGCTTGTTCTTTGCCGACCAGCTGGCCGCCAGCGCGCGGGCACCCGGCTATGTGCTGGGCTCGGCGCTGGTGGTGGTCGGCGCGATCGTCTGGGCGGTCTATGCGCTGCTGCAGAAGCAGTTGCTGATGCGCCTGGGCTCGATGCAGGTATTGCTGTTCATCTACGCCTTCGCCAGCGTGGCCCTGCTGCCGTTCGCCCATCCGGCTACCCTGCTGCGCCTGGACGCGGTGCACTGG
The DNA here is from genome assembly GCF_056396405.1 of Lysobacter sp. 05T417. NCBI lineage: Bacteria > Pseudomonadati > Pseudomonadota > Gammaproteobacteria > Lysobacterales > Lysobacteraceae > Lysobacter > Lysobacter sp. 05T417. The sequence goes on along the minus strand of NZ_JBFTLK010000005.1, from coordinate 27,756 downwards.
GCAATGCTGATGTACTGCGCCTTCAACACGATTGGCGCCTATGGCGCATTCGCCGAAGCGCTGGCGCACTGGGAGGCATCGCGAGTGTCAGCGATCCTCGCCACCACGCCGCTGCTGTGCATTGCCGCCGCCGCGGCGGTGCACGCGCTGTGGCCGCAATGGCTGGCGCCGGAGCGGATCACCACGCTGGGCTGGATCGGCGCGGCCCTGGTGGTCGCCGGGTCGGCGGCGGTCAGCCTGCTCAATCGGCCGTCGTCGCGCTAGCATCTGCGCATGAACAACGCCGCCCCCGCGCAGACCGCGCAGCGCGCTTTTGTCGCGCCCGATTTCGATGCCGTGCTGGCCGCCGCCGCACGCATCGCACCGCACGCCCATGTCACCCCGGTGCTGCGCTCGCGCAGCCTGGATGCGATCGCCGGCTGTGAGCTGCATTTCAAGGCCGAACACCTGCAGCGTGCCGGCGCCTTCAAGTTTCGAGGCGCCTGCAATGCGATCTGGTCGCTGAGCGAGGCCGACGCTTCGCGCGGCGTGGTCACCCATTCCTCCGGCAACCACGGCGCGGCACTGGCATTGGCCGCAGGTACCCGTGGCATCGCCTGCCACGTGGTCGTGCCCGAGGGCGCGGTCGCGGCCAAGGTCGCGGCGATCCAGGCCTATGGCGCGGTGCTGCATCGCTGCGCGGCGAACACCGCGGCCCGCGAAGCCAAGTGCGCGCAGATCCAGGCCGAGACCGGCGCGGAGCTGGTGCACCCGTATGCCGATGCCCGCGTCATCGCCGGCCAGGGCACGGCGGCGCTGGAGTTGCTGTCGGGCGATGTTTCGTTCGATGCGCTGATCGTCCCCGTCGGCGGTGGTGGCCTGGCATCGGGCACGGCGCTCAGCGTTGCCGCCCTGTCGCCACGGACGAAGCTGTACCTGGCCGAGCCCGCCGGCGCGGCCGACACGTGGGAGTCGATGCAGCGCGGCGAGCGCATCGCCCAGTTCACCCCCGACACCATCTGCGATGGCCTGCGCACGCTCGTTGGCGAGCCCAACTTCGCCCTGCTGAAGCGGCACGGCGCCGAGGTCCTGACGGCGGACGATCGCGACACCGTCGCTGCCATGCGCCTGCTGTGGCAGCGCACCAAGCAGACCATCGAACCGTCCTCGGCCCTGGCCCTGGCCACGGTGCTGACCCGAAAGGACCTGTTCGCCGGCCTGCGCGTGGGCATCATTCTTTCCGGGGGCAACGTCGACCCGGATGCGCTGCCGGAGCTGTTCGCGCGCGGCTGACGGCGCCTGCGGCCGAGCACCCGGGGCAGGTCACGCGTGTCGGAGCCGCGTTAACACGGTCTGGCGGCCGTGCGAAGGCGCGCCCTTTCGGGCTTTGGCGGCAGGGATCACATTCGCCGGCACCCGCTGCACCGCTATCATCGCCATGCCGGCCACCCTCGACGGCGCCAGATCCCCGCAAGGACACGCGATGATGAAGATCGACGGCACGCGCAGTCACGACCGCGCCACGGAGCTGATCCTGGCGTACTACGCCGCGTTCAACCGTGCCGACTGGGACGCGATGCTGGCACTGCTGGGCGACGGCATCATCCACGATCTCAACCAGGGCCCGCGCGAGATCGGTCGCGAGGCCTTCGCTTCGTTCCTGCAGCGCATGGCGCGCAGTTATCGCGAGCAACTGCACGACATCGTCGTCATGGTCTCCCCCGACGGCGCCCGCGCCGCCGCCGAATACATTGTCCACGGCGAGTACGTGGCCAGCGATTCCGGCCTGCCGCAGGCGCGTGGACAGAAGTACGTACTGCCTGGCGGTGCATTCTTCGAGGTGCACGACGGCCGCATCCAGCGCGTCAGCAACTACTACAATCTCGAAGACTGGATCGCCCAGGTCGGAGGCTGATCCGCCCGGTTCCGCTCTCGCCTGTGTGACCGATTGCGTGTGTGACTCGCAGGCGGGAAGGCTCCAGGCGCCACGCGTTCCGACAGTCTCTTTACGTTTCCGTCACTAGAGTGTCGCAGCCAAGGCTGTCTTCGAGTCTGCATGCACAACGCTCTGCGTTCCCCGTCGCTCTGGATCGCCGCGATGTCGGTGGTGCTGGCGCTGTGTTTTCTCGGCACGCGCGGCATCTGGGATCCCGACGAGGGCCGCTACACCAACGTCGCGCTGAACATGCTGCACAGCGGCGACTGGCTCAATCCGCATCGCAACCATGAAGTCGGGCACTGGACCAAGCCGCCACTGACCTACTGGGCCATTGCCTCCAGCGTGGCCGTGTTCGGCGCCAATCCCTGGGCCGCGCGCCTGCCGGCGGCGCTGTCGTATCTGCTGTGCGTCTGGTTTGCCTGGCGCATCGCCAGAAGGCTGTCGCCTGGCAGCGAACGGGCGGCGGCGCTTGCCTATTCCTCCATGCTGTTCACGGTTGGCGCATCGCAGCTGATCACCACCGACTATGTGCTGGCCGCCTGCGAGGCGCTGGCGATGTGGGCGTTCGTCGAGGCGCGCTTCGGCACCGGGCGGCATCCGCGGCGCTGGATCGCGGTGATGTGGGTCGGCTTCGCGCTGGCCTTCATCACCAAGGGTCCGGCCGGACTGTTGCCTCTGCCGGTGGTGCTGCTGTTCGATTTCCTGATGCCCGGCCGACGCCTGCACCGGACCCTGCAGTGGTCGGGGATCGTGCTGTTCGTGGTGCTGGCGTTGCCGTGGTATCTCGCGGTTTTCCACGGCAATCCCGGACTGTTCCACTACTTCATCGGCGACGAGGTGGTGAACCGCGTGGCCACCGGCGAGTTCGGCCGCCATGGCGAGTGGTACGGCTGGCTCGAGATCTACCTGCCAACGGTCGTTCTCGGAACGCTGCCGTGGACGCCGGCACTGTGGCGCTGGGCGCGCACGATACCCACCTTCGCGCGTCGATGGCGGGGCGATGCCGGACAACGCCAGGCCGACGCGCCCTGGCTGCTGACGGCGCTGTGGCTGCTGCTGCCGCTGGTGGTGTTCTGCCTCTCGCGTTCGCGCATGCCGCTGTATCTGCTGCCGTTGTTCTTGCCGATGGCCTGCATCGTTGCCCTGCAATGGCAGCGCGAGGGTCGCGCGCTGCCACGCTGGCCGTGGCTGCTGGCCTGGGTGGCGCTGTTGCTCTCGCTCAAGCTGGCGCTGGCGTGGTGGCCGACCCACAAGGACGCGTCGGCCTGGGCCGATGCCATCCGCGAACGCGCGCCTGGCGACGTGCACGAAGTGGTGTTCGTCGAGGACATGGCCCGATATGGCCTGCACCTGCACCTGGGCACCGGCACGGAAGTCGAAAAGATCTCGTTGGAGGCGTTACCGCAGCCGCGCTTCAACCCGGCCTACGACGAACCGCTCGACGTCGAACTGGGCGAACACGAAGCCGGCGTGGTCTGGGTGTGCAAGCAGGCCGACTGGCCGGTCGTGCAGGCGCGCATCGCCTCTTATGGCTACCGGGCCAGCCTGCTGGGAACGCCCTACCAGAAACGGGTGATGTTCCAGGTGGAGCACGTTGCCGATCAGCGCCCGCCGCCGGCGACTGCCAGGTAGTCCAGTCCCTGGCTCAGCAGCAGGCGCATCACCGAGGCGCGTTCGGCCACCGGCCGCGTCTGCAGCGAGTCGAGCAGTGCGCCCACGGAGCGGCATCGTGCCGGGTGGTCGTTGCCGTTGAGCCCGGCCAGGAAGCCGTCGTTGAGGATCGCCGCGCGAACGCCCGCGGCCTTCAATGCCTGCATCGCCAGCGCTGGGTCGTAGGGTTGCGGCGGACTCTGGGCGGCGGCGACGAAGAAATCGGCGACGGCATTGGCGAAGCGCACGCGGCTGACCTGGCTCAATTGCGAGGCAATCTGGTTGTAGCCGTCGAGCGTGCGCTCGGCGCCGGGATCGAACAGCTCACACATGACCCGCGCGTCCTGCGGCGACTGCGCGCCTGCGTGGATCGCCTGGAACAGGCCGTCGATGCTGGCATCGGGTGCGCGCAGCAGCATCTGCCGGCCATCGCCGACCAGGGCGCCGGCGTCGATGCCCCATTGCTCGAGCAACCGGTCCTGGGCAAGGGCAGGCACGCTGGCGGTCGCGCTGCAGATCAACGCCAAGGCCAGCAGTGGGCGACGGATGAAGTGTGGGGTGCGCGGCATGGTGCGAATCTAACCAGAGCCGCCTGAACGACGGGCGCGCCGCCAACGGCCGTCGCGGCTACGCGCCGCGATCGCCGCGCAGTTCCTGTGTTGCACGCCGGTCGCCGGCGGCCGCGCGTGCGGCAACCAGGCTGAAGACCACGATGCCGACCACCACCAGCACCGCGCCGCCCAGCGCACGCCCCTGCGGCCACTGCTCGCCGAGCCAGAGCACGCCGATCACGGTGGCGAACAGGATCTCCGCCGCCTGCATCGCCTCGGCCGCGGCCAGTGCGGTCGGGTCGTTGCGGACCATGCCGGTGGCCTGGAAGAACAGCACGGTCGCGATCACGCCGGCGCCGAGCGCGACACCGCCGGCCAGCCAGACCTGTCCGGACGAAGGCAGGCCCGTGCCGGCCCACGCAAACGCGGCCACCACCAGCCACATCGGCTGGCTTGCCAGGGTCATGCCGAACACGCGCTGGGTGGCATTGAGTTCGACGCCGGCTTTCTCCAGGTGCAGGAGCAGCCCGCGGTTGCCGAGCGGGTAAGCGAACGCCGACACGGCAACCAGCACCAGCGCGATCCAGCCATCGCGATCGAGAGCGCCGCCACCGTGGCCGAACTGCATCAACAGCACGCCGACCACCACCAGCATTCCGGTCAGCAATGCCGGCAGCGGGATCCGCGCGCGCGCATCGCGATAGAGGAATGGCGCGCACAGCATCCCGGCGATCACGGTCAGCTGGAACGTGCCGGCCACCAGCCACGACGGGCCGCTGGACGCCGCAAAACTCAGGCACAGATAGAACAGGACGAAGCCGATACCGCTCCACAACAGCCACGGCCCCGGGTGCGCACGGATCGCGCGCCACACTGGCGCCATGCCGCCCTGCAGGCGCATGACCGGCAGCATCAGCGGCAGCGTGATCAGGTAGCGCAGGCACGCGGTCCATGCCCAGTGCCCGCCGTCCACCGCGGCGGCGCGGTTGAGCACGTAGGTGCAGGTGAAGAAGAACGCCGAGGCCAGGGCGATGGCGACCGCCGCCAGCGCCAGTCGGCGCCCGCTCACGTGCGTTTCCGGATCGGGATCCGGCTCACCGGCACCTGCACTTCGTCGACGCCGCCGACGCGGATCGGCGTGCCCGGCTGCGGACCCCAGGCGTGGGCGTAGATGACTTCCCAGGTCGCCGGCAGGCGGCCGTCGCGACGCCAGGGCTCGTAAGCCTGTGCGGCGCGGGCGAACCGGGCGCGGCCGGTCAGGCTGCGGCGGCGATCGAGGTTGGCATTGGTGGCACCGAGCGTGCGCAGCTCGCGCATCAGCTCGCCCAGGTCGGCGTGGCCGAGCACGAACTCGTCGCGATCGAGCACCGGGTTCTTGAAACCGGCGGCGATCAGGGCGTCGCCGAACTGGGCGATCGTGGCGAATGCGCTGACGTGCTGGACGTTGTCGGCTTCGGCAAAGGCGCCGCGCAGTTCATGCAGCGTGCCGGGACCGAAGGTAGACACGAGCATCAGACCGTCGGGCTTGAGCACGCGGCGGAACCCGGCGAACACCGACGGCAGGTCCTCGACCCACTGCAGGCACAGGTTGGAGAACAGCACGTCGACGCTGCCATCGCGCAGCGGCAGCGCGCGCGCGTCGGCGCAGACCGCGTGCGGACGCGCGCCGCCGAGGAATCGCGGCCGCCAGCCACCGGCGTTGTGGGCAGTCTCGCGCAGCATGGGCTGGGCGAGGTCGAGCGCGACCACCTGGGCCTTCGGCCAGCGCTTCTGCATCGCGATGCTGGCATGGCCGGGGCCGCACCCGACGTCGAGCACGACCTGCGGCGGCGCGCGGTCGAGCGCGGGATCGTCGAGGTAGTCCAGCTGTTCCATCAGGCGCGAGGCGACTTCGCGCTGCAACGCGGCGGCATTGTCGTAGCCGTGCGCGGCGCGCGAGAAGGCGCGGCGGACCTGGCGGTGGTCGAACAGGTCGGTCATGCCGGCACCTGCGCGGCCTCGTCGGCCATGAACGCGTCGATTTCCTTCGCCACCTGATCCGTCGCACCGAGGAATGGCGCGTGCCCCGCGTGCGCGATCACCACGCTGCGCGCGTTCGGCGCCAATGCGGCCGCGGCCGGCATCGCACCGGCCGGCACGAGGCGATCGCGACGCCCGGAAATCCACAGGCTCGGCACCTGCAACTGCGGCAGCTCCGCGCGCAGATCCAGACCGTCGAGTAGCGCCAACCCCTCCTGCAGCGCGCGCTCGGCCGGCTCGCCGCGCTCGAACGCCTGCACCTTGAGGCTGCGCAGCTCTTCCTGCGCATGCGGCGAGCCGAGCGCCTCCAGCGCTAGGAAGCCCTCGAGCGTGCCGCGGAAATCGCGACTGAGCGCATCGCCGAAATCGCGGAACAACTGCGGCGTGACGCCATGCGGCCAGCCGTTGTCGGCGACGAACCGCGGCGACGACGCGATCATGATCAGTCCGCGCACGCGTTGCGGGAAATCGAGCGCGGCGCGCGATGCGAACTGCCCGCCCAGCGACCAGCCCAGCCAGACCGCACCGGGCACGCGTTCGACCAGCTGCGCCGACAGCGCCTGCGGTTGCAGCGGGGTAGTGTCGTCGCGCGAGTTGCCGTGCCCGGGCAGGTCGACCAGGTGCAGCGTGTAGCGCTCGGCCAGGCGGTCGGCCAACGGTGCGAACAGACCGCCGTGCATGGCCCAGCCGTGAATCATTGCCAGCGCGGGACCTTGCCCGCGCGTCTCGATGTACATGTTGTGTTGCCTTGGAACCAGGTGCCTTGCGGCGTGGGGGTGGCATCCGTGCCGGGAATCATCCCGGCAGCCGATTATCCGTGCTCAGCGCGCCGACGCCTGCACCGAAAGCGCTGAAAGCGCAGAAAGCACTGCAAGCGCCTCCTCGCGTCGTTCCGCCGCGACCAGCAGGTGGTCGTGGTGGAAGCCGGCCAGGACGTTGCAGGGGATCTGGTGCCGCGCCAGCGCGGTGGCGACGGCTGCGGTCAGTCCGACCGCTTCGAGCGCCGAATGCACGCCCAGGCTGAGCCAGGCGGCGCGGAAATCGTAGGACAGGCGCAGGGCATCGGCCTTGGCGCGGGGCAGCACGTAGGTGACGCCTTCGTCCTCGCGGACGCTGGCCTCCGACAGCGCCGCCAGGCCAGGATCTGCGACGGGCCGGCTGACGAAGACAAACTCGCCGTCGCGCGCGGTGACCTGCAGGCTGGCGAGCAGGCGCGCGAGGTCGCGCTCGCCGCTCACCGGTGACCGTTCACCGGCCACCTCATCGAACCAGGGCGAGATTGCGCTCGGGCAGGCCGGTCATGCCGAGGTTGAGGCGGTCGCGGGCCTTGGCGATGGCATCGACCAGGCCGTCGACATCGCCGGCGCCATGCAGTGCCGAGAGCGTCACGCGCAGACGCGCGCGGCCTTCCGGCACGGTCGGCGGGCGGATCGCCGCGACCCAGTAACCGGCCTGTTCGAGCGCCTGCGCCATGGCCAGTGCGCGGTCGTCTTCGCCGCACAGGACCGGCTGGATGGGCGTTTGCGAGTCGAGCAGGTCGAGGCCGAGGCGCTGGGCGCGTTCGCGGAAGCGACCGGTCAGTTCCTCGAGCTTGTTGCGGCGCCAATGTTCGGTGCGTGCCAGCTTGACCGCGGCCAGCGTCGCCGCGGCCTGGGCCGGCGGCAAGGCGGTGGTGTAGATGTAGGTGCGCGCGGTCTCGGACAGGTGCCCGATCAGGTCGGCGTCGCCGACGATCGCCGCGCCGTAGCCGCCCAGGGCCTTGCCCAGCGTCGCCAGTTGCAGGGGTACGTCGGCAGTGCCGAGCTTGGCTGCGGCGACGGTGCCCCGGCCATCCGGGCCGGCCACGCCGATGCCATGGGCATCGTCGACATAAAGCAGCGCCTTCTGCACGCGTGCGACCAGGGCCAGCTCGCGCAGCGGGGCGACGTCGCCGTCCATGCTGAAGACGCCGTCGGTGGCGATCATCGCCATGCCTTCGGGCATGCCGCGCAGCTGGCGGATGGCGCCCTCGGCATCGGCATGCGGGTAGCGGCGCAGGCGGCAACCGGCCAGGCGCGCCGCGTCGATCAGGCTGGCATGGTTGAGCCGGTCCTGGACGCAGACGTCGTCATCGCCCAGCAGCGACTGGATCACCGCCAGGTTGGCCATGTAGCCGCTGCCGAACAGCAGCGCGCGCGGCGCGCCGAGCCAGTCGGCGAGTTCGCGCTCGAGCGCGTCGTGGATGGCGTGGTGGCCGCAGACCAGGTGCGAGGCGACGCCACCGGCGCCCTCGCGCGAGGCCGCGTCCTGCAGCGCGCCAACCACGGCGAAGTGCTGCGACAGGCCGAGATAGTCGTTGCCGCAGAAGTTCAGCAGGGAGCGGCCGTCGACCACGCAGCGCGCACCATCGCGCTGGGTGACCGTGCGCCGGACGCGAACGCGCGCGTTCGCCACGCGCTGTTCGCGCGCTGCCTCGATACGCTCACGCCACGTCTCCCGGCCCATGGCTAGGCCGCCCGGGTCGGGCAGAACGACGAAGACGACGGATCGACGTCGACTTGTTCGACGATATCGGCGTGCACGGTGGTCCCCTGTTGAGTGACCTGCATCGGTCGCAGGCCCAGTCGGGCAAACAATGCCATATCCCGCTCGGTGTCGGGATTACCGGTCGTCAGCAATTTCTCACCGTAGAAGATGGAATTTGCCCCGGCGAGGAAGCAAAGGGCCTGCAGCTCGTCGCTCATGGCCTCGCGGCCGGCCGAGAGGCGGACCATCGAGCGCGGCATCAGGATCCGGGCCACGGCCACGGTGCGGACGAATTCGAACGGGTCCAGCTGCTCGGACCCGGCCAGCGGCGTGCCCTCGACCTGGACCAGGCGGTTGATCGGCACCGAGTCCGGGTGCGCCGGCAGGTTGGCCAGGGTCTGCAGCAGGCCGGCGCGCTGTTCGCGCGTCTCGCCCATGCCGACGATGCCCCCGCAGCAGGTCTTCATGCCGACGTCGCGGACGTGCGACAGGGTGTCGAGCCGGTCCTGCATCTCGCGGGTGTGGATGATCTGGTTGTAGAACTCCGGCGCGGTGTCGAGGTTGTGGTTGTAGTAGTCCAGGCCGGCCTCGCGCAGCGCCTGCGCCTGCGTGCCCGAGAGCATCCCCAGCGTCGCGCAGGTCTCCAGGCCCATCGCCTTCACTTCCGAGATCATGGCCGCGACCTTCGGGATGTCGCGGTCCTTCGGCGAGCGCCAGGCCGCGCCCATGCAGAAGCGGCTGGCGCCGGCGGCCTTGGCCTGGCGGGCCTTTTCGATCACCGCCTCGGTGCTCATCAGCTTCGTGGCTTCGACGCCCGTGTGGTAGCGGGCGGCCTGCGGGCAGTAGCCGCAATCCTCGGGGCAACCGCCGGTCTTGATCGACAGCAGCGTGCTGACCTGGATTTCGGCCGGGTCGAAGGTCTCGCGGTGGACCTGGCCGGCGCGGTGCAGCAGCTCCGGGAACGGCAGGTCGAACAGGGCGCGTACTTCCGCGCGCGACCAGTCGTGGCGCAGGGCGGTGAGGTCGGCGGCGGGGGTCGAGGAAGGGGAAGGCGCAGCGCTTACAGCTGACATATGGCTTTTCCGACAGTTGCGGCGGGACAGGGCCGGCAGTCTGGAAAGCGTGGCCGGCACTGTCAACCAAACAGGGGGCGATCAAGTTGACGGGGCGCCGGGAGGCTGGCTGCGGCGCCTCGGCGCGGCCCTGTGGCCGCCACGCTGCCTGCTCTGCGCCGACCCGGGCGATGACGGGCTGGATCTGTGCCGGGCCTGCCACGCCGACCTGCCCTTCAACCTGGGCGCCTGCGCACGCTGCGCCCTGCCGCTGGCGACCGCCGCGACCACCTGCGGCGGATGCCTGCGCCGGCCGCCGCCGCAAGCGTCGGCCCGCGCGGTCTTTCTCTATGCACCGCCGCTGGACCGGCTGCTGCCACGGGTGAAGTTCCATGGCGACCTCGCCAGCGCCCGACTGCTGGCGGCGCTGATGGCGCGCAGCCTGGCCCGCGCCGAGCCGCCGCAGGCGCTGGTGCCGCTGCCCCTGCACCGCTCGCGGTTGCGCCGCCGCGGATACGACCAGGCGCTGGAACTGGCGCGTCCCCTGGCGCGCGCACTGCAGCTGCCGCTGCGCGATGACCTGCTGTTGCGCCGGCGGGCGACCGCACCGCAGTCGACGCTGGATGGCGATGATCGCCGCCGCAACGTGCGCGATGCCTTCGCGGCCCGCGTGGGTGCCGCTCTGCCGGCGCACGTCGCCGTGATCGACGACGTCATGACCACCGGCGCCACGGCGCGCGCCGCGGCCACGGCCCTGCAACGCGCCGGCGTGGCGCGGGTCGATGTCTGGGTGTGCGCGCGGGTGGCCTGATCAGTCGATGCGATCAGTCGGTGCGATTAGTCGGTGCGATTAGTCGGCGTGCTCGAAGCGTTGGCGTCAAACTGACAGGTCACACCGGCAGAACACGACACAGAGCAGCGCCATGCGGATTGGAATCGACTTCGGGACGAGTTATTCAGCCGCGGGTGCGGTCGTCGACGGCCAGCCGCAGCTGATCCGTTTCGGCGACGACCGGCAGTTTCGAACGACGGTGTTCTTCCCGCTGCGCATGCCCGATGTCGCGCAGTTCGAATTGACGCCCGAACTGGAAGATCAGGTGGGGGCGCTCGTCGCCGGGGCGCGCCGCGACCAGACCCAGGACCAGGCGCGCGTACAGCGCCTGCGCGATGAAGCCATGCGGCGGCCGGAGCACCAGCGCGCACAGGCGCTTGCCCTGGTGCCAACAGCGCGCAGGCAATCGGATCACGAGATCCACCGTGCCGCCGTGGTCGCGGTGCGCCGGCAATGGGCGGCCAATGAGATCCGCAAGGCGATGGATGCCGGCGCGGACGTGCAGAACGCGCTGTACGGAGACGAAGCCGTCAAGGCGTACATGGCCAGCGGCAGCGGTCATCTCGTGGTCTCGCCCAAGTCGATGCTGGGCTACAAGCTCGAGGGCAATGCGCGCGAGGCGCTGCTGCGGATCGCCACGCAGTTGCTGCGGCACATCCGCACCTCGGCATCGGCGCAGCTTGGCACCGAGGTGCGATCGGCGCTCATGGGCCGGCCGGTGCGATTTCGCAGCAGCATGAAGGAAGCAGGCGGCGCGCAGGCGTTGGAGATCCTGACGGACGCGGCCTGCGCGGCCGGATTCGATTCGGTCGATTTCCTCGAGGAACCCGCGGCGGCGGCCTTCGGCTATCACCGCGGCGTGGCCACGCCACGCCGGACGCTGATCCTGGACATCGGCGGCGGCACCACCGATATCGCGCTCGCCAATGTCGGCGGGCCGGCTGCGGCGCCGGTCATCGACGGTTCGTGGGGCGACCCGGTCGGCGGCACCGACGTCGACATCGAGCTGAGCATGCGCGGCGTCATGGCGCTGTTCGGCAAGGGCGTGACGCCGACCGCGGTGCACCGCTACTACGAGGCATCGACCGTGCATGACCTGGAGCGGCAGAACAGGTTCAAGCACGCCTCGTTCAAGCATGTCGAGGCCCCTTTCGGCGCCCGTCTGGAACAGCTCAAGCTGCCCGGCCACACGGTGCGCCTGAACCGTGCCGTGGAGCAGGCCAAGATCCGCCTGAGCGACGAGGACCGGGTCGAGTTCGAACTCGACTACATCGAAGACGGCCTGCAGGTGCGCCTCGACAAGGCGCGGCTGGAGGACGCGGCCAGCCCGTTCCTGCGCCACCTTTGCGACCTGATGCGCCGCGCCAGGGCGGAGCTGCCCTACGAACCGGAGGTCGTGTACCTCACCGGCGGCATGTCGCGTTCACCGTACGTGCCGGTGGCCGTGCGGGACGTCTTTCCGGACGCCGCGATCGTCACCGGCGACGCGTCGCTCGGCGTGGTGACGGGGCTGGCGCACGCTGCGGCGGCTGGCCAGAGCGAGTGGAAGCCGGCACACAAGGAGTAGGCCGAAGCGCATTTGGATACCTGGAGGTAACTTTGTTTTGACGTTTGTTTACCTATAAGTATTCATTCGCGTTCCGGACCGCGGCCTCTGACGCTGACCCAGAACGGCGCCGTCGGGTTTACCTGGGGCGCGCGAAGCGTCCCGGCCGATCGCGTTAGGCGGACCTACCTGGAAGCGATCCGTGCAGCGGACCGTGGCCAGTACGCACTGCTGGCGGAGTTCGTCCGAGCCTAGTTGCGGGCCTGGAAACCAGACGGCGACTTGACCTGACCGCGGCCGCGCCGTATCCATGCAGCGACTTTCACCGACTGGAGCAGGTGATGGGCAGGATCGAGGACGAATCGGTCGCGCGCAGTGGCTGGGTGTTCGTGCTGTACGGCGTGATCGCGCTGGCGTTCGGCATCGCGATGCTGTGCTGGCCGCAGCGGACCGTGCAGGTGATGGTGATGGCCTTTGGCCTGCTCGCCCTGATCGACGGTGCGGTCAGCCTGCTCAGCGTGTTCCGCAAGGACATCTCGCTGCCGAACTGGTTGCTGATCGCGTACGCAGCGGCATCGATCGGACTGGGCGCGCTCGCCCTGTACCAACCCCTGTGGCTCGCCGAAGCAATGTTGTGGCTGCTGGCGTTGTGGCTGATCGTCGCCGGAATCGCCCGCCTGGTGTTCGCCTCGCTGCTGCGCAAGCTGGTCAGCGGCGAATGGCTGCTGGCACTGAGCGGCGCATTGGCCATCGCCCTGGGCGTGCTGTTCCTGGCCAAGCCCGACATCGGCCTGAACACGATCGCCTTGTGGGTCGCGGTGGGTGCGCTGCTTTATGGCGTCGTGCAACTGCTGCTGGGATGGCGCCTGCTGCGGCGGCAAGCGTCGCGCAATGGCGGATAGGAGCGCACGAAGCAACGTCCATCGGTTCCCGCCTTCGCGGGAATGACGGCTTGAGGAACGAAGACCGGGTAATGAAACGCTGGAGCGTCGTCCGCCGGGTCGGGGATTGCGCAGCAGCGGGACATGGATGTCCCGCGCCCCGCATCGGACAGGATGTTCGACTAAGGGGCGGAGCAATCCCCGGCCCGGCGCACGACGCCCTTCGGAAGCCACAAGCCTCACGCCCAACGCCCAACACCCAACACTAGACGCCTAAGGTGCAGTCGGCACCGGAATATCCGCCTTCGCCTTCGCGCCCGAACCAATGATTGCCTCAGCGCGGATCTCCATCGGCGCGTCTTTCGAGTACAGCGCCGTGGTGCCGACCGCCGTCCACGCCGGGTAGTGATCCTTGAAGAACTCGCGGTGCACCTTCAGCACCGGCTCGATGCGGCGGCGAAATTCGTCGTGGTCGCGCGCGACGTGAAAACTCTGCAGCTCGACGATGTCGGCCATCGTTGCACCGACCGTCGCAAGGTGTGCCTTCATCTGCTCGAACGCCCAACGGATCTTGTCCTCTTCGGTATCGCCCTCGGCCGCGGGAATCCCCGAGATGATCACGCGATCGCCGATGCGCACCACCGGGCTGTAGTGCAGGCCGTGGTACGAATCTTCCCAGCCGGCGGGTGCCAGATGCTCTCGCACCGGCGCCTGCTGGGCCTGGCTGGACGTGGCGGCACAGATCAACAACAACGACAGGCACAGGCGAGGCATGGGCGGACTCCGGCACTGGGATACGCCGATTGCAGCGCAATTGACCGGCCGCTGCCAGTCACGAACGTGCATTTGGGCTTCACGCGCTCCAAACCGCCCCGCGTTCACCCTGCCCGCCATCGACGCAAAGGAGATCGCGATGAGCCGCAGTGGATTGTTGGCAAGCCTGGGACGCAGCTGGTGGGTGCTGGTGGTGTACGGCGTGATCGCCGTGCTGTTCGGCATCAGCGCATTCGTCTGGCCCGGCAGCACCGCGATCGCGATGGCCTGGGCGTTCGGCGTGATGGCGCTGGCCGAAGGCTTGATCAGCGTGTTCGCCCTGTTCCGCAAGGACGTCACTGTGTCCAAGGGCTGGCTGGCGCTGTATGCCGTGGCCTCGATCGCGTTCGGACTGATGGCCGTGATGCACCCGCTGGCCGTGGCCGGCATCCTCCTGCTCCTGCTGGCGGTGTGGCTGGTGATCGCCGGCATCTGGCGCATCGTCCTGGCCATCCGCGTGCGCAAGGAGATCGAAGGCGAATGGCTGATCGCCCTGAGCGGCGTGCTGGCGATCGCACTGGGCGTGATGTTCTTCGCCCGCCCGGCGGCAGGGCTGGTGACGGTGGCGCTGTGGATCGGCGTGGTCGCGCTGTTCTACGGCGTGCTGCAGATCATCGCCGGCTTCCGCCTGCGCAAGCTGGCCAGATACGTCTAGGCAGGCGCGTCAGTCGTCCACGTCAGGCCGTGGGCCCGCGCATCGCGTAATCGAGCGCGATGCCGGCGAACGCCGCCAGCCCGACCCAGTGGTTGTGCAGGAACGCGCGGAAGCAGGCCGCGCGTTCGCGGGTGCGGGCGATGACGAACTCGTAGACGACCAGCGCGAAAGCAACCGCCACGCCGGCCCAGTAGTAGTCGCCCATGCCCGCGCGCTGGCCGACCAGCACCAGTGCGCCGAAGAACAGCGCGTACAGCACGCCTTGCGCGACCAGGTCCATCTCGCCGAACAGGATCGCCGTCGACCGGCTGCCCATGCGCAGGTCGTCGTCGCGATCGACCATCGCGTACCAGGTGTCATAGGCGGTCGACCAGACGATGTTGGCCGCGTACAGCAGCCAGGCCAGCGCCGGCACCTCGCCGCGTACGGCGGCGAAGCCCATTGGAATGCCCCAGCCGAAGGCCACGCCGAGGTAGACCTGCGGCAGGTGGGTGTAGCGCTTGAGATAGGGATAACTGGCCGCGAGCAGCACGCCGATGAAGCTCATCCAGATGGTGAGCCGGTTCATCGTCAGCACCAGGGCGAAAGCCGCCAGCATCAGCACAGCGAACAGCGCCAGCGCCTCGCGCCCGCGCACCTCGCCGGTCGCCAGCGGGCGGTCCCGGGTGCGTTCGACGTGGGGGTCGAGCCAGCGGTCGGCGTAGTCGTTGATCACGCAGCCGGCCGAGCGGGTCAGCCAGACGCCGGCGCTGAAAACGAACAGCGTCCACAGCGGTGGCATGCCCTCGGCCGCCAGCCACAGGCCCCACCAGGTCGGCCACAGCAGCAGCAGCCAGCCGATCGGGCGGTCGCCGCGGACCAGCTTCCAGTACAGGGCCAGGCGCGCCTTCCACGGCTCGACGGGCGGGGTTTCGAAGCGTTCGTAACTCATATTCCAGCGACTGATGATGGTCGATTGGCGCCCGGAGGGCGCGAAATGCGGCTTGAAGGCGGCCGCGGCAGCCCGTGACCGGGCATTTGCAGATAGAATGCCAGCCCCGCGCGGAGCGACTGTGATCGGATTCATCCGGTCAGGCCATTCGCGCAGGATCTTAGCCAGGCGCCCGTAGCTCAGCCGGATAGAGTAGTGGCTTCCGAAGCCATTGGTCGGGGGTTCGAATCCCTCCGGGCGCGCCACTTCCATGTCCCAGGCCTGCTGTGGCCTGGAGCACGGGGGCGGGCTTTATACTGGCCACTATTCGTCGAAGCTACGCGTGCCCGGCAAGGGTGCGTGCCATAGGTGGGTTTGTGCGCAATTACGACCTTGAGTTCCTTAAGAAATTCTCGATGGTGATCGGCTTCCTCATGCTGGTCACCGTGGGCCTGATGGTGGCTGCGAGCTTCGTGCACGACCAGCTGCCGCCGGAGATCAACCCCGACGTGGCCAAGCGCACCGCCGAACGCATCGCGCCGGTCGGCTCGGTCTATGCCGGCACCACCGGCGCCGCGGCCCAGGCCGCCGCTTCGGCCGCTGCCGCTGCCCAGGCCGCCTCGCAGGTCGCCTATGGCGGCACCACCGACGGCTCGGTGATCTTCAACAACCTGTGTACCGGCTGCCACACCTCCGGCGCCGGCGGCGCGCCGACGCTCGACAAGGCCCACTGGGCCGAGCGCATCGGCAAGGGCAAGGACACCCTGCACAAGCACGCCATCGAAGGCTTCACCGGCACGTCCGGCGTGATGCCGGCCAAGGGCGGCAACCCGGCCCTGACCGACGAGCAGGTCATGGCCACGGTCGACTGGATGCTGGGCAACCTGAAGTAAGCGCCGGCATCGCCGCCCGCTTTGCACGACGCCGCCTCCGGGCGGCGTTGTCGTTTCTGGCGAGCCAGTGCCGTCATTCGTCGTGATAATGCGCGACCGCCCTGCTGCCAACGCGCCATGACCCCGACCCGCCCGACCGCTTTCGCCCTGCTGCTCGTGCCGTGCCTGCTGGCCGGCTGCAACACCCTTTCCAGCCCTGCCGATGCCATCGCGATCGGCCGCGTGCAGGGCACCGGTGCGCAGAGTCCGCTACTGGGGCAGACGGTCACCGTCGAGGGCGTGGTCAGCGCAGGCGCCAAGGGGGGCGGCTGGTTCCTGCAGGACGACGGCGACGGCGACGAGGCCAGCTCCGATGCGATTTTCGTCGCGGGCAACGATGCCGGCGACCGGATCGTGCCCGGCGACCGCGTGCGGGTGCGCGGCGTGGTGGTCGAACAGGCCCGTGGCCGCGCCAGCCGCACCGCCCTCGAACAGGCCCAGGTGCAGCGCCTCGGGCACGGGACGGTGACGCCGGTCGCCGTGGCCGAAGCGGTGGCGGACTGGGAACGGCTGGAAGGCATGGCGGTGCGGATCCAGGCGCCGGTGTTGCTGGCAGACAGTGGCGACCTGGGCAAGCGCGGCCGCGTCCTGGCCAGCGTCGGTGCGCGCCTGTGGCAGCCGACCGAGCGCGCCGAGCCGGGTACCGAGGCCGCGCGCGCGATCATTGCGGACAACGCGCGCCGACAGCTCTGGCTCGAAGCCGGCGACGGCGACGGCGAATTGGCGGTCGCATGGCCCGAGGGCCTGGCGCAGGCGCGCAGCGGCAGTCGCCTCGACGGCGTCAGCGGCATCCTCGACCAGGCCGACGCCGGTTATCGCCTGCAGCTAACGTCGCGCCCGAGCCTGGTAGCCGCCCCGCGGCCACAGCCGCCGATGGTGGCCGGCGACGTCCGTGTGGCGGCGCTGAACCTGGAGAACCTCTTCAACGGCGATGGCCACGGCGGTGGTTTCCCGACCCCGCGCGGCGCACGCACCCCGGCGGAACTGTCGGCGCAGCTGGCCAAGCACGTCGCCATCATCAGCGCCCTGGATGCCGACATCGTCGCCCTGATGGAACTGGAGAACGATGGCTACGGCCGCGACTCCAGCATCGCCTCGCTGGTCGATGCGCTCAACGCCGCCGGCGCCGGCGGCGCGAGCTGGCGCTTCGTCGATGCCCGCCAGGGCCCGGGCGACAACGCGATCCGGGTCGGCCTGATCTACCGCGGCGACCGCGTTCGCGCGCAGGGCCGTCCGGTGACAATGGAAGGCGGTCCGTTCGGGCCGCACAGCCGCGCGCCGATGGCGCAGGCGTTCGTGCCGATCAAGGACGGTCGCGTCGATGGCGCGACGCTCGTCGTCATCGCCAACCACTTCAAGTCGAAGGGCTGCAGCGGCGCCGAAGGAGACGATCGCGACCAGGGCGATGGCGCCGGCTGCTGGAACGCCACGCGCACCATGTCGGCGCGCCTGCTCGCCAGCTTTGCCATCGCCAACCCGACCGGTCACGGCCGCTCGCTGACCCTGCTGGTGGGCGACTTCAACGCGTATGCGCGCGAATCGCCGCTGCGCGCCTTCGAGGAGGATGGCTGGCGCGACGCGTTCGCTGTCGCGGCATCCAACAGTGATGCCCCCAACAGCGAGGCCCCCTACAGCTACGTCTACGACGGCAAGCTCGGCCGGCTCGACCATGCCCTGCTCAGCGCGGACTTGGCGAAGCGCCTGCGTGGCGCCGCCGAGTGGCACAGCAATGCCGATGAACCCGAGAGCGCCGGTTATCGCGGCGGCGGCGCCGGGCCGTGGCGCAGCTCCGACCACGACCCGCTGTTGCTGGGTTTCGACCTGCGCGGGCGCTGAAGCCGAGCAATGGATCCCGGCGTTCGCCGGGATGACGGTTCTGGTGGAAGGTCCCGGGGCCGTCGGATTACGGAGCCTGAACCCGCCTCCCCGTATCATGAGCGCATGAACACTCCCGCGTTCCCCACCGACGCCGCCACCACGTTGCTGCTGGATGGTCCGGCCGGCGCGCTCGAACTCACCGTCGAGGCGCCCGAGGCGCCAGCCCGGCCGGTCGTGGCGATCATCTGCCACCCGCTGCCGACCGACGGCGGCACGATGCACAACAAGGTGGTGACGATGACGGCGCGCGCACTGCGCGAGTCGGGCGCGGCCACGGTGCGCTTCAACTTCCGTGGCGTTGGCGCCTCCACCGGCAGCTTCGACCACGGCCACGGCGAGGCCGACGACCTGCGCGCGGTGGCTGCATGGGTGCGCGCGCGGCGCCCGGACGCGCAGCTGTGGCTGGCCGGTTTCAGCTTCGGCTCCTACATCACCCTCAAGTGCGCGGCCGAACTCAAGCCGGGCATGGTGATCTCGATCGCGCCGCCGGCCGCCGGCCGCAACTGGGACTTCAGCAAGATCGTGCCGCCGGAGTGCCCGTGGCTGGTGATCCAGGGCGAAGCCGACGAGATCGTCGACCCGCAGGCCGTGTACGCCTGGCTCGACAGCCTCAAGCAACTGCGGCAGCCGCCGGAGCTGGTGAAGATGCCCGACACCAGCCACTTCTTCCACCGCCGCCTGATCGACCTGCGCGGCGTGATCAAGCACGGCGTGAAGCCTTACCTGCCGCCGGAACAGGCGCCTCAAGACGCATGAGCACGGTCGTCCTGGACGCGGCCCCGACCGGAACGCCGTCCACGCTCTATGCCGCCGGTGTCGCCCGGGGCGACTGGAACGACGATCCGGCCCAGCATCCCGCGCTGCGCGAGCTCGACCGTATTCATGCCGCGCTGCGCGAGCCGCGCAGGCGCGGGTTGCTCGACGGCCTGCTCGGGCGCAAGCCGCAGGCTGCGCTGGGGCTGTACCTGTGGGGCGGTGTCGGCCGCGGCAAGACCTTCCTGATCGACCTCTTCTTCGATTCGCTGCCCGTGGCCGGCGACGACGCCATCGGCAAGCGCCGCACGCACTTCCACCGCTTCATGCGCGAGGTCCACGCGCAGTTGCACGCGCACGCCGGCGAGAGCGATCCACTGGCGTCGATCGCGCGCGAATGGGGCCAGCAATTGCGCGTGCTGGTGCTCGACGAGTTCTTCGTCAACGACATCGGCGACGCGATGCTGCTTGGCCGCCTGCTCGAACGCCTGTTCGCCGAGGGGGTGGTGCTGGTCACCACGTCCAATACCGAGCCGCGCAACCTCTACAAGGACGGGCTGCAACGCGCCAGCTTCGTCCCCGCGATCGCGCAGCTCGAGCGCTATTGCCGGGTGCTTCATCTCGACAGCGCCCACGACTACCGCCTGCGCGCGCTGACCCGCTCACCGGTGTACCGCGCCCCGCTCGATGCCGCCTCCGACACCTGGCTGGGCGAGCGCTGGCACGAGCTCACCGCGACCTGCCCGCGTGAAGACGGGCCGCTGGTGATCGACGGCCGCCAGATCCCGGTGCGCGCGCTGGCCGAGGGCCACGCCTGGTTCGATTTCGCCGCACTGTGCGAAGGTCCGCGCGCGGCCAGCGATTACATCGAGATCGCCACCGAGTGCCACACGGTGCTGGTCGGCGGCATCCCGTTGTTCGACGGCAGCAACGACGACCCGGCGCGACGTTTCGTCCACCTCATCGACGAGCTCTACGACCGTCACGTCAACCTGGTCTGCACCGCGGCCGTGGTCCCGACCGCGCTGTATGCCGGCAACAAGCTCGCCCACGCCTTCGAGCGCACCGCATCGCGCCTGATCGAAATGCAATCGGCGGAGTACCTGGCGCTGGAGCATCGCGGCTGAGGATCGACGCAGCCGCGGCACCCGGTCATGCCGGGGACACTGCTCAGATCGCCGACTTGCGCGCGCCGCGGCCGCGCATCGCCGCCAGCACCGCGTAGACCACCACCAGCGCCGTCAACGACAGCGCGATCGCCACCCATTCGTTCTCGGTCAGCGTGGCCAGGATCGCGGCCATGGTCAGCACCGCCAGGCCCGGCACCAGCGGACCGCCGGGAAGCACCAGCGGTTCGCCCTGGCCACGCAGGTTGATCCGCTGCGCCCACCACGCCGACACCGCGACCGCGGCGAACACCAGGCAAATGGCACCGCCGGAAATCAGCGCCAGGGTCTCGAAGCTGCCGGCCACGGCGAGCACGATGGCGACGGCGGCATGGGCGAACAGGCCCAGCATCGGCACGCGATGGCGCACGTCGACCAGGCCGAAGGCGCGCGGAAGGAAACCGTCGCGGCCCAGCGCGAACAGCAGCCGCGACGACGAGAACAGATTGCCCATCAGGAAGCCGAGCATCGACACGCAGGCCGTCACCAGCAGCAGCGTGCGTCCCGGTGACCACAGCGCGTGGGCGGCGTCAGCGATGGGGGCGGTGCTGGCAGGCAGGTTGTCGCCGACCATGCCCTGGCACACGGCCTGGATGCCGATGTAGAGCAGCACCACGATCACTATTGCGCTCATGGTTGCGCGCGGCACGTGCCGGGCCGGATCGCGCACTTCGCCCGACGGCACCAGCGCGGTCTCCATGCCGGCATAGGCGAACACCACCAGCACCAGCGACGAACCCAGCGCCGACCACGACGGCACATCGGCCCAGGCAAAGCTGACCTGTTGCCAGTCGACGAAGAACAGGCCCAGCGTTGCCAGCAGGAACAACGGAGTCAGCTTCAGCGCCGCCAGCACCACGATCATGCGCGCGCCGAGCTTGACGCCGAATGCGTTGAGGGCGAACAGCGCGCTGTACACCGCGGCGATGAGCAGCGCGCGCGGCGAGGCCAGCGCGAACTGCGGATAGGCATGCGCGACCTGGCTGGTCAGCGCCGCGGCAACGCCGGCGCTGGAGGCGACGTTGCAGATCCACATCAGCGCCCCGGTCAGGAAACCGGCAAACGGCCCGAAGCAGGCGGTGACATAGGTGTACGGGCCGCCGGTGGCCGAGGCGCGGCTACCGACCGCGGCGAAACACAGGGCGATGGGAATGATCGCCACCGCACCGGCGACGAAGGCCAGCGGCGCGGCCTTGCCCATGCGCGCGACCAGCAGGGCCGGCAGCATGAAGATGCCGGCGCCGACGATGATGTTGATGATCGAGGCACCCAGCTGGAACGAGCCCAGCGAGCGCACCAGCGCAGCTTCCCCCCGTAGCGACGTATCGGAGGCAGTGCCGGGGGCGTCCGTCATTGGGCTTGCATCGGTCCTGGGTTGCGGGGGAGGGTCGCACATAGGTGCTGTGCATGTCTAAGCCGTTCCGCCGGGCGGCGCCTGATCGTTGCCGCCGGCCAGGCTGCGCTCGCGCTCCTGCGTCAGCCAGCGCAATTCCGCGCGGTGCAGTTCGCGCGCTTCGCGTTCGCGTCGGCGCAGATCCTGCGAGAGCACGCGATGCAGCGACACCATTACTGCCACCAGCAGCAGCGCGAACGGCAACGCGGCGATGATCACCACTGCCTGCAGCGCATCCAGCCCGCCCGCGGCCAACAGCGCGACCGCTATGGCGGCCTGCATGACGCCCCAGACCACGCGCCGCGACAACGGCGGATCCCCCGCGGTGTCACTGGACATGCTGGCCAGCACCAGCGTGGCCGAGTCGGCCGAGGTGACGAAGAAGCTCAGCAGCAGCACGATCGCAACCCAGGCCAGCAGCGTCGCCATCGGCAATTGCCCGAGCATCGCGAAGAGCACGTGCTGGTAGCCGTGCTCGAGTACCGCCAACAGGTCGACGCTGCCGAAGATCTGCTGGAACAACGCGGTTCCGCCGAACGCGGCAAACCACAGGAAGCTCACCAGCGCCGGGCCGAACACCACGCCGACGACGAACTCACGCAACGTGCGCCCATAGGAAATGCGCGCGAAAAACGCACCCACGAACGGCGCCCAGGAAATCCACCAGGCCCAGTAGAAGATCGTCCACTCGCCCACCCAAGAGCTCTGGGAGAACGGCGCCATGCGCAGGCTCATCGCCGGCAACTGGTTGAGGTACGACCCGAGCGTGGTGGTGAAGGTCTCGAAGATGAAGCCGGTCGGCCCGAGCACGATGACCAGCGCAAGCAACAGCGCCGCCACGGCCATGTTGAAGTTCGACAACCACTTGATGCCGCGATCCAGACCCGTCGCACTGGACGCCATGTACAGCACGAATGCCACGCCGATCACCACCAGCTGCGTGGAGAAGCCACTGGAGATACCAGTGACATGGTTCAGGCCCGCACTGATCTGGGTCGCGCCCAGGCCCAGCGTGGTGGCGACACCCACGGCCGTGGCCACCACCGCCAGCACATCGACAGCGTGCCCGGCGACGCCGTGCACATGCTTGCCGATCAGCGGCTCGAGCAGATCGCTCACCAGCCCACGAGCGCCGCGATTGAACTGGAACCAGGCCATCGCCAGCCCCAGCAGCGCGTAGATCGCCCACGGGTGCAGGCCCCAATGGAAGAACGCATAACGCACGGCCGCGCGCGCGGCCTCGCTGCTGAGCGGAGCAATGCCTTCGGGCGGCTTGCTGTAGTGCGACAACGGCTCGGCCGCGCCCCAGAACACCAGGCCGATGCCCATGCCGGCCGAGAACAGCATGGCGAACCACGACCCGCGCGAAAACTCCGGTTCGGCATTCTCGCCACCGATGCGCAGCGTGCCGAGACGGCTGAAGGCGACATAGCCGAGGAACACCAGCACCCCGAACACGATCACCAGGTACAACCAGCCGGCGCCGGACAGCGTGATGGCCTGCACCTGCTGGCTCCAGTGGCCAAAGGCCTCGGGCGCGATCACGCCGGCAAGGACGAGCAGAGTCAACAGCGCGACCGACAGTCGAAACACCATGTCGCGTCTCCGCGGTCACGAGCAGGTGCCCAGATTAGCCGCACCCATGCGAAGCCTTTGTGCTGGACCGCATAAGTGCCGGAAGGCACGTCGCTGGGTCCCCGCCTTCGCGGGGATGACGGCCCTTCGAACGAAGACCGGGCAATGAAGCGCCCGAGCGTCGAAGCAATCAGCCCGGAACTACTTCGGGGCGAAGATCTTCGACAAACGATCCTGCGTGCCGGCAATCCGCTCCAGGTGCGGATACTTCAGCCCATCGCGATAGTCCAGGTGCACGGTCCGTACCACCTCACCGTGCTTGACCACCAGCTCGATCGGCCGGGACCCATCGCGATTGGCCTTGACCGCATCCTTCAACCGATCGTTCTCGAACGCGTAACCGTTGACGGCCAGCAGCGTCGCACCCGGCGCGATACCCGCATCGAAGGCCGGACCATCCCAACGCACCCCACTGACCGTCGCATCCTTGCTCGACACCGACATGCCCAGCGAAGCACTGAAATCGGCCGACTTGCGATCCGCTTCGATCGCCTTGTGGTACGCACTGGGCGTATCGGTGTAGACCAGCTTCCAGCCACTGGCGGCCAGACCGTCGAGCGGCGCCGCATTGGCGTCGACCCGCTCGCGCAGGAACGTCGCCCAGTCATACGCCGCCACACCGTTGAGCGTGCGCGCGACCTCATCGAAGTCGTAGGTGTTGACGTCCCAGTCGCCGTCCTTGACCCCGAAGAACGCCTTGGCGAAATCGTCCAGCGAACGCTTGCCGCCGGTCAGGTCGCGCAGCTTGTTGTCGACCGCCAGCCAGATCAACTGGCCCGCACTGTAGTAGTCCTCGCTCATCTGCCAGCTGCGATACGCCTGCGGCTTGCGCGAATTGATGATCGGGTCGAGCGTGGTGTCCTGGACGTTGCGCCAGGCAAAACCCGGGCGATCGGTGCTGTAGGTCGAAGCGACCAGCGCCAGCGCATCGCGCGCCTGATCCTGCGTCCACAGGCCCGAGCGCGCAGCCAGCACGTAACCCCAGTACTGCGTCTGGCCCTCGTACACCCACAGCAGCGTGTCGCTCATGGGCACGTTGAAGTTGGGCGTGGTCAGGTCGGCCGGGCGACGGTACTTGCCGTTCCAGGAATGCGTGAACTCGTGCGGCAGCAGGTCGCGGTCGGCGGCGTTGGCAGCCCAGTCGGTGAAGTATTCCGGGCCGACGCCATTTTCGCTGGAGCGCTGATGCTCCAGGCCATTGCCGCCCATCTGGTCCGACAGCGAGAACAGGAAATCGTAGTGGTCGTAGTGACGCGCGCCATAGAGCTTGTAGGCCTGCGCGACCAGCTTGCGATGGGCCTCGATCTGCTCCGGCTTGGCCTCCAGGTATTTCGGATCGTCGGCGACGATGTTCAGCCGCACCGGCACCTTCGCGCCGGGGTCGAGGTCGACCTGCTTGAAGTAGCGGCCGGCGTAGACCGGCGAATCGAGCAGCGTGTCGAACGGCACCGGCTTGTAGCGCACCGTGTCGCCTTCCTTCGACGCCACTTCCAATGCGGTGCCGGCCTGCCAGCCGCTGGGCAGCTTCAGCGCCGGGGCGATCTGGATGCGGCGCGTGTAGTGGCCGGCCGGGTACAGCGCGACCTGGTTCCACTGCAGGTTGAGCATGTCCTGGGTCATGGTGATGCGACCCTGTTCGCCGGCGGTCGGCGTGAGCACGTCGAAGCTGACATCCAGGCTGCTGACGCCTTCGGGCACGACCAGCTGGAACGCATAGACATCGAGCGGGTCGCGGCGCCACTGGATGCGCTGGCCGTTGCCGCTGATCTTCAGTCCAGCGACGCGGTTGACCGGGCCGCTGGGCGAGTGGTTGCCCGGAATCCACTGCGGGTACAGCAGCGTCAGCGGGCCCGGCTGCACCGGGATCTGCTGGCTGGCGCGGAAGACGCGGTGGTTGAGGTCGGTGGCATCGATGGTCAGCGCCAGCGTGCCGGGATAGACCACGTCCTGCGGGGGCGCGGTCTGCGCCTGCGTGACGGGTGCGGCGAGCAGCGTGGAAACCAGCAACGGCAGTGCGCGCAGGCGCGGCGCAGAAGAACGAAGAAGCATTACCAACCCCTGTGGAAGACGGCCAACCCCGCATCGTTACGGGGGTTGGCGCCTGCGCACCCCTGCCATAGGCCACGGATGACGTGACGACGCGCACGTTCGCCAGCTTCGGCAAAGTCTCCGTCGTCAGCGCGACACAGCCACGGCGTCCCGCTTCCACACCAGGCAGCGGTTGTTGGCCGGCATCGCCACGTCGGCCACCAGGCGCAGGCCGATCGCACGGGCCAGCGCATCCACCTCTGCGGAGTCGCGTATGCCCGAGCGCGGGTCGCGGGCCTTCAGCCAGCCGTCGAAGTCGCGATTGCTGTCGCTGCTGTACTGGCCGTCGTAGTTGAAGGGCCCGTACACCACGACAACCGCGCCCGCGGTGAGCACGGTGGCCAGGCCGGCGAAGAATGCGCGCACTTCCGGCCAGGCCATGATGTGCAGCGTGTTGGCGCTGAACACCGCGTCGAATCGGCCGTCGTCGTTGTCGGCGCGCGGCCACGGTCCGGCCGCCACGTCCAGTTCGACCGGGGCCGGCGTGTTGGCCAATGCCGCCTCGTCCAGCCACATCGCAATCCCGGGCAGCGAGGCCGCCTGGTCGCTGCATTGCCATCGCAGCCACGGCATCGCCGCGGCGAAGTACACCGCGTGCTGGCCGGTGCCGCTGCCGACTTCGAGTACATCGCGACGGTCGGCGAACTGCTCACGCAGTACGTCGAGGATCGGATCGCGGTTGCGGTCACAGGCGGGGGCGTAGGGGCGCTCAGTCATGGCCGATTTATAGCGCAGGCGCGCGTCAGGGGGCGTCGTCACGCCAACCGGCTATCCTCCATCGCGTTTACGCCCCGCACACGGCACCGGGCGCACGGTGCGCCCAACCCACGCAGACCCTTACGGAGAATCCCCATGTTCCGCAGCCTTACTTTCGCCGCGATTGCATTGACCCTGGCCGGCTGCGCGTCCGCACCGCCCGCTGCGGGTGGCGCCGTTCCCCCGTCTGGCGTGTGCAACGTCGAAGCCGCGCGCTGGGCCATCGGCCAGGGCGTCAACGACGACATCGTCAACCGCATCCTGCGCGATACCGGCAGCCGCGAATCGCGCGTGCTGCGCCCGGGCCAGGCGGCCACCATGGATTT
Organism: Lysobacter sp. 05T417; assembly: GCF_056396405.1. Lineage (NCBI taxonomy): Bacteria > Pseudomonadati > Pseudomonadota > Gammaproteobacteria > Lysobacterales > Lysobacteraceae > Lysobacter > Lysobacter sp. 05T417. Next base: position 1,497 of record NZ_JBFTLK010000005.1, on the reverse strand, counting down.
CCGCGAAGACCGCATCAACGTCGACGTCAACGACCGCGGCGCGATCACCGGCCTGCGTTGCGGCTGATCGATGCAGCGTCGCCACCTCGGCCTGCTCGCCGCCATCGTCCTGATCGGGCTTTGGCTGTGGACCCGGCATTCCGGATACGGTGAGCTGCACGCGCCGGTGACCGCACCTGCTGGCCAGGTGTCGGCGCCGACGTCCGAGCCGGTGTCCGGGCCGGTTCCTGCGCCGTTGTCTGCGCCCTCCAGCGCTGAAGCCAGCCAATACCCCGCTTTCCTGCCGCGCGAGGCCCGCAATGTCCTGGGCCGCATCGCCCAGGGCGGCCCCTACGCGCACCGACAGGATGGCAGCGTGTTCCAGAACCGCGAGAAGCGCCTGCCCCCGCAACCGCGCGGCTATTACCGCGAGTACACGGTGGAGACTCCTGGCTCGGATGACCGCGGCGCGCGCCGCATCATCACCGGCGGCGATCCACCGGCCGAGTTCTGGTACAGCGACGACCACTACCGCAGCTTCCGCCGCTTCGAACCACCAGCGATGGAGGCACGCCGATGAGCGCGACCGACCTGCGTTCGATCCTGGCCGATCCGGCCCACAGCGGCGCCTACTTCATCGATGCGCGCGATACCGAATCGATGGCGCAGGCCGGCGCGGCCCTGGACTACGCGGTGCTGCGCATCGACCTGGCCGGTTGCAGCGACAAGGCGGCGCTGATGCAGCGATTCGCAGCCGCCGCGCGGTTCCCCGACTGGTTCGGCGGCAACTGGGATGCGCTGGCCGACAGTCTTGCCGACCTGTCATGGATGCCGGCCCCCGGCTACCTGCTGCTGGTCGAGCACGCCGATGGCTGGCGTGCCGGGCACGGCGAGGATTTCGACACGCTGCTCGACATCCTCAACGAGAGCGCCTTCCGCTGGGCCGGCAACAACACCGCGTTCTGGGCGCTGCTGCCGTTCCCCGCCGAACAGCTGGCGGCGCTGGAAGACTGAAAGTTCAGCGCGCCTGCGCGGCCACCACCGGCGTGGCTTGCACCGGAACCCGCGCATAGCGCCACGCGATCACCACCGCGACGCACAGCAGGCCCGAAGCGATCAGGAACGGTGCGCCCGGCAGGTGAACCGGCGCGCGGTCGTCGATGAAGTAGCCGAAGCTGCCGGCGAACACCGCCGGCCCGATGATCCCGGCCAGGCTGACCAGGCTCATCAGCGCACCCTGGATGCGGCCCTGCACGTCCGCGCCGACCTGGCGCGTGATCAGCGCCTGCGTCGACGGCGCCGCCAGGCCCCAGATCGCCGAGATCGGCAGGCCGATCAGGAACACCCAGCCGACGTCGGCGAAGCCGTAGTTAGGCGGCCATGGAAGCATTCGCGAACCGTGTAAGGGGCAAATCCTTCCTCTGGCTCTGCCTCTTGGTTGGCCTGGGCAGCGTGCTCTTGGTCGCGCTCTCACCCGCCGCGTATGATGCTGGCTGGGCGGTTATTGGACTCTCCTTG
>NZ_JBFTLK010000004.1:0-403032 GCF_056396405.1 Lysobacter sp. 05T417 | reverse complement strand
ACACCGTGCCGAGATCTTTTTTCGCTTCCCGCCGGCCCGTTCAGCGTCCTTTCGGACCGCCCCAGGACCACCGGGCCGCGCATCTTACAGCATGTCCGAGAACCGTCAACCGCCTCGAACCACACCGCCTTTTCCGCGTCCCGCCGCGTTCAACTTCACCGTGGCGGGGCGCGCATTGTGCACATGCACAACGGGATTTGGAAGGGGTTCGTTGAAGTTTTTTTACATCTTTGCCGAGTGAGCACGTTCGGGGCCATGGTGCGGCCCAAAAGCGAAGCAACGTCCATGTATCCCCCCGCCTTCGCGGGGATGACGGCTTGCGCTGCCTGTCTCTGCGGGGAAGGCGCAAAGTCGCTGGGTCCCCGCCTTCGCGGGAATGACGGGCAAAAGACGAAGACCTGGCAACGAAGCGGTGGAGCGTTGTCCGCCGGGCCGGGGATTGCGGAGCAGTGGGCCATGGATGGCCCACGCCCGGCATAAAGACAGGATGTCGTCTGCCGGGCGCAGCGATCCCCGGCCCGGCGGACGACGCCCCCCCGAAGCCCCAACGCTCCGACGCTCCGACGCTCCGACGCTCCGACGCCCAACGCCCCAAAGCCCCAAAACCCCGGCGCCAAACGGGTTTCGAAGCGTTTCCGCTTGACTCGCATTCATCCCTGCACGATGTTCGTCGCGCATTGGCCGTCCACGGCCCGGATCAACGCCTGAAGGAGCTCCACCATGTTCCTGCCCCGTCTACTGGTCGCCTGCTGCGGCCTCGCCCTGTCCGGTTGTGCCATGGGGTCCGGCCCCTGGGTCGAACTGGGCGGCCAGAAGTTCCAGGTGGAAGTGGCCGATGACGACGCCGAACGCGCGCGCGGCCTGATGTTCCGCGAGGAAATGGCCGACGACCACGGCATGTTGTTCATCCATGAGCAGCAGGAGCCACTGTCGTACTGGATGAAGAACACCAAGATTCCGCTGGATATCCTGTACTTCGACAGCGACCGCAAACTGGTGTCGCAGCGTCGCGACACACCGCCGTGCTCCCTCGGCGACGGCTGCCCGCCGTACCCCAGCACCGCGCCCGCGCGTTATGTGCTGGAACTCAATGCCGGCGAAGCGGCAAAACTGGGCCTCAAGGATGGCGCCGAACTGACGTTCGGGCCGGGGCTGGCCAAGCCCTGACGGCAAGCCCTGACGAGCGTCAGAGCACCATCATCTCGAAATCGTCCTTGGTCACGCCGCAGTCCGGGCACGTCCAGGTGTCGGGCACGTCCTCCCAGCGCGTGCCCGGCGCAATCCCCTCTTCCGGCAGGCCCTGGGCCTCGTCGTAGATGAAGCCGCAGACGACGCACATCCAGGTGCGGTAAGTGGTGGCGGCAGCGATCTCGGACATGGGGGATTGGGCTGATAATGCTGGGATTGCGGAACGCGCATTGTCCCACCGCGCCCGCGCCCACGGAAGCTTTCTGGATGAATCCGCCGTCCCCGCGGAGTGGCCTGTACGCCATTACCCCCGACGACAACGACACCCCGCGCCTGCTGGACCGGGTCGAAACGGTCGTGGCCGCCGGCGCCACCTGGCTCCAGTATCGCAACAAGGCTGCCGGTGACGACCTGCGCGGACTGCAGGCGCGCGAGCTGCTGGCGCTGTGCCGGCGCCATGGCGTGCCGATGATCGTCAACGACGACTGGCGCCTGGCAGCCGAGATCGGTGCCGACGGCGCCCATCTGGGCGAGGACGACGGTGAGCTGGCCGCCGCCCGGGCCGTACTGCCCGCAGGCGCGATCCTGGGCGCCTCGTGCTACGCCGACCTCGCCCTGGCCCGGCGCGCCGCCGCGGCCGGCGCCGACTACATCGCCTTCGGCGCGTACTTCCCGTCGCCGACCAAGCCCAACGCCCGTCGGGCCGGCCTGGACCTGCTGCGCGACTCGGCGTCGCTGCAATTGCCGCGAGTGGCGATCGGCGGCATCACCCCGGACAATGCACGGTCCCTGGTCGAAGCCGGCGCCGACCTGCTCGCCGTCATCAGCGGCGTATTCGATGCTGTAGATCCGGCCGCGGCAGTGCGACGGTACCTCGACTGCTTCGACCTGCCCCCACCCCAGCCCTCTCCCGCAAGCGCGAGAGGGGATCAAACGAGTTCCCCATGAATCAATCGCAATCGCATGAGCTGTTCACCCGCGCCCTCGAACTGATTCCCGGCGGCGTCAATTCGCCGGTGCGCGCGTTCAAGTCGGTTGGCGGCGAACCGTTCTTCGCCCAGCGCGCCGAAGGCCCCTACCTGCATGACGTCGATGGCAACCGCTACATCGACTACGTCGGCTCGTGGGGTCCGATGATCGCCGGCCATGCCCACCCGAAAGTGCTGGCTGCCGTCGAGAAGACCATGCGCGATGGCCTCAGCTTCGGCGTGCCCAATGCGCTGGAAGTGACGATGGCCGAGGCGATCACCGCGATCGTGCCGAGCTGCGAGATGGTGCGCATGGTCAACTCCGGCACCGAGGCGACGCTGTCGGCGATCCGCGTCGCGCGTGGCGCCACCGGCCGCAACCGCATCGTCAAGTTCGAAGGCTGCTACCACGGCCACGGCGACAGCTTCCTGGTGAAGGCCGGCAGCGGCGTGATGACGCTGGGATTGCCGAATTCGCCGGGCGTGCCATCGGCGCTGGCCGACCTGACCATGACCATCGCCTACAACGACTTCGATGCAGCGACGAAGCTGTTCGATGAAATCGGCGGCGAGATCGCCGGCCTGATCATCGAACCGATCGTCGGCAACGCCAACTGCATCCTGCCGCGCGACGGTTATCTGCAGCACCTGCGCGAGCTGTGCACGAAGCACGGCGCGCTGCTGATCTTCGACGAAGTGATGACCGGCTTCCGTGTCGCCCTCGGCGGCGCGCAGCAGCGCTATGGCATCGCCCCGGACCTGTCGACCTTCGGCAAGATCATCGGCGGCGGCATGCCGGTCGGCGCCTATGGCGGCCGTCGCGACCTGATGGCGCAGGTCGCGCCGAGCGGGCCGATCTACCAGGCCGGCACGCTCAGCGGCAATCCGGTGGCGATGGCCGCGGGCCTGGCGACGCTGGAGCTGATCCAGGCGCCGGGCTTCCACGATGCGCTCGAACGCAGCACGAATGTGCTGTGCGATGGACTCGAGGCCGCAGCGCGCGAAGCCGGCATCGCCTTCCACACGACACGCGCCCCGGGCATGTTCGGACTGTATTTCCGCGAAGGCCCGGTGGAGACGTTCGAGGATGCGAAGGCGTCGGACACGGCGCGCTTCAATCGCTTCTTCCACGCAATGCTGGAACGCGGCGTGTACCTGGCGCCGTCGGCGTTCGAGGCCGGGTTCGTGTCGAGCGCGCATGGCGGAGCGGAGATCGCGCTGACCATCGAGGCGGCGCGGGCGTCGTTCGCGACGCTTTAAGGGCGCGCCTCTTGAGAGCGCGCCTCACGCCAATCCCCTCTCCCGCGCGGGGAGAGAGGGACTTGCATCAGCGCATCAGGCGTTGACGAACTGGATCAGCGCGGCGCGTAGGCGCGCCAGGCCTTCGGCGATATCGGCGTCGCTGATGTTCAGCGCGGGCACGAATCGCAGCACGTCCGGACCGGCCTGGAGCAGCAGCAGGCCCTGCTCCACGCACAGGTCGAGGATCAACCCGGCCTTGCCGGCGTGCACTTCGCGCAGTTGCGCGCCGAGCATGAGGCCGCAACCGCGGACCTCCGAGAACAGGCCCAGCTCGGTATCGAGCGCGGCAAGCGCATCGCGGATCGCCAGCGACTGCCGCTCGACATTGGCCAGCACCTGCGGCGAGGAGATCTCGCGCAACGCCGCACGCGCCACGGCGGCGGCCAATGGATTGCCACCGAAGGTGGTGCCGTGCGCGCCGAACTGCATAGACTCCGCGGCCGTTGCGCCGACCAGCATCGCACCGATCGGGAAACCGCTGCCCAGCGCCTTGGCGAGGGTGACGACATCGGGCGTGATGCCGTAGCCGTGGCAGGCGAACAGATGACCGGTGCGGCCCATGCCGCACTGGATCTCATCGAGCATCAGCAACGCGCCGTGACGGTCGCACAGCGCGCGCAGACCAAGCAGGAATTCTTCCGTCGCCGGCGTGACGCCACCCTCGCCCTGCACCGGTTCGACCAGCACCGCGCAGACGTCGCCGGCGGCCATCGCCGCTTCGGCGGCGGCGAGGTCGTTGAAATCGCTGTAGCGGAAGCCCGGCGGCAGCGGCTCGAAGCCTTCGTGGTACTTGGGCTGCGCGCCGGCGGTGACCGCGGCCAGTGTGCGGCCGTGAAAGCTGCCGCGGAAGCTGAGGATGACGCGACGGCCGGGGTCGCGACCCTGCGCGCTGGCCCACTTGCGGGCGAGTTTGATCGCCGCCTCGTTGGCCTCGGCGCCGGAGTTGCAGAAGAACACCCGCTCGGCGAAGCGCGATGCGGTGACCAGCTCCTCGGCCAGGCGCAGCGGCGGTTCGCTGACGAAGACGTTGCTGGTGTGCCAGAGCTTGCCCGCCTGCTCGGTCAGCGCGGCGACCAGCAGCGGATTGGCGTGGCCGAGCGCGTTGACGGCGATGCCGGCGCCGAAGTCGACATATTCGCGGCCTTCACGATCCCACACGCGCGCACCACGGCCATGGTCGAGCACGATCCGGCGCGGCCGGTACACCGGCAGGTAATAGCGTTCGGAGAGCGAGAACAGGTCGGAGCTGGAGGCAGTCATGGTGGGGCTGTGGCGGGTGTGTGGAGGGAAGCGGCCATTGTCGCTCATCGCAGCGATCGGATGACGGGCGATGCGGATCAGCTGCGCGGCTTTTTAGCCAGCTGCGAGTCGGTCAGGAACAGGTCCGGAATGAGGTGCTCGCAGTAAGGATTCACTGCGTACTGGGCGAAATCGGTCACGCCGGCGGCGAACAGCACGTCGTCGTCGATCAGGAAGTGGCCGTAGAAATCGTCCGACGGACGCACCAGGACCGCGTGCGCGGCATCGGCGACGATCTCGGGCTTGCGGCACATTTCCAGGCGCACGCCCGGGATCATGTTGACCGCGTCGGTGGCGATGACGGTCCGCGGCCACAAGGCATTGACGGCCACGCCCTGGGGGCCGAACTCGGCCGCGAGCCCCAGCGTCACGAAGCTCATGCCCATCTTCGCCAGCGTGTAGGCGGTGTGCGGCGCCCACCACTTCGGATCGAGGTTGAGCGGCGGCGCCAGCGACAGGATGTGCGGATCAGGCGCCTTGAGCAGGTACGGCAGGCAGGCCTGCGCGCACAGGAAACTGCCGCGCGCGTTGACCTGCTGCATCAGGTCGTAACGCTTCATCGGCGTGTCGAGCGTGCCCTTGAGCCAGATCGCGCTGGCGTTGTTGACGAGGATGTCGATGCCGCCAAACAGGTCGACCGTCGCCGCCACCGCGGCATTCACCTCGTCCTCTTCGCGGATGTCGCACTTGAGCGCCAATGCCTTGCCGCCTGCGGCTTCAACCTCGGCGGCGACGCTGTGGATGGTGCCGGGCAGCTTCGGATTGGGCACGGCCGATTTCGCCGCGATGGCGACATTCGCGCCGTCCTGCGCGGCGCGCAAGGCGATGGCACGGCCGATGCCGCGCGACGCGCCAGTAATGAAGATGGTCTTTCCGGACAGGGTACGCATGACGGTTTCCTCCAGGGGTCAGGGCAGGCAGCCCGACGCAGTCGCATCGCCTGGAGCAGGCGGGTTGCTGGTCGTGGCAGGGTTCATGGCTTCGGCCCCTGCCCTTCGTTGTCCTCCCATTTCAACAGCTTGCGCGTTATGAAGCGGTAGACCGGTTTGCCGGTCGCGAACCACGCTTGGCGCAACCACGAATGGCGTTTGAGCACGCGCCGTTCGACCGGCGTCAGCATCTGCGGGCAGTACGTGCGTTTGTGCTTGAGCAGGTGGCGAAGGTCCTCGCGCGCGAGCAGGCGCATCCAGCGCGAACGCGGCCGGCCACGAACGGCGAGCTGGAAGTCGATGATCGCCGGGGCGCCGTCGGCCAACACCAGCCAGTTGGCTTCCTTGGCCAGATCGTTGTGGGCAAGGCCGCGCCGGTGCAACTGTTGCAGCAGTCGTCGCGCGCGGCGGAAATAGGCAAGGTCGCCGTGCGGCGGTCGCTGGTACATCGCCGCACCGGCCATGTAGCTGCGATCGAGCCGGCGGCCGTCCCAGCCGAGCAGTTGCGGCGTTGCCCCCAGACCGTGGACGCACTCCAGGCCCCTGGCCTCGCGCCGCGCCAGCCACCACGCCGGAAGGCGCAGCCACAGCGGCACGTGGCAAAGGTCGCGGCGCACGAACAGGCCATCGGCGCCGCGCATCAGCGCGATGCGGCCGAAACTGTCGGCCTTCAGGGCCTGGACTTCGATGGCGTCGTCGTCGGTGGTGGTGCGTGCGGGCATCGCGCCAGTGTACGGAATCGTTTGCCGGCGATGGCCACCTCGCGCCGTCATGGGCCGGCTGCCTATAATCGGCCGATGGAACCGGCCTGGATCGAAAGCGCGACCGCATGGATCGCGGCAAACCCTATCGCCGCCGGCGCTGTCATCTTCCTTATTGCCTTCTGCGATGCCCTGGTCATCGTCGGCATCGTGGTGCCGGCGCTGCCATTGCTGTTCGCGGTCGGCACGCTGGTCGGGCTGGGCCACATCAGCGGGCCCTATGCGCTGCTCTGCGCGACGCTGGGCGCCTTCATCGGCGATGGTTTGAGCTACTGGGTCGGCTACCGCTGGGGCCCGCAACTGCGCGCCCGCTGGCCGTTCTCGCGCTATCCGCAATGGCTCGACCGCGGCGAAGCGCTGTTCCGTCGCCACGGCAGCATGAGCATCGTGATCGCGCGCTTCGTCGGCGCGGTGCGTCCATTCGTGCCGGCCATCGCGGGAATGCTGCACATGCCGATGCGCCGCTACGCGCTGCCGAGCCTGGCCGCGTGCCTGGTCTGGTCGCTGGCCTTCCTCGCGCCCGGCTGGGCGCTGGGCAAATCCTATGACGCGGTCGCCGCCGTCGCCGACCGGCTGGCGCTCGTGCTGGCCGCGCTGGTGCTCACCATCGGCCTGGTCTGGGCCTGCGTGCTCTACACCTGGCGCTGGTTCGCCGCGCATGCCGACAACCTGCTGGCGCGCGCCCTGTACTGGACCCGCCACCACCCGCACCTGGGCCGCTATGCCGCGGCACTGATCGATCCGAACCGTCCCGAGTCGCCATCGCTGCTGATGCTGGCGGTGTGCCTGCTGGGCATCAGCTGGGCGTGGTTCACGCTGCTGGCATCGCTGCTCGCCAGCGGTGGCCCGCTCGCCATCGACCACACCATCCACGAATTCATGTGGGGACTGCGCAACCCGTTGGCCGACCGGATGATGGCGGGGCTGGCGAGCGTGGGCGATGCCGCCGTGCTCGGCCCGGCCGCAGCGGTGGCGCTGGCGTACCTGCTGTGGCGCAAACGCTGGATGGCGGCGGCGCACTGGCTGGCGGCGCTGGTATTCGGCCTGACCCTGACCTCATTGCTGGAAGCGGCGATCGACATGCCACGTCCGCCTACCGCACCGGCCGGCTTCGGCTTTCCGTCGGTCGCGGTGACGATGTGCACAATCGTGTTCGGCTTCTTCGCCGTGCTGATCGCGCGCGAACTGCCGGGGCGCACGCGCGTGTGGCCGTACCTGCTCGCCGGCGTGGTGACGACCGCGGTCGCCTTCGCCCGCCTGTACCTGGGTGCGCACTGGCCCAGCGACCTGGTCGGCGGAACGTTGTTCGGCATCCTGTGGCTGCTGGTGCTGGGCATCGCCTATCGCCGCCACGTCGCGCGTTCGTTCTGGATGCGGCCCCTGGCGTGGCTGTTCTATACGACCTTCGTCATTGCCGCGGCGTGGCATGCACCGCGCGCGGCCGATGCGCTGCTGGCCAAGTTCGCGACGGCCAAGCCGACCACGGTGATGCACCAGGCCGACTGGTGGCAGGGCCGTTGGGCGAGCCTGCCGGCGCAGCGCAACGAGCGCGACCAGCGCCGCCGCTGGCCGCTGGACCTGCAGGTCGCCGGACCGCTGGCGCCGCTGCAGGCGCAATTGCAGGCGCGGGGCTGGCGCGTGCAGCCGCAGGCGGACTGGGTTGCCACCGTCGGCCTGCTCGACGACGGCAAGCCGACGCTGCGGCAACCGGTGCTGCCGGCTACGCTCGATGCGCAGGCCGAAACCTTGCTGATGCTGCACCCGGGCAGCAACGACGACGAGCAGTACGCCCTGCGGTTGTGGCCGGCGCCGGTCCTGCTCGACGACGGTACCCCCTTGTGGCTGGGCAGCACGCAGACCCTGCACATGACCCGCCCGCTGGGCGCCGCCGCATTATGGCTGCCGGCCAGCGATGACGGCCGCGCGCACACGCTCGTCGCCGAGGCGCTGGAGGGAATGGAATTGCAGCAGTCGCATCATCCGCACGGGGCGACGATGGTGATACGGGTCAAGACGGACGGCCGCCAGCAATAACCAGCCGGCAGATCAGGGCAGCAGCGACAGCAACCGCTCCAGCCGCAGGTGCGGATCGTCGAGTTGCAGCAGGGCCTGTCGCTGTTCGGGTTCCAGCGGCAACAGTTCAGCCAGTCGCCAGCCGACCCATGCGGCATCGTCGAACCTCGCCTGCGGCGCCTTGGCGTGTTCGCCTCCCACCTGGTCGATGATCTGCTGCAGCAGCGTAGCCAGCAGGCCATGTTCGGGGCGCACGACGTCGTCTGGATCGGGATCGCACCACTCGACCTCGGCAACCTGCAGGCCGTTGTCGCGGACACGCACCCGCCGCGCATGGAAGCGGCGCGCACCGCGCACGCGCAGGGTCAGCAGGCCATCGTCGCCGCGGCCGAAATCCTCGATCACCGCTTCGGTGCCGAACGCTGCCGCGGATGCCGGCGCGCCCACTTCCTCGCCGTGCATGATCAGGCAGATGCCGAACGCCTTGCCGTTGCGGCCGCATTCGCGGATCAGGTCGAGGTAGCGCGGCTCGAACACGCGCAGGCCGATCGCCGCACCGGGCAAGAGCACCGCGTGCAGCGGGAACAATCCCAGGGACTGGGTGAGGGCGTCGTCTGCCGGCATTGGCGCCAGTCTAGGACGAATTGCCGACCATTTCCCGCTATGCCAGCGTGGCGAGGAACCGTCGCGGCGCGCCATCGAAGCCGCCATTGGACATGAACACGACGTGGTCGCCACTGCGCACGCGTTCGCGCAACGCCGCGATCAGCGCATCGGCGTCGGCCACCGCAACGCCTTCGCCGCGCAACGCCGAGACCACCCGGGTGGCATCCCAGGCCAGTTCCGGCCGGTGCAGGAACACCACGGTGTCGGCCAGGTCCAGCGACGGCGCCAGCGCGTCGGAATGCGCGCCCAGGCGCATGGAGTTGCTGCGCGGCTCCATCGCCACCAGTATCCGGGCCGAGCCGACCTTCGCGCGCAGGCCCGCGAGCGTGGTGGCGATCGCGGTGGGATGGTGGGCGAAGTCGTCGTAGATGGTGACGCCCTGCGCCTGGCCGATGATTTCCAAGCGGCGCTTGACGCTGCGGAACTGCGCCAGCGCCGGCAGCACGGGGCCGATGTCGACGCCAATGGCGTGCGCCGTCGCCAGCGCAGCCAACGCGTTCATCACGTTGTGGCGACCCAGCAGCGGCCAGCGCACTTCGCCGATCTCGACGCCATCGTGGACGACGGCGAATGCGCTGCCGTCTTCCTCGATCATGCGCGCGGTCCAGTTGAAGCTGGCGCTTGCGGCCGCGCGTTCGTCGGCGCGGTCGCCGTGGCCCTGCGGCTGCGGCGCCAGGCTGGCATCAAGGCCGAAGGTTTCCACCGGCGTCCAGCAACCCATCGCCAGCACTTCGGCCAGGTGGTGGTCTTCGCCGTTGACGATCAACCGGCCGCGGCGCGGCACGGTGCGCACCAGATGGTGGAACTGGCGCTGGATCGCGGCGACGTCGGGAAAGATGTCGGCGTGGTCGTACTCGAGGTTGTTGAGGATCGCCACCAGCGGACGGTAGTGGACGAACTTGCTGCGCTTGTCGAAGAACGCGGTGTCGTATTCGTCGGCCTCGACCACGAACTCACGGCCGCTGCCAACGCGCGCCGACACGCCGAAGTCCTCGGCGACGCCACCGATCAGGAAGCCCGGCTCGCGCCCGGCGGCCTGCAGCAGGTAGGTCAGGATGGTGGTGGTGGTGGTCTTGCCGTGGGTACCGGCAACGGCGAGCGTATCGCGGCCCGGCAGCAGGTTCTCGCTGAGCCACTGCGCACCGGAGGTGTAGCTGCGGCCGTCGTCGAGGACCTGCTCGACCGCGGCGTTGCCGCGCGAGAGTGCGTTGCCGACGACGATCTGGTCGCAGTCGGCGCTGATGTGCTGCGGCTGGTAACCCTGCTTGAGGTCGATGCCGAGCTGCTCGAGCTGGGTCGACATCGGCGGGTAGACGGCCTGGTCGCTGCCTTCCACTTCATGGCCCAGTTCGCGGGCGAGTGCGGCGACGCCGCCCATGAAAGTGCCGGCAATCCCCAGAATATGAATCTTCAAGATCAGGTCGTCCTAAACGAAGTCAGCCCACTTCCTTCGCCGGCACCAACGCCTCGATGATGCGGTTGAACACATCATCCAGCGAGCCCACGCCGTCGACCACGGTCAGCTGGCCGTGCTGGCGGTAGAACTCGATCACCGGTGCGGTCTGGTCGTCATAGACCTTCAGGCGCGTGCGCACCGATTCCGGGCTGTCGTCGGCGCGGCCTTCGGCCTTGGCGCGGCCGGCGATGCGCTCGACCAGCAGGTCGGTCGGCACGTCCAGCTGGACCGCGTAGTCCATCGGCTGGCGGATGCGGGTCAGCAGCTTGTCCAGCGCGTCGGCCTGGGCCAGGTTGCGCGGGTAGCCGTCGAGGATGAAGCCGTCGCGGGTGTCGGGACGCGAGAAGCGGTCCTCGAGCATGCCCAGCAGGATCTCGTCGCTGACCAGGTTGCCCGATGCCATCACCTCCTTGGCCTCGAGTCCGAGCTTGCTGCCGGCCGCCACTTCGGCGCGCAGCAGGTCGCCGGTGGAAATGTGCGGCACCTGCAGATGCTCCTTGAGGCGCGTGGCCTGCGTGCCCTTGCCGGAACCGGGCGCGCCCAGAAGTACCAATCGCATCAACATCACTCCTAGAACGGGAAAATTTCCTGGTGGCCCGTCGTGGCTCGCGGCCTGAGAGAATCGGCCGTGCGGCCCGGCCTTCGGGCGACTGCCCGCGGCGGCGCTACACTCGCTTCGACCCAGCCCCGCCGGGCAAATAGTGCGGTCAGCTTACCGCATCCCGGCCTGGTCCTGTCCCCACACCCCAGGAATGGACATGCCCTCCGGAACCCTGCTTTACGCGCAATCTGGCGGTGTCACCGCTGTCATCAACGCCACCGCCGCCGGCGTCATCGAGACCGCCCGGGCCCGCAAGGTCAAGGTGCTGGCCGCCCGCAACGGCATCCTCGGGGCCCTTCGCGAGGACCTCATCGATACTTCGCGGGAGTCGGCCGCGGCGATCCGGGCCCTGGCCCATACCCCCGGCGGCGCGTTCGGCTCGTGCCGGGTCAAGCTCAAGTCGCTCGATCAGGACCGCGCCCTCTACGAGCGCCTGCTCGATGTCTTCCGGGCCCACGACGTGCGCTGGTTCCTCTACAACGGCGGCAACGATTCGGCCGACACCGCCCTCAAGGTCTCGCAGCTGGCCGCCGAGTTCGGCTACCCGCTGACCTGCGTCGGCGTGCCCAAGACCGTCGACAACGACCTGGCCGTGACCGACTGCTGCCCCGGCTTTGGTTCGGCCGCCAAGTACACGGCGGTGTCGGTGCGCGAGTGCGCGCTCGATGTCGCGGCAATGGCGGACACCTCGACCAAGGTGTTCGTCTACGAAGCCATGGGGCGGCATGCCGGCTGGTTGGCGGCGGCCGCCGGGCTGGCCGGCCAGGGCGTCGACGACGCTCCGCACCTGATCCTGTTCCCCGAGCGTCCCTACGACGAGGCGGACTTCTTCGCCAAGGTCAAAGCCACCGTCGAACGCGTCGGCTACTGCGTGGTCGTCGCCAGCGAAGGCATCCAGACGGCGGACGGCCGCTTCGTTGCCGACGCCGGCGGCGGCAAGGATTCCTTCGGCCATACCCAGCTCGGCGGTGTCGCTTCGTTCCTCGCCGGCCGGGTCAAGGACTCGCTGGGCTACAAGGTGCACTGGGCGCTGCCGGATTACCTGCAACGCTCAGCGCGGCACCTGGCATCGAAGACAGATCTCGAGCAGGCGCAGGCGGTCGGGCGCAAGGCGGTCGAGTTCGCGCTCAAGGGCATGAATTCGGTGATGCCGGTGATCGTGCGCAGCAGCGATTCGCCGTACCGGTGGAAGATCGAGGCGGCGCCGTTGTCGAAGGTCGCCAACCACGAGAAGAAGATGCCGGCGGGGTTCATCCGCAGGGATGGTTATGGCATCACCGCCGCGGCACGTCGCTACCTGGAGCCGTTGATCCGCGGCGAAGCACCGCCGCCGTACGGCCGCGATGGCATCCCGAAGTACGTGGTGCTGAAGAATGTCGCGGTGACCAAGAAACTTTCTCCCCTGCGCGACTAGCTAAGCCGATTGGCTGCGTGCTCAAATCGGCGGGCGTTGTCGGGGGACAACGCCTGGCCGCGTCGTGCCCGTTTGCGCAATCGATGCGCGGCCAAACCATCACACAGGGGAAAACCACAGTGACAAAGACGACGCTTGCGAGCGCCTTGATGCTGTTCGCCATGTCGGCGAGTGCCAAGGACAAGCTGATTGCGCTTTCCGATACCGATGCCGCCGCGATGCAGGGCAAATCGGTTGCCGTGACCATCCACGAGCGCCCGGGCTTCTCGGCGATGACCGCGGGCAAGGCCACGTTCGGCCTGCTCGGTGCCGCCGCGATGTACTCGGCGGGCAACACGCTGGTCAGGGACAACGACATCAAGGACCCGGCCGAGATCGTCCGCACGCAGCTTGCTGCATCGCTGGCCAGCGCCTATGGCGCCAACGTGCTGGCCGCCGACACCACGCCGAGCGAAGCCAAGAAGGCCAAGGAAGTCGCGGCAACGCATCCGGAAGCCGACTACGTGCTGGACGTGCGCTCGGCCGGGTGGATGTATGCCTACTTCCCGACGCAGTGGGGCACGTACTGGGTCGGTTACAGCGCCCAGGTACAGCTGGTCGACAAGAGCGGCCGCCAGCTGGCCAATGCCGCCTGCAACACGCACACCCGCGACAACAAGCATCCGCCGAGCCGCGAGCAGCTGCATGCCGACAACGCGCAATTGCTCAAGGACGTGACGGCCGCACTGGGCTGGACCTGCACGCAGTTGCTGGCCAAGGACGAGTTCCGCATCCCGTCCGACAAGGTTGCCGCAACGCCGGCGCAGTTCGCCGATCCACTGGGCGTGGCCGCCGAGACCGCCACGGCGGCAACGGTGGCTGCTGCCAACGCCGCGCCGACGCCGGCGACCGACGCCACGGCTGCAGCACCCGCCAATGCATCGGCACCTGTTGTCGAAGCCGTGAAGGAAATCACTGGCGACAGCACGGACGCCAGCGCCGGCGGCAGCAACCACTAAGCAACGTCATGCCAGGGCCGCGCATGCGGCCCTGGCCTGTTGGCCTAACGGCAGGGCGTGCCTTCAACCGCCATCTCCGCGGCAAACATCGGCACCGCCGCCATCTGCCCGGTCTGCGCCTGCTGGCGCGCCTCTTCAAGATAGATTCGCGAACGCCCCTGGGCATCCAGCGTCGGCGTCGCCACGCTGGCCGGCTTGCGCCACACCTTCACCACCGCGAACTGCGTGCCGCAGGCGGCGCTGGGCACGCGGATCAGGTCGTTGAGTTTCCAGCCGGCCTTTTCCGATGGCTTGACCCTGGCCGCATCGACGAAACGCGCACGCGGCTGGCAGGTCTCGCTGGTGCGCACCACGGCGAAGGCGTAGGGGTCGTTGGCCTGGCCGGTGAACATGCCTTCCAGGCGCGCGCAGGCCTCGGGGATCTGGCGCAGCGTGTGCACGCTGTTGAGGGCCTGCGGCTGGGCCGGCTCGCGCGTGATCTCGGGCTTGGCGTCGGTCTTGGGGTGGGCCGCCAGCGCCTGCCCGCAGATCAGGGCAAGGCTGGTCGACAACACTACGGGCAACAGTCGCATGGCAGGGGCAGCCCCCTTGGTGGCACAGGCCCAGAAGGCTGGCATGGCGGCGCTGAACGACGAATTCACGGCTGCGACGGAGGTCACAGCCCCCGCGCGCCGATATGCGTGCCAACCGGCGTGCGAGGGTGCGGGCGACGCAGGGTCTGTGCGATAGTCGGACCGTTGCGGCGGAGGCCCCACGGCCCGTGCAGCACTACAACTCAAGGTGATCGACTCGAAATTCCTGATGTGTCCACTCTTAAGGGGAGGGGTTCATGCTGGAGCAGTACGGTTTGGCATTGGCGCTGGTTTGCGCCGTCATCGCGATCCTTTACGGGATCATTTCCGCGCGCTGGATCAGCGCGCAACCCGCCGGCAACGAACGAATGCAACAGATCGCCGGCGCGATCCAGGAAGGCGCCCGCGCCTACCTCAATCGCCAGTACACGACCATCGCCATAGCCGGCGCGGTGCTGTTCGTGCTGATCGGCTTCTTCCTGAGCTGGTACACGGCGATCGGTTTCCTGATCGGCGCAGTGCTGTCAGGTGCCGCCGGCTACATCGGCATGAACGTTTCGGTGCGCGCCAACGTGCGTACCGCCGAAGCCGCGCGCAAGGGCATCGGCCCGGCAATGGACGTGGCATTCCGGGGCGGTGCGATCACCGGCATGCTGGTGGTGGGCCTGGGCCTGCTCGGCGTGGCCGGTTACTACGTGGTGCTGACGCGCCACCTGGGCGTCACCGGTGAAGCGGCGCTGCACGCCCTGGTCGGCCTGGCGTTTGGTTCGTCGCTGATCTCGATCTTCGCGCGACTGGGCGGCGGCATCTTCACCAAGGGCGCCGACGTCGGCGCGGACCTGGTGGGCAAGGTCGAAGCCGGTATTCCCGAGGACGACCCGCGCAATCCGGCGGTGATCGCCGACAACGTCGGCGACAACGTCGGCGACTGCGCCGGCATGGCCGCCGACCTGTTCGAGACCTATGCGGTCACCGTGATCGCGACGATGCTGCTGGGCGGGCTGATGGCTGCCGATGCCGGCCACAACGCGGTGCTGTATCCGCTGGTGCTCGGCGGCGTGTCGATCATCGCTTCGATCATCGGCGCGTTCTTCGTCAAGGTGAAGGAAGGCGGCTCGATCATGGGCGCGCTGTACCGCGGCGTCATTGTTTCGGCGGTGCTGGCGGCGATCGCGTTCTACCCGATCACCACCCAGCTGATGGCCGACAACAGCCACGGTGCGATGAACCTGTACTGGTGCGCGCTGATCGGCCTGGTGCTGACCGGTGCGATCGTGTGGATCACCGAGTACTACACCGGCACGCAGTACGGTCCGGTGCGCCATATCGCGGCCGCTTCCACCACCGGCCACGGCACCAACATCATCGCCGGCCTGGGCGTGTCGATGAAGTCGACCGCGCTGCCGGTGGTCGCGGTGTGCGCGGCGATCTGGGGTGCATTCGCGCTGGCCGGCCTGTACGGCATCGCCATCGCCGCAACGGCAATGCTGTCGATGGCGGGCATGATCGTCGCGCTCGATGCCTACGGCCCGATCACCGACAACGCCGGTGGCATCGCCGAAATGGCGGAGCTGCCGCCCGAGGTGCGCAACGTCACCGACCCGCTCGATGCGGTCGGCAACACCACCAAGGCGGTGACCAAGGGCTATGCGATCGGTTCGGCGGCGCTGGCTGCGCTGGTGCTGTTTGCCGATTACACGCACAACCTGTCGGCCACCCATCAGGGTGCGACGTTCGCGTTCGACCTGTCGGACCATCTGGTGATCATCGGTCTGCTGATCGGCGGCCTGATTCCGTACCTGTTCGGTGCGATGGCGATGGAAGCGGTCGGTCGCGCCGCCGGTGCGGTGGTCGAGGAAGTGCGCCGCCAGTTCCGCCAGATCCCGGGGATCATGGAAGGCACGGGCAAGCCGGAGTACGACAAGGCGGTCGACATGCTGACCAAGTCGGCGATCAAGGAAATGATCGTGCCGTCGCTGTTGCCGGTCGCGGTGCCGATCGTGGTCGGGCTGCTGCTGGGTCCGACGGCACTGGGTGGTCTGTTGATCGGCACGATCGTGACAGGCTTGTTCGTCGCGATCTCGATGACCACCGGCGGTGGTGCGTGGGACAACGCCAAGAAGTACATCGAGGACGGTCATCACGGCGGCAAGGGTTCCGATGCGCACAAGGCGGCGGTCACCGGCGACACGGTCGGCGATCCGTACAAGGACACCGCTGGCCCGGCGATCAATCCGCTGATCAAGATCATCAACATCGTGGCGCTGCTGATGGTGCCGCTGCTCTGAGTGCTTGATTTAGCCCCCTCTCCCGCTCGCGGGAGAGGGGTTGGGTGAGGGCAAACCGGGCCGCGACGCGGCCCGTTTTCATTTGTGCGCCTGGTTGGTGGTTGGTGGTTGGTGGTTGATGGGGGAGGAGGTGGGGCGTATTCCGCGAACCTCCGCTTCGCTCCGTTAATCGTTCGCGGAATACACCCCACCCCCTCCTTTCCGAAGCTGCAGCCGTTTTATTGACTTCGCGTGTTGGTGCTCTTGCGCTGTGCGCGTGATGCGCCTGCAAGGTTGGGACTCGAGCTGCAGAGACACAGGGCGGGGTCCGTGCCCTACTCATTCGCGCGTCCGCTCGGTGAGCTCGGGCCCGGACGCCCGCGAAAGGATCAGGTGGTTTTAAAACCACTGAGGAGCCACGACGCTGGGTTCCCGCCTTCGCGGGAATGACGGCGTTGGGACGAAGGCCGGGCAATGAATTGCTGGAGCGTCGTTCGACGGGCCGGGGATTGATCCGCAGCGGGACATGGATGTCCCGCGCCCCGCGTCGGACATGGATGTCCGATCAAGGGGCGGAGCAATCCCCGGCCCGGCGGACGGCGCCGCTCCGCAGACGGAAGCCCGCTCCTGGGGGCTCAACCCCGGCCTGCCCGCCTCGCGGGCTCCTGAAGCCCCCGCTGCTGCGCCGCAGCAGCCAGCCGCGTAAAATGCCCGGCCCGCACATCAAATCCCCCGCCCCGCCGTCCTGGCGCGGCCATCAGAAGTTGGAGCAACGCATGGGTCTGGACCTCGTCCCCACCGGCAAGAACCCGCCGGATGAGATCAACGTCATCATCGAAATCCCCAAGGATGCTGAGCCGGTCAAGTACGAAGTCGACAAGGCTTCGGGCGCGATCTTCGTCGATCGCATCCTGTCCACGCCGATGCGCTACCCGTGCAACTACGGCTACGTCCCGCACACCCTGTGTGGCGATGGCGACCCGGCCGACGTGCTGGTGATCCTGCCGCTGCCGCTGGTGCCCGGTTCGGTCATCCGTGCCGTGCCGGTTGGCGTGCTGAAGATGAGCGACGAGGCCGGCAGCGACGAGAAGATCATTGCCGTGCCGGTGCCGAAGATCTTCGGCGGCTACGCCCACATCACCGACATCGAGCAGGTCTCGCAGCACTGGCTCGATCGCATCGGCCACTTCTTCGAGCACTACAAGGATCTCGAGAAGGGCAAGTGGGTCAAGATCGAAGGCTGGGGCAATTCCGTCGAAGCCAAGTCGATCCTCAACGACGCGATCGCGCGCTACAACGCGACGTCGGAAGAAGACAAGCCGAAGTTCTGAGCGCGGCCCACCAGGCCGTGAGCAGCGAAGGCCGCCGCAAGGCGGCCTTCTTCGTTTGGTGCGGCGCGTGGCTTGCAGCGCGCGTGCGCTAGGCGTTGTCGCCGACGTCGCGTTGCTGCGCGGCCGATTCCGCCTGCGCCTGCTCGGCGCTGACGGCGAACTTGCACACAATCGTCATCAGCGCGTTGTACCAGCGCAGTTCGTTCTTCAGCACCATCGGCTGGGCCGGCGTCTTGATCTCTTCGATGAAGCGCTGCAGCACCGCGCGGTAGCTTGCGTGCCCTTCCGGGCGATCGCCGTACTGGAACCACAGGCCCTGCCAGGTCCTGGCGAAGCGTGTCGTGATCTGCCGGACCTGCGCCAGGTTCGGATGCGGCACGGCGTCGGCGAACAGCAGGCCGAGGTGATCGTTGAGCTCCCACGGCGTCATCACCGCCGGTACGTTGACCGTCTCGCACGGGAAGCGGGCGACCACGCCCGGCTGTATCGGCACGGCCTGCTGCTGCCAGCCAAGCCGGGGCGCATCGTGCGGACGGCCACGGTTGACCATCTCCCAGAACTGGCCGCCGCCGACCGTGTCTACCACCAGGTGCACGCGCGATTCCACGGCGTCGTTGAGCACGCGGTGCTGGCGCCAGGTGTCGAAGATCCAGCATTCGCCGGCCGCCATGTTGATCGCGGCATCGCCGCATTCGAAGCGCACGGTCGGCTGGGTCACCACCGGGATGTGCACGCGCACACGCTCGGCCCAGTAGTAACCCTGGTCGGCGTGGCGGGTGACCTCGGCGTGGCCGGACAGGCGCATCAGGCGGCTGCGGCCGGCGGTGACGCCCAGGCTGGCGAAGACCTGGCTCAGGTACGGGCAGCGCTGCAGCTCGGGCGTGGGCGCCATCGGGCCGGAGAACGCTTCATTGCCGGCATCGCCGTTGACCGCCACCAGCGGCAGCATCGAGTTGCCCGGAAACCCCTGCGGGTGCGGTCGCCACGGGCCCTCGCCGAGGGCGGCGATCTCCGCGGCGAGCACGCCGGCGTCGAAGACCAGGGGCAACTGGATGAAGGGCACCTGCAGTTTCATTGCGGATCCGGCCGGAAAGACTGCGGCTATCGTACCGTCCGCAGCGCCCGCCGGCAGACCTGGCCTGCCAGCATCCAGCGCATCGCCAGACCCAGGGACTCGGCACGGGGCCAGAAAGAACTACGGCCCCTTTCGGGGCCGTAGTGGTCTTGCGTCTTGCTTTTCAGCCTATCAGAAGCGCTGCTGGTACTTGAGGTACATGAAGCGACCGATGTCGAAGCCGCCGTAGTACGAGAAGCCCGAGTTCGGCTGGTTGTAGGCCGGAGCTGCGTAGTGCTCGAACACGTTGTTCGCGCCCACTGCAACGGTGGCGTTCCACGGTGCATTCCAACGGACCTGCAGGTCGTGGAAGGTGTTGGAACCCAGCTCGTTCATCGGAACGACGGTGCCGTTGGTGTCCGGAGCCTGGTAGTTCGGCAGGCTGCAGCGGTCGTCGAAGTAGCAATCTTCCTTCGTGCCCGAGTAGTAGCGCATGCCCCAGCTCACGCCGAATGCACCCTTCTCCCACGTCAGGTTCATGTTCGAACGCAGGCGGAAGTTGCCGTCGAAGCCGTTGAGCTGCTGCGGTGCGCCTTCCAGGCTGTCGGTCTTGAGCTCGTTCTTGCTGACGTAGGTGTTGAGCCATGCCACCGAGAACTTGCCGTAGTCGGTCGCCAGGCTGTAGTTGACGTCGAAGTCGAAGCCTTCGGTCTCCTGGAAGCCGGCGTTGCGGCCGCCGAACGACAGGAAGGTCAGCTCACCGGTGTTCGGGTCACGCATGAACGTGGTGGCGCTCTGGCAACGCGAACCGATGCCACGGATGTAGCAGTCGTTGAGGATGTCAGTCGGGCTATCCGGCACGATCGTGTTGTCGATGCGGATGTTCCACCAGTCCAGCGTCAGGTTCAGACCTTCGGCGAACGTCGGGCTCCACACGAAGCCCAGGGTCTTGGACTCGGAGGTTTCCGGCGTCAGGTTCGGATTGGAACCGGACAGGAACGGAATCGGCGACTGCTCACCCGGACCGGCGGCGACGCCACCGGACTGCGCCGGCTGGCGGTAACCGGCCGGAACGTCGGCCACGCATGCTGCGCTGCCTGCGGCCGAACCGAACGACGTATCGCACGGGTCGGTGTAGTCCTCGAAGCTCTGCGAGACGCCGCCGTACAGGTCGGCCACGGTCGGAGCACGGAAGCCTTCAGACCAGGTACCACGCACCAGCAGCTGGTCGAGCGGCTTCCAGGTGAAGCCGAACTTGCTGTTGGTGGTGTCGCCGAAGGTGTCGTAATCCGAGTAACGGGTTGCGAGGCTGACGCTCAGTTCCTTCGCGAACGGCAGGTCGGCCAGCAGCGGGATGCTCAACTCGGCATAGACTTCGTCGAGCGAGTAGCCACCGCTGGTCGGGCCCGAAGCCAGGTCGGTCGAGATGCCGGTCTGGGCCAGTGCGTCGGGCGAGAAGTAGCCGCTTTCACTGCGGTACTCGTAACCCACTGCAACGCCGACGTCGCCGGCCGGCAGGGTGAACAGCGTGCCGGAGATGTTGGCGAAGTAGCTCTTGGTCTCGGTTTCCGACAGTGCCTGGCCAGGCAGGTACAGGAATGCCTGCACGCCCGGGTCAGCCAGACCGCCCTGGCCGGTCACGCCGGCCGGAACCATCGGGTTCCACGGCGTGCACGCGCCCGGACCGAAGCCCAGCGGGATCGGATCAGCAGCGGTACCGCACTGGACGACGCCCTGTGCATTGAGGAACGACGGGCCCACAGCCTTGGCAACAGCGGCAGTGTTGAGGTTGCCGGTGCTGATCTGCTTGCCTTCGTTCTGGTTGTACAGGTAGCCGGCATCCCAGTCCCAGAAGTGCTCGCCGGTCTGGAACGAACCGCTGAACGCACCGGTGAAGCGGAACGTGGTCAGGCTGTTGTTGACTTCACGCGGCACGTCCCAGCCACGGCGGATGAACTCGACGTCTTCGCCAGCACCCGGGTTGGCGCGGTTGCCGACCGGGTTGTAGTAGCTGTCAGCCGAGATCGGGGTGTGCCAGTTGCCACCCGGATCGACCGACTGGTACGGGTAACCGGCGTTCTGTGCGAACGAATCGCGGTCGGTGTACAGCACATCCGTGTCGAAATGGATGTTGTCGGTGATGTCGAAGGTGCCGTTCAAGAACACCGAACGACGCTCGATGCCCGAATAGACGGTCGACTGCTCGTTCGGGTTGCTGACGTCGGTGCCGTTGCGCGCACGGTAGTTGGCGAAGTCGGAAGCATCGCGGTCCTGTCCGTCACGGATCAGGTTCCAGCGGCTGCCGTCGGCGCGGATCATCGTGCCGAACTGGTTGGTGGCCGACAGGCCGCCCGGACGCGGCGTGCTCTTCTCGCCGGTCGGGAAGCGGACCTGGCTGAACCAGCGGTCACGCGCCCACACCGGATCTTCCTTCGAGTACTCGACGCCGGCCGTGACCGAACCGCGGTCGCCGGTGAAGCCCATGACGAAGTCATAGACCTGGCGGGTACCGTCGCCCTGGCCGTACTGGCCCATGTAGGCATTGGCTTCTGCGCCGTCGAAGTTCTTGCGGGTGATGATGTTCACCACGCCGGCAATGGCGTCGGAACCGTAGATGGTGGAAGCGCCGTCCTTCAGGACTTCGATGCGCTCGACCATCGACGCCGGGATCTGCGCGACGTCCTGCAGACCGTCGTTGGTGATGCCCAGGCGCTTGCCGTTGACCAGGATCAGGGTGCGGTTGGCACCGAGGTTGCGCAGATCGATGTACTGGCCACCGACGGCTTCGCCCGAGGACAGCGGCGAGGTACGGCTGATCGCCGGCGAACCGACGGCGGTGATGTTCTGCAGGATGTCGGCAACCGAGCTGAAGCCCTGGTTCTCGATATCTTCGCGGGTGAGCTGGAGCACCGGTGCGGCGGTCTCGAGGTCGACCTGGCGGATGCGCGAGCCGGTGACTTCGATGCGATCAAGGGTGGTAGCGCCCTGCTGCTCGGCGGCAGCTTCCTGGGCGCTGGCAAACGCCGGCGCCAATGCGATCGCGATGCCTGCCGGCAGCATGCCGACGCGCATCGCGGTGCGCAGATTGCGATGATTCATTTATCTCTCTCCAGATAACTGTTATGGGCGTGTTAAACGCCGATCAAACTTACGTTCCGGGAGGCTCTGCCGCTTTGCGGGTAGCGCTGAGAGACTTTGCTCAATCGGTCTGCGAGGGCACTTCCGCAGTCCGGGAGGCATAAAAGAAAAGCGGCCGTTGCGGCCGCCTGGGAATCGTGTGGCATGCCGTTGGCGGTCTCGCCAACGTTGGCAAGACCGCGTGGACATGTGTGCTGCCAGGCGCGTGGCCGGTCAGGTACCGGTGCGCCCCAGCGCCTTGCTGCTGGACTTCGCGGCAGCGACCCGCGCCGGAACGGAAGCGCTCCGGTAGCGGCTTGCCGACTGGCCGAAACGGGCACGGAAGGCGCGCGCGAAACTGCAGCAGTTGTCGAATCCGCTGGCCGCGGCCACTTCGCCGATCATCATCGAGGTGCTGGTCAGCAGGTCGGCCGCGTGCTCCAGGCGCATGCGCGCGGAGGCCGCCTGCGGGCTTTCCTCATAGAGACTGTGGAAGGTCTTGGAGAAGTACCAGCTGGAGAAGCTGGTCAGCTCGGCCAGCTCGCTGATGCGGACCACGCGGTCGCAATTGCCTTCCAGGTACAGGCGCGCACGCTGGAGGCGTCCGAACACCTGGCGCTTGCGGCTGCGCGAGCGGCCCGGGCATCGCGGGATGCGCGCGGCCAGTTCGCCCTGGACGCCGGCCAGGTGCAGCAGGATCGGCCGCAGCGAGGCGGTATCGAGGGTCGCAGCCGACGAGTCGGCCAGGCGGGCGGCAGCCTCGCGCCACAGGTGCAGGGCGATCCGGGCATCGCGGCGCGGCATGCTGCCGCGGCCGGCATAGAGGCCGCGATCGGCGAACCGGGTCATTTCGCGCAGGGCATCTCCGGACAGGGTGAGACCCACGCAGACACCGAAACGGTCGGCCTGGACGTTGGGCTTGGAATCCTTCTCGAAGGCGATCCAGTCACCGCGTCGCAGCCGGAACTTGCCTTCCTTCGCCTCGACCCACGAGCTGCCATGCATCTGCACCCAGATCGAGAAGCCGCCCGCCAGCTGCACGCTGCCCAGGCGCGAAACGCCGATGCAACCACCTTGAACCGCGCCTTCCGGCGTGTCGAGCTGCAGTAGCTGCCCGCGGTCCGCCCATTGCACTTGCTCCATTTGGTCCACCTCATGTGCCGAGAATGGCTAATGGATTTGCCTGAGACGGGCGTCTACATCAGGAAAGTTGGCGGAGACTTATACGAATTCGCACCGAACGATTAACCGAAGGACTTCCGAAAGCACTTTCCTCTTTTCTTTCAATCACCTGCCCCATCCGGGGACAAATGCTTTCGGTTCTTCCGGCAGCTCCATGTAACCGATATCGGCGCCGTCCCACTCGATAAGTGCGACGTAGGCCACATCTCCGCGCGGGCCACCGAGGCTGAAACCGTTGATCGCCGAGCGCCGGGTCTGGTCCATGCAGCTCGCCACGGCGGCGGTGTCGGCCGGGACGATCCGGCGCAGGCTGGCCGCGCAACCCTGCAACTGCTCCAGGTAGCGGACCTCTCCGTCGGGCGCCAGCGCCCACAGGCGATAGCGGTCGGACGTCGGCTCGACTTCGTCGATACGGGTGACGCTGGCGGCGCTCAGGTCCAGGTCGGCCTGCCACAGGCCGCTCTCGGTGAGGCGGGTGAACAGGATCCGGTTGCGCTCGCCATCGACCTGGAAGTTGGAGACGCCACTGATCCGCGCCAGCGACCGCCACGGCGTCAGGCTGCGGTCGTACAGCCGCAGCTGCGGGTGGCCGTCGGCGTTGGCCGACAGCACCAGCAGGCGCTTCGGGTCCGGGGTGTAGCGGGCCTGCAGCGGGTCCGGTTCGGGCAGCTCGAGACGGACCACGCGGCCATTGGCGGGGGTGACTTCGTGCAGCACGCCGTGGCCGGTGGCATCGACACCGGTGGCCAGCATCCGCGAACTGTCACTCGACCAGGAGGGGGCGTAGCGCGTGCCCGGCCGCACCCCGCTCATCATCCGCAGCGTGTCGGGCTGGGTCAGGTCGCCCCACCACAGGGCATTGCTGCCGGAGCGGTCGGAAACGAAGGCGAGCTGGCGGCCGTCCGGCGCGATGGTCGGCAGCAGGTCGCGCGAGGTCGAGGCGAACAGCGGCTCGACCACGTGGACGCTGCCCTTGCCTTCCGGCGCCAGGGCGACCCGGTACAGGCCGAAGTATGGCCGCCGCTGGACGAAGGCCATGGCCCGGCGGGCCTTGGCGGTGACCGGCGACTGCGCGTCATCCAGTCCCATCGGCTGCGCCTCGCCGGTGCCACTGTCGAGCTGGAACATCCGGTAGTCGCCGTCGATCATCACGCTGAACAACAGGGTCTGGCCGTTGGGCAGCCAGTCCCAGCCGCGCATGTCGGCGCGCAGGTGGCTCAGTCGTTCGGCCCTGCCGCCGGCGGCGGGGATGCGCCAGAAATCTCCCAGCGGCGAATTGCGCACGAACACGATCCACTGGCCGTCGGGCGAATAGCGCGGCGACGAATCCAGATCATCCGCGTCGTGGTCGTAAGGCAGCGCGCGCCAGTCGCCACTGTCCAGGTCGAGCAGGCGCAGGCCGAGGCTGCCGCGATCGCCGGGCATGCCACCGAACAAGAGGCCATTGCCATCGGGCGTCCAGTCGAAGGTGGGCGGGCTGCGATAGTCGCAGTTGCCCACCTCGTGCTCGCCGCGCGCGTTGGGGGTGACCACACGGACGCTGCAGGTAGTGCCGGCGGTGCGGATGAAGGCGATCCAGCGCCCGTCCGGCGACCACACCGGGGCGCTGTCGTCAGCGCCCTCGGGCGGACGGGTCAGCAGGCGCGGCTGGGTCTGTTCGGTGGTCTGGACCATGATCGAGGTGCCGCGCTGGCCTTCGGGCAGGGCAACGTAGGCGACCATTCCGGCGTCGGGCGACAGCGTCGGCGACAGCTCGAAGCCCGGCATCGACGTGATCAGGCGGTACGGTCGCTCGATCCGCAGCCCCTGCGACACCGCGGGCGGTGCCGCCGCGGCGCCGCCATGCAGGTTCTTGCCATCGCGGAACAGCGCCCAGCCCAGCAGCGCCGACACCAGCACCGCCACCGCACCGACGGCTGCCGCCAGCGAGACCCAGTTGCCGCGCGGCATCGATGACGCCGGCAGCGGCACCGGCGCCAGTGGTTCACTGGGATCGGCCGGCGCGATCGCCGGGTACTTGGATGTGGTCCGCGACGGATCTGCCCAGCGCGCATCGGCCTGCTCGGCGGCCATCGCCGCGGCCTGCGCGTACAACCATTCCACCGGTGCCAGCAGGCGGTAACCGTTCTTGGCGATGGTCTCGATGTAGCGCGGATTGCCGCGCTCGTCATCGAAGGCCTTGCGCAACTGGGTGATGGCCTGGGTGACGACGTCATTGGTCGGCAGCGTGTCCGGCCACACTTCGGCCATCAGTGCGTCACGGCTGACCACCCGGCCGGCCTGCTCGATGAGCACCAGCAGGACGGCCATGGACTTGGGAGTGATGCGCAGCGGCCGCCGTTTGCCGGGCGCCCGGATCTCGCGTAGCGGCACGTCCACCAGACAATCGCCCACGCGCAACCGATCAGACGGTAGCGGTTGCGATATTGGCTCGATGGGTCGGGGCATGGATCCGAAATGGTGGACAGCAAACTGAACAGCCGTCATGTGCCGTTCGGTCTGGATCCTTCCAATTGACCGATGCGGCAAATCGCGTGGGCGCTATAGGGAAAGCGCTGCTCAGGAAGACATTCTAACGTCTGAGAGGCTTAACCCCATTCATTGGGGTGGCTCCAGGCCCTCTCTCGCCGACGTCCTACAGAATTCTTTGTTCCACCATTCGCGCTTCGGCGCGTTTTTTTTGCCCGCTGCGCCCCCGCGAGGCCGCCGCGGCGGGCTGGAGCTCCCCGGAACGGCCAGGCTGCCCAGCCGGCGCGCCTCACTTGCGCAGGATCGTCAGTCCGATCAGGCGCGACACCACCACCGCGATATAGGCCACGCCGGCGAACTGCTCGAGCATCACCAGCACCCGCGCGGGCGACGAGATCGGCAGGACGTCGCCCAGGCCGGTCGCCGACAGCGTGGTGAAGCTCAGGAACAGCAACTCCAGCCATGGCCGCGGCTGGCCCGGGTTTACCGCGCCGGTGAAACTGCCCGGATGCAGCGCCTGGCAGACGAAGAAGACGTAGGCAAAGCCCCAGGCCAGCAGGGTGAAGGTGGCGCCGGCAGCGAACAACTCGTCGGTGGTCACCTTGTGGTCGCCGAGCATGTAGGAGATCAGGCTGGTGGCCGCATACAGGTACAGCAACGCTTCCAGCGCGGCGGACACCGTCACCAGCGAGTGGTCGTCGATCAGCACGCCGATGATCGACAGCAACAGCGCCGGCACCGCCAGCACCCAGGCGATCCAGTTCTTGGCCGGGCTGTGGTTGACCACCAGCACCGCAAGCACGATCACCACCACGCCGAACGCGCTGAACAAGACACGGCCGGCGCGCATCTCGTCGAACAGCGGGTACAGCGCCAGGCTCAGCAGCTGCACGCCGAGCAGGAACGCCGACGGATTGCGGCGCGCCCGCACCCGCCAGCGCAACCAGCCCATGTGGGTCTCGGCCATCTGCTCACCTCGTCCGTGTGATTGCGGCAGAGCGTAGCCCAACCGCGCGCCACCGCGTGGTGATGGCGCGCGGTGACGGCCCGCGGTGACGACACTCCCCGGGGGCGATCAGGCCTTGTGGTAGACCTGCGCGCCCTGGGCGAGGAACTCGGCCGACTTCTCGGCCATGCCCTCGTCGAGCGCGACCTGTTCGTCGACGCCGTGCTCCTTGGCGTAGTCGCGCACATCCTGGGTGATCTTCATCGAGCAGAAGTGCGGGCCGCACATCGAGCAGAAGTGCGCGACCTTGTGCGCATCCTTGGGCAACGTCTCGTCGTGGTACTCGCGGGCACGCTCCGGATCCAGGCCAAGGTTGAACTGGTCCTCCCAGCGGAACTCGAAACGCGCCTTGCTCATCGCGTTGTCGCGCGCCTGCGCGCCCGGATGCCCCTTGGCCAGGTCGGCGGCATGGGCGGCGATCTTGTAGGCCATCAGGCCCTCACGCACGTCGTGCTTGTTGGGCAGGCCCAGGTGCTCCTTGGGCGTGACGTAGCAGAGCATCGCGGTGCCGAACCAGCCGATCATCGCCGCGCCAATGGCGCTGGTGATGTGGTCGTAGCCCGGCGCGATGTCGGTGGTCAGCGGCCCGAGCGTGTAGAACGGCGCCTCGCCGCACTCGCGCAGCTGCTTGTCCATGTTCTCCTTGATCAGCTGCATCGGCACGTGGCCGGGGCCTTCGATCATGGTCTGTACGTCGTGCTTCCAGGCGATCTTGGTGAGCTCGCCAAGGGTTTCGAGTTCGCCGAACTGGGCAGCGTCGTTGGCGTCGGCGATCGAGCCCGGACGCAGGCCATCGCCGAGCGAAAACGCCACGTCGTACGCCTTCATGATGTCGCAGATGTCCTCGAAGTGCGTATAGAGGAAATTCTCGCGGTGATGCGCCAGGCACCACTTGGCCAGGATCGAGCCGCCGCGCGAGACGATGCCGGTGACGCGCTTGGCGGTGAGCGGTACGTAGCGCAGCAGCACGCCGGCGTGGATGGTGAAGTAGTCCACGCCCTGCTCTGCCTGCTCGATCAGCGTGTCGCGGAAGATCTCCCAGGTCAGTTCCTCGGCGCGGCCGTCGACCTTTTCCAGCGCCTGGTAGATCGGCACGGTGCCGATCGGCACCGGCGAGTTGCGGATGATCCACTCGCGGGTCTCGTGGATGTGCTTGCCGGTCGACAGGTCCATGACCGTGTCGGCGCCCCAGCGCATCGACCACACCAGCTTCTCGACTTCCTCGGCGATGCCCGAGGAGACCGCGGAATTGCCGATGTTGGCGTTGACCTTGGTCAGGAAATTGCGGCCGATGATCATCGGCTCGCTTTCCGGGTGGTTGATGTTGTTGGGAATGATGGCGCGGCCGCGGGCCACTTCGTCGCGCACGAATTGCGGCGTGATGATCTGCTGGATGTTGGCGCCGAAGGTCTCGCCGGCGTGCTGGCGCAACAGATGCGCCTCGCGGATCGACTCCAGGCGCTGGTTCTCGCGGATGGCGATGAACTCCATCTCCGGCGTGACGATGCCGCGGCGCGCGTAGTGCATCTGGGTGACGTTGGCGCCTGCGATCGCGCGGCGCGGCAGCGGGCGGTTGCCGAAACGCACGGCATCGAGCCTGGGATCGTGCTCGCGCTTGCGGCCGAACTCCGACGACAGCCCCGTCAGCGCCTCGGTATCGCCGCGCTCGGCGATCCACTGCGCGCGCAAAGGCGCCAGGCCCTGGGCGAGATCGATCACCGCGTTGCTGTCGGTGTACGCACCGGACGTGTCGTACACGGCCAGCGGCGCATTGTCCTCGCCGCCGAACATGGTCGGCGTGCGCGCCAGCGCGATCTCGCGCATCGGCACGCGGATGTCAGGGCGCGAGCCCTCGACATGGATCTTGTGCGAGCCCGGGATCGGGCGGGTGACGTCGCCGGACAACTGCTCGGCCTGGCGGATCAACTCGGAGGGGACTGCATTCATGACGTTCGTCCGGATGGGGGCGGGACGAAGCGGCGGCGCGCACCGCGGCGATGGCGGTGTCGCGAAGCTTCCCTACGGCGGTCTCAACCGCATCAGGTTCGAAGGGTCTGTCTCAACCGGCGCCACCTGGCGCAGGTACCCCCGCTTCAGTGCGCATTTGACCACGCGAACGCGATGCGGGCCAGCACGGGGCGGCCGAGCGCCAGCGCAGGTTTCGTTTGCAACTGTTGACAGCCACGGAAAGCGCGTGGTTCTCTCGCTTCCATGACGCATCGCAGCATGCCGCCACAGACGCCGCCCAGCCTGGTCGATGACCAGGCCGCCGCCGTCGTGGCCATTGCGATTACCACTGGTACCGGTACCACTCCTTTCGGGGTGCGGACGGGCGTGTCCAGCTGAACCAGACCACGCCTCCGCACCCGACCCGGGTGCGCTGGCCTGGCACCCGGACCGGAAGCGGGGCCCACAAGGAGCCCGACCGATGCCTTCCGCCGATGCTGCACCGCCTGTTCCCCGGAAACCCTCCACGCACTGCCACGTCCACAAGTTCGGCGGCAGCAGCCTCGCCGACGCCGCGCTGTATCGCGTCGCCGCCGGCCTGCTGGATGGGCCGGCCCGCACGCGGGTGGTGGTGGTCTCGGCGATGCAGGGCGTCACCGATGCGCTGATCGCGCTGGTGGCCGGGGCGCGATCCGGACAGGACTGGGCGCCGGCATGGGCAGCACTGCGACAGCGCCACCGCGTCGCGGCCGACGCGCTCGGCGGCGACGGCGCGCAGGCACTGCAGGCGGCCCTGGATGAGGACTTCGAGTCGGTCCGTGGACAGCTCGCAGTCGTGGCCGGCAACGGCGCGGATGCGGACCCGACCGCGACTGCGCTGCCCGGATGGGGCGAGGTCTGGTCATCGCGACTCATGCATGCCGCCGTCGCCACGCCCGGCCAGGGCTGGCTGCGGCTGGACGCTCGCGATGTACTGGTCGTGCACCCCGGTGAAATGGGCATGGCGGTGGACTGGGCCGCCAGCCGCGCGCGACTGGCGGACTGGCGCGCGCAGCACGGCAGCGGCCACGTCGTCGTCACCGGCTTTGTCGCCCGCGACACGCAGGGACGCGCCACCACGCTGGGCCGCAACGGCAGCGACTACTCCGCGGCGATCTTCGCCAACCTGTTCGATGCCGACGCGCTGACCATCTGGACCGATGTCGACGGCGTGCTCTCGGCCGACCCGCGGCTGGTGCCCGAAGCGGTCTGCCTGCCGTCAATGTCCTACGCCGAAGCCTGCGAGCTGGCGTATTTCGGCGCCAAAGTGCTGCACCCGCAGACGCTGGCGCCGGTGCAGGAGCGCGGCATCCCGCTGCGGATCCGCAACACCCGCCGGCCGCAGCTGCCGGGCACTCTGATCAGCCCGGAAAGCGACCCCGATGGCGCGCCGGTGAAAGGCCTCAGCCTGGTCCGCGACATGGCGATCATCGAGCTGGTCGGCAACGGCATGGTCGGCGTGCCCGGCGCGGCCGAGCGCCTGTTCGGCGCGCTGCGCGGCGCCGGCGTATCGGTGACGATGATTTCGCAGGGTTCTTCCGAACACTCCATCTGCTGCGTGGTCCGCGCCGACCAGGCGCCGCGTGCGCGCGATGCCGTGGCCAGCGCATTCGCCGATGCCATCGCCGACAGCCAGGCACAGGGCGTCACCCTCACCGACGGCATCGCGGTGCTGGCCGCGGTGGGTGATGGCATGGTCGGCACGCCGGGCGTGGCGGCGCGGCTGCTCGGCGGCCTTGCCCAGGCGCGCGTGAATGCCCGCGCGATCGCCCAGGGCGCCGGCGAGCGCAACATCTCCGTCGCCATCGGCGACAAGGACGCCACCCGCGCGCTGCGTGCGGCACATGCCGCGTTCTGGCTGTCGCCGCAGAGCCTGTCGGTCGGCGTGATCGGCCCGGGCCAGGTCGGCCGCGCGCTGCTGTCGCAGCTGTCGGCGGCGCTGCCGCAGCTGCGCAGGCGCTCGGGCCTCGACCTGCGCCTGCGCGCGCTCGCCAACAGCCGCGCGATGCACCTCGACGAACGCGGCATCGAGCCGGCCGACGCGGTGGCGCATCTGGACGGCGGCGCAGCCGAGCCGGTCGACCTCGAGCGCTTCGCCCAGCACGTCCGCGGCGAACACCTGCCGCATGCCCTGATCGTCGACTGCAGCGCCAGCCCGGCGGTGGCCGCGCTGTACCCGCAGTGGCTGGCCGCCGGCATCCATGTGGTCACCCCGAACAAACATGCCGGCAGCGGCGACTGGGCCCGCTACGCCGCCATCCAGGACGCCAGCCGCAGCGGCGGCGGCCGTTTCCGCTACGAGGCCACCGTTGGCGCCGGCCTGCCGGTGATGCTGACCCTGCGCAACCTGCTCGACACCGGCGACGAACTGTTCGGCATCGACGGCATGCTCTCGGGCACACTGGCGTGGTTGTTCAACCGTTTCGACGGCAGCGTGCCGTTCTCGCAGCTGGTGCGCGAGGCGCAGGCGCTGGGCTATACCGAACCCGATCCGCGCGACGACCTGTCCGGCCTCGATGTCGCGCGCAAACTGGTGATCCTGGCGCGCGAAGCCGGTCGCGCGTTGTCGCTGGAGGATGTGGAAGTGGAGAACCTGGTGCCACAGGCGCTGCGCGCGGTCAGTCGGGACGAGTTCCTGGCCCGGCTTGAGGACATGGACGCACCGATGCTCGCGCGCTTCCGCCAAGCCGATGCGCAGCAGCGGGCGCTGCGCCATCTCGCCCGCCTCGACCGCGACGGTCGCGCCAGCGTGGGCCTGGTCGCACTGCCGCGCGAGCACGCCTGCTGCCATACCCGCCTGACCGACAACCTGGTGCAGTTCAGCACGCGCCGCTACGCCGACAATCCGCTCGTCGTGCAGGGCCCTGGCGCCGGTCCGGACGTCACCGCCGCCGGCGTCTTCGGCGATGTGCTGGCGATCGCGCAGTCGCTGGGATCGCCGTGCGGGATGCCGCTGCTGCATGCCGGCGTACCGGCCGAGGCGCGCGCATGAACGTCGACATCGAGGCATCGCCGGACCGGGCTGGGCATGATCGGGCTGGGCATGATCGGGCTGGGCATGGCCGGGCCGGGCATGACCGGGCCGGGCATGGCCAGCGCCTGCAGTGCCGCGCGTTCGCACCCGGCAGCGTCGGCAACATCGGCGTCGGCTTCGATCTGCTCGGCCATACCATCGCCGGCGTGCGCGATGTCGCCCTGGTCCGCCGCATCCCCGCTGCCGAAGTCCGCATCGCGGCGATCCGCGGCGATGTCGCCGGCGCCGCATCGCTGCCTCTCGAAGCCTCGCGCAACACCGCCGGGCAGGCGCTGGTCTCGCTGCGGGCCAGGCTCGGCCTCGACCACGGCTTCGAGCTGGAACTGGAGAAAGGCATACCGCTGGGCTCCGGCCTGGGCGGCTCGGCCGCGTCGTGCGTCGCCGCACTGGTCGCGGCCAACGCGCTGCTGGATGCACCTCTGCCGCGCGAGGCGCTCTACGAGTTCGCCCTGGATGGCGAGTCGGTGTCCAGCGGCAGCCGCCACGGCGACAACGTCGCACCGATGCTGCTCGGCGGCGTCGTCATGGCCACGGCCACGCGGATGATCCCGCTGGCGGTGCCCGAATGGTTGTATGCAGTGGTCGTGCACCCCGACCAGGTGCTGGAGACGCGCCGCGCACGCGCGGTGCTGGCCGAACCGTATCCGCTGTCGCTGGTCGTGGAGCAGAGCTCGCACCTGGCGCTGTTCCTGACCGGACTGCAACGCGGCGATGCATCGCTGCTGCGCGAAGGACTGCACGACCTGCTGGTGGAACCGCGGCGCGCGCCGCTCATTCCCGGATTCGTCGAGGCCAAGGCGGCGGCGCTCGAGCACGGCGCACTGGGCGCGAGCATCTCCGGCGCCGGCCCGAGCACGTTCGCCTGGTTCGCATCCAAGGCCGAAGCGGAGGCGGCGGCGCCGGCGATGCAGGCGGCGTTTGCACTGGCCGGATACGGCTCGCGCGCGTACGTGACGCCGGTGGCGGGGCCGCGGGCCGATCTGATCGCGCTGCCGGCATGAACTTCACCAGCACCCGCGGCAACACGCCCTCCTCCGCCATCGACCAGGCCCTTGTCGCCGGCCTTGCACCCGATGGCGGCCTGTACGTGCCCGAGAGCGTCCCGTTGCTTCAACTGCAGTCGAGCGCGACGCTGGCGGACACTGCGCACGCCGCACTGGCGTCCTACTTCGATGACTCGTCGCTGCACGGTTCACTCGCGGCGATCTGCGAACACGCCTACTCCTTCGCAGCCCCGCTGCGGCCGATGTCGGGCGAAGGCGATTACCTGCTCGAGCTGTTCCATGGGCCCACCGCGGCATTCAAGGACTACGCCGCGCGCTTTCTCGCCGAATCGCTGTCGCGTCTGCGCGCCGATGGCGCCGCGCCGACCACCATCCTGGTGGCGACCTCCGGCGATACCGGCGCCGCCGTCGCGGCAGCCTTCCACCGCCGCCCGGGTTTCGAAGTGGTGATCCTCTATCCCGAGGGTCGCGTCTCGCCGCGACAGGCGCATGGGCTGGAGTGCTGGGGCGACAACGTGCGCACCTACCGGATAGCCGGCAGTTTCGACGACTGCCAGCGGCTGGCCAAGCAGGCGCTGTCGGACGAATCGTTGCGGCAGTCGATGTCGCTCAGCTCGGCCAACAGCATCAGCCTCGGCCGCTTGCTGCCGCAGGTGGGCTACTACGCGCATGCCGCCCTGACCTACCACGCACAGCACGGCCAGGCGCTGAACTTCATCGTGCCCACCGGCAACCTCGGCAATGCCTGCGCCGCGTTTCTGGCGCGAAGGATGGGCGTGCCTGTCGGCGACCTGGTGCTGGCCAGCAACGCCAACGACGTGCTGCCGCGCTATTTCGCGGGCGAGGACTACGCACCGCAGACGACGCGCGCAACGCTGGCCAACGCCATGGACGTCGGCGCACCGAGCAACTTCGAACGGCTGCGTCACTGGCATGACAGCGATATGGAGTTGCGTGCGGCAATGCGCGCGCAGGCGGTCTACGACAGCACCATCACCGCCACCATCGGCGAGGCGCCGCAGCGTCATGGCGTGGTGCCCTGCCCGCATACCGCCACCGGTCTGCACGTGCTCGAAGGCATCCGCACACAGGGCGACCGCCGGCCCTGGGCGGTCGTGTCCACGGCCCATCCGGCCAAGTTCGAGAGCATCGTCGAGCCGCTCGTCGGCCATGCCGTCGAGCCACCGCCGGAGCTGGCCCGGACGCTGTCGTTGCCGGCCTCTGCCGAGCCTCTGGCAGTGGACTATGCGGCGTTGCGCGAGCGTCTTCTGAGGCGATGAGCATCCCGTCACGCCCTCGCGCCATGTCATGCGCCGTTTCAAACGAAACTGTTGACATGCCCGCGCCGGGCATGTTTCCCTCAGTTCCATGACGCAGCGCAACAACCACCCGCAGACCGCTCAGGCCCGGCCGCAAGGCACGGTCGAGTCGCTGCGACTTGCGTTGACCCTGACCGCATCGGCGGCGCTCATTCTTGTACTCGTACTTATTACCGGGCATGCCAGCGCGGGGTACGGGTTCGTGTAAGCAACACCACACCACCCAGGTCTGAAACACCAAGACCCCGCGCCCGAAACGGCGCGGGGTTTTTGTTTTTACGGGCCTGGAATCCATCAAGGACGCCAGTTCGTGAGAAGCAACGCCATCAAGCAAGGCCCCGCACACGCACCGGCGCGCGCGATGCTGCGCGCCACCGGCCTGGACGACGCCGCGATCGCCAAACCGCTCGTCGCCGTCGTCCACACCTGGTCGGACGTGTCGCCGTGCAACTTCACCCTGCGCGACCTGGCGCAGGACGTGCGCCGCGGCGTGATCGACAACGGCGGCACGCCCATCGAGTTCAACACCATCGCCGTGACCGACGGCATCGCGATGGGTTCCGACGGCATGCGCGCCTCGCTGGCCTCGCGCGAGACCATCGCCGACTCGATCGAGTTGGCGGTCAACGGCCACTGCCTCGACGCGATGGTGCTGCTGGTCGGCTGCGACAAGACGATCCCGGCCGCGGCGATGGCGGCGGCGCGCATGGATATCCCCACCGTGATCCTCTACGGCGGCACGATCATGCCGGGCCACTGCCCGTCCAGGCAGGGCGAAGCCAGCCTGGGCGAGAGCGACCGCCCCCTCACCGTGCAGGACGTCTTCGAGGCCGTCGGCGCGCACTCGGCCGGCCGCATCGACGACGCCGAG
Organism: Lysobacter sp. 05T417; assembly: GCF_056396405.1. Lineage (NCBI taxonomy): Bacteria > Pseudomonadati > Pseudomonadota > Gammaproteobacteria > Lysobacterales > Lysobacteraceae > Lysobacter > Lysobacter sp. 05T417. The sequence continues at coordinate 368,225 of NZ_JBFTLK010000004.1, read as the reverse complement.
CTGCACCGCATCGAATCCCATGCCTGCCCCGGCGCCGGTGCCTGCGGCGGCCAGTTCACCGCCAACACGATGGCGATGGTGCTGACCTTCCTCGGCCTGTCGCCGCTGCAGTTGAACGACATCCCGGCGATCCACGCCGACAAGCCCGCCGCCGCGCGGGCCTGCGGCGCGCTGGTGATGGACCGCTTGCGCAACGGCGGGCCGGGACCACGCGACATCCTCTCCCCAGCTGCGCTGCGCAACGCGGCCCGCGCGGTCTCGGCCACTGCCGGCTCCACCAATGCCGCACTGCACCTGCTGGCGATCGCGCACGAAGCCGGCGTTGCTTTCGGCCTGGAAGAGTTCGAAGAGGCGTCACGGATGACGCCGGTGATCGCCGACCTCAAGCCCGGTGGCCGCTACACCGCCGCGGAGATGTTCGAGCAGGGCGGCACTGCGCTGGTCGCACGCGAGCTGCGCGCGGCCGGCCTGATCGACGACATCCCCACCGTCACCGGCCGTTCGTTCTTCACCGAACTCGACGAGATCCCCGCACCGGCGACGCAGGATGTCGTGCGCCCGATCCATGACCCGATCAAGCCGCGCGGCGGTTACTCGATTCTCTACGGCGACCTCGCCCCTGAAGGCTGCATCGTCAAGCTGGCCGGTCACGGCCGCGAGCATTTCGAAGGCACCGCGCGCGTGTTCGATTCCGAGGAAGCGGCGTTCGCGGCGGTGCAGGCAAGGCAGGTCAATGCCGGCGACGTCGTGGTGATCCGCTTCGAGGGCCCGGCCGGCGGACCGGGCATGCGCGAGATGCTGGCGGTTACCGCGGCGCTGGTCGGCCAGGGCCTGGGCAACGATGTCGCCCTGATCACCGACGGCCGCTTCAGCGGCGCCACGCACGGCTTCATGGTCGGCCACATCTCGCCCGAAGCCGCGCACGGCGGCCCGATCGCCAAGCTGCACGAAGGCGACCGGGTGCGGATCGATGTCGGCACGCGTCGCATCGATGTCGATGCCGATCTGTCGGCGCGCACCGCTGCGCGCATTGCGCCGCGTGTCACCACCGGCGTGCTGGCCAAGTACGCGCGTCTGGTCAGCTCGGCCTCGCGCGGCGCAGTTACCGCGCCCGGTCCGCTCGATGACCGCCGCATCGCCAGCCAGCTGATCGATGCCGGCGGGAGCAACGCCGCTGCACCCCGTGAACCCGTCCCGGCCTGAACTGAAGTCGTTCGTCCCTGCCCTTCATCTGCTCCCTCCAATCCCGCTCGTGAACACCACAAGGACTTTGCAATGACCACCAGCTCCAAACCCCGCGTCGCCATCGTCGGTTACGGCAGCCAGGGCCGCGCCCATGCACTGAACCTGCGCGACTCCGGTTTCGACGTCACCATCGGCCTGCGACCGGGCGGCCCGACCGAGATCAAGGCCAAGGCCGACGGCTTCACCGTCACCACGCCGGCCGAGGCGGTCCGCAACGCGCAGCTCGTCGCCGTGCTCACCCCGGACATGGTCCAGCCGCAGCTCTACGGCGAAGTGATCGAGCCAAACATCGCGCCGGGCGCCTGCCTGCTGTTCGCGCACGGCTTCAACGTCCACTACGGCCAGATCACGCCGCGCGAGGACCTCGATGTGGTGCTGGTCGCGCCCAAGGGCCCGGGCGCGCTGGTGCGTCGCGAGTACGAGATCGGCCGCGGCGTTCCGTCGGTCTACGCCGTCCACCAGGACCGCAGCGGCAACGCCGAGCAGCTGGCGCTGACCTACTGCGCCGGCATCGGCGGCGCACGCCAGAACGCCATCCAGACCACCTTCAAGGAAGAGACCGAGACCGACCTGTTCGGCGAGCAGGCCGTGCTCTGCGGTGGCGCCACCAAACTGGTCCAGGCCGGCTGGGAAACGCTGGTCGAAGCCGGTTATCAACCGGAAGTCGCCTACTACGAGTGCCTGCACGAACTGAAGCTGATCGTCGACCTGTTCTACGAAGGCGGCATCACCCGCATGCACGAGTTCATCAGCGAGACCGCGCAGTACGGCGCGCTCACCCGCGGCACCTACATCGTCGACGACAACACCCGCGCGCAGATGAAGCAGGTGCTGACCGAGATCCAGGACGGCACATTCGCGCGCCAGTGGATCGCCGAGTACGCGGCCGGCAACGCCAACTACAAGGCGCTCAAGCAGGCCGACCTCGACCATCCGATCGAAGCAGTCGGCAAGAAACTGCGCGCCAACATGAAGTGGCTGGGGTCTTCCTCGCAGCAACCGGCAGCGGCCACCGCCGCGCGCCCGGCGCAGACCGAGGCGGCCTGATGAACGGTGCCCGCTGGCTGGTGCAGGCTCTGGCGGCCGAAGGCGTCGACACGCTCTTCGGCTACCCGGGCGGCGCGATCATGCCCTTCTACGACGCCCTGCACGGGTCGGACCTGCGCCATGTGCTCGTCCGCCACGAACAGGGCGCGGCATTCGCGGCCAATGGCTATGCACGAGCAAGTGGGCGGGTCGGTGTATGCGTCGCCACCTCCGGTCCTGGCGCCTCGAACCTGGTGACGGGCATCGCCGACGCGATGCTCGACTCGGTGCCGATGGTGGTCATCACCGGCCAGGTGCCGACCGCGCTGATGGGCACGGATGCCTTCCAGGAGCTGGACGTGTTCGGCATGACCATGCCGATCGTCAAGCACAGCTTTCTGCCGCGGCGGGTCGAAGACCTGCCGCGGATGGTCGCCGAGGCCTTCCGCATCGCCCGCTCCGGTCGCCCGGGGCCGGTGCTGATCGACCTGCCCAAGGACGTGCAGTTCGGCGATGCCTCGCAGTTGCCGGCGCACGTGCCGGCGCAGATCGACGACGTGGAGGCGCCGATGGACGCCTCGCTGCACGCGGCGCTGGCGTTGATCTCGCAGGCGCAGCGGCCGCTGGTCTATGGCGGTGGCGGCATCGCACTGGGCGATGCCGTGGCGGCGTTCCGCACCTTCGTCGATGCCACCCAGATCCCGACGGTGCTGACATTGAAAGGCCTGGGCGCCTTGTCGTCGGGCCACGCGTTGAACCTGGGCATGCTCGGCATGCACGGCAGCCGTGCCGCCAACCTGGCGGTGCAGGAAGCCGACCTGCTGATCGTCGTCGGCGCCCGCTTCGACGACCGCGCCACCGGCAAGCTGGCCGAGTTCGCACCGAACGCACGCGTCGTCCACATGGACCTGGACGCCTGCGAGATCGGCAAGTTGCGCCATGCCGACGTCGGCGTGCGCGGCGACATCGGCACCACGCTGACCGCGCTGACCCTGCCGTGCGCGGCGCACCTGCATGGCCGCAACGGCATCGCCCGCCGCGCCTGGCGCGCGACCTGCCAGCAGCGCGCACGCGACCATGCCGCGCGCTACGACGCGCCCGGTGAAACGGTCTACGCGCCGGCGCTGCTCAAGCGCCTGTCGGAGCTGGCGCCCCACGCCGTCGTCGCCTGCGACGTCGGCCAACACCAGATGTGGGTCGCCCAGCACTGGCGCATGAAGCATCCGCGCCAGCACCTGACCAGCGGCGCGCTCGGCGCGATGGGCTTCGGCCTGCCTGCGGCGATCGGCGCGCAGATGCAGGAGCCGTCGGCGCAGGTCGTGTGCGTCAGCGGCGACGGGTCGTTCCTGATGAACGTGCAGGAGCTGGCGACGCTGCGCCGCTACGGGCTGCCGGTGAAGATAGTGCTGCTCGACAACCAGGCGCTGGGCATGGTCCGGCAGTGGCAGGAGCTGTTCTTCGAGCGCCGCTATTCCGAGATCGACCTGTCCGACAACCCCGACTTCGTCGCCGTTGCCGCCGCCTTCGGCGTGCAGGCGCTGCACGTCGATCGCGCCGATGGCGTCGAGGACGCCCTGCAACAGCTGCTGGCCGCGCCCGGCCCGGCGCTGCTGCACGTGGCCATTGACCAGGCCGCGAACGTGTGGCCGCTGGTGCCGCCCAACCACAACAACGCGCAGATGCTCGATCCGGAAGCGGACGCGCGCAATGCCATTGCCACCCCCACCGCCGAGGACCCCCGCCATGCGATACCAGCTTGATCTCACCCTGCGTCAGGCCGAAGGTGCGCTGGCGCGTGTACTGGGCGCCGCCGAACGTCGCGGCTTCCGCCCGCTTGCCGTCGATGGCGAGGCACAGCCCGACGGTGACCGCTGGTACCTGCGCCTGACCGTCGAAGGCGATCGCGCCGACACCAGCCTGCAGACCCAGCTCGCCAAGCTTTACGACTGCCTCTCGGTGGAGGTGTCGCCGTGTCAATGACCGTCACCGAGAGTCAACAGGGCACGCGCCAGCGCGGCACCGCCATGCCGCTGTCGATGCTGGACGACGCGCGTCGTCGCCAGACTCCGACCGATACGATCCCGATGCTGTGGTTCGATGGCGAACTGGCCAGCGCCGACGCGTTGCAGGCGCCGCTGACCACCCACGCGATGCACTACGGCACCGGCGTGTTCGAAGGCATCCGCAGCTACGCCACGCGCAACGGCGCCGCCGTGTTCCGCCTGACCGAGCATCTGCAGCGCATGCGCAAGGGCGCCGAGCTGATCGGCCTGGACTTCGACATCGACCGCGCCTTCGAGGCGACGCTGGAAACGCTCCGCGCCAACGACCATCGCGACGCCTACATCCGCCCGCTGGCGTGGTTCGGTACCGGCTCGATCGGTCTGGACGTGTCGCTGCTGACCCAGCACTTCATGGTCGCGACGATGGCCCAGCGCGTGCACCTGGCCGGCGACCGCACCCGCCTCACGGTGTCTCCGTGGCGGCGCAATCCAGCCAGCGCGCTGCCGCCGCTGAAACTGTGCGGTGGCTACGTCAACTCGATCCTGGCCAAGCGCGAAGCCAAGTCGCGCGGCTTCGACGAGGCGCTGTTCGTCGACGACGACGGCAACGTGGTCGAGTGCACCGGAGCCAATGTGTTCATGGTCCGCAATGGCCAGGTCACTGCCGTCGAGCACCGCGACGCGCTGCCGGGCATCACCCGCGACACGCTGATCAGGCTCACCGGAGCGCAGTCGCGTACGGTCACCCATCACGAGCTGCTCGATGCCGACGAAGTGTTCGTCTGCGGCACGGCCGCCGAGGCGGCGCCGATCAGCGCGCTCGACCGTCGCGAGTTCGGCGACAACCCGGTGACGCGCGAGATCTCGGCGCTGTATGCGCGCGTGGTTCGTGGTGAAGAGCCGGCGCATGCCGGCTGGTTGACGGCGGTCTGATGCCATGGACGGCGACGTAAGCCACGTAGAGGCCATCTCCCATGCACAGACCGTGGACGCAGGCGATGTGCTGGCCGCGCAGGCACGCCTGCGCCGCTACCTGCCGCCGACCCCGCTCCACTACGCCGAGCGCTTCGGCTGCTGGCTGAAGCTGGAGAACCTGCAGCGCACCGGCTCCTACAAGGTGCGCGGTGCACTCAACGCGCTGCTGGCTGCGCGCGAACGCGGCGACCATCGCACGGTCATCGCCGCGTCCGCTGGCAACCATGCACAGGGCCTGGCCTGGGCGGCCTATCGGCTCGGCGTGCAGGCGATCACGGTGATGCCGCGCTGCGCGCCGCAGACCAAGATCGCCGGCGTCGCCCATTGGGGCGCGACGGTGCGCCTGCACGGCGACAGCTACGACGAAGCCAAGGCATTCGCCGCCGAACTGGCCCTGCAGAACGACTACCGCGTGCTGTCGGCGTTCGACGATCCCGACGTGATTGCCGGCCAGGGCACGGTCGGCCTGGAGCTGGCCGCGCTGGCCCCGGACGTGGTGCTGGTACCCATTGGCGGCGGCGGCCTGGCCTCCGGCGTGGTGCTGGCGTTGAAGTCCCAGGGTGTGCGCGTGATCGGCGCCCAGGTCGAGGGCGTCGATTCGATGCTGCGCGCGCTGCGCGGCGACAACACATTGCGCGAACCGGCAGCGACGCTGGCCGACGGCGTGCGCGTCAAGGTGCCGGGCCAGCTGACCCGCCAGCTGCTGGCGCAGTACCTCGACGACGTGGTCGTGGTGCGCGAGGCCGAGCTGCGCGAAACCCTGGTCCGCCTTGCCCTGGAAGAACACGTCATCGCCGAAGGCGCCGGCGCGCTGGCCCTGGCCGCCGGGCGTCGCGTTGCCGGCAAACGCAAGTGCGCAGTGGTCTCCGGCGGCAACCTCGATGCCGTCGTGCTGGCGCAACTGCTTTCCGAAGTCCGCCCGCGTGCGCCGCGACGTCCGCGCCGCCGCCATCGCGAGCAGCCAGCGCAGGCGTCACCGGAGCCGGCCATCGTCTCGCTCCGACGCGCCACCCAATCCAACCCACCCATTCGCGCCGTTGCCGTGCGCACCCGCAACGAGGAGCTCACCGCATGAACGACCCCGCTTCCCGAGTACCGGCCTCCAGGATCCGCATCTTTGACACCAGCCTGCGCGACGGAGAGCAGTCGCCCGGCTGCAGCATGACGCCGGCGCAGAAGCTTCGCTTCGCACATGCGCTGTCGGAACTGGGTGTGGACGTGATCGAGGCCGGATTCCCGGCCAGCTCCGAGGCCGACATGGGCGCCGTGCGCGCCATAGCCCGCGAAGTGCGTGGCGCCACCGTGGCGACGCTGGCGCGCTGCCACGAGGGCGACATCGAAGCCTGCGCACGTGCGCTCGAAGGCGCACTGGCCCCACGCATCCATGTCTTCATCTCGACCAGCCCGCTGCACCGCGAGCACAAGCTCGGACTGAGCCGCGAACAGGTGCTCGAACGCGCGGTCATGGGCGTCGAACTTGCACGCAGGCATGCCGACGACGTCGAGTTCTCGGCCGAGGACGCGCTGCGCACCGAGCCGGAGTTCCTCGCGCAGATCTGCAGCGCCGCAGTGGCCGCCGGCGCGCGCACGCTGAACATCCCCGACACCGTCGGCTACACCACCCCCAGCGAGATCCGTGCGCTGTTCGAGTACCTGCGCGCGAATGTGGCGGGCGCCGACCAGGCCGTGTTCTCCGCGCACTGCCACAACGACCTCGGCCTGGCTGTCGCCAACTCGCTGGCCGCAATCGAAGGCGGCGCGCGCCAGGTCGAATGCACCATCAACGGCATCGGCGAGCGCGCCGGCAACTGCGCGCTCGAGGAACTGGTGATGGCGCTGCGCGTGCGTGGCGAGTATTACGGCGCGCAGACCCGCATCGACAGCCGCCGACTGGTGCCGACCTCGCGCCTGTTGTCGCGCATCACCGGCATGTCGGTGCAGCGCAACAAGGCCGTGGTCGGCCAGAACGCGTTCGCGCACGAATCGGGCATCCACCAGCACGGCATGCTCAAGCACCGCGGCACGTACGAGATCATGCGGCCGGAGGATGTCGGCTGGGCGCAGTCGCAGATGGTGATGGGCCGCCACAGCGGCCGCGCCGCGCTGAGCGACCGCCTGCAGACGCTGGGCTTCGCCCTCGACGAAGTACAACTCAACTCGGTGTTCGCCGGCTTCAAGGCGCTGGCGGAGAAGAAGCGCGAAGTATTCGACGCCGACCTGGAGGCGCTCGTGCTCGGCGCCGATGCGCGCGCGGCCCGCGGCCATCGCCTCACCCGCCTGCACGTCAGCACGGGTGTGAACCAGGACAGCCTGCCGACCGCCAGCGTGCAGCTGGTGGACGCCGACGGCACGACTGTCAGCGAAGCGGCAGTGGGCGATGGCCCGGTGCATGCGCTGTTCGCCGCGCTTGCGCGCGCGACCGGACTGGCGCTGGAGATCGACAGCTACCAGGTATCGAGCGTCACCACCGGCGACGACGCGCAGGGACAGGCCAGCCTGATCGCCCGCGTCGACGGCGTCGAGGTCACCGGGTCCGGCACCAGTACCGACATCCTCGAGGCCAGCGCGCTGGCATGGCTGGATATCGCCAACCGGGTGACGCGCACGCGAGCGGCCGGCGAGGTGGAGCCCGAGCGCAGGACGGCTGCGATCGCCTAGCGCAAGAACGCCCCCATCCCAACCCTCTCCCGCATGCGGGAGAAGGGCTTTGAAAACACACCTACAAGCCAGCCAATGACCAGCCACGCACCCAGAACCTTGTTCGACAAACTGTGGGACGCCCACGTCGTCACGCCCGAGAGCGAGACCGCGCCGGCGACGCTCTACATCGACCTGCACCTGATCCACGAAGTCACCACGCCACAGGCCTTCGCCGAACTCGCCGAGCGCGGCCTGGCGGTGCGTCGCCCGGAGCGCACCAAGGGTACGCTCGACCACTCCACGCCGACGCTGCCGGCCGGCGCCGATGGTCAGCATCCGTACGTCAACGACGAAGCGCGCGCGCAGGTCGAACGGCTGCGTGAGAACTGCGCGCAGTTCGGTGTCGAGTTGTTCGACTACGACAGCCCGCAGCGCGGCATCGTCCACGTGATGGGACCGGAGCTGGGCCTGACCCAGCCCGGCCAGACCATCGTCTGCGGCGACAGCCACACCGCCACCCACGGCGCATTCGGCGCGCTGGCGTTCGGCATCGGCACCAGCGAAGTCGGCCATGTGCTGGCGACGCAGTGCCTGCTGCAGCGCAAGGCGAAGACGCTGTCGATCACCATCGACGGTGCGCTTGCACCAGGCGTCAGCGCCAAGGACCTGATCCTGCACGTGATCGGCGTGATCGGCGTCAACGGCGGCACTGGCCATGTCATCGAGTACCGCGGCTCCACGGTCCGTGCGCTGTCGATGGAGCAGCGGATGACGGTGTGCAACATGTCGATCGAGGCCGGTGCCCGCGCCGGTCTGGTCGCACCGGACGACGTCACTTTCGATTACCTGCGCGGGCGCCCGCGCGCACCGCAAGGCGCCGACTTCGATGCGGCCGTGGCGCAATGGCGGCAATTCCACAGCGACGCCGGTGCCCGCTTCGACCGCGAAGTGCGGATCGATGCCGCCGACATCCAGCCCACGGTGACCTGGGGCACCCACCCCGGCCAGGTCGCCGCCATCGCTGCTCACGTACCTTCCGGCGGCGGCGGCGACGAGGCCAAGGCGCGCGACTACATGGGCTGGCAGGCCGGCGCGGCGCTGGCCGGTCGCCCGGTCGATGTCGTCTTCGTTGGCAGCTGCACCAATTCGCGCCTGTCGGACCTGCGCGAAACCGCGAGCGTGCTGCGTGGCCGCCGTGTGCATCCCCGCGTGCGCATGCTGGTGGTGCCGGGCTCGGAACAGGTCAAGCGCGAGGCCGAGGCCGAGGGCATCGACCAGGTCGTACGGGCCGCCGGCGCGGAATGGCGCGAGCCCGGGTGCTCGATGTGCATCGCCATGAACGGCGACCTGGTCGGTCCGGGGCAGCTGGCGGTGTCGACCAGCAACCGCAATTTCGAGGGCCGCCAGGGCAAGGGCGCGCGCACGGTACTGGCCTCGCCGCTGACCGCCGCGGCCTGCGCGGTCGCCGGCGAAATCACCGACCCGCGCCCGTACCTGACCACCGCACCGGCCACGCCCACCGACATCATGGAGGTGGCCTGATGCGCCCCTTTACCGAACTCACTTCGCGCACCGTCGTCCTGCGCGAGCGCAACATCGACACCGACCAGATCATCCCGGCGCGGTTCCTGACCACCACCCAGCGCCAGGGCCTGGGCCAGTTCGCCTTCAACGACTGGCGGCGCCTGGCCGACGGTTCGCTGAACCCGGAGTTCGCGTTCAACCGGGCCGAGAATGCCGGCGCCGCGATCCTCGTCGCCGGTCGCAACTTCGGCTGCGGCTCATCGCGAGAGCATGCACCGTGGGCACTGGCCGACCTCGGCCTGCGCGCGGTGATCAGCGCCGAGATCGCCGACATCTTTCGCAGCAACGCATTGAAGAACGGCCTGCTGCCGATCGTGCTCGACGAGGCCATCGTTGACGAACTGCTCGACAGGCCTGGCATCGAGCTGCGCATCGAGGTGGCCGAACGCTGCGTGGTGCTGCCCGGCGGCAGCCGCGTCGAGTTCCCGCTCGATGCGTTCGCCCGCACCTGCCTGGTCGAAGGCGTCGACCAGCTCGGCTACCTGCTGCGCCAGGACGCGGCCATCACCGGCTTCGAATCGCAACGCCAGTCGCCATCCCACCAGGAGTTCGCCCATGCAAGCTGACATCGTCGTTCTGCCCGGCGACGGCATTGGCCCGGAGGTCACCGCCGCCGCGGTCGAGGTGCTGCGCGCCGTCGCGCAACGCTACGGCCACAGTTTCCGCTTCGAACAGCACCTGATCGGCGGCGCCGCGATCGACGCCACCGGCTCGCCGCTGCCGCCTGAAACCCTGGCGGCCGCGCAGCGTGCCGATGCGGTATTGCTGGGCGCCGTGGGCGGACCGAAATGGTCCGATCCCAAGGCGGCTGTCCGCCCCGAACAGGGGTTGCTGGCGATCCGCAAAGCCCTGGGCCTGTACGCCAACCTGCGACCGGTGAAGCCACATCCGGCCGCGCTCGGCGCATCGCCGATCAAGCCGCACCTGCTCAACGGTGTCGACCTGGTGGTGGTGCGCGAACTGACCGGCGGCATCTACTTCGGCAGCAAGCAACGCAGCGACACCTCGGCCAGCGACCTGTGCGAGTACACCGTCGCCGAGATCGAGCGCGTGGTCCGCCGCGCGTGCGCACTGGCGCGCGAGCGTCGTGGGCACGTCACCTCGGTCGACAAGGCCAATGTGCTGGAGACTTCGCGGTTGTGGCGGGAAGTGACGACGCGCGTGGTTCGCGACGAGTTCGCCGACATCACCCTCGAGCACCAGCTGGTCGATTCGATGGCCATGCACCTGCTGGCCAAGCCGCGCGAGTACGACGTGATCGTCACCGAGAACATGTTCGGCGACATCCTCACCGACGAGGCCTCGATGCTGGCCGGTTCGCTGGGACTGCTGCCGTCGGCATCGCTCGGAGAGGGTCGGGTCGGACTTTACGAGCCGATCCACGGCTCCGCGCCGGACATCGCCGGCCGCGGCATCGCCAATCCCTACGCCACGATCCTCAGCACGGCGCTGCTGCTGCGCCACTCGCTGGGGCTGGAAAGCGAGGCGCGTTGCATCGAGAAGGCGGTCGGGGCGGCGCTCGACGCCGGGGTGTTCACCGCCGACATCGCCGCAGCCGGACGTGGCGTCGGCACCCAGGCGGCGACGGCGGCGGTACTGGCGCAGCTGCAGATCGAATGTGAGCCGGTCGTGATGCGCGACTGAAGGTTCCGTTGGCCGATTGCCTGGCGCCGCCAGCGTGATCACGCAGTCACATCCCCGCAGCTAGGGTGCGCGCATGACGCGCATCCTCAGCCTCGCTGCCGTAGCCATTGCCACCGCGCTGGTCCTGTCGGGGTGTCACTCCGCGTGGACCAGGCAGGAGACGCCGCCTGCCTCCGGCGGCGAGCGGCAACAGCCCGCGGACGCCTTCTTCGCCAATCTGCAGACCCTGTGCGGCAAGGCGTTCGTCGGACGGATCGTGATCGACGAGCCACCGACGCCGGGTGCGCCGTTCGCCGGCAAGGCGCTGATCATGCATGTGCGTCAGTGCGAGCACGACCGCATCGCCATCCCTTTCCACGTTGGCGACGACCACTCGCGCACGCTGTTGCTGACACGCACGAAATCCGGCATCACCCTCGACCACGACCGTCGCCATCGCGACGGTGGCGAGGACATCCTGTCGATGTACGGCGGAAAGACGGTCGACAGCGGCAGCTCCACCCGCCAGGTGTTTCCGATCGACGCACAGTCCAAGGCGCTGTTCCAGCGCAACGAGCGCAGCGACCTGCTCAGCAATGTCTGGACGCTGGAGATCGAGCCGGGCCGGATCGCCGCCTACGAACGCTCGCGCCCGGGCCGGCGGTTCCGCATCGAGTTCGACCTGACCCGGCCGGTGCCTGCGCCGCCGGCACCGTGGGGCTGGTAGGCGCCCTTCGCTAAGCGGGCGCCTTCACCCGGAACCACGCCGCGTACAGCGCCGGCAGGAACAGCAGCGTCAGGAATGTCGCAACCGTCAGGCCGCCCATGATCGCCACCGCCATCGGCCCGAAGAAGGCGCTGCGCGACAGTGGGATCATCGCCAGGATGGCCGCCAGCGCAGTCAGCACGATCGGCCGGAAGCGGCGCACGGTGGCTTCGACAATGGCCTGCCAGTGCTCCGCGCCGGCGCCGATGTCGTGCTCGATCTGGTCGACCAGGATCACCGAGTTGCGCATGATCATGCCTGCCAGCGCGATCGTGCCGAGCATCGCGACAAAGCCGAACGGCACCCGGAACACCAGCAGGAACAGCGTCACGCCGATCAACCCCAGCGGCGCGGTCAGCAGCACCATGAAGCTGCGCGAGAAACTGCGCAGCTGCACCATCAGCAGCGTGAATACCACGAACAGGAACAGCGGCACGCCGGCGACGATCGAGTTCTGCCCACGCGCGGAGTCCTCGACGCTGCCGCCGACATCGATCGAGTAGCCGTAGGGCAGCTTGGCGCGCAACTCATCCAGGGTCGGCGAGATCTGCGCGGTCACCGTCGCCGGCTGCGTGCCGTCGTAGATGTCGGCGCGAACGGTCATGGTCGGGCTGCGGTCGCGATGCCAGATGATGCCTTCCTCGAAACCGTATTCGAGCGTGGCGATCTGGGTCAGCGGCACGCTCTGGCCGCTTTGCGTCGGCACCATCAGGCTGCTGAGCATCTCCAGGCGCAGGCGCTCCTCGGCCGGACCGCGCAACAGCATCTCGACCAGCTCGTTGCCCTCGCGGTAGGTGCTGACGTGCGATCCCGACAGCGAACTCGACAGGAACTGCGCCAGACGCGCCGAGCTCACGCCCAGCGCGCGCGCACGCTCCTGGTCGACGACCAGGCGCACCACCTTGTTGGGCTCGTCCCAGTCGAAGTTGACGTTGACCACATGCGGGTTGGCGCGGATCTTCTGCTGCACCTGCGCGGCGATCTTGCGGACCTGGTCGATGTGCTCGCCGGAGACGCGGAACTGCACCGGATAGCCGACCGGCGGGCCGTTCTCCAGTCGCGTCACCCGCATCTGCAGGTCCGGGAAGCGCTTGAACACGTCCTCGATCAACCAGTGGCGGATGTCCTCGCGCGCCTCCAGGCTCTTCGGTGTCAGCACGAACTGGGCGAAGTTCGCCGCCGGCAGTTGCTGGTCCAGCGGCAGGTAGTAACGCGGCGAGCCGGTGCCGACATAGGAGACATAGCTCGCCAGGTCCTTGCGGCCGGCGAGGATCTTCTCGAGGTGCTCGGACTGCTCGGCGGTGGCGCGCAACGAGCTGCCTTCGGCCAGTTCGACGTCGACCATCAGCTCCGGCCGGGTCGAGTCCGGGAAGAACTGCTGCGGCACGAAGCGGAAGGCGAATACCGCCGCGACGAACGCGGCAACCGTGATACCGATGACCAGCCAGCGGCGGCGCACGCAGAACGTGACCCAGCTGCGGAAACGCGTATAGAACCTGCTCGCGTACGGATCGTGGACGTGCCCATCGATCGGCGGCTTCGGCGCGAGGTAGTCGTGGAACGCCGGGAAGCGATCGGCCAGGCGTTCACGGAAACCGTGCCAGCGCGCCGGCAGCGAGCCGGGCTTCGGCGGCGCCGCGGCATGCCCGTAGTCCGGCAGCAGCTTGTCGCCGAGGAACGGAATGAACGCCACCGCGGCGATCCACGACACCACCAGTGCAATGGTGACCACCTCGAACAGCGAGCGCGTGTACTCACCGGTGCTCGAGCGCGCGGTGGCGATCGGCAGGAATCCCGCGGCGGTGATCAGGGTGCCGGTCAGCATCGGGAACGCGGTGCTTTCCCAGGCGAAGGCGGCCGCCTTCAACCGGCTGAAGCCCTGCTCCATCTTGATGGCCATCATCTCCACCGCGATGATCGCGTCGTCGACGAGCAGGCCCAGCGCCAGCACCAGCGCACCCAGCGAGATCTTGTGCAGGCCGACGTCGAAGAACGACATCACCGCGAAGGTCATCGCCAGCACCAGCGGGATCGACAGCGCCACCACCAGGCCGGTGCGCAGGCCGAGCGAGAAGAAGCTCACCAGCAGCACGATGGCGACCGCCTCGGTCAGCACCTTGATGAACTCGCCCACCGATTCCTCGACGGCAGCCGGCTGATCGGCGACCTTGCGCAGCTGCATGCCTGCCGGCAGCGTCTTCTGCAGCTTGTCGAACTCGCCTTCCAGGGTCTTGCCGAGCTTGAGGATGTCGCCACCCTCCTTCATCGCGACCCCTATCCCGATCGCGTCCTCGCTCATGAAGCGCATGCGCGGCGCCGGCGGGTCGGAGAAGCCACGGCGCACGTCGGCGACGTCGCCGAGGCGGAAGGTGCGGTCGCCGACGCGGATCGGAAATTCGCGGATCTCCTCGACGGTCTTGAACTTGCCGCCCACGCGCAGCGGCACGCGCGTGCTGCCGGTCTCGAAGAAACCGGCCGGCACCATCGCGTTCTGCTCGTCCAGCGCCTGCTGCACCGCCGAGGCCGGGATGCCGAGCGTGGCCAGCTTGACGTTCGACAGCTCGATCCAGACCTTTTCGTCCTGCACCCCGAACAGTTCGATCTTGCCGACGTCGGGTTGCGACTGCAGCGCAAGTTGCACGCGCTCGGCGTAGTCCTTGAGCACGGCGTAGTCGAAGCCCTTGCCGGTCAGCGCGTAGATGTTGCCGAAAGTGTCGCCGAATTCGTCGTTGAAGAACGGCCCGACGACGTCGCTGGGCAAGGTCGGGCGGATGTCGCCGATCTTCTTGCGCACCTGGTACCACAGCGGGCCGATGTCCTTGGAGCGCAGCGAATCCTTGGCGATGAACATCACCTGCGATTCTCCGGCGCGCGAGTACGAGCGGATGAACTCGTACTGGCCGGTCTCCATCAGCTTCTTCTCGACGCGCTCGGTGACCTGGCGCGAGACTTCTTCGGCCGTGGCGCCGGGCCACAGCGTGCGGATGACCATCACCTTGAAGGTGAACGAGGGATCCTCGCTGCGCCCCAGGCGCAGGTACGAGAACGTGCCGGCGATGGCGCACACCAGCATCGCGTAGATGATGAGGCTGCGATGACGCAGGGCCCACTCGGAGAGATTGAAGCGCATGGCTCAGTTCGCCGCCACGGGACGGTTGTCGCGATCGACCGGCTGCACTTTCTGGCCGACGCGCAGCAGGTGACCACCGGCCGCGACCACCCAGTCATCGGCGTCGATGCCGCTGATCACCGGTACGCGATCCTCGCCGAACGGGCCGGTCTGCACCGGCTGCAGCTTCAGCGTCGACGTCTTCGGGTCGACCACGAACACCGCGCTGCCGTTGGTGCCGCGCTGCACCGCCGCCAGCGGCACGCTCAACCCGCCCTGGCCATCGCCCGGCAGGTAGACGCGTGCGCTCTGGCCCAGTTCGAGCGCACCTTCCGGCGCATCGACGCTGATCCGCGCCGCGTACGTGCGCGAGGCCGGATCGGCGGCGGGCGAAATCTCGCGAATGCGGCCGGGCCAGCGCTTTCCAGTCTGCGACCACGATTCCACCAGCACCGGCTGACCGGGCTTGATGTCGGACACGATGCCTTCGGGAAGGGCGAACGCGACTTCGCGCACGCCGTCGGCGGCCAGCGAGAACACGGCCTGGCCGGCGGCGACCACCTGCCCGGCTTCGGCGCTGCGCGTGGCGATCACGCCATCGGCCGGCGCGCGCAATAGCGAGTACGCGGCCTGGTTGCGCGCGACCTCGAGGTTGGCGCGGGCGGAGTTGACCTGCTCCTGGGCGGCCTGGGTCGCGGCGTTCTGCGCATCCAGCGTGGAGCGGCTGACCAGCTGGTCATTGGCGAGGCGGGCGAAGCGGGCCTGGTCGGCCCGGGCGCGGCTGAGTTCGGCCTGCGCCGCCGTCAGCTGCGCCTGCGCGGCGCGTGCCTGCGCCTGCAGGTCGCCCGGGTCCAGCGTCGCCAGCAGGTCGCCCTTGCGGACATGGGCGCCGACATCGACCTTGCGTTCGATCAGCTTGCCGCCGACGCGGAACGACAGCGGACTCTCCTCGCGGGCACGCACTTCACCGGCAAAGGCGGTAGCGGTCTGGTTCGACTCCCCGGGGTGGGTCACCAGGACCGGCCGGACTTCCTCTTCGGGCTTGGCATCCTTGCCGCAGGCCACCAGGGCCAGGGTCGACAGGGCGAGCATCGCGGCGATCGCGAGTCGGGCAGCGGTGGGGGCATCCTGGCCAAGCGTGCTGCGCATTGCGGGCGACCTCGAGGTTAATTAATGTACCTGGCGGTACTGTATAAATATCAAACTCAATAGTCTAGTATTCCAGCATGATCGCTTCACGCCAGCCCAGCCCCCCGAAGTCCACCGGACCGGGTCGTCCCAAGGATCTGGGAAAGCGCGCCGCCATCCTGGAGGCGGCCAAAAGAATGTTTACTCAGCACGGCTACGACGGTTCGAGCATGGACCAGATCGCCGCCGAGGCCGGAGTCTCCAAACTCACCGTCTACAGCCACTTCGGCGACAAGGACGCGCTGTTCGCGGCCGCCATCGAGGCGCATTGCGAGCAGTCGCTGCCGTCGTCGCTGTTCGAGCCCTCGCCGGCGACGCCGCTGCGCGAGCGCCTGATGACCATCGCCCACGCCTTCTACGCCATGATCAGCGCCCCCGAAGCCGTTGCCGGGCACCGCATGCTGTGCACCCCGCAGGTCGCCAACTCGGCGCTGCCCAAGCTGTTCTGGGAAGCCGGGCCGATGCGCGTGCAGGGCGATTTCGCCACGCTGCTGGAGCGCCGGATCGGCGCCGGCGAGCTCGACATCGGCGACGTGCCGCGCGCGGCCGGGCAGTTCTTCGCCCTGCTCAAGGGCGAGCCGCATGCCTGCCTGGTGTTCGGCGGCCCGGGGCCGGAAGCGGAGGAAATCCAAGCGCACCTGGCCGCGTCGGTCGACCTGTTCCTGCGCGCCTACGCGGTGCGGGCAGAGGCGCCGGCCCGGTCCGCGCGGCCAGCGCGTTGATGACGGAAAGTGACAACTTGCCGAGGCAACTTGCAGGCTCGATATGGCCAGATCTGGCGGTTTGTCGCGGGAGGGTGACTGGTGTTGATTACTTCCGGCACTCAGTCCCCGTGCCTGCGCTCGGCCATCCTGTGCGCCGCGCCGACACCGGCCCGATGAGGCATTACCGGTACAATTCGCGGTCTTCCGCGCGAGATTTCCCCCAATGACCCCCATGGATTACATCAAGGCACGCGAACTGATGGTCGAGCAGCAGGTACGTCCCTGGGACGTGCTCGATCCGCGCGTGCTCGAGGTGCTGGCGGCGCTGCCGCGCGAGGCCTTCGTTGGCGCTGAACACCGCCGCCTGGCCTACGCCGACCTGGCCCTGCCGCTGGCCCATGGCGAAGCGATGATGAAGCCGGTGGTCGAAGGCCGCACCCTGCAGGCGCTGGCGATCGACCCGGGCGACGACGTACTCGAGATCGGCACCGGCAGCGGCTTCCTGACCGCCTGCCTGGGCCGCCTGGCGCGCGAAGTGGTCAGCATCGAACGCCACGCCGACCTGGCCGACAGCGCGCGCGCAGTTCTGGCGCAGCAGGGCGTCGACAACACCCAGGTCATCAGCGCCGATGCCTTTTCGTGGACGCCCGATCGCCGCTTCAGCGCGATCTGCGTCACCGGTGCGGTCGATGCCATCCCGCAGCGCTTCATCGACTGGCTGCAGCCGGACGGCCGACTGTTCGTCGTGCGCGGCCGCTCGCCGGTCATGGAAGCGGTGCTGCTGCGCAACGACGTCAACGCTTCGCGCATCCAATCGTTGTTCGAAACCGATCTGCCTTACCTCGCCGGTGCGGCCCCCGCCCCGACTTTCACGTTCTGAAGCCCCTTCACACGTCTGCATGATGCATGCCGACGGTTCATAGACACGGACAAGGACATCGCATGATCCGCCGCCCGCTCGTAATCGCCCTCGCCACTGCAATGGGCCTGTCGGCCCTGATGCCGGCCACGGCTGCCGCCGAAGACCTCTTGCAGACCTACGAGCTGGCGCGCGATAGCGACCCGCAACTGTCCGCCTCCGAAGCCAGCCGCCTGGCCGTCAAGGAAGGCGCGGTGCAGACCCGCGCCGCGATGCTGCCGCAGATCGACGGCACCGCATCGCTGGGCCGCTCGGAGAACCACAACCGCGGCGACCTGGCCCTCAACCCCGACGGTACCGTCAGCGGCGGCAACAGCCAGACCGACACGACCACGCGCAGCAGCGAGGTCCGTCTGAGCCAGATGATCTACGACCGCGCCAACTTCACCCGCCACAAGAGCCAGAAGGCGCTGAGCGAAGCTAGCGACTTCCAGCTTGCGGCAGCCGGCAACGACCTGATCACGCGCACCTCGGCGGCGTACTTCAACGTCCTCATCGCCCTGGAATCGCTGGTCGCGGCCGAAGCCGCCGAGACCGCGCTGAAGAAGCAGTTCGACTACGCCTCCAAGCGCCTGGAAGTCGGCCTGGCGCCGATCACCGACGTGCACGAAGCGCGCGCCCAGTACGACAGCGCCCGCGCCAACACGATCCTCGCCCGCAACATCCTCGAAGACGCCTACCAGGGCCTGACCGAGCTGACCGGCAAGGACGTGCGCGGAGTGAAGGGCCTGCCCAAGGACTTCCAGCCGGTGCTGCCGGAATCGCGCGACGCCGAAGGCTGGGTGCAGACCGCCATCGAGAACAACCCGGCGCTGCGTGCCAAGGACCTGCAGGTGCAGTCGACCGAGGCCGACATCGAGACCGCACGCGCCGGCCACTGGCCGCGCCTGTACCTCAACGGCAGCTACGGCGACTCCACCGCCTGGGGCGACAGCACCCTGCGCGACCTGGGCATCACCCGCGACAACGACAGCCGCCAGTACGGTCCCGCCGTCGGCGTGACCCTGTCGGTGCCGATCTTCGCCGGTGGCGCCACCCAGTCCGGCGTGCGCCAGGCCCTGGCCCGCCACGACGTCGCCAACGACGAGCTCGAGTCGCAGAAGCGCGCACTGATCCGCAACACCCGCAACGCCTACCAGACCCTGGTCGCCAGCGTCAGCGAAGTCGAAGCCCGCCGCCTGGCGCTGGTCTCGGCCAAGAGCGCGTACGACGCCTCGCAGGTCGGCCTGGAAGTCGGTACCCGCACCGTGCTGGACGTTCTGCAGAACCAGAACAACCTCTTCCGCGCCCAGCTCGAGTACGCCCGCGCCCGCTACAACCACCTGCAGAACCGCCTGCTGCTCGAACAGGCCGCCGGCACGCTCGACATCGCCGACGTCCAGGACATCAACCGCCTGCTCACGCTCGACACCGAGTCGTACGTGGCCCCGGGCGACGTGAAGGGCTGAGTCGCAGCGACATCGGCAGCAAAAGAAAAACCGCCGGACCTCCGGCGGTTTTTTGTTGGGCGGATCAAAGCAACGTCGCCGGGTTCCCGCCTTCGCGGGAATGACGGCTGAGGACGAAGACCGGGCAACAAAACGCTGGAGCGTCGTCCGCCCCCACGAAGACCGACGCGCCCGAGGTACTACGGAGCAGGCGGCAACAGCGGCTGCAACAGCGACAACGTCCGCGCCAGCGCACCGCGACCCGTCTCCACCAGCGCCCGTCCTGCCGCCGCCATGTGCTCACGCGCCTGGCGATCGCCGAGCAGTTCCTCCAGCGCCTCGCGCACCGCGTCGGCATCCTTCACCACCCGCACCGCCCCGGCATCCTGCAGACGTTGCGCGATCTCGACGAAATTGTGCAGATGCGGACCCGTGACGATGGCCGTCCCGGTTGCGGCCGGCTCCAGCAGATTGTGACCACCGATCGCCTGCAGACTGCCGCCGACGAATGCCACGTCGGCACAGGCGTAGAAACTCATCAACTCACCCAGCGTATCGATCACGAACACCGCATCGTCTGCCTTCGGCCATTGCGCCCGCGAACGCGTCGACACCTGCCAGCCTGCCGCACGCGCCGTGTCGGCGACCATGCGGAACCGCTCCGGATGGCGCGGCGCCCACAGCAACAGCAGATCGGGAAACAGCGCGCGCAGCCGACGATGGATGGTGATGACCGCCATCTCCTCGTCCTCGTGCGTGCTCGCGGCAATCCACACCGGACGCGCGCCGGCCTCACTGCGGCACTGCGCCGCGAACACCGCGATATTTTCCGGCACCGCCACGTCGAACTTCAGGTTGCCGACCTCGACAACCTGATCGGCACGCGCCCCCAGGCGCTGGAAACGCTCACCGTCGGCACGCGACTGCGCCGCCACCGTACGCACCGTCCGCAGCGCGCGCGCCACCAGCGGCGCCAGCACCCGGTAACCGCGCAGCGAACGCTCCGACAACCGCGCATTGAGGATCAGCACCGGGATGCCGTGGTCGCGGCAGCCGAACAACAGGTTCGGCCACAGCTCGGTTTCCATGATCAGCGCCGCGTGCGGCCGATAGTGCGCGAGGAAGCGCCCGACCGCGCCCGGCAGATCGTAGGGCAGGTAGACATGCTCGACCGTGTTGCCCCACAGCGCCTGCACACGCTCCGACCCGGTCGGCGTGATGGTGGTGACCAGCAGGCGCAGGTCCGGCCGGGTGCGGCGCAGCGCATTGATCAGCGGCACCGCCGCGTTGACCTCGCCCACCGACACCGCATGCACCCACAGCGTCCGCAGGTCCGGTCGCTGGGCGTAGAACGCATAGCGCTCCTGCCAGCGCAGGAAATACGACGGCTGGCGCAGGCCCCGCCAGATCAGGTGGTAGACCGTAATGGGCGCCAAAAGATAGAGCGCGACCGAGTACAGGCCACGCATTACGCGCTCGATAGGGTCTGTCGACATCGACACTAGGATAACCAAGGCGCATGAGGGAAAGGAGAGCGGGGCAGACCAATCGCGCCCGGATGCCTAGAATCCACCCATGCCCAAGGCCATCGAATCCCCCACCTCGCCGCCCTCCCCGCCGTTCGGCCCGCGACACTGGCCGATGTGGCTGGCGCTGGCCGCGATGTGCCTGGGCGCCCGCCTGCCGTGGGCGCTGCAGCGCTGGCTCGGCCGCGGCATTGGCGCAGTGGCGTTCCGGGTCGCCGCCGATCGCCGCCGCGCCGCGCGGATCAACCTCGCGCTGTGCTTCCCGGAGAAGACGCCGGACGAACGCGAGACCCTGCTCCGCGACAGCTTCCGCGACCTGGGCATCGGCCTGTTCGAGTTCTCGCGCGCATGGTGGGGCTCGGCTGCGCCGATGCGGCGCACGGTGCGGATCGAGGGCCTGGAACTGCTCGACGACATCCGCGCCCAGGGCCGTGGCGTGCTGATGGTGTCGGGCCATTTCATGACCCTGGAAATGTGCGGCCGGCTGATGTGCGACCACCTGCCGCTGACCGGCATGTACCGTCGCCACCGCAGCCCGGTGATGGAGTGGGCGGTCAAGCGCGGTCGCCTGCGCTACGCCAAGGCGATGTTCACCAACGAGGAAGTGCGTCCGGCGATACGCCACCTCAAGCAGGGCGGCTTCCTGTGGTACGCGCCGGACCAGGACATGCGCGGCAAGGACACCGTGTTCGCGCCGTTCTTCGGCGTCGCCGCCGCCACCATCACCGCCACCCACCAGTTCGCGCGCCTGAGCGGCAGCGCGGTCGTGCCGTTCTTCCACCGTCGCGAGGGCGGCGACTACGTGCTGCGCATTGGCGCGCCGCTGGCCGACTTCCCGTCCGCCGACGCCACCGTCGACAGCACCCGCGTCAACGCCGCGATCGAGGCGATGGTGCGCGAAGCGCCGAGCCAGTACCTGTGGATCCATCGCCGCTTCAAGCGGCGACCGCCAGGGATGACGTCGCCGTACGCGCGCCGCGATTGAGTTGAACGCGGAACGAAGCCCCGGTCAGGGTTCGATTCGCATCCCGTCTTCGGCAAACTGCAACTTTCCCTGGTAGTGCCTGCGAATGGATCGGGTGACGCGCCCGCGCGACGTATCGACACTCGCCGAAAGGTGGCTGAGCAGCAACGCGCCGACCCCGGCCGAGGCCGCGATCCGGCCGATATCGCCAGGCGAGGTGTGCAGGGTATAGAGCGCCGGCGGAGCGTCGGGCGGGTCGAGGACGACGGCGTTGAACACGAGCAGGCCGGAGCCTTTGGCGATCCGCGTCAGGGCGGCATGTCCCTGGGCGTCGATGTCGCCACTGAAAGTGATGCTCTTTCCCTTGTAGTCGATGCGGTAGATCACCGCAGGCGCATCGCGGTGGTGGCCTGCGATGGCGCTGATGACCAGGCCGTCGATGCGATGGATGACCTGGGGTGCTGAGGATGCGCCTCCCGCGGGGAAGAGGTCTTCGGCATTGAAGCTTACGGTCCCGGCGAAGTCGGCCAGGTAGCTGTAGGCGCCAGTCTTGCCGAACAGCAATCCGATGTAGTCACGGGTGGATGGAAACCGGGCGGCGTCGCCATCGCCTTGCGCGCCAGCGGGGCCGAATACCCGGAAGTCGATGTCGGTGCGGGCGCTGACGGCGCGCGCCTTGACGATCCCGGGCAGTTCGGCCGCGTGATCGGCATGAAGGTGGGTCAACAGCACGGTGTCCAGATGGCGGATGTCGAGTTTTGCCTCACCCAGGCGCACCAGCGTTCCCGGACCCGCATCCACCAGAATGCGCGGCTCGCCATCGACCAGCAGGACGTAGCCCGCGCCGGCGCGGCCACTGGCGCCGGGCCCGCCGGAGCCGAGTACGACCATCTCCAGCGGCGCCGCAACGGCCGGTGAATTCGCCCGCGCGGGTTGCGCAAGCGTGCAGAAGAGCAGCGCCGCCGCCACCGTATGCAACGGCCACCGGGAAGTTCGCAAAGCTGGACTCATTGGCTATCAACGCTCATGACGATCACGGATGCGATTCTCCGTGGCTTTCCTGCACGTGCCTTGGCGCGGCTTGGCGGGCGTCCACTCGGCGTGACCACCGCTGACATGCACCGCGGGCTGTCGCTACTCCCGCGCCAGCAGGCTGCCCGCGTACAACGCCGCCAGCAGCAGGGTCAGCCCGCCCCAGAACGTCGAATAGAACGCCAGGTGGGTGTTGAACGGGAATACCGTTGCCGCCAATGCCCACAGCGCCGGACGCGCGCGCTCGCGCGCCTGCTCGTCGGCGAAGCGCCACGCGCGCCAGGCCAGGGCGACACCGGCCAGCCACATCAGCAGGCCGAAAACACCGGTCTCGCTCATCACTTCGAGCACGATCTGGTGCGCATGCAGCGCAGGTCCAGTACCCCAGGCAGCGACCTGCCCCGGTGCCGGATCGCAGTGCGGGAACGCCTCGCGGAAGCCGCGCGCACCGACGCCGTTGAACGGATGCTCGCGCACCATGCACCCGGCCGCCGTCCAGATCCGTGCCCGCCCCGACAGCGCGCTGTCGACGCCTTCGACATCGGCAGCCAGCACGTGCGTGGTGCGGGCGATGCGCTCGCGCACCTGCGGCACCGAGGTGCCCAGCGCCACCACCGCGATCGCGCCGAACACGAACACGGCGGCCAGTTTCTTCCAGCCCAGCAGGCGCCAGCCCGACAGCGCCAGCGCAACGGAGAAAGTGATCCACGATGCGCGCGAACCGGCCAGCACCAGCACGACGCCGACCGAGGCGGCGGCAACCAGCCAGCCCAGCGTTCCCAGGCGACGGCCGCCAGCGAACAGCACGAACGGCGACAGGCTCGCCAGCACCGGCCCCAGCTTGAGGTTGCACGGCCCGAGCACGCCGCTCAGGCGATCCACGCCGGCGATCTCCTGCGGCGTGCACATGCCGTGGTTGCTGATCGCATGCTTGATGGCATCGATGCCCGAGAACAACGGGCTGCTGCCGGTGGCCGCCTGCAGCAGCGCGTCGACGGTCCAGATCGCGACGATCACCGCCAGCCCGCCGAAGGTGATGCGGCGTCCGCGCGGATCGGCCACGGCCGACGCCACCAGCCACAGGAACGGCAGGTAACGCAGGTCCACCGCCGCTTCGCGCAGGGCGCGGGCCGGGTCGATGGCGTCGATGGCCGACACCAGTTCCGGCGTCCAGTAGGCGAAGAACAGCACGCTGGTCAGCGCCCACGCCGGGTTGCTCAGCAACTGCGTGCCGCCGCGAAAGCGCGACAGGGCCAGGCGGATGATCGCCGCCAGCGCACCCAGCACCAGCACGCCCTCGGCATAGCCCGGGGCCGGCCACAGGGCGACATAGGTCAGGATCCACGCCGGCGCCCAGCGCCAGCCGTGCGCGCGCGGCGCCGCGCCACCCATGCCCGTGTCCATGACAGCGTGGTCAGCGGCGGCTGGGTTCATCGGCGAACTCGGCGTAGACGGCAAGCGTGGCCTCCTGCATCGCGCGCAAGGAATCGGGAATCCTAGCCGTTGGCGCGGACGGATGCGTAAGAAGTTCGTGGGCTCTGTGATGCAGCGCACCCTGGTCGAACGGTGTCACCGCGCCATCGGGCTGCCAGCGCGCAAGCAGTTCGCCGACGCCGCCATGGCCCCAGCCCAGCAGCGGACGACCCACCGACAGCGCCTCCAGCACGGTGCGTCCGAATGACTCGGGTTTGCGCGACAGCTGCAGCACCAGGTCGCTGGCGGCGTACGCACGGGCAATGGCATCGGTCGGGGCGGTGAAGGCGACCGCGGCGTCGATGCCGCGCGCACGTGCATCGGCCTCGAGCTCGGCGACGTAGGCCTCGCGCCCTGCCTCGCGCGCACCCGGCAACCACAGTCGCGCATCCAGGCCATCGCCGCGCAGGCGCGCCAGCAGTTCCAGCGCATCGGCGTGGCCCTTCAGGCGCGTGCCGCGACCGGGCAGCAGCAGCAGCGGTCCATTGCCGCCCAGCGCCGGATGCAGGGACGCGGCCCATGCGCGCGCCGCCGCATCGGGCAGCGGTGCGCGTGGAAACTGGGTCGGGTCGATGCCGCGTTCGATGACGCGAAGCTTGGCGGCGTCGGTGTCGGAATAATGCCGGAGCACGTAGTCGCGCACGGTCTGCGATACGCAGATCACGCGCTCGCCGCGCGTCATCACCGCGCTGTAGCGCGATGGCGAATTGAGGCCGTGGACGGTGGTCACCAGGTGCGGCCGCCGCGCGGCATCGATGCCACGCAGCGCCAGCACGCCGATCCAGGCCGGCAGGCGCGAACGTGCATGCACCACGTCGGCGCCCTCGCGCAGCAGCAGCGCGCGCAGCGTGCGGACATGGCGCAACGTCAGCAGCGACTTGCGACCGATATCGAGGGTGACGTGCTCGGCGCCGAGCGCCTGCAACCGGGGCACCAGACGGCCACCGGCAGAGACGACGATCGCGCGATGTCCGGCCGCGACCAGGGCCTGGGCAATTTCGAGGGTGGAACGTTCGACGCCGCCGGATTCAAGCGCGGGCAGCAGTTGGACGACGGTCAGGCGGCGCATGCCCGGAGGAATGGCGGCGAGCCGGCGTCGTCAGTCTTCCAGGACGAAATGCGAGCCGCAGTACGGGCACTGCACCTCGCCCTCGGCCTCGACTGGCAGGTAGACGCGCGGGTGCGAGTTCCACAGGCCCATCGACGGCAGCGGGCAGCTCAGCGGCAGGTCGCTGCGATGCACGACATAGCGCAGCTCGGCATTGGCCTGGGTCGGATGGGCGGTGGCTGCGGTCATGGGACTGGACAGGTGGCGACGCGGGACGGCTAGTTTAGCAGCCTGCCGACACCCTCACCCTCCCCCTGATCGCCAACTGTAGCCTCGGACGGCGTCAGTGGCCCAGGTCGAACAACAGCACGTCGGCGCGGCCCTGGCCGCCTCCGTGCAGTCGCAACGGGCCCGATTCGTCCTGGAAACCGAGCGCGTCACCGGCCTGCAACTCGCGGCCGTTGGCGCTGACCGTGCCCTGCACCACCTGCAGCCAGTACAGGCGGGCCGGGTCGAGCACGTGCTCGGCGGCCTCGCCCTGGTCCAGGCGCACGTCGCGCACGATCGCATCCTGGCGCAGCGGCACGCTTCCGTCGCGGCCATCCGGCGCGGCCAGAAGGGTCCAGCCGCGGGCATCGGCGACGACCGCCGCGCGCTGCGCGTAGGCCGGCTCGTGGTTGAGCCGAGAGGGCTGGATCCAGATCTGCAGGAAGTGCACCGGCTGCGTCGGCGAGCCGTTGTATTCGCTGTGCTCCACGCCGTGGCCGGCGCTCATCCACTGCAACTCACCCGGACCGATGAGGCCACCGCCACCGGAACTGTCCTTGTGCGCCAGGCCACCGGAGATGACGTAGCTGAGGATTTCCATGTTGGCGTGGCGGTGCGGCGGGAAACCCGCGCCGGCATCGACGCGGTCTTCGTTGATCACCCGCAACGGTCCGAAGCCCATCCAGGCCGGGTCGTAATAGCCGCCGAACGAAAACGTGTGGCGGCTGTCGAGCCAGTCCGTGCGGACATGGCCACGGGCACTGGATGGGCGTTCGATGATCATTGCCCAAGCTTACTTCTTGGCGTCGGGCTTGGGCACGTTGGCTTCGGTGGTGATGCGGATGGTGACCGCGTCGCTGACGTTGGGCACGTACTTGGCGATGCCGAAATCGCTGCGGTTGATGGTGGTGGTGGCGTCGAAGCCGGCGGCGGCGCGCTTGGAGATCGGGTTCTCGCCGACCTTGTTGATGGTCGTGTCGAGCACGACCGGCTTGGTCACGCCGTGCAGGGTCAGGTCACCGAACACGCGCAGCTTGTTGCTGCCCGCGGCTTCGACCTTGGTGCTCTTGAAGGTGATGGTCGGGTACTTCTCGGCGTCGAAGAAATCGGCGCTGCGCAGGTGCTCGTTGAAGTCCGACACGTGCGCCTCCAGACCCGACATCGGAATGGTCACCTCGACCTTCGACGCGCCGACGTGGTCGGGGTCGTAGGTGACGAAGCCATCGACTTCGCCGAAATGAGCGATCGGGTTGGAGAAACCGAAGTGGCTCCAGCTGGCGATCACGTCGGTGTGGTTGGGGTCGATCTTGTAGGTCACCGGCGCGGCAAAGGCGACGGTACTGGCGGCGGCGAGGGCGACGACCAGGGCAATGCGCTTGAACATGGTGTGGATCTCCTTGTGGATGGGGCGTGCGGCGCAGTTCATGGGAGCGAGGCTCAGAGAATCTGGGCGGCTTCGTCGAACGAAAGCCGTGGCGAGCGCGGGAACAGCTTGGCGGGGTCGCCGTGGCCGAGGTTGATCAGGAAATTGGACTTGACCTGGGTGCCGGCGAAGAACGTCTCGTCGACCACATGGTTCTTGAAGCCCGACATCGGGCCGGTATCCAGGCCCAGCGCCCGCGCCGCCATCAGCACGTAGGCGCCCTGCAGGCTGCCGTTGCGCAGGGCGATGACCTCCAGGTCATGTGCCGGCCGGCCTTCGAACCAGGAGCGCGCGTCGGCATGCGGGAACAGATAGGGGAGTTTTTCGTAGAAGGCCATGTCGAAGCCGACGATCACCGTCACCGGCGCGGCGATCGACTTGGCCAGGTTGCCCTCGTCCAGGGCCGGCGCCAGCCGGGCCTTGGCTTCGGCCGACTTCACGAACACCAGCCGCAGCGGCGACATGTTGGCGCTGGTCGGACCCCACTTGGCCAGCTCGTACAGCTGGTGCAGGGTTTCGTCGCTGACCTCGCCGGCAAGCTCGTTGTGCGTGCGGGCGGTGCGGAACAGGCGGTCGAGGGTGGCCTCGTCGAGCGCGGCGTGGGAGGGGTGCGACATCAGGTACTCCATGTGAAGCCGCCGGGAGTGCCCGCGGCCGAGGAATGAAAGTGTAGAGTCTGGCGCGATCGCAACACTCGACGCTTCCAGAACGGATTGAGCACAATCGTGCAACAACCAGGTTCCAGCACCATGAATGTTGCGACTGGCGCCGACAGCACCACGGTCTGGTCGATCAGCGACGGCAAGGCCGGCAATCGCCGCCAGTCCGATGCGCTGGCGGGCGCGCTGGGGCAGCCGTTCCGCGAGTGGTCGCTGTCGCCGCAGGCACCCTGGCAATGGCTGGCGCCGCGCCGCTGGCCGGGATCCGGGCGCGCCTTCGGCGCCGGCTTCGCCCAGGCGCTGGCCGCGCCGCCGCGGTTGGCCATCGGCTGCGGGCGCCAGGCCGCGCTGGCCACGCGCCTGCTGCGCGAGCGCGGCGCACGCACGGTGCAGATCCTGGATCCACGCGTGGCCACCACGCATTGGGACCTGGTGGTCGCGCCGGAACACGACCGCCTGTATGGCGAGAATGTCATTGCGATGGTGGGCAGCCTGCATCCGGTCGACGACCTCTGGCTGGCGGCGGCGCGGCAGGAGTTCGCCGGCTACGCCGCCCTGCCCGGCCCGCGCACCGCGTTGCTGCTCGGCGGCGCGAGCGCGCGTGCGCGGTTCGACGACGCCCTCTACGAACAGGTTCTCGCCCGCGTCGAGGCGATCGTGCGCGACGAAGGCGGAAGCCTGCTGGCGACGGCGTCGCGACGCACGCCGGCGAGGGTTCGCCAGGGTCTGCGCGAGCGGCTGTCGGCACTGCCGGGGGTGGTATGGCGCGGCGAGGAAGACGGCGCCAACCCGTACCACGGCCTGCTCGGCTGGGCCGACCGGATCGTCTGCACGGCCGACTCGGTCAACATGCTGTCGGAGGCCGCGGCGACGTGGGCGCCGGTGTTCGTCGCCGGGCTGGAGCGTATCGACGGTCGGCCGCGACGCTTCCTCGACGGCCTGCTGGAACGTGGACGCATCCGCACGCTCGACGCCGCGCCAGATGCTTTCCCGGTGAACCCGTTGCGCGAAACCGCGCGTGTGGCTGCGCAGGTGCAGGCGCGGCTGCGCGTGTAGC
Organism: Lysobacter sp. 05T417; assembly: GCF_056396405.1. Classification (NCBI taxonomy): domain Bacteria; kingdom Pseudomonadati; phylum Pseudomonadota; class Gammaproteobacteria; order Lysobacterales; family Lysobacteraceae; genus Lysobacter; species Lysobacter sp. 05T417. Next base: position 339,567 of record NZ_JBFTLK010000004.1, on the reverse strand, counting down.
GCAGCTGCCTGACGGACCGCATCTACGACAACGCGGCCGGCCCGGCGTCGAATGTGAGTCCGCGCTGCGCCGCCGCTTCGGTGATGACCCGGCGCGCATCGGCAATGGCGTCGGTCACCGGCAACCGCCGCGGGCGGCGATCGAGCGTGCAGGCCAGGCCGGCTTCGAGCAGCACCGCATGCGCCTGCAGCAGCGCATCGGTTTCCGCTTCGCCGAACCAGCCGCTGCTGCCCATGACCCGGATCAGCTCCGGCGTGCTGCGCGGCTGCAGCCAGTCGCGATGCGCTTCCGACTCGGCCAGTACCGCGTACTGCAGCAGGAACTCCAGGTCGACCAGCCCACCCTCGCCCTGCTTGAGATCGAACGCGGCCGCGTCGCTGCGGTCAAGCTCGGCACGCATGCGCCGCCGCATCGCCACCACATCGCCGCGCAGGGCCGCAGCGTCCCGCGTGCGTGCCAGCGTCTGCGCGCGCACGTCCTCGAAATCGGCAGCCAGCGTGGCGTCGCCGGCAACGAATCGCGCGCGCACCAGCGCCTGGTGTTCCCACGTCCACGCACGCTCGCGCTGGTAGTCGCGATAACTGGCCAGGCTCGACACGAGCAGGCCCTTGGCGCCGTCGGGCCGCAGGCGCACGTCGACATCGAACAGGCGTCCGGCGCCGGTGACCGCACCCAGCAGCGCGACCACCTTCTGCGCCAGCCGGGCAAACCAGCGCGACGCTTCCAGCGGGCGCGCGCCGTCGGAGTGCGCGCCGTCGGAGGCCGCGCTCTCGCCACCGGGCGCTTCGTAGAGGAACACCAGGTCGAGATCGGAGCCGAAGCCGAGCTCTTCGCCGCCCAGGCTCCCGTAGCCGATCACCGCAAATCGCGCGCCGGCGACGCGACCGTGCGCACTGGCGACCTCGTGGTCGGCCAGGTGCAACACCCGCATCACCACGCCGTCGGCCAGCCAGGCGAGCTGGCGTGCGCATTCCGCCGCCGGCTGGCGGCCATCGCGCAATGCCATCGCAATGCGGAAGCTCAGCGCCTGGCGCACTTCGTTGAGGGCCTGCAGCACGGCTTCGGCGTCGTCGTCCGCGCCTTGCGCCACGGCGAAGCAGGCCGCGTGCAATGCATCGCGCCCGGGCAGCGGACCGGCCACGCGCGCATCGAGCAGTTCATCCAGCAGCAGCGGATGCGCCGCCAGGCGTTCGGCCAGCAGCGCGCTGCGTCCGACCACTTCGACCAGCCGCGCCAGCGCCGCCGGTTGTTCGTCGAGCAGCGCCAGGTAAGCGCTGCGACGCAGTACGTTGTGCAGCAGCGCCAGCAGGCGGCGCAGCGCGAGCATCGGTTCGCTGGAGGCGGCAGCGGCCTGCAACAGCGCCGGCAATACCCGGTCCAGACGCGAGCGCGCACTGTCGGACAGGCCCCGCACGCCGGGGCTGCGCGCGAAATCGCGCAGGACGCCGTCGGCGTTGCCGGCCTCGATGAACCCGGCATCGCCAAGCACCGCGCTATCGCCGCCGTCGGGCAGCGCGCGCCAGTAGGCGGTCAGCGCATCGGGCGCGCTGCGGCGACGGCGCGGCGCCAGCAGGGCTTCGAACTCGGCCGTGACGCGGCCGCGCTGGACGTCCAGCGAGTCGCGCAGGGTGTCCCAGTCGGCGTAGGCCAGCGCGGCGGCGATGCGTGCGCGGTCCTCGATTGCCTCCGGCAAGGCGTGCGTCTGCGCATCGCGCAACATCTGCAACCGGTTTTCCAGCTGACGCAGATAGCGATAGGCCTGCGCCAACAGGGCGGCGGCCTCTTCGCTGACCTGTCGCGCCTCGACCAGCGCCTGCAGCGCCGGCAACAGGCGCCGGCCGCGCAGTGCCGGTTCGCGACCGCCGTAGATCAGTTGCAGCGCCTGCACGAGGAATTCGATCTCGCGGATGCCGCCCGGGCCGCGCTTGATGTCGTCGGCCAGTTCCTTGCGCGCGACTTCGGCACTGATCGCCGCTTTCATCGCACGCAGTCCATCGAGTGCGCCGAAGTCGAGGTAGCGGCGGTAGACGAACGGCCGCAGGCTCTCGAGGAAGCGTTCGCCGGCTTCGATGTCGCCGGCCACCGGGCGCGCCTTCTGCCAGGCGTAGCGTTCCCAGTCGCGGCCTTCGCGCTGGAAGTACTGTTCCATGGCGTTGAATGACCACGCCACGCGGCCGGCATTGCCGTACGGCCGCAGGCGCAGGTCGACGCGATGGCAGAAGCCGTCGACGGTGGGTTCGTCGAGCAGCTTGGCCAGTTGCTGGCCAAGGCGGGCGAAATAGTGCTCGGCGTCGAGCGGGCGCGGGCCGTCGCTGCCTGGAGACGATGCGCCGCCGTCGTGTTCGTAGGCATAGACCAGGTCGACGTCGGAACTGAAATTCAGTTCTTCGCCGCCGAGCTTGCCCAGCCCGAACACCACGAGTCGTTGCGCGCGGCCCTCGCTGTCGCGGATCACGCCGTGGCGCTGCGCGAATTCCTCTTCGATCGCGGCCAGGCCCAGTTGCAGGCATTGTTCGGCCAGGCGCGTGCTTGCCGCGAGCGTGGCATCGACGTCGTCGAGGCCGAGGACGTCGCGCCAGATCATTCGCGTCGATTCGGCCGTGCGGTAGCGGCGCAGCAGTGCCGGCCACTGTTCGCGCTGGCCAGCCAGCAGTTCCGGCGGCGGTGCCGGCGGTGCATCGGCATCGACGGACAGTCGCAGTAGCAGGTCTGGCTGCCGCAGCAGGGTCTCCACGGCGAAGTCGCTGGCGCGCGCCAGCGCGGTCAGGCGTGCATCAAGCTCGGGATCGTTGTGCCATGCCTCGGGGGCGGCAGCGCGAAGGCGGGCGAGTGCGCGCGCGACGAAGGGTTCGACATCGGTCATCGCCGAATGATGGCACGCACGTGTGCGGGGTCGGAGTTGGCGTTGGCATTGGCGTTGGCGGACGCCTTGCTGCTGCGGTGCGGTGCGGTGCGGTGCGGTGCGGTGCGGTGCGGTGCGGGGCTGCTGGCTGCGGTGGGGCGCTGTCCGCCGGGCCGGGGATTGCTCCGCCCCTTAATCGGACTTCCTTGTCCGATGCGGGGCGCGGGACATCCATGTCCCGCTGCTGCGCAATCCCCGACCCGGCGGACAGCGCTTCAGCTAGTTATTTCCCGGTCTTCGGTGGCCCTCACCCCAACCCCGTCATTCCCGCGAAGGTGGGAACCCAGCGACGTGGCTCCTCAATGGTTCTAAAACCACCGGATCTTTTCGCGGGCGTCCGGGCCCGAGCTCACCGAGCGGGCGCGCGAATGAGTAGGGCACTGACCCCGCCCTTGATCGCTGCAGCCCGAGTCCCACCCTCGCAGCTGCGTCACGCGGGCAGCGCATGAGCGCCTGCACGTGAAGGCAACAAAACAACTGCAGCTTCGGGAAGGAGGGGGTGGGGTGTATTTCGTGAACGATTAACGGAGCGAAGCGGAGGTTCGCGAAATGCACCCCACCCCCTCCCCACCGACCACGCGACCACGCGACCACATGGCCGCAAAAAGACGCCTCACCAAACAGCGGGCAATAAAAAAGCCCGCCCCGGTCGAACCGGTTGCGGGCCTGCTCCCTCCCCCACGTCGGGATGCGGGGCCGATCGTGAAGGAACCGTTAGGGCCTTGCACGCTGCACTGCAAAAAAGAACTCACGGGTATAGAAAGCCCTGAAAACAGCCGCTTTGAGCCAGCCAGCCCACCTTTTCCTGAATAGGGATTTGTCAGCGCAATTGCATACGAAGGTGCAAAAAACACAGGCCCCGCCTTGCGGCGGGGCCTGCTGGCCATCAGTACCTGAACAGGGGATCAGGGACGGGCGATGGTCACCACCGGCGACTGCCACTGCTCCCAGTGCGCCGGGTTGTTTTCATCACCCAGGGCCTTGAGGACATACAGCCGCAGGATGTAGCTGCCGTTGGGCACGACGATCTGCTTGTTCTTGTTCTTCGTGGTGACGCCATCCCACGAATAGGCGAAGAAGCCGGTCGAAGTCGAATTGCGGCCCAGGAACTCTTCCTTGTACGCGGTGTACCAGAGCTTGCCCGAGCCGGCCTCGTAGACATCAAGCCGCATCTCGCGCGCCTGGTGATCGTGGTGGACCAGGAAGAACGGGATGTCGTCGCCAACCATCGAGTAGGTCGCACCGGCCGGCTGGTTGTTGAAGAACCCACCCGACAGCTTGGCCAGCCACGGGAAGCCATTGACGGTCGGCACCAGCACCTGACGCAGCTGGTAATCGCCGATGTAGCCGGCAAACGGCACACGCAGCGTCGGGCTGCCATCGTTCGGTGTGAACACCAGGTAGCCGCCGTACTGGCCACCCACCGGCTCGGCCGGCGGTGCGATCGTCACCGGGATGGTCACGCTCTGCTTCTTCGTCAGCGTCACCGTCGACGCGTAGAAGGTCACTCCGGCATCGCCTTCGAAGAAGCTCGGCGTGAACGTGTTGGGCCCTGTGGTCAGTGCGTTCTCATACGACAGCGTGTAGGTCACCGTCGTCTTGCCGGTGTTCTTCAGCGTGATCGCCTGCGTGGTCGCACCGCTGGCACCTTCACCCAGCGACAGCTTGCCGGGGTTGATGCGCACTGCTGCCGTCACAGCATCGTCGATGCGCAGCATGCCCGCACCCTGACGGTGCACGTTGTCGAGGTAGCCGGCGGTCGGAGCGAGCGACCAGGCCTTGGGCACGGCGGAGTTCTGCAGGATCCTGGCGACAGCCTGCGGGTTGGTGTCCGGCGCCGACTGCAGCAACAACGCCGCAGCACCGGCCACGTGCGGCGATGCCATCGACGTGCCGCTGATCGATGCGTAGCCGCCACTTTCCAGCGGATAGGTCGACCAGATCGAACCGCCCGGCGCACCGATGTCCGGCTTGAGCTGCAGGTCCGGCGACAGGCCATAGGCGCTGAAGCTGGAAATCAGGCCACCGGCCACGTTCGGGAACGAGTCGGTATCGCCGCTCCAGGTCAGCTGCACCGGTCCACCGGCAACGCGACCATCGAGCAGGTCGCCAAAGGCCTTGGTCGTGCCCACGGTCGGGATGTTCACCGACGGTACGCCGGCCACGGTCGGGTTCAACGGTGCGGCGGAGACGTTGTCGTAGATCACGACCGCAGCGGCGCCTGCGTTCTGCGCATTGATGGCCTTGATGTAGAACGTGCAGCCACCGCGACGGATCAGCACTGCCTGGCCGGTAAGGCTGCCGGCGGGAAGCGCGAGGCAAGCCGCATCGACGCTGGCCGCGGTGCCGACGCGACCCAGCGGCAGACTGCCGGACACCGGTGCATTCGGCGAACCGGTGGCCGGGTTGAAACCGACCTTCAGGTTGTCAGGCGATGCGGTGAAGTAACGCTGGCGCGCCGAGATGTTGTCGAACGAGGCCACACTGATGACCTTGTCGCCGGTGCTCGGGGCACCCGTGGAATACATGCCGGTGGCGCCGCTGTTGCCGGCGGAGGCAACGACCACGATGCCCTTGTTGACCAGTCGCGATGCCGCCTTCGCGGTCGGGTAGTCCGGCCACTGGTAGGTCGAGCCGATGCTCATGTTGAGCACGTCCATGCCATCGTGGTCCGCGCGTTCCATGGCCGCGATCATGATGTCGGCGGTGGTCGAGCCTTCGCAGCCGAAGACGCGATAGGCGCCGAACTTCACCTTCGGCGCAACGCCCTTCACCGCGCCGTTGGCACCGATGATGCCCGACACGTGCGTGCCATGGCCGTTGCAGTCGTCGGGGTTGCTGTCCGGCGTTGCGACCGGGTTGTAGGTCGGCGAATCCGGATCGGCGTTGAACGCGTCGCCGACAAAGTCCCAACCCTTGATCACGCGCGGGGTCGGGAACGGCGTGCTGTGGTTGGTGCCATTGCCACCCAGGTCGGGATGGTCGATGTCGATGCCGGTATCCATCACCGCCACGCGGATGCCGCGGCCGTCGAGGCCGAGCTCGTTCTGGGCGATGTCGGCGCCGGTCATCGTCAGCGCGGTGATCAGGTCCGGATGCGGGTTGGTTTCCGGATCGGGCATCTGCATGACCTCGACCGGATAGATCGCCTTGACGCCGGGCAGGCGCGCGACCGTGCTCAGCTGGCTGCGCGTGACCGTCAGCGACAGACCGTTGAACAGATCGTCGTAGGCGAAGTTCTCGCGGTACCTCACGCCCGCGGCGCGCGCGCCGTCGCGGAAGGCTTTCTTCTCTGCATCCAGCGATGCCGCCGAGCCGCCGTCTGCCTTGGGTGAAGCGCTGAGTTCCACGAACCAGCGTTGCGGGCTTTCATCCTTGGGCGGTCCGGCCTCGGGCTGAGCGGGGGGATCGTCGGGAAATACCTGTTTCAGCGCCGTCGACACCGGCGCGGCGAGGGCGGCCATGCAGGCGCTGGCAATCGCCGTAACTACAAGTACGGTTGGCTTCTTCACTGCGAATCCCCTTCTTCAAAGTAGGTGATGACGCAAAATGGAACAGCCCCCTGTGGTGCCATTGTTGCCTGAAATTGGCAGTCTCCGCGCGCGGCAATGCAACAAGAAAACGCACCTGCCCCGGTGCAGCAACATGACTGCGCCGGTCTTCACAATGGCTTCACGCCGTGCCCGGGGCTCGAGCGATAGCGCAAGGAGTCAAACGCGCAAGCAGTGGTGCGTCGGCCAGTGAATGGGCGCATCTGGGTGGCATGGAAATTGCCATCCAAAAGCGAATAGCGGAATTGCGGTAGCGCACAAAAAAAGCCCCGCATCGCTGCGGGGCTTTTCGTGTTGCTTTGGTATCGCTACATCAGCGCTGGAGGCTGGATCAGAAGTCCATGCCGCCCATGCCGCCCATGCCGCCGCCCGGCATCGCCGGCTCGTCCTTCTTCGGCAGCTCGGCGACCATGGCTTCAGTCGTGATCATCAGGCCGGCGATGGACGCTGCGTTCTGCAGCGCGGTGCGGGTGACCTTGGTCGGGTCCAGGATGCCCAGCTCGATCATGTCGCCGAACTCGCCGTTGGCGGCGTTGTAGCCGAAGCTGCCCTTGCCCTCGGCGACCTTGTTGACGATGACCGACGGCTCTTCACCGGCGTTGGTGACGATCTCGCGCAGCGGCGCTTCCATCGCGCGCAGGGCGATCTGGATGCCGTGGTTCTGGTCTTCGTTGGCACCCTTGAGGTTGGCGATCGCAGCCTTGGCGCGCAGCAGTGCAACGCCGCCGCCCGGGACGATGCCCTCTTCAACGGCAGCACGCGTGGCGTGCAGGGCGTCTTCGACGCGTGCCTTCTTTTCCTTCATCTCGATCTCGGTCGAAGCGCCGACCTTGATCACCGCAACGCCGCCGGCCAGCTTGGCCACGCGCTCCTGCAGCTTCTCGCGGTCGTAGTCGGAAGAGGTCTCCTCGATCTGCGCCTTGATCTGCTTGATGCGCGACTGGATGCCGTCGGCTTCGCCGGCGCCGTCGATGATGGTGGTGTTCTCCTTGGAGACCTGCACCTTCTTCGCGCGGCCCAGATCCTTGATCGTGGCCTTCTCGAGCTGCAGGCCGACTTCCTCGGAGATCACGGTGCCGCCGGTGAGGACGGCCATGTCTTCCAGCATCGCCTTGCGACGGTCGCCGAAGCCCGGCGCCTTGACGGCGCAGACCTTGACGATGCCGCGGATGGTGTTGACCACCAGGGTCGCCAGCGCTTCGCCTTCGACTTCCTCGGCGACGATCAGCAGCGGCTTGCCGGCCTTGGCCACGCCCTCGAGGACGGGCAGCAGGTCGCGCACGTTGGAGATCTTCTTGTCGTACAGCAGGATGAACGGATCATCCAGTTCGGCCTGCATCGACTGCTGGTTGTTGATGAAGTACGGCGACAGGTAGCCGCGGTCGAACTGCATGCCCTCGACGACGTCGAGCTCGTTCTCCAGGCCCGAACCGTCTTCAACGGTGATCACGCCTTCCTTGCCAACCTTGTCCATCGCCTGGGCGATCAGGTCGCCGATGTTGGCGTCGGAGTTGGCCGAGATCGTACCGACCTGGGCGATTTCCTTGTTGGTCGAGGACGGCTTGGAGATCTTCTTGAGCTCGTCGACAGCAGCGACGACGGCCTTGTCGATACCGCGCTTGAGGTCCATCGGGTTCATGCCGGCAGCGACGGCCTTCATGCCTTCGCGGATCAGCGCCTGGGCGAGGACGGTGGCGGTGGTGGTGCCGTCACCGGCGTTGTCGGAGGTCTTGGAAGCGACTTCCTTCACCATCTGCGCGCCCATGTTCTCGAACTTGTCGGCAAGCTCGATTTCCTTGGCGACGGAGACGCCGTCCTTGGTGATGGTCGGGGCGCCGAAGCTCTTCTCGAGCACGACGTTGCGACCCTTCGGGCCGAGCGTGGCCTTGACGGCATTGGCGAGCACATTGACGCCGCGCAGCATCTTGACGCGCGCGTCCTCACCGAAACGAATTTCCTTGGCAGCCATTTTCTATTACCTCAAAAGCGGGAATTGGGAATTGGGAATTGGGAACGAAAGGTTCGCGACGGGAATGGGGTGGGAGGGGGAAGTGCGCGATGCGCTACGTTCCCGTTTCCCGATTCCCGCAGTGGCTCTCAGGCGAGCACCGCGAAGATGTCGTCTTCCTTGACCACCAGGTATTCGGTGCCGTCGAGCTTCACTTCGGTGCCGCTGTACTTGCCGAACAGGACCTTGTCGCCAACCTTCACCGAGGTCGGGCGGACGGTGCCGTTGTCGAGGACCTTGCCGGCGCCGACGGCGACGACTTCACCCTTGATCGGCTTCTCGGTGGCCGAGTCCGGAATCACGATGCCGCCAGCGGACATCTTTTCTTCTTCCATGCGCTTGATGACCACGCGGTCGTAGAGCGGCTTGATATTCATCGCGACAAATCTCCGAGGGATGTACGTAAGTTGTTGAACGAACGGGAAAAGTGATCGAATTTTAGCAGTCGACCCTGATGAGTGCCAATGTCAGGGACGAAGAAACCCGGCGAACCGGGACAGCGGGGGAGATTGGGTCCGCGCGGAGGGCTTTCAAGGGGCTCATGCGTTTGAGGCCCGAGCCTGGGGTGGGACCCGGCCACAAAAGGAAAGAGCGCGGCCCCGAAGGGACGCGCTCTTTCTGGTACGGAGGTGGCTGTCCTGTGCTCGTCGCGTCCTGCGCACGGCCCCGAACCGACGCCTTGTCACTACCAACGCCCTTGTCGGCAGGGCTCAATACTCTGCGCTTCGGCACAGTTCGGCCAGCGTCGGTGTGTTGAATTCTGGTAGCGTGACGTTCCGGAAAAGCTTGAAATCGTTGGTCTCCGCTGCAGGTATTGACGCACTGCGCTACCCATTGGACACAGCAATGGGTGAATTTTGTTCACTACGTGAATAACGGTAGCAATCCGACATGACTCCGCAACAGCGCATTCGACTCGCCCGCCGTCATTGCGGGCTTTCGCAGGCCGCCCTGGGGGCCGCCGTGGGCGTGCAGCGCAGCGCGGTGGGGCACTGGGAGGCGGCGCGGGGCAAGTACCCGAGCGTGGCCCACCTCCGCGAGATCGCGCTGGTCACCGGCGTGCAGTTCGAGTGGCTGGCTACCGGGCGCGGAACCATGGGGCTGTCGGCAGATACCGCCCTGGATTCGGTCGCCGCTGCCGACGCGCTGCTGGTCGATGATCCGCTCGAGCTGCGGTTGCTGGCGGCCTTCCGCGAAGCACCAACCCGCTCGAAGGCGCCACTGGTGGAGGTGGTCGAACAACTGGCGCAGTTGCGAACCGGGCGCGGTCGCGGGCGGGCACCGGCGCCGTAGCGGCTCAGCCGCCGCCGAGCCGTTTCACCACAGCCGGCGGCAGCGCCGAGCAGTCGCCGGCCGGTTCGAACGGGGCGGTTGCGGCGGCGCCGTCGATCGCCAGTTGCAGGCGCCTGGGCAGCGGCGGCGCACTGATCGTGGCTGCCCAGACCGCGCGGATGGTCCCCTGCATGGGCGGCTCGGCCAGCGGGTTGCCGCTGGCATCGACGTACAGCAGCTGGCCCGGCGCCGAGGCGACGCCTTCGGCGCTGGCTGCGTCCAGCAGGCTCATCGTCTCCGGCTCGCTCCAGCAAGTCATCGCGTTTTCGCAGCTGAGGTCGGCCAGCACCCGCGGCGCCGCGGCATCGACCAGCTGGCAGGCCGCATGCACGCGGATGCCGTAGGCCGGCTGGGCTGCAGCCATGACCGGGGCGGCACAGGCGAGCGCGAACAACAACGCGACCGGGACGGTCGGCAGCAGGCGTGGGCAGTGGCGATGGGACATCGAACCTCCTCCGGCGCGGCCGGACGGGTGCCGGCGCCGGCAGCCTACGGCATCCACCGGCGCATTGGGCAACACAGGCCGTTGCACCGGGTCATTCGCCCACCCCGGAGGCGGCAGCTACACTTGCGCCCCTCATGACCCTGCCCCCCGCATCGCCCGTACGGCTGGTCCTCAGCACCTGCGCCGACCCGCTATGAACTGCCCGAGGCGGTCGCGGTCGAAGCCGTTGGCGGCCTTGCCCCCTACCTGCAGTGGGTGGCCGAACAGACCCGTGAACATGACTGAATCGATTCGACTGCGACCACGACTGCGCGCCGCGCTGCTGAAGACCTTCCTGGTCGCCTCCGCGCTGACGACGGCGCCGGCATTTGCCGCGATCAACCCCGACGACCTGCTGCCGGTCGACGAGGCCTTCGCGCTGCGCGCCGAAGCACCCAGCGCCGACCGCATCGAGATCCGCTGGCATATCGCCGACGGTTACTACCTCTACAAGCACCGCATCGCCGTGCAGGCCGACGCGGCCTTTGCCGCGCAGCCGTTGCAGCTGCCGCCTGGCAAAGCCCATCAGGACGAGTTCTTCGGGCGCGTGGAGACCTACCGGCAGGCGCTCACGGCGGTGCTCCCAGGCACCGCGGGCACGGGCGGCGCCAGACCTGGCCAGGTCACGCTGAAGATCCGCTACCAGGGCTGCGCGGACGTCGGCATCTGCTATCCGCCGCAGACGCGCAACCTGACCGTGACACTGCCAACGGCCAACGCCGCCGCTTCCGGCGAACCCGTCGTCGCCTTCGGTCCGGCGCGCGGTGGCGCCGCGCTTGGCGGTGGCCTGGTGGCTGGCAGCGGCGCTGCCGATGCGCTGCCGCTGCCGCCGGAACAGGCATTCGGTTTCGAGGCGATCGCCGGCGACGGCAACACCCTGCTGCTGCGCTTCACGCCGGCGCGGGGCTATTACCTGTATCGCGACAAGACCACGCTGCGTCTCGACGAGGCCGCGGGCAAGGCCGGCATTGCGCTGGGCAGCCCGCGCTGGCCGCAGGGCGTGGCTCATCGCGACGAACACTTCGGCAACGTCATCGTCTATTTCGACCAGGTCGAGTTGCCGGTCGCACTGACGCGCAGCAAGGCCGATGCGGCGACGGTGCGGCTCACGGCCGGCTTCCAGGGATGCCAGACCGACGGCATCTGCTATCCGCCGATGACGCGGACGGTGGAGGTTGCGTTGCCGGCGGGGGTGGTTGCGGTGGGGGCGGTTGCGGCGGCGGCGGCTGACCGGCAACCCATCCCCTCCCCGGCCCTCACCTTGAAGGGGAGCGAGCAAAGCGGCGGCGCTGCTGTCGCGCCCGCTTCTGACCTGGCCGAGGACAGCCGCCTTGCGGCCTCGCTCGCCGGGCCGAACCGCTGGTGGGCACTGGCGAGCTTCTTCGGCTTTGGCCTGCTGCTTTCGTTCACGCCCTGCGTGCTGCCGATGATCCCGATCCTGTCGGGCCTGATCGCCGGCCATGGCCCGGGCCTGGGCGCGCGCCGCGCATTCGCGTTGTCGTTCGTCTACGTGCTGTCCAGCGCGCTGGTGTTCACCGTCGCCGGCGTGGTCGCCGGCCTGGTCGGCGCCAACCTGCAGATCGCGTTCCAGAATCCGTGGGTGATCGGCGCATTCGCGCTGCTGTTCGTGGTGCTGTCGTTGTCCAGCTTCGGCCTGTACGAACTGCAGTTGCCGGCCGGACTTCGCAACCGGCTCGGCTCGATGAGCGACCAGCAACGCGGTGGCTCATGGGCCGGTGTTGCCGTGATGGGCGCGCTGTCGGCCCTGATCGTCGGGCCATGCGTGGCACCGCCGCTGGCGGCCGGCGTGCTCTACATCGGCCAGACCCAGGATCCGTTGTTCGGCGGCGCCGCGCTGTTCCTGCTGGCGATGGGCATGGGCGTGCCGCTGCTCGCCTTCGGCGTTGCCGCCGGCAAGGGTCTGCCCACCAGCGGCCCGTGGATGGTCGCGGTGCAGCGCGTGTTCGGTTTCATCTTCCTTGGCCTGGCGGTGTGGATGCTGTCGCGCGTGCTGCCGGGCGCGGCGACGCTGGCGCTGTGGGGCGTGTTGCTGCTGGCGGCCGCGGCGACCATCGCCGTGGCGCTCAAGGCGACGCAGGGTTTTGCAATTCGCGTGCTCGGATCGACGGCTGCATTGCTGCTGGGTATGGTCGGCGCGGGTCAGCTGCTCGGTGCGATGGCCGGCTCCAGCGATCCGCTGCAGCCACTCGCCGGCCTGCGCGGCGGCGGCGAAGCCCATGCGGCCGAACTGCCGTTCCGCACGATCAAGTCGCTGGCCGATCTCGACCGCGAAGTCGCTGCGGCCAAGGCCGCCGGCAAGCCGGTGATGCTCGACTTCTATGCCGACTGGTGCGTGTCGTGCAAGGAAATGGAGAAGTACACCTTCCCCGATGCCTCGGTGCAGTCGGCGCTCTCGGGCTTCGTCCTGCTCAAGGCCGACGTCACCGCCAATGACGATGTCGACCAGGCGCTGATGACGCAGCTGGGGATCGTCGGCCCGCCGGCGACGCTCTATTACGTCGACGGCGCCGAACGCCGCAACCTGCGGCTTTTCGGCTTCGAGAAGGCCGGACCGTTCGTCGAGCGAATCGGCAAGGCCAGCCGCTGATGGCCTGCCTGTGATGGCCTGCCTGTGATGGCCTGCCCGTGATGGCCCGCCTCTGATGGCCCGACTCTCATGGCATTGAGCGCCACCACGAGGATCCTGCTCGTCGCGGTCGCCGCCGGCGGCCTGGGCGTCATCGCCGGGCTGTGGTCGAACGGCCCGGGACCGCTGTTGCGTACAGAGGTCGGCCAGCGCGCGCTGCAGACGGCCATGGAAGCGACCGCGCCGCCGCCACCGGCCGGCCTGGCGGTCGCCCGTCGTGGCGAGGCCATCCCCGCGTTGCAGCTGCCCGGGCTCGACGGCCGCCCGCTCCGCCTTCCGGCCGACTATGCCGGCCGGCCGATCCTGATCAACCTGTGGGCGAGCTGGTGTGGGCCGTGCATCGAGGAGATGCCGGAGCTGGACCGCTTCGCCGCCAGCCAGGGCGCCAACGGCACGCAAGTGGTCGGCATCGCCCTGGATGATGCCGCCTCGGTCCAGGCCTTCCTGCAGCGGATCCCGGTCGGCTACCCGATCGCCCTCGACCAGGCCGGCCCGCGCGATGCCGGCGTGCAACTGGGCAATCCCAAGGGCGTTTTGCCCTATACGGTGCTGATTTCCGCCGATGGGCGCCTGCTCAAGCAGAAGATCGGGCCGTTTGCGCACGGCGAAATCGACGACTGGGTCGCAGATTAGAGCGTCCACTCAAACAACTGCTTAAATCCTGAGAACTCCGCCGATACGGTAGCGAACGTCTGGACTCCCCGCCCGGCTTCGCGCACACTGCCGGCCTTTAGAGTTGTTAGTCAGGAGCGTCACGGTCCGCCATGGCGAAGCTGTTGGTTCTGCACGGCCCCAACCTCAATCTGCTCGGCAGCCGCGAGCCGGAGGTGTACGGCCATGCCACCCTGGCCGACATCGACAGCGACCTGCGCCAGCGCACCGAGGCCGCCGGGCACGCCTTCGAAAGCCTGCAGGCCAACGCCGAGCACGTGCTGGTCGATCGCATCCAGGCCGCCCGCGATGACGGCACGGCCCTGGTCCTGATCAACCCGGCCGCCTTCACCCACACCAGCGTGGCCATCCGCGACGCGCTGGCGGCGGTCGCCATCCCTTTCTTCGAAGTGCACCTGTCCAACCCACACCGGCGCGAACCGTTCCGCCACACCAGCTACTTCAGCGACCTCGCGGTCGGCGTGGTCTGCGGCTTCGGAGCCGACAGTTACCGCTACGCCCTCGACGCCGCACTCAAGCGCCTGGGCTGAGCCGCGCCGCGGCCAGCCCCGACAGCCCTTTACGTTCGACCGTCCTGTCCGGACGAAACATCACCTGACTACCTGAGGCCCACCATGGACCTGCGCAAAATCAAGAAACTCATCGACCTGCTCGAGGAGTCCAACCTCGCCGAGATCGAGATCAAGGAAGGCGAAGAGTCCGTCCGCCTCGCCCGCACACCGCGTGGCGTCGCCGCGGCCGCGCCGATCATGCACGCCGCACCGGTCGCGCACGCCCCGGTGATGCCGATGCAGGGCCCGACCGAGGCCGCCACCGGCGGCCACGCCAAGCCGCACGCCGACCTGCCCGAAGGCCACATCGTGCGCGCACCGATGGTCGGCACCTTCTACGGCTCGCCGTCGCCGGACAAGCCGGCATTCGTCAGCGTCGGCCAGGCGGTCAAGGCCGGCGACACGCTCGGCATCATTGAAGCGATGAAGATGTTCAACCCGATCGAGGCCGACGTCGCCGGCACCGTGCTCAAGGTGATGGTCGAGAACGGCCAGCCGATCGAGTTCGACCAGCCGCTGTTCGTCATCGGGTGAGATCAGCCCATGCTCGATAAAGTCGTAATCGCCAACCGCGGTGAGATCGCGCTGCGCATCCTGCGCGCGTGCCACGCGCTGGGCATCCGTACGGTCGCGGTGCATTCCACCGTCGACCGCAACCTCAAGCACGTCGCGATGGCCGACGAGTCGGTCTGCATCGGCCCGGCACCGTCGACCGACAGCTACCTCAACATGGCGCAGATCATTGCCGCTGCCGAGGTGACCGACGCCCAGGCAATCCACCCGGGCTACGGCTTCCTGTCGGAGAACGCCGACTTCGCCGAGCGCGTGGAGCAGTCGGGCTTCATCTTCATCGGGCCCAAGGCCGACACGATCCGCCTGATGGGCGACAAGGTCGAGGCAATCCGCGCGATGAAGGCCGCTGGCGTGCCGTGCGTGCCCGGCAGCGGTGGCCCGCTCGGCGACGACCCGGCGACCAACGTCAAGATCGCGCGCGAGATCGGCTACCCGATCATCGTCAAGGCCGCCGGTGGCGGCGGCGGCCGCGGCATGCGCGTGGTCCACACCGAGGCGCACCTGACGGTGGCCATCCAGACCACGAAGTCCGAGGCCAAGGCCGCGTTCGGCAACGACATGGTCTACATGGAGAAGTTCCTGGAGAATCCGCGCCACGTGGAGATCCAGGTACTCGCCGACGGCCAGGGCCAGGCGATCCATCTGGGCGAACGCGACTGCTCGATGCAGCGCCGCCACCAGAAGGTGGTCGAGGAAGCGCCGGCGCCGGGCATCACGCCCGAGCAGCGCGCGGAGATCGGCAAGGTCTGCGTCGAGGCCTGCCTGCGCATCGGCTACCGCGGCGCCGGCACGTTCGAGTTCCTGTACGAGAACGGCCGCTTCTACTTCATCGAGATGAACACCCGCATCCAGGTCGAGCATCCGGTCACCGAGATGGTCACCGGCATCGACCTGGTGCGCGAGCAGCTCAACATCGCCGCCGGCCACAAGCTCACGATCAAGCAGAGCGACGTGGTGCTGGAAGGCCATGCGATCGAATGCCGCATCAACGCAGAGGATCCGGAGACGTTCATGCCGTTCCCGGGCCTGATCCAGCACTTCCACGCACCGGGCGGCCCGGGCGTGCGCGTCGACAGCCACATCTACGAGGGCTATCGCGTGCCGCCGAACTACGACTCGATGATCGGCAAGCTGATCGTGCACGGCCCCGACCGCGAGACCGCGATCGCGCGCATGCGCGTGGCGCTGAGCGAGATGGTCGTCGACGGCATCAAGACCAACGTGCCGCTGCAGCAGCGAATCATGTCCGATGCCGGTTTCCAGCAGGGTGGAATGAACATCCACTACCTGGAAAAGCGCCTGAAGGAACAGAAGGAAAAGGCGCTGTCGATCGTTTGATCGGCGTCGTACCAGGTGACATGAAGCTGGCTGACATGAAGCTGACTGACACGAAGACGGCGCCGAAAGGCGCCGTTCTTTTGTCCGCAGTGTGAGCTGTCATCGCATCAACTGTGGCACCACATCCCGGCGAACGCCGGGACCCACCTGGACCTTCAGCGCGCGCCCACGACCTGCGACGCGTCTGCAGTCGCCTCGACGTCGCCCGGTTCCGCCTTCGCCGGCTGTGCACTGCCGGGGATCGAACTGACGCCGTCGGCCGAGGCCGGACTGATGATCATCACGTACTCGCTCGAGCCGTCTGGCCAGAGCACCTTGAAGGTGCTCCCCGGCGGCAGGGTCGAAAACGGCGCGCCACTGCTGGCCCGGTAGACCGCCGCGACCTGGGCCGCGCCGGACATGCGCACCGCTTCGGAAGATTTGACCGTCGTGACGGAGACCTGCGACAGATGACGGTACTCGTCGCCGAGCACATCGATCACCACGCCTGCTGCCGAAACCGAATACGTGGCGAACAGCAGCACCCAGAAATAGCGGCGCGCCTTGTCGCTGAATTGAAGCTTCTTCATTTTTTTGCCCTCTTCTCGCCCATCAGCGAGTCGACCATTGCATTGACCACATCGACGCCCTGGCGCGGAATCGCGGCGTCGTAAACGAAACTCTGGAAATCCTGCGAGGGATCGGTCGAGCAGATCCCGCCGTTGGCGCAGTAGGAGGTCATCAGCGAACTCTGCGGCCCGCAATCCAGACCCATCCGGCACGCCGCCAGTTGCCACGCCAGTTCGGAGAACTGGGTGCCGGCGACCTGGTCGGACAGCGCGACGCGTCCGCTGGCTGCAATCCCCATGCCCGGCGAAAGCGCCGAATAGGCGTCGGGATCCTTCGATTCCTGCACACGCTGGACGAGGTCGCGTGCATACGCCTCGCCTTCCTTGACCGGCTTGCCCGACGCCATCAGCGAGGCCTCGGCGGCGATGCTGCCCGCCTGCGCCGCTTCAGTGCGCTTGACCACGATCATGCGCGGCGACAGATCGTCCTGCGGCACGAAGCGGGCGCAACGGCGGCTGACCCGCTCGCGCGCGGACGCCATCGCCGGCGAGCCACGCATGGCCATGTCGCGGATCACCTGGGTGTCGCGCGCGTACGCGGTCGGCGCCATGGCATAGCCGGAGCAGTAGTCGTAGACGCGGCTCACCATCCACATCGCATCGGCATCGCCGCTGCGCACGGCCGGTTCCAGCGACTGCATGTAGGCGAACAGATCGTCGCTGCGCTCGAACTCGACGCGGATCTGCGGAACGTGTGCGGCAACGCGCGCCACGGTGATCGCCTGCGACGGCGGTACGTCGCCGCCGTTGGAACGCTCGACCAGGGCCGCATCGACCGCGTCCAGCGTCACCAGCCCGCTGTCGACGCCGACCGTGCGGTGGCTGCGGACCCAGGCCACGCCGGCTACCGCCAGGATCGCAAGCGCAACCACCACGGCCGATACACGCATGCGCGTGCCCATAGCCATGGGGGGTCGTGCCCTGAACCCGGTTTGCAACGTGTCTGACATCCGTATGTGCGGCGTGGTGCGGCGGCCCCTGCGATCAAGGCGGCCATTCTACTGGCAACAGGCCACCCCATACGGTGCGGTCCGACTGAACGGGCTGGCGATTCCCACGTGCCGGGGGCAACATGGCCGCCCCCCTCCCCTCGCGCCGCCATCGCGCCCGCCACCATGCCGTACCTCGAACTCACCCTTCCCTGTTCCGAAGTCCAGCAGCCCCGCTACGAACGCGCCCTGGAAAACGTCGGCGCGCTGGCCGTCACCCTGGCCGACGCCCATGCCGACGCCCCCGACGAACAGGCGATCTTCGAGCCCGGCGTCGGCGAGACACCGCTGTGGCACGAGCTGACGCTGACGGCGCTGTTCGAGGGCGGCACGCCCCAGGAGCTGCTGCTGTATGCACTCAGCGCCGCCGACGAGGGCCTGGACTGGTCGCGTGCGACGTTCCGCGATGTGGCCGACCAGGACTGGGAACGGGCCTGGATGGACCAGTACGAGCCGCTGCACTTCGGCGCACGGACCTGGATCGTCCCCTGGAACCACGACCTGCCCGCCGGCGCCGACGCCAACGATGCGGCGGTGGTGCGACTGGATCCGGGCCTGGCGTTCGGTTCGGGCACGCACCCGACCACGGCCCTGTGCCTGCAATGGCTCGACCAGCTCGCCGGCGAAGGCGCCCTGGCCGGCAACCGTGTCCTGGATTTCGGTTGCGGCTCGGGCATCCTCGCCTTGGCCGCGCTCAAGCTCGGGGCGGCCGAGGCCATCGGGGTCGACAACGACCCCCAGGCCCTGCTGGCCACGGCCGACAACGCCGAACGCAACGGCGTGGGCGAGCGCCTGCATGCCTTCATGCCCGACCAGGAGCCGGTCGCGACCTATCCGGTCGTGGTCGCCAACATCCTGGCCTCGGCCCTGGTCGCGCTGGCCGATACCCTGGCGGCGCGGGTCGCGCCCGGCGGCCGCATCGCCATGTCCGGCATCCTCGCCGGCCAGGAGGACGAGGTCATGGCGCGCTATTCCGCCGAGTTCGAGTCGCTGCAGGCGGACCGGCTCGAAGACTGGATGCGCGTCACAGGCGTGCGTCGCCGCTGACCGCGTCGACGTGATTGAATACGACCGGGGATCGACCGGAACGCATTACCGTGGAGCGGCAGCGCCTGCAGCCTTCTCGGGCACTGCACGTGCCCGGCTCGGGGCCGGCAGCCGCCTGCTCCAGCGATCCGTCCCCCTGCTCGTTGCACTTCGCCACTCCACGTCGTCTTTCCTGGTTTCGATTCGACCCACGCCATGTTCGTACCGTGCCCTCATTGCGGATTCCTGGTTGCGCTGATCGCCGCACGCGATCGCGCATCGCAGCGGTGCCCGCGATGCGATGGCCTGGTGCAGGCGCCGCACGATGTCGCGGTGGACGCAGTCGACAGCGCGGCAATCGACGACGCTGCAGTCGACGGCACCGCTATTGAACCGTCCGACGCGCCGGCGCAGGAACACACAGCGACTGACGTCGCGGCGGTGCACGACCAGCACGCAACGCCGACATTCGAACAGGCCATCGAGGCCGCGGCCGTCCGCCCCGTTTCGCCGCGGCGCTCGCGCCGTGGCACGCGACCGCGCCGCCAGGACGCGCCGAGTTTTGCCAGCCGCCATGCCGCCTACGCGTCCACCCGCCTGCATTGGCGCTGGTATGCGGCAATGGCCGGCCTGGTCGTGATGCTCGCCTTGCAACTGATGCTGGCGCAGCGCCACGAACTTGCCGCCGACGCGCGCTGGCGACCGTACGTTTCCGCGCTGTGCCGCGTTGCCGGCTGTGACCTGCCGCCCTGGCGCGAACCGGCCGCCTTCACCATGATCCAGCGCAACGTGCGGGCCAAACCGGGCAGTGCCGGCGTGCTGTCGGTCGAGGCCAGCTTCCGCAACGACGCGCACTGGCCGCAGCCGTGGCCGACCCTTTTACTGGGTTTGTCCGATGTCGACGGCCGCCTGGCCGGACAGCGCGCGTTCACCCCTGACGAGTACCGTCCCGGCCAGGAGGCCAGCGACGTGCTGCTGCCCGGACAAAGTACGACCGTGACGCTCGAGGTCATCGAACCGGCGCCGCGAATCGTTGCGTTCACCTTCGACTTCCGATGACACCGTCCATCACATTGTCGCCTGCGACGGGGCCGCGCTAGACTCCGCTTCCCGTCGTCCCCTGCCCGTCGTCCCTTGCCCGGACCGGCGGCAGCGCCCGCAACACCGGCGACGCCCGCAACACCGAACATCGAACACGAACAGCACGAAGCACTTGGGGATCAAGTTGAACGCAGCCGCCGACCGCAACGACTCCGCACGTAGCGCACCGCGCGTACCGTTGCGCGATCATGTCGCCACGTCGATCCGCCGCTTCCTCGGCGACCTGGACGGCAGCGAGACCGAGAACCTCTACGAGATCGCCCTGCGCGAACTCGAGATCCCGCTCTTCATCGAAGTCCTGCAGCATTGCGACGGCAACCAGAGCCGCGCCGCATCGATGCTCGGCATCCATCGCGCCACGCTGCGCAAGAAGCTGCGCGAGTACGGCCTCGACTGAGCCGACGGCTCCGGCTTCAACAGCCGTCCGTACCCCGGTCCTGGCGCCGGCCTTCCGGCACCGCCTGCCTGGCGTCGGCTTGTCCAGCGCCCACAGCGATCGGCTAGACTCGCGCCACCGGGCTGTCCAAGGCAGGGGTGCCGCAGACAGGCCGGCCAGAGCACTTCGACCCGTGCAACAAATCCAAGCGATCACGTCGCGCAACGGCGCAGCATGCCGCTGCCGCGCAACAGTCTGGGGAGGCTGTCCAAATGCGAGCTGTCGTGTCCACACCTGCGCGGGTGATCCCCGTGCTGGTGCTCGTTGCATCCGTCCTTGCGGCGCCGCCGGCCGGTTCGGCCACGCCCCGCTCGGCCCCGGTGGTGGCAAACGCCACGGAAATCGCCGTCTACGTGCCACCTGCAGCCTTGAGCGCCAGATCGTACGTGGCGGCCTCGAACATGTGGGTCGAGCCCGGCAAGGCGTTCTCCGATGCGCTGACGGAGGTGGGCCAGCGTTACTTCCCCAACCTGCATGTGGTCCCGTCGACCGCGGATTCGCACTACGCACTGCTCGTCGACATGGATCCGGAATGGAAGCGTGAAGCGGGCAAGATCCGCCTGACGGTGAAGTACGACGTCTATGCCGTCGACGGCAAGAAACTGATCAGCGGCACCAGCGACGAACTCGTGCCGCTGCGCGGCAACCTCAATGCCACCGCCAGCGGTGCTTCGGTGGTGGCGATCCAGCAGATCATGAGCGACATCCAGTACCGGGCCAAGCCCGACCCGACGCGCATGCCGGCCACCGGTTCGGTCGCCGCGATCGACCTGGCGCCGCTGGTCGATCGCGAAAAACCGGTCCGCACCGGCACTGCCTTCTTCGTCAACGGCGGCGGCCAGCTGCTGACCGCGGCCCACGTGTCGCGCGACTGCGTGGTGATCGAGGCGCACCAGGACGGCGAGACGTTCCCGGTCAAGGCCAAGGCATACAGCGACCTGCTCGATGTCGCCGTGCTCGACTCGGGCAAGCCCCATGCCGGCGCCATCGCCCTGCGCGAAGGCAACGAGATCATCCTCGGCGAATCGGTAACCAGCGTCGGCTATCCGCTGCAGGGTCTGCTCGGCGATTCGCCCAACGTGACCCGCGGCAACATCAGCGCCAGCAAGGGCCTGCGCGGTTCCCTGGGCATGTTCCAGTTCTCGGCGCCGATCCAGCCCGGCAACAGCGGCGGCCCGATCGTGTCCGACAACGGCGAACTGCTCGGCATGGCCGTGAGCACGCTCAACGCCGCCTCACTCGCCCAGACCGGGCAGATTCCGCAGAACGTCAACTTCGCCCTCGATGCGCGTTACGTGGCGATGTTCCTGCGCCGCGAGAAGGTGCCGTTCGAATCGATGCGGGCGCCCGGCGCAGGCAGCATGCAGGTGGCCAACAAGGCCGCGCTCGGCAACACCGTCCAGTTGAACTGCTACCAGTGAGGCGCGCCATGATCCGAAATAGCGTGATCCGAAATAGCGTGATCCGAGAGAGCGTGATCCGGGAAGGCATGATCCGGGAAACGGTGCTCGCCCTCGCCCTGATGCTGCCGTTGCAGGTGCTGGCCGCCGAACCTTCGGTAGTGCCCTCGATCCCCGCGCCGGTAGCGGTGGCCGTTGTGCCCGTACAAAAGGTGGCGACGCTGCCGCCGATGAAGTTCCTCAGCTCGCTTGCCGGCGACGAGGTGTTCACCGTCCTCAAGGCCGACCCGGCGCTGTCGGCGCTCGACAAGGAACTGGCCGGCAGCCCCTTGTCGCTGATCGTGACCCACACCGTGCGTCCGACCGCCGGCGGCACCGCCGCAGGCCTGCTCAGTGCGGTGCTGTCGGGCAGCACGCTGGGCATCATCCCGGTCGTCACCAACGACCGGCTGGTCATCCGTTACGAGGTCCTGCTCAACGGCAAGACGGTCACCACCTACAGCTTCGAGCGCACCGCCACGCGCGCGCAGAACCTGTGGACCATGGGCACCCAGGGCGATGACGGGCTCGGCAAGGCCGGCCTGGAATGGCTGAAGACGACGGCCGTGGAAGTGGCCGCCAAGTTGCCGCACGACCCGTCCATGCTGGCCGTGCGCGACGAGATCGACTTCTACTTCCCGCCTGCTCCGGCCAAGGCCGTCGCTGGCGGCGCCACGAAGTAAGCCCCGCGGGGCATGGCGCCATAAGGCCCGCGCAGCCAGACCGGCTGCGCGACGCCGGCCACTACCGGCCCGGCGTCAATGAACGCCGGCGTATAATTCCGGGGTTTTCCGCCTCCCAAGCCCCCCATGAGCATCGAAGCCGCTGCCTCGCCGGTGAAACTCCGCCGCGCGCTGATTTCCGTGTCCGACAAGACCGGCCTGATTGAACTTGCCCGGGCGCTCGCCGCCCACGGCGTGGAGCTGCTGTCCACCGGCGGCACCGCCAAGGCCATCCGCGACGCCGGACTGGCGGTCAAGGACGTCTCGGACGTGACCGGCTTTCCCGAGATGATGGACGGCCGGGTCAAGACCCTGCACCCGCTGGTGCATGGCGGCCTGCTCGGACGCGCCGGCGTCGATGACGCGGTGATGGCGCAGCACGGCATCGGCGCGATCGACCTGCTGGTGCTGAACCTGTATCCGTTCGAGAAGGTGTCGGTCAATCCGGACAGCTCGATGGAAGACATCGTCGAGAACATCGACATCGGCGGCCCGGCAATGCTGCGCTCGGCGGCGAAGAACTTCGCCCGTGTCGCCGTCGCCACCGACCCGGCACAGTACGCCGGCATCGTCGCCGAGCTGCAGGCCAATGACGGCGCGCTTGCCGCAGCCACGCGCTTCGCGCTGTCGGTGGCCGCGTTCAACCGTGTCGCCCAGTACGACGCCTGCATCAGCGACTACCTGTCGGCGCTGCAGTCCGATGGCAGCCGCGCGCTGTTTCCGGCGCAGCAGAACAGCAACTTCGTCAAGGTCATGGACCTGCGCTACGGCGAAAACCCGCACCAGCACGGCGCGTTCTACCGCGACCTGTATCCGGTGCCGGGCACGCTGGCGACGTTCACCCAGCTGCAGGGCAAGGAACTGAGTTTCAACAACCTCGCCGACGCCGATGCCGCGTGGGAATGCGTGCGCCAGTTCGAGCGCCCGGCGTGCGTGATCGTCAAGCATGCCAATCCCTGTGGCGTCGCCGAGGGCGTGGCCTGCGGCGATGCCTACGAGCTGGCGTATGCGACCGACCCGACCTCCGCGTTCGGCGGCATCATCGCCTTCAACCGCACGCTCGACGCGGCCACAGCCAAGGCGATCCTCGACCGCCAGTTCGTCGAAGTGCTGATCGCGCCGGACTACGAAGAAGGCGCGCTCGACTACGCCCGCAAGAAGGCCAATGTCCGCGTGCTGCGCATCCCGCACGGCGAGGGCCGCAACAACTTCGACATCAAGCGCGTTGGCTCCGGCCTGCTGATGCAGACCAGCGACATCCGCGAGGTCACGCCAGGCGAGCTGAAGGTGGTCAGCAAGCTTGCGCCCACCGCCGAGCAGATGGCCGACCTGCTGTTCGCCTGGCGCGTGGCGAAGTTCGTCAAGTCCAACGCGATCGTCTATGCGAAGGATCACCGCACCATCGGCGTCGGTGCCGGCCAGATGAGCCGCGTGTATTCGGCCCGCATCGCCGGCATCAAGGCAACCGACGCGGGCCTGGTCGTGCCCGGATCGGTGATGGCGAGCGACGCGTTCTTCCCGTTCCGCGACGGCATCGACGCCGCGGCCGAGGCCGGCATCAAGGCGGTGATCCAGCCCGGCGGTTCGATGCGCGACGGCGAGGTCATCGCCGCCGCCGACGAGCACGGCATCGCCATGGTCTTCACCGGCGTGCGCCATTTCCGCCACTGATCGCGCCATCGGCGCGGCCAGGTGGGCACGAGGATCCCGGCGCACGCCGGGATCCTGCTATGCAGGGGGCATTTTCGTCCTGACCGCGCCATAACCGCCGGTCGGGCAGACTGCGCTGGACCCGTCAGGCGCGTCAGACATGTGGATCCGGACCGAAACCCAGGCCGACACGGCCGCCATCAACGCCGTGATCGCGGCAGCCTTCGCCGACCAGACGGGCGAGGGCCGAACTGAACAGCGCATCGTCGAAGCCCTGCGTGCCGACGGCGCACTGAGCCTGTCGCTGGTGGCCGACATCGACGGCCGCATCGCCGGCCACGTCGCGTTCTCGCCGGTGCGCGTCGGTGACAGTGCCGAACGGTGGTATGGCCTGGGTCCGGTGGCCGTGGCGCCGCGCGACCAGCGCAACGGCGTGGGCACTGCCCTCATTCGTGCCGGCCTGAGCGAGCTGGCCGACCGCGGCGCACGCGGCTGTGTCGTGCTGGGCGATCCGGAGTATTACCGGCGCTTCGGATTCCGCAACGAACCGGGCCTGACGTTTGGTGATGTGCCGCCGCAGTACTTCCAGGCGTTGGCGTTTGGCGAACGCGAGGCCAGCGGTGAAGTGACCTATCACGCTAGCTTTAGCGCGGAGTAGCGGGTGTCGAATAGAAGCAACGTCCCTGGATCCCCGCCTTCGCGGGGATGACGGTGACGGTGACGGGACCGATCCGGTGCGGGCCTGGATCCCGGTTCAGCGGGATGACGCGGAGGGGGCGGCTACTTCCCCTGCTCTTTCCAGATCTCATGATCGACGCCATCACCCAGCTCCGGGTACTGCGCGATATGGAACGTGGGCGACTTGCCCGCCCGCAGCTGGCTGTCGTAATCGCGCGTCAGTTTGATGACCACGCCCGACAGCATCATGATCGCCACCAGATTGATCGACGCCATCAGCGCCATCGCCGCATCGGCCGCGTCCCAGACCAGCTGCACCTTCGAGAACACGCCCCAGACGATCACCGCCAGCGCCGCAAGACGCAGCACCAGCAAACTCCAGCGCCCGCCACCGAGGTAGATCAGGTTCATCTCGGCATAGGAGTAGTTGCCGATGATCGTGGTGAAGGCGAAGAAGAACAGCGCGATCGCCACGAAGTACGTGCCCCAGCCGCCGAAGAACACGGTCATCGCCGCCTGGGTGATCTGCACGCCGTCGCCGCCCTGGCCCAGCACGCCCGACAGCAGGATCACGAAGCCGGTCGCGCTGCAGATCAGCAGCGTGTCGATGAATACGCCCAGCGACTGCACGAAACCCTGGCTCGACGGATGGTGCGGAACCGGCGTCGCCGCCGCGGCGACGTTTGGCGCGCTGCCCATGCCAGCCTCGTTGGAATACAGGCCACGCTTGACGCCCTGCAACATCGCCACCGCGATCGCACCGAAGATGCCGCCAGCAGCCGCATCGAGCCCGAACGCGCTGCGCAAGACCAGCGACAGCACCGCCGGGACCTCGGGGAGGTTGGTCAGCACGACCCAGCCGGCAAGACAGAGATAGCCCACCGACATGAACGGCACGACCCACTCGGCGAAGCGCGCAATCGTGCGCAGGCCGCCGAAGATGATCACCGCCGTCAGCAGCACCAGGGCCGTGGCGATCTGGGCACGGCTGAAGCCGAACGCATCGCTGAGCGACTGCGCCATGGCATTGGCATGCACGCTGCTGAACACCAGGCCGTAGGTCAGCAACAGGCACAGCGAGAAAGCCACGCCCATCCAAGGCCGTTTAAGGCCCTTTGCCATGTAATACGAAGGGCCGCCGCGATACTGGCCATTCTCGTCGCGAACCTTGTACAGCTGCGCCAGCGAGCTCTCGGCGTAGGCCGTGGCCATGCCCAGGACGGCCGTGCACCACATCCAGAACAGCGCACCCGGACCGCCCACACTTAACGCTATCGCCACGCCAGCGAGGTTGCCGGTGCCGACCCGCGAGGCCAGCGACGTGCACAGGGCCTGGAACGGCGAGATGCCGGCGCTGTCGCCGTCGGTGCCGCGACCGATCACGTGCAGCATGTGCGGAAAGCGACGAACCTGGACGAAGCGCAGGCGCACGGTGAAGTACAGCCCGACGGCGAGCAGGCCATAGACCAGCACGTAATCCCACAAAACCGTGTTGATCAGGCCGATCACCGGCGACAACAACGTTTCAATCCATTGCAGGACCAGATCCATGGGCAGCGTTCCGCAGGCAAGCAGGGCGGTGATCCTAGCAGCTTGCCGGCGCTGGACCGGCCCACGGGGCGGTCGCGGCTTTGCGGCGCGTCCCGTAAAATTCCAAGTCCCACGCCGTGGCACGCACACCAGGAGCACGCATGAAAGTCCTCGTAATCGGTTCCGGTGGTCGCGAGCACGCGCTGGCGTGGAAACTGGCGCAGTCGCCGCGCATCGATGAAGTGCTGGTCGCGCCCGGCAACGCCGGTACCGCGGCCGAGCTTAAGTGCCGCAATGTCGATGTCGGCGTCAACGACATCGATGGCCTGCTTGCCCTGGTCGAAAGCGAAGGCGTGGCCGTGACCATCGTCGGCCCCGAGGGCCCGCTGGTCGCCGGCGTGGTCGACCGCTTCCGCACCGCCGGCAAGCGCATCTTCGGGCCGAGCGCGAAAGCCGCGCAACTGGAAGGCAGCAAGGCGTACGCCAAGCACTTCCTCGCCCGCCACGGCATCCCGACCGCGCACTACGCGGTGTTCACCGAAGCCGATGCCGCGCTCGACTACATCCAGGAGAAAGGCGCACCCATCGTCATCAAGGCCGACGGCCTCGCCGCCGGCAAAGGCGTGATCGTGGCGATGACCCTGGCCGAGGCCGAGGCGGCGATCACCGACATGCTCTCCGATTACGCCTTCGGCGCGGCCGGCGCGCGCGTGGTGATCGAGGAGTTCCTCGACGGCGAGGAAGCCAGCTTCATCTCGATGGTTGACGGAACCACCGCATTGCCGATGGCGACCAGCCAGGACCACAAGCGCGTCGGCGACCGCGACACCGGCCCCAATACCGGTGGCATGGGCGCGTATTCACCGGCGCCTGTCGTCACCCCCGAGGTGCACGCGCGCATCATGCGCGAAGTGGTCGAGCCGACCGTGCGCGGCATGGCCGCCGACGGCGTGCCGTTCACCGGTTTCCTCTACGCCGGCCTGATGATCGACGCGTCGGGCGCGCCGAAGGTGATCGAGTTCAACGTCCGCTTCGGCGACCCGGAGACGCAGCCGATCATGCTGCGCCTGGAGTCGGATCTGCTCGACCTGGTGGAGGCGTCGATCGACGAGCGCCTGCATGAAGTCACGGCGAAGTGGGATCCGCGCCCGTCGCTGGGCGTGGTGATGGCGGCCGAAGGCTACCCGGGCACGCCTCGACTGGGCGACGTGATCGGCGCCTGGGATGCCCCCGACCTCGACGACACCAAGGTCTTCCACGCCGGCACCCGGATCGAAGGCGACCATGTGGTCACCTCCGGTGGCCGGGTGCTGTGCGTATGCGCGCTCGGCGACACCGTGCTCGATGCACAGCGCCGCGCCTATGCCGAGATCGCCGGCATCTCCTGGCACGGCGAGTTCCATCGCCACGACATCGGCTGGCGCGCGATCGAGCGCGAGACCGCCGACCTCGAGCCGGCCTGAGGCGCGCTTACTCACTTACTCAAGCGCGCTCAGCCCGCCGCCTCTTCCGGCGGCGGCTGCAGGCTCACCGCGACCTCTTCCAGGTCGGTGATCGCCGTTTCCAGCGCATCGTGGAATTCGGCCTGGCGCGACATCAGGTCTTCGATCGCCTGCGCCTTCTTGAGCTTGGACAGCTCGCCGTCGAACAGCAGCCATTGCGTGGTCAGCAGCTCGACGTTGTTCTTCGAGTAATGGCGCATCTCCTTGAGCTGCAGCACGGTGTCGTTGACGTGCTCGAGCGGGGTCTTGGTGTCCGCGGTCATGACGCCTCCTTCTGCAAGGGTGTCCGCCGCAGGGTAGGCGGGGGAAGCTGGCTGGGAGCGGAATGGGCGCGTATGCGTGGTCTTCACGCCGTCGCCCCATCACCCGTTCGTCCTGAGCGTAGCGGCGCAGCCGCGAAGTCGAAGGACCCACCTCAGCGGACACGCCTGATCCTTCGACTTCGGCCTGCGGCCTACGCTCAGGACGAACGGGCAACTCTCCGGCCGGTCCGCCAGCACTCGCGCTGACGCCTGGCACGCGCGTTTGCTAGTCTCGCCCGAACCGAGAACGGACCACCCCAGCGCATGGCGCACAACCAGTTCGAACTTCTGCGGCAGCGCCGCTTCCTGCCGTTCTTCGCCACCCAGGCATTCGGTGCCTTCAACGACAACGTCTACCGCCAGGCCGTCATTGGCCTGCTGTTCTACCTGGGCGTCAGTCCCGAGCAGCGCACGCTCTACACCAACCTCGCGCCGGCGTTGTTCATCCTGCCCTACTTCCTGTTCTCGGCCACCGCCGGGCAGATCGCCGAGAAGCTCGAGAAGGCGCGGCTGATCCGCATCACCACGTCGATGGAAATCGCGATCATGTCGCTGGCCGCGGTCGGCTTCCTGACCCAGAACATGATCGTGCTGCTGGTCGCGCTGTTCTGCACCGGCCTGCAGTCGACGCTGTTCGGGCCGGTGAAATACTCGATCCTGCCATCGGTGCTCAAGCCCGAGGAACTCACCGGCGGCAACGGCCTGGTCGAGATGGGCACGTCGATCTCGATCCTCGCCGGCATGATCTTCGGCGGCCTGATCTTCGCCGTCGCCGGCGCGCACGGCCCTATCGTCGCGGCCGTCTCGATCATCGCCCTGGCCGTCGCCGGCAACCTGGTCAGCCGCGCGATCCCCCGCGCCGAACCGGGCGCACCGGACCTGAAGATCAACTGGAACCCGATCCCCGAGTCGATCGAAATCCTGCGCCTGTCCAGGAAGCAGCCGGCGGTGCGCAACGCCATCCTGGGCGTGTCCTGGTTCTGGTTCATCGGCACGGTGCTGACGTCGCAGTTGCCGACCTACGCCGAGGTCAACCTGGGTGGCAGCGGCACGCTCTACCTGTTCGTGCTGGCGCTGTTCTCGATCGGCACCGGCGTCGGCTCGATCCTGTGCGAGAAGCTGTCGGCGCGCACCGTCGAGATCGGCCTGGTGCCGCTGGGCGCGTTCGGCATCAGTGCCTTCATGGTCGATCTGTACTTCGCCCGCAGCGGCGCCGCGCCGGCGCAGGTAGGCACGGTCGCCGGGTTCATGGCGCAGCCGGGCAGCTGGCGCATCGTCATCGACCTGGTCGGCATCGGCATGTTCACCGGCTTCTTCGTGGTGCCGCTGTTCGCCCTGATCCAGAGCCGCACGCCGCGCAGCGAGGTCTCGCGCGTGATCGCCGGCATGAATATCCAGAATGCCGGCTTCATCGTGCTCGCCGCCGTGCTGGCCATCGCCGTGCAGCGCTTCCTGGGCTGGTCGATCCCGCAGGTGTTCCTGGCACTGGCGATCGCGAACATCGTGGTCGCCATCTACATCTTCACGATCGTGCCCGAGTTCCTGATGCGCTTCCTCAGCTGGGTGCTGGTGCGCAGCCTGTACCGCTTGAAGGTGCACGGCGTGGAGAAGCACGTGCCCGACGAAGGCGCGGCGCTGATCGTGTGCAACCACGTCAGCTACATGGACGCGCTGATCCTGGCCGCCAGCATCCCGCGACCGGTGCGCTTCGTCATGTACTACCGGATCTTCAACATCCCGGTCATGAGCTGGATCTTCCGTAACGCCAAGGCGATCCCGATCGCCGGCGCCAAGGAGGACCCGGTGCTGATGCAGCGCGCATTCGACGAAATCGACGCGGCCCTGGCCGAAGGCGAGCTGGTCTGCATCTTCCCGGAAGGCGGACTGAGCAAGGACGGCGCGATCGCGCCCTTCAAGTCCGGCGTCGAGCGGATCCTCGAACAGCGCCCGGTGCCGGTGGTGCCGATGGCCCTGCGCAACATGTGGACCAGCATGTGGAGCCGCCGCGATGGCCGCCTGGGCCGGATGCGGGTGCCGCGGCGTCTGCGCGCGACGGTCGAGGTGATCGCGCAGGCGCCCATCGACGGCTCGGTCGCCGACGCGCCGATGCTGGAAGCGCGGGTCCGGGAGCTGCGCGGCGACGCCGCCTGACCGGTCCGCGCATCACCACACGGCCGCGACAGGCCACTGCCTAGGATCGGTCGGGACCACCTGCGAGGGACCGACCATGAGCCTGCCGCCATCGGCAACGCCACAGTCGCAGCCCTCGTTGTCCACGCACCTGCTGTGGGCCATCGCGGTCACGGTCGCGTCGGTGTTCCTGTTCTGCATCCTCGGCATGGTCTCGGGCGTCGTCGCGATCGTGTATGCGGCGCTGGCCAGGCGCAGGTTCGGCGCCGGCGACGACACCGGGGCCATCGAGGCATCGCGCAGCGCCAAGGTGTGGTGCTGGATCACCACGGTCCTGCTGATCGTCGGTCTGTGCGTGGCGACGCTCTTCGTCTACAGCGGCGGCTGGGCGAAGTACCAGCAGATGATGGAGGAGCTCCAGCGCATCCACCTGCACGGATGAAGACGGGCTAGCTGACCCAGCCGGCGATCACGAACAGCGCCAGCACCGCCAGCCACACCAGCAGGCTGCGCCAGACCAGGCTCATCGCATCGCGCAGTTCCGGCAGGTCGGACGACCAGGCCGGCGGCATCGGCGGCGGCACCGGCAGGCCACCTTCGCCGGCTTCCACGCTGCCGACGTCGTCGCCGTAACCGGCGTAGTCGGCGGCTTCATCGGCCAGTTCGCACTTCACGCTGGCGCGCGCGACGGCGCCAAGGAACGGCCGGTCGAGATCGAAGGACGCACCGCCTGCCTCGCGCCAGGCGCCCAGGACGGTGTCGAAGTTGCCAACCAGCGCCAGCGACAAGGTCAGCAACTGCGCCACCGGCCAATCGAGCAGGGCCAGCAGTTTGCGCGCACCCAGTCGCGTCTCGCCGGGCAATTCGCTCGCCGCCTCGCCTTGCGCGGCCAGTACCGTGAACCGGTACAGCAGCGCGCCAAGCGGCCCGAGCACGAGGAACCAGAACAGAACGCCGAACCAGCGTTGCTGCGCGTTGCGGAAGACCGCCTCGATCAGCGAGGCGCCGTCCAGCGTCGCCGGCATTTCGCCTTCCGGCCACAAGCGGGCGGCGGCCGTGCGCCGCGACGTCGTGTCGCCGGCAGCGGCGATGGCCTCGACGTCGAGGTCGAGGTCGCGGGGTCCCCAGGCGTAGAACAGGACTGCGATGGAGAAGGCGACGCCGGCCAGGCCCCACAGCGGCTCCAGCAGGGCGAGCTGGAACAGGCCGATCGCGAGCAACGGCGGCACCAGGGCGATGAGGATGCCCCAGCGACCGCGCCAGAATTCATTCGCCGACAGGCGCCCGCCCAGCCACCGCAACCAGTTGCGATACCAGCTGTAGTCGCGCACCGACGCGGCCAGCGACTGCGCCAGATGGCCCAGCACTAGCGCGACGACGACGGCGATCAGGGTTGCGGACATTGAGCAGACTCTCCGGGCAGGCGCCCATGCGCCCGCGGGTCGATTCTAGCTGGCGCGCGCGACCATGGGGTCAACGCGCCGAGGTGGGCTCTCCAGCCTGCAACCACTGCTCGATCAGCCATCGCGAGATCGAAATGCCCGGCGACAGCACCGCGCCCTGGCCGTCGTCCTGGGCTCCGCCCCACTCGCCACGGGCGCGCGCCGCAAGCACGTCCTCGCGGGTGAACCAGCGCGCTTCCTCGAGTTCGTCGCCGACCTGCGGCTCGTCGGGTTCGGCGTCGGCACTGAAGCCGAGCATCAGCGCGCCGGGAAACGGCCACGGCTGCGAGGCGAGATAGCGGCAGCGCCGCACGCGTACGCCGGTTTCCTCCAGCACTTCGCGCGCCACGGTCTGCTCGAGCGATTCGCCCGGTTCGACGAACCCGGCAATCACCGAATAGCGCCGCGCCGGCCAGGACTTCTGGCGCCCCAGCAGCAGGCGGGCGCCGTCGCTGACGGCCACGATCACGGCCGGGTCGGTGCGCGGGTAATGTTCGGCGCCGCATTGGCTGCAGCGCCCCTGCCAGCCCGCGCGAGACAACGCGACTTCGCCGCCGCAGACGCCGCAATGACGGTGGCGGCTGCGCCAGTGCTGCAGCGCGCGCGCCTGCGCGAACACGCTGGCATCGAATCGCGGCCACAACGACGCGGCACTGCGCAGGTCGACCCGGCGCGGCGCGAAGAATGCAGTCAACGCACCTTCCAGCGCGAACCATGCGCGCTGCCGCGCGTCCAGTCCAAGGAAGACGGCAGCGCCTATTCCCCCGGGTCCTTCGCTGATCTGCTCGCCGTGCGGGGCCAGCAGCTGGCCGGCATCGTCGGCATAGGCGTGGCCGTGCTCATCGAGCAGCACGACATGGCCACGCGCCCACAACGCGTTGAGCGCATCAGGGTCGTCGCGCAGGCGATCGGCGCGGTCGAGCGCGGCGCGGCAGGCGGCATCGACGCCCGCCTCCACGAACGCGAAGGGAGCCGGTTCGATACTCACACCGCGAACGAAGAGCCGCAGCCGCAGGTCGTCTTCGCATTCGGATTGCGGATGACGAACTGTGCGCCGTGCAGGCTTTCGGTGTAGTCGACCTGCGCGCCCATCAGGTACTGCAGGCTCAGTGGATCGACCAGCAGGGTGACGCCGTCGGTGTGCACGGCGAGGTCATCTTCGCCCTGCTGGTCGTCGAACTCGAACCCGTACTGGAATCCCGAACAACCGCCGCCCTGGATGTAGACGCGCAGCTTGAGGCCGGCGTTGCCCTCCTCGGCGATCAGTTCGCGGACCTTGCTGGCGGCTGCGGAGGTGAACTGCAGGGGGCGATCGAGCGACTGGTAGTCCGGCGTCGCGAGCGTGGGGATGAGCGTTTCCATCCGATCAGGATGGGGGGCCGCGCGACGGTGTTCAAGCCTTGATGCCGCCAGCGCCCTGCCGCAACGGGCGACGCTCGACGCGCGAGGGCCGCCTGGCGGCCTCCGCGACGGCTGTCAGCCCGGCTCGCCCGCCGTTGCCGGGGCGACGTCGCGGATCGCATCGGCCCAGGTGAAGGACTGCTCGATCGCGGCCCCGGATCTGGGCACCAGGCGCACGCTCACCCGCACTGGGGTGAAGTCGGCGGGCAGGAACACGTCGCCCTCGACCTGCTGGAAGTACTTGAACGAATAGGGCACGCCGGTTGCGCCCGGCTGCTGGCGCAGGTCGGCCCAGACCAGTTTCTGCAGCTTGCCGGCGCGCGTGCCCTCGATGGTCAGGCTCAGTTCGCCGGTGCTGACCGCGCCGCGGTTGAGGTTCTGGGTCAGGGTGGTGGTGAAGTGCCAGGCGGTGTCGTTCTGCGGCTGCAGCCGCAGCGCATGCACGGCCAGGCCACGGCGCTGGGCGGTGCTGCCGACCAGGCGTTCGTAGAAGGCCACGTCGGCGCGCAACGCGGCGACCTCCTCGTCGCGCTCGGCCAGGGTGCTCTGCAGGTCGCGGTTGGCCTCGCGGCTGATCTGGTCGGAGCGGGTCAGGGTCGAGACGCGTTGCTGCAACTGGTCGATCTGCGTCTTCTGGCCGCGGCTGGTGCGCTGGCTTTCGTCGAGCTGGGCGCGCGGATCGTCCGGGGCGGGCGCGAGGACCTGCCACAGGCCCCAGCCGCCCACCGCCAGGGCCAGGGCAAAAACCACGCCGGCAATCGTGACCCAGCGCGTCTGGACTTGCATCACCGGCCATGCGGGCGCCGCCGGGGCTGCCGCTGTGGCGGGCTCCGGGCCATCGGGAACTGCGCTTTCGGGGTGGTTCTCGGGGTGGGTCATGCCGGCCGCTGGTGGGATGCTCCAGCGACCAGCCTACCGCGCCTGACTGTGACGGTCAGCCCAAAGCGGCGTGGGCGTCCAGATGGCCTTCAGCCAGGGCGCCGGCTTCGGCATGCGCCTCGGCATGGATCAGGCGGCCGGTCAGCACCGAGCCGGCCAGCATCTCGACCACCTGATAGTGGACGTTGCCCTGGACGCGTGCCTTGGCTGCCAGTTCGACGCGCTCGCTGGCGTAGACATCGCCGCTGAGCTGACCGTTGAGGATCACCACCGGCGCGCGCACCTCGCCTTCGATGCTGCCCTGCTCGGCCAGGGTCAGGGTCGCCTTCTGCCCTTCCTGCGCGATCACCTTGCCGATGATGCGGCCTTCGACATGGAGCCCGCCGCTGAACAGCAGGTCGCCGCGGATCACCACCTGCGGCCCGATCAGGGTATCAACCTGGCCATCGTGCACGGCCGTCTTGTTCTTGAACATCAGTCAGTACTTCCGGTTGTTGGCCCGCGCGAGCGGGCCGTTGCTACGTATGCGTGCTGTAGGAAAGCGTGCTGTAGGAAAGCGTGCCGTCAGAGGCTGGCGATCGTGCCACCGTGGCTCCAGCCCAGACTCTGTTCGATGGCGACGTCGCCGTTCTGCAGCGACACCCGCACCCGCTGCGGCGTGAAGCCGGCCGGCAGCATGACGCTGCCGCCGAGCTGCTGGAAATAGCGGAACGAGTAGTCCTGCGCGGGCCAGGCCTGGCGCTGGTGCAATTCGTCCCAGCCAATCGAGGCGAGCTTGCCGTCGCGCACGCCCTCGACGTTGAAGCGCAGCTTGCCGCGGCTGATCGCGCCCTTGTTGAGGTTCTGCGTGAGCACGATCTGGTAGCGCCAGGTGCCGCCGGCCTCGGGCGAGAACTGCGCCGAATGCACGCTCAGCCCCTTGGCCTGGCCGGTCGCGCCGACCAGCCGCTCATAGAAGGCGATGTTGGAGCGCAGGTCGGAGATTTCCTCTTCGCGCTCGGCCAGCTCGCTCTGCACCTGCTTGTTGGCGACGCGGCTGATCTGGTCCGAGCGCGCCAGCGTCGCTTCGCGCTGCTCGAGCGTCTCGGCCTTGTCGCGCCAGTGGTCGAGCTCGACGCGGGTGGCGTCGAGCTGTGCGGTCAGTTCGGGCAGTCGCGGCGCGGCGCGGCGTTCGGCGCCGATCCAGGCCGCCGTAAGCGTGGCCACCCAGGCCAGCACGAGCACGGTGACGATCAGCGGCCGCCGGTCGGGGCGCTGCTGGACGATGGTGAAGCGCGGCGGTGGCGCCCTGCGTGGCGGCTTGTTCATCAGCGTGCGTGCCGATGGCCTGCGCCATCGATCCCCTGCCCCCTATACTCGGACCACAGTCTAGCGAGGTAAAAGCCGTGACGGATGCGCACCTGTTCGCAATTGGTGTAGTCCTGGCCTGGCTTGCCGGCATCCGGGTCTACCTGACCGTCTTTGGCGTCGGCCTGGCCGGCTTTTTCGGCTGGCTGGACTTGCCGCAGGCCCTGCAGGTGACGGCCTCGCCGTGGGTGCTGGGGGTGTCGGGGGTGCTGGCAGCCGCGGAATTCTTTGCCGACAAGATCCCCGGAGTGGATTCGGGCTGGGACCTGCTGCACACGCTGCTGCGGGTTCCGGCGGGCGCTTTCCTGGCCGCTGCGACCCTGTCGCCGGACGGTCATCTGGGGGCAGGCGCCCTCGCCGCGGGCGCGGGAGTGGCGCTGACGAGCCACGTGCTCAAGTCCGGTTCGCGCGCGTTGCTAAACACCTCGCCCGAACCGGTAAGCAACTGGACCGCGTCGATCACCGAGGACGTGGCCACGGTCGGCGGTCTTGCGCTGGTTTTCGCTCATCCGTGGATCGCGCTGTCGATCGTGGTGCTGATCAGCGTGGTGTTGGCGCTGCTGCTGTGGTGGGTGTGGCGGACGCTGTTCCGGCGCGCACCGCGGCCCGGGGCGGCCTGACCGCGAAGCAAACAAGAACGCCGCCGGTGTTGCCGGCGGCGTTGCTCAGGAGGTGAGTGCGGGACGCGCCCGGCTCACTCCTCCATCTTGGTCAGCAGGTAGTTCTGTTCGCCCAGGCGCTCGATCAGCGACAGCTGGGTCTCGATCCAGTCGACGTGTTCTTCCTCGGAGTCGAGGATGTCGGCGAACAGTTTGCGGCTGACATAGTCGCCCACCGTCTCGCAGTACTTGATCGCCTCGCGAAGCATCGGCAGCGCCTCGAGCTCGAGTGCAAGGTCGCACGACAGCACTTCGCGCGGGTTCTCGCCGATGCGCAGTTTGCCCAGAGCCTGGAAGTTCGGCAGGCCGTCGAGGAAGAGGATGCGTTCCGACAACTTGTCGGCGTGCTTCATCTCGTCGATCGACTCGTGGTACTCGTGGTCGGCGAGTTCCTTCAGGCCCCAGTTCTTCAGCATCTTGGCGTGCAGGAAATACTGGTTGATCGCGGTCAGCTCGTTGTAGAGCGCCTTGTTGAGGTATTCGATGACCTTGGCGTC
Source organism: Lysobacter sp. 05T417 (assembly GCF_056396405.1). NCBI lineage: Bacteria > Pseudomonadati > Pseudomonadota > Gammaproteobacteria > Lysobacterales > Lysobacteraceae > Lysobacter > Lysobacter sp. 05T417. The sequence goes on along the minus strand of NZ_JBFTLK010000004.1, from coordinate 303,171 downwards.
GCCCTTCATGGCCCGGCTCCTTGTGCGTGCAATGGGCGGACTCTACCCCGTTCACGCAAGACGTGACGGAACGCGAATCGACTGCAACCGCGAGCAGGAATCAGTGGCGATTGGGGGCGGGCGCGGGCCCGCAGGTGCCGCGTCAGGCGGCTTGCTGCATCACTGCGAAAGGCAGCTCACGGACCGAGCGGGCGGCGTCGAGCATCGACGCGGCCATGTCCAGGCAGCTGCCGCAGTTGGCGCCGGCGCCGGTGCGCATGGTCAGTTCGGTCACGCTGCTGCAGCCCGCGTCGGCGGCCTGGCGGATGTCGTGATCGGTAACCCCATTGCAGATGCAGACGTACACGGCGGTTGGTTCGGGCTGGCAGCCGGAGTGGCTACGGGAGCCATTTCGCCATGGATGAGAATGATTGTCAATTGATTCGGGCAGTGATTGTCATTAACGCGAGCCCTGCCCCGGTTCAGCCCCGCCTGGGCCCCTCCAGCGCGCCCTCGGGCGGCCCCGGCCGGGCGCCCGGGGATCCTGGCAGCGGCACTCCGGGCCGGGGGCCGGCACCGCCTGGGCGCCGGCGATCTGGCGGGCGACGGGTGCCAGGTGGTTCAGGGCGCGGGCATAGACCCCGCGCTTGAACATCACCACGTGCTCGATCGGGTACCAGAAATCGACCCAGCGCCAGTTGTCGAATTCGGGCTTGTCGGTAAGGTCCAGGCGCAGGTCCGACTCCTGGCCGGTCAGGCGCAGCAGGAACCAGACCTGTTTCTGGCCGATGCAGACCAGGCGGTCGTGGCGGCGGATCGCCCGCTGCGGCAGCCGGTAGCGCAGCCAGCCGGGGGTCGCGCCGAGGACTTCGACGTGCTCGGGGAGCAGGCCGGTTTCCTCGCGCAACTCGCGATACATGGCCTCCAGCGGCGTCTCGTCGCTGTTCATCCCGCCCTGGGGGAACTGCCAGCCGTCGCGATGCACCCGGCGCGCCCAGAACAGGCGTCCGTCGGGGTGCATCAGTACAATGCCGACATTGGGTCGGTAGCCGTCCGGATCGATCACGATGCGGACTCCTGAATTCACTGTGTCCGACTCTGCCATGCCGTACGCCGGGACGACAAGCTTTGCAAAGGCGGGCTTTGCAAAGGCGGGCCTTGCAAAGCCGATGGCTCAGGGACCGTCAAAAGACGATTGACGCGGACCCCCTCGGCATGAATAATTCGCGGTTCACCGCGTGGCTATGTAGCTCAGCCGGTTAGAGCACAGCACTCATAATGCTGGGGTCGGTGGTTCGAGTCCACCCATAGCCACCACACGGTATCCGGTCACGCCCTTGGCGCGGCCCACAACAAACCCCGCCTCGCGCGGGGTTTCTTGTTTCTTGTTTCTGGGCCCGGGACCCGGGTCGGGTTTCAGCGCCCACGCGCCCGCCTGTCCGCATCGAGATCGAATTGATCCCCGCAAGGACACTGCCTGGCAGTCGCCATCCTGCTGCGATCCACCGCCGATATCCAACTGCACCGGCTTCCGCAGCGAGTGCTCTTTACACGTGCGCCGCTGTCGAGAAGATCTCGACGTGCGCGCGGTTGCCGCAATCATCGCGTGATTCATGAATGGCAGTTGCGCATTTCCCGAAGCGCTTTTTTGGCGCGGCCATTGAAGCGCAACACCATCACAGTTCTTTCACGCTTCACGGGCAGAAATGCACCAGCAATGAATCATCCGACACCGGGCAGCCACGAAGAAAGCCCGGTGTCAGCGTGTACCGCGTGCTCAACCGGGGATGGTGCTGCGTCCGCAGTATGGATGCAGGCCAATGATTCGCAGCGCTTGTTTAAGGACGACCCATGACTGCCCCACGACACAACATCATGACGGCGACTGCAGCAATGGCAGTGGCCGTTGCTGCGGCATTGCTGCTTTCAGCGTGCGGCAAGCGCGATGCGACGAACGCGGAAACGAGTCCGCCAACAACCGCCACAGCGACGGACAGCGCGCCCCGGCCTGGCGCGCTGACCGCGGCCGAGGCGCGCGAGATCGCGCGCGACGCCTACGTCTACGGCGTGCCGATGGTCGACCAGTACAAGACGATGTATGCGTACTCGATCGGCAAGGACGGTCCGCAGTACCAGGGGCCGTTCAACTCGGTGCTCAACATGGCGCGCGTGTTCACGCCCGCCGATACCGCTTTCGTCACCCCGAACTCCGATACGCCTTACACCTTTGCCGGACTCGACCTGCGTGCCGAGCCGGTGGTGATCACCGTGCCGAAGATGGAGAAGGATCGTTACTTCGTTTTCCAGTTGATGGACCTGTACACCTTCAACTTCGACTACATCGGCAGTCGTACGACCGGCAACGACGGCGGAAGCTTCCTCATCGCCGGTCCGAAATGGCAGGGCGAAAACCCGAAGGGCATCAGCAAGGTGATCCGATCGGAAACCGAGCTGGTGACCGTGGTCGGACGCACGCAGATGTTCAACGTCGCCGACCTGGCCAACGTCAAGAAGATCCAGGCCGGCTACAAGGTGCAGCCGCTGTCGGCGTTCCTCGGCGCGCCCGCGCCGCCGGCAGCGCCCTCACTGCAATGGCCCATGCCCATTGCCCCGGGCAAGGACCAGGAATCGCCGGAGTTCTTCAACCAGCTCGCGTTCCTGCTGCAGTTCACCCAGCCGCCGCATTCCAGCGAGACCGCGTTGATGCAGCGATTTGCCCGCCTCGGCATCGAACCGGGCAAGCCGTTCGATCCGGGCATGTTGTCGCCGGAGTTGCAGGCCGCGGTCAAGCAGGGCGTGGCCGATGGCCAGAAGCAGATCGACGACAAGCGTGCATCGCTCGGCGGCAAGACCGACATGCTCTTCGGCAACCGCGAATTCCTGAAGAACGACTACGTCGCGCGCGCCACCGGCACGCAGGTCGGCATTGGCGCCAACTCGCGCGAAGAAGCGATGTACCCGATCCTCGAGAAGGATGCCGACGGCCAGCCGCTCGACGGCAGCAAGGGCAAGTACACGCTGCGCTTCGCGCCGGGGCAGCTGCCGCCGGTCAACGCCTTCTGGTCGGTCACGATGTATGACCTGCCGCAGCAGCTGCTGGTCAAGAATCCGATCAACCGCTACCTGATCAACTCGCCGATGTTGCCGGGCCTGAAGAAGGACAGCGATGGCGGGCTGACGATCTACGTCCAGGCGCAGTCACCCGGCAAGGACAAGGAAGCCAACTGGCTGCCCTCGCCCAACGGGCCGTTCGTGATGTTCATGCGCTACTACTGGCCGAAGCAGGAACTGCTCGATGACCAGTGGAAGACGCCAGCCGTGACGAAGGCTCCATGATCGCACCGGTGCCGGCGCGCGCCAATGCGCGGGCACGTACAGACGACGGCCGTGGCCGTCCACTTCGAGGAGAACGACATGCGTCACCCTGCGTTGATCACAGGCCTTTGCCTGGCGCTCGCCGCGCCCATGGCGCTGGCCGCGCCTCCGCCTGAAGCCGCCAAGGCAGCAGCGTCCGCGCCAGCCGCCACCGCCGTCGATCCCGAAGCCGTCGCCGCCCTGGAAACAATGGGCAAATACCTGCGCTCGCTCAAGGACTTCACGGTCCACGCTGACACCACCCTGGACATCGTGGTGGAAGACGGGCAGAAGCTGCAGTTCGCCGGCGATCTCGATTACAAGGTGCGCGCGCCCGACAAGCTGCAGCTCGACCTGCACAGCGATCGCAAGAATCGCCAGCTGTTCTACGACGGCAAGTCGCTGACGGTGTACGGGCCGAAGGCGAAGTACTACGCCACCGTCGACGCGCCGCCGACCATCCGCGAGATGCTGGGCAGCGTCGAGCAGAAGTACGGCATCGAGATGCCGCTGGCGGACCTGTTCCTGTGGGGAACCGACCAGGCGCCGACGTCGGCGCTGAAGGCGGCGACGCGCGTGGGCCCGGCGCGCATCAATGGAACCGTTACGTCGCAGTACGCGTTCCGCCAGGAAGGCGTCGACTGGCAGGTCTGGATCGAATCCGGTCCCAAGCCGCTGCCGCGTCGCCTGGTCATCACCACCACCGATGATCCGGCGCAGCCGCAGTACGCGAGCACGCTGACCTGGAACACCGCTGCCGGACTGAAGGACAGCGCCTTCACGTTCACTCCGCCCAAGGACTCGCATCGCATCGAGATGGTCGCGGTGGACGTGGTCGCCGTCGAGGAGAAGTCGCCATGAGCACTCGTCACAACGTCACCGCGCTCGGCCTTGGCATTGGCATGTTGGCCGGCACCACCGCCTTGATGGCGGTCAGCTTCGACGCCGACGCCCGTGGCGGCGCGCGTACCAGCGTCAACCACGCATCAGGTGCCCGGGCCGGCGGCGGCGGCGGTCACGCGGCCAACGTGAATCGCGGCGGCAACGCCAACGTCAACCGCAACAACAACGCGAACGTCAACCGCAACACCAACGTCAATCGCAATACCAACGTCAACCGCAATACCAACATCCACAACGACGTCAACATCGATGTCGACAACGGCTGGAATGGCGGCTGGGACGATCACCCGATCGCCACTGCCGCGGCCGTCACCGGTGCGGTGGCGCTTACCGCCGCCGCGGTGGGATCGATCGTCAACACCGTGCCGCCCAGCTGCGTGACCAGCGTGATCAACGGGGTCGCCTACCAGCAATGCGGCAGCACCTGGTACCAGCCGCAGTACGCGGGCACCAGCGTCCAGTACGTCGTGGTCAATCCGCCCGGCTGAGCCGGGCGGTTGCCCATCCCAGTGCGCGTAACGGCGCGCGCCCCGCAACGAATCATCCAGTTTCACTGCATTGAGGCCTTCCATGCGCATCCACCCCTTCCTGCCCGTCCTGAGCCTGGCCATTGCAGTGCTCATCGGATCCGCCGCAATCGGCATCCCGCAGGTGGCTGCGCAGGGAACATCCGCCTCCGGGGCGGGCGCGACGACGATCGACGCGCGCCCGTTCCCGCGTGACTTCACCGTGCAGGGCACCAGCTTCAGCGTCCACCAGCCGCAGTACGACAGCTGGGAAGGCAACCAGCTCAAGGGCCGCTTCGTAATGGCGGTGAAGTCGGGCGTCCATACCGGCAAGAGCGGCAAGTCCGAGCCCGCGTTCGACTACGGCGTGGTCCAGTTCCAGGCCCGCACCGAGATCGACAAGGAAGCGCGCGCGGTGGTGCTGACCGACCTGGAACTGCCCTCGGCCAGCTTCCCCACCGCAACCGCGAAGCAGGCCCAGTACCTGGAGCTGGCACGCCAGCAGTTGAAGACCAAGTCGACCCTGACCGTGTCGCTGGACATGCTCGAGTCGGCGATGGCCATTGCCAAGGTCGACGCGAAGATGCCGCCGTCGCTGCCGGTGAAGAACGATCCGCCCGACATCATCTTCAGCACCACGCCGGCCGTGCTGGTGCTGGTGGATGGCGAGCCCGCGCTCAAGCCCAGCGGCGTTTCGGGCGTGCAGCGGGTGATCAACACCCGTTCGCTGCTGTTGCAGCAGGGTGGCAAGTACTACACCAACGTTGCCGGCCACTGGTCGACCGCGCCCGCGCTGAGCGGTCCGTGGACGGCAGCGGCCAGTGTCGATGCCGCGCTGACCCAGGCGATGGCGAAGGTGGGCAAGGACGCCGACACGTTCGACGATCCGCCCGATGCGCTCAAGCAGGACTTTGCCGCCGGCAGGGCCCCCGACATCTTCGTGCGCACGCACCCGGCCGAACTTGTTTCGGTGCAGGGCGAGCCGCAGTTCGTCGCCATCCCGGGCACCAGGCTGAGCTACATCGACAACACCGGCGCAGACGTTCTGCTCGACGGCGCCGCCGACAACGCCTGGTACGTGCTGGTGTCTGGCCGCTGGTTCACCGCGGCCACCAGCAAAGGGCCGTGGCGCTATGTGCCACCGGCGAGCTTGCCGGCCGAGTTTGCGAAGATCCCGCCCGACAGCCCGAAGAGCGGCGTGCTGGCCTCGATCCCCAACACGCCCGAATCGCGTGAGGCGCTGATCGCCAACGACATCCCGCAGAACGCCACGGTCAAGCGCAACGAAGCCAAGCTCAACGTGCAGTACGACGGTGCGCCGCAGTTCGTCTCGATCGGCGGCACCAGCCTGCAGTACGCGCACAACACCGCCGTGCCGGTGATCAAGGTCACGGCCAACAGTTTCTATGCAGTCGACAAGGGCATCTGGTTCTCCTCCAGCTCCGCGACCGGACCGTGGGCCGTGGCGACCAGCGTGCCGGCCGAGATCTATTCGATCCCGACCAGTTCGCCGTTGCATTACGTCACCTACGTGCGCGTGTATGGCAGCAGCGATGACGAGGTGTATGTCGGCTACACGCCGGGCTACTACGGCACGGTGGTCACCGACAACGTCGTTGTCTACGGCACCGGCTACGCCTGCGATCCCTGGGTCGGTGCGTACTGGTACGGCTGCCCCGCCACCTATGGCATGGGCGTGTACTTCGGCTGGAATGCCTGGGTCGGCTGGACGTTCGGCTACGGCTGGGGCTGGTACGGCGGCTGGTACGGGCCTTACAGCCCATGGTGGGGCCCGTGGTACGGCCCGGGTTACGGCTGGGGCTACTGGGGTGGCGGCGCGGCCGCGTGGAATGTCTACGGCCACTGGGGCAACGCCGCTGTTCGCGGCACCGCCGCAGCCTGGGCCGATCCGTGGACCGGCAATGTCGGTCGCGGTGGACGCGGTGGCTACTACAACGAAGCCACCGGCGGTCGCGGCGTCGGCCGCGCCGGCGTCAACACCAACATCTACACCGGCACCACGACCGCAGGAGCGCAGGGCATCCGCTACAACCCGCAGACCGGCCGCGTGGTCGCCGGCGGTGGCGCCGCGGCGGTCAATCCCTACACCGGGCAGGCAGCGGCCGGCGGCAGCCGCACAACGGTCAATACCAACACCGGCCGCGTCACGCAGAGCGCAGGCGGCGCGGTTGCCGGCCCCAACGGTGCGGCCGGTGCTGGCGCATTCGACAGCCAGGGAAATCGTGTCGACGCGAAGGGTGCAGGTGGCTTCCACTACAACGCCGACACCGGAACGCTCAGCCACGGTGGCGTGGTCAACGTCAACGACAACGTCTATGCCGGCAAGGATGGCAACGTCTACAAGCACGACGAGAACGGCTGGAGCCAGGTCACGCGTCCGGACTCGTCCAGGAACCCGGGCGGCGAGACCCGCGACCTCGACAGCGAACGCATGGCGCGTGATCGCGGCAACGAACGCATCACTGGCGGCAGCTATGGCGGCCGGCCTTCGAACATGGGTTCGGGTGGCGGCAACTACAACCGTCCTGCCGGCGGCTACAACCGCCCTGCAGGTGGCTACAACCGTCCTGCCGGCGGCTACAACCGACCCGTCGGCGGATTCCGTCCGAGCATGGGCGGCGGTCGCGGCGGCGGCGGCTTCCGGCGGCGCTGATTCTCGATGACGGCCGGGGGGCCTGATGAACAAAAGCATTCGTGGAACCATCCTTGCAGCGGCCGTCGGTGCCGCTGCAGTCTTCGCGCCGGCGCATGCAACTGAAGGCGCGGTCGGACGTCCGATCACCGGCCTGCAGGCGGCGTCCTATTCGGGACTGATCCCACCGACACCCGGCTGGAACATGCAGATCGGGTACGCCTACTACTCGGGCGAGATCGGCGGCCAGCGCGAGATCCCGATCGGTGGCGTCAGCGCGGTCGGACTGACCGGCACGTTCGACATGCTCACCTTTACCGGCCTGTACATCTGGGACACCGGCGAAGGCCGCTGGAACTTCGCCTCGATGGCGACGATTCCGTTCATCGATGTCAGCGCCGATGCCGACCTGCGCCTGGGGCCGATCAGCGGCAGCCGCAGCGACAGCGACACGGGGTTGTTCGACGCCTTCTTCGCGCCTGTGATCGCCAGCTACCACATCGACCAGCTGCGCCACGTCTCTCTGTCGCTGTACATCTACGCGCCGACCGGTGACTACGAAGTCGGGCGACTGGCCAACCCCAGCCTCAACAACTGGACGTTCTCGCCCACCGTTGGCTACACCCAGCTGTTCCAGAAGGGCACGCTGGAATGGAGCACCACCACCGCGGTCGACATCTACACCGAGAACGACGCCACCGATTACCAGAACGGCGCCGTGTTCCGCGTCGACTCGCTGCTGGTCAAACGCTTCGCCAACGGCTGGGGCATTGGCGGCGTCGGTGGCTGGATCGAACAGATCGAGGACGACGACAGCGCCATCGCCGATCGCCTTGACGGCTTCAAGGGCCACTCGCTGGCGCTTGGCCCGATCGCCACGTACGCGAAGAAGTGGGACGGCGGCCAGGTCGAGTTCTCCGCACGCTGGCTCAAGGAGTTCGACGTGGAGAACCGGCTCAAGGGCGAGCCGTTCATGCTCTCGGCCAGCATCACGTTCTGAACTGCGAACGGATTGCCGCAAGGACGATGGATGAAATCACCACTGGCACCGATTGCTGTTTTCCCGCTCTTGTTCGCAATTGCCAATTTGACGCCGGCGCATGCCGCTGACGAGGTGACATCCGACGGCCCGGTCAAGCCGGGCTTCCTCGAACTGCTGCACGATCCCGCCGACGGCAAGTTCGACATGTCGCGCTGGCTGCTGGAGCACAAGGGCTTCCTGCCGGTGCCGATCATCATCACCGACCCGGCCGTGGGCACAGGTGGCGGCATCGCGTTGACGTTCTTCCACAAGCCCGAGGGCTCGACCGCGCGCACCAGCGAGGACGGGCGCAAGATGATGGTGACGCCTGATATCTACGGCTTCGGCGCCATTCGCACCTCCAACGGCAGCCAGGCCTACGGCGCCGGTGCAATCCTGCATTTCGACGACGACCGCTGGCGTTATCGCGGTGGCGTCGCCAAGGCCGACATCAACCTCGACTTCTACACGCAAGGCCGCTTCCTGCCGCCGCAGCAGATCGGCTACAACATGGACGGCATCATGTCGCTGCAGCAGGTGTTCAGGCGACTGGGCCAGCAGGACCTGTTCCTTGGGCTGGCGTGGATCTACATGGACCTGGATATCGGCTTCGATATCGAGTCCGATCGCAACCTGTTCACGGACAAGGAGCTGAACGAGCGCAGCTCCGGGTTGGGCCTGTCGCTGGAGTTCGACGACCGCGACAACACGTTCACGCCCAACAGCGGCTGGCTGGGCATGATCGAGGGCAACTTCTACGACGACCTGATCGGCAGCGACAACGACTTCCAGAGCTATCGCGGCCACGCCTTCGGCTATCTGCCGTTCGGCGACAAGCGCTTCGTCCTGGGCGGTCGCGCGGACGTGCGCTGGGCCAACGGCGACGTTCCGTTCTACCGCCTGCCCTACATCGACCTGCGCGGCATCGGTTCGGCCCGCTACCAGGACACGCGTGCGGCCACGCTGGAAACGGAGCTGCGCTGGAACGTGACTCCGCGCTGGGCCCTGATCGGTTTCGCCGGCGCAGGCCGCACCTGGGGCCGACACAACAGTTTCGGCGACGGCCAGAGCCAGGTCTCCAAGGGCACCGGCGTGCGCTATCTGATCGCGCGCCAGCTTGGCCTCTACACCGGCATCGACTACGCGTGGGGGCCTGAAGACGAGACGTTCTACATCCAGGTCGGCAGCGCCTGGCATTGAGTTCTTCACCGCATCGCAACGCGCGTGCACGCGCAGGCAGCGCAGTCCTCACGTGGCATTAGCGTCGCGTCCGTATCGTCGAAGACGCCCCAAGACACGGAGTACGCGATGGCTGGCCATCAGGACCGGAAAGATCCGCCGATCCATCGTTCGCGCCGTTCCGACACCGCCACGCCTGGCGACAAGGGCGCAGGGGAACGGGCGCGACGCAAGCGCCACGAAAGCGACAATCTCGACGAGGCGTTGAACGAAACCTTTCCGGCCAGCGATCCGGTGTCGCCGTTCGTGCCGGCCAAACCGCGGGACTGAACCGCGATGGCGTTCGGTCGCGGCGCAGATGCTCGCGGATCGGTGCTCGACCTGATCCTCACGCGCAAGCGCGGTATCCACGAGAGGGCGACGCGGCAATGGGCCGCGCAGCGGCTGGCCGATCTGACAGGTGCCGCCTTCGCCGGCGAGTACGTGCCCGATCGCGCCTACGCCGGCCCGCTCTACTTCGTCCCCGATCGCACCCTTCTGGCTTCCGAAGCGGCGCAACTGGGCATCCGCGGCCCCGGCGACCTGTTCGGCGGCGTGGTGCCCCACCCCTTCGTGGCCACCAAGTCGATCACGCATCCGGCGCCTGCAGACGCGCGCGATCTTCCCGAGGGCTGGTCGCGTTCGCTCGGTGAGGCGCTGGCGCCGTTCGTGCTGCCCGGCATGAGCGTGTTCAACCCGGACGACGCGCGTCGCGCGGGCCGCTCGTTGCTGGCGGTGGGCGCGCCAATCCGGACCAAGCCGGGCCAGGGCATCGGCGGCTCCGGCCAGCGCGTGGTTGCCGACTTCGATGAACTCGACGCCGCCGTATCCGCGCTCGATGCCGGGGCGATGCGCGAGTTCGGGCTGGGACTGGAATTGAACCTGGGCCATGCGGTCACCCACAGCGTCGGCGTGTTGACGGTCGGCGCGATCGGCCTGGCCTACAGCGGCACCCAGCGCACCACGCACAACCACGCCAGGCACGAGGTATACGGCGGATCGACGCTGCGTTGCCTGCGTGGCGGTCTCGACGACCTGCTGCGGGCCAGCCGCAACGAAGACGAAAGCCACGCCATTGCCAGCGCGATCGGCTACGACCGCGAAGTCGGCCGCGCGTATCCGCAGTTCTTCGCCTCGCGCCGCAACTACGACATCGTCGTCGGCGAGGACAGCAGTGGCGCCATGCGCTGCGGCGTGCTGGAGCAGTCGTGGCGGATCGGCGGCGCATCGCCGGCCGAGGTCCTCGCGCTGCAGGCGTTCAAGGCCGACCCCGGGCTGCAGCGAATCTGCGTGTCCTCGTGCGAGGTTTACGATCTGATCGACGTTCCGGCTGGCGCCGAAGTGTCGTTCCGCGCGGAGGACCCGGTGGTGGGCGCGATCACCAAGTACGGCATCGTCGAACCTGACGATGCACCGGCATGCGCATCTGAACCCGGCAGCGATCTCCAGGGCACCGAGCGTCATGGACATCCGGCTTGAGACCGTCGAACTCGATGTCGAGGACGAGCGCATCTGCGGCACCGTCCTCTCCCCAGCCGCGCGCCTTCCCGGCGTGCTGTTCGTGCACGGCTGGGGCGGCAGCCAGGAGCACGACCTGGTGCGTGCGCGCGAAGCGGCCGGCATTGGCTGCGTCTGCCTGACCTTCGACCTGCGCGGGCACGAGCGTACCGCGCGCCACTGGGAAAACGTGAACCGGCCGCAGAACCTGGCCGACCTCGTCGCCGCCTATGACTGGCTGGTGCGCCGGCCCAACGTCGACCCGACCGCCGTGGCGGTGGTCGGCATCAGCTACGGCGGCTACCTGGCGGCGCTGCTGACCGCACTGCGCCCCGTGCACTGGCTGGCGCTGCGCTCGCCGGCCCTCTACAAGGACGAAGGCTGGGACCTGCCGAAGCTGCGCCTGCACGTCGACACCGACCTGCGCGCGTACCGCCGCAGCACGCTGCGCTGGGATCAGAACCGGGCCCTGCGCGCCTGTGCCGATTACCGCGGGCATGCGCTGCTGGTCGCCGCCGAACACGACGAGATCGTGCCCGAGGCGGTGATCGACAACTACGCCGAGGCGTTCCGGCACGCGCGCTCGCTGACCCGGCGCACCGTCGACAATGCCGATCATGCGTTCACGGACAAGCCCGCGCAGAAGGCCTACACCGCGATCCTGATCAAGTGGCTGGGCGAAATGATCATGGGCGCGCGCGAGGAAGCGGCCGGGTTGCGCATGCGCGAACGCGGCAGGATCGATCCCGCGCGCCCATGAGGGCCAAAGCGCGGTTCACCCGCGCGGCCCGCCCATCACCGGCAGGATCACGCCGTTGACATAGGAGGCGCACACCGGCGAAGCGAGGAAGACAAACGCCGGCGAGATCTCCTCCGGTTGCGCCGGGCGACCCATGTCGCTGTCCTGGCCGAACTTCGACACGTCGTCGGCCGGCCGGTCGGCAGGATTGAGCGGCGTCCAGACCGGGCCCGGCGCGACCGCGTTCACGCGGATGCCGCGCTCGAGCAGATTGCTGGCCAGCGAGCGGGTGAAGGCGTGTATCGCACCCTTGGTTGCGGAATAGTCGAGCAGGTGCTTGCTGCCGAAGATGCCGGTCTCCGAACCGCAGTTGATGATGCTGCTTCCGCGCTTGAGGTGCGGCAGCGCGGCGCGCGCCATGTGGAAGTAACCGGCGATGTTGGTCTGCAGCGTTTCCTGCAGGTGCTGGTCGGTCAGCGCCTCCAGCGTGTCGGCGTGCTCCTGGAAGGCCGCGTTGTTCACCAGGATGTCGAGGCCGCCGAAGGCTTCCACCGCCGCCGCCACGGCAGCGTTGCAGAAGGTGGAGTCCTTGACGTCGCCCGGGATCAGCAGGCAGCGCTGCCCCTCCCTTTCGATCTGCTTGCAGGTGGCTTCCGCATCGACGTGTTCGTTGAGGTAGACGATGGCCACGTCCGCGCCCTCGCGGGCGAACAGCACCGCGACCGCACGGCCGATGCCGGAGTCGCCCCCGGTAACGAGTGCATGCATGCCGTCGAGCTTGCCGCTGCCGCGATAGTCAGGCGCCAGGTAACGCGGGCTGGGCGCGAGTTCGTGCTCGTTGCCGGGCTTGCGCAGGTGCTGGCGCGGCAACGGATTCTGCGGTTGCCTGCGTTCGCCTGCCTGGACGGGCTTCTTCTCTTCAGGCTTGTCCGCCTTCGGCTTGGCCTTGTCGCGGGTGTCGACCTGTTTCTGGATCTTGCGCTGGCGGGCGACGGTGGCAGTGGTCGCGGATGCCGCCTGCTTCCTGGCAGCGTTCTTCTTCGCGGCTTTCTTCATGGCCATGATCGGACTCCCTCAAAGGGTAGGAACCCCCCAATAAAAACCCCTCTCCCGCGGAGGGCGGGAGAGGGGCAGCGCGTTGCGGTCGTCGCGCAACTTCACTTCTACTTCTTGGCGACCTTCAACGCGGAGGCATCGACGCTCTTGACGCCCTTGATTCCCTTGGCGACCGTGACCGCCTTGTCGGCACTGGCCTTGCTGTCGACGGTGCCGGCCAGGGACACCCTGCCGTTCACCGTTTCAACATCGATCGTCGTGCCCGGCACATTCGACGTCGCCATCAGGTCCGTCTTGACCTTGGTGGTGATCCAGGTATCACTGGCGGCCTGCGACGCATCGCCTTCCTCGGCTTCCATCGTCTTGTCCTGGGCCAGTGCCTGCATCGGCATGGCCGCTGCAAACAGCAGCGACGCAGCCACGATCACTGACAGCTTCGACTTCATCGTCGACTTCATCGTCTTGGACTTCATCCTCATGCGTTCCTCCCGCTTTGGTGTGGGGCCAGTGTGGAAATCGGCGCGTACCGTCGCGTGAAGACATCGATAGCCGCACGTTGACGCTCGGGTGGGGTTCATCGATGCGAGCGTCGCGTGCACAGCGTCGGCATGCAACGTCATGGAACGCCACGTTGCGCTGGCGAACCTCCCTGGCGTGACCAATGCCATGGTCGAGCCGTGCCCGAGCGGTTCAAGATGTCGCCACTGCGCCCGGATCGAGCCGACCACCATGCCTCTGCCCCGTATTGCCCTTTTTGCACTGCTCTACCCCGCAGCGTTCGCTGCATCGGCGGCCGATGCCTGCCTGGCCCAGGCCGCGTCTTCGCTCGACGCCGCCGCCCTCAAGGGACAGATCGTGGTATCGACGCTGGCGCCCGATGGCGCACGCGACACGCGCGTGCTGGCGGCGCCCACGGCAACGCCACTGAAAGGCGACGAAGGCTTCCGCATCGCCAGCGTGACCAAGACCTACGTCGCCGCCACCGCGCTGCGACTGCACGAAGCCGGCAAGCTCGACCTGCGCAGCACCATCGATCGCTACCTTCCGCAGCCCTGGCTCGACCAGCTCAAGAGCGATGGCTACGACCCCGGCGCGATGACCGTGCGGCAGTTGCTCAGCCACACCTCCGGGCTGGCCGATCACGCCCAGGCGCCGCAGTTCATCGCCGCGGTCAAGGCCAACCCCAGCACGAAATGGACGCCGGCGGAGGATGTCGCGCACCTGGTGGAGTGGACGCAGCCGGTCGGCAAGCCGGGCGAGAAGTATTCGTACTCCGACACCGGCTACATCCTGCTCGGCACGATCATCGAGCGCGTCAGCGGCCAGTCGCTGCCGAAAGCGGTGCGCAGCCAGCTCGCATTGGACAAGCGTGGCCTTCCCGATACCTGGTGGGAGCGCGCCGAGTCCGCCAGGGGCCGGACGCGTGCACATCAGTTCTTCGAGGGCGACGACACCTACGACTGGGATCCGTCGATGGACCTGTTCGGCGGCGGCGGCATCGTCGCCACGCCGGCCGACATGGCGACCTTCTTCGAGGCACTGCTGGCCGGCCGGGTGTTCAAGGACAGCGCCACGCTGGCGCTGATGCAGTCGCCGGTGGGCCTGCCCGCCGACAGCCCCTACCGCCTGGGCCTGCTCACCTACACCTTCGACGGCGTCGGTGCGACGGGCCACTCCGGGTTCTGGGGCACGCTGGTGGTGCGCGAACCGGTCTCGGGCCGGACCATCGCCGGAGCGGTCACCCGCCGCGAGGAGTTCGACCAGCTCAAGGCACTGGTTGGCCGCTATGTCGGCGCGGCCAATGCCGCGGCCCGCGCCGGCGCCAAGGCCGGCTGCGGCAGTTGACCGCGCCCGCGGTCCGGCCCGGGGGCGCTGCGGAGTAAACTGGCGCCATGAAGATATTCAAGGCTTTCACCCTCGAGGCCGCGCACCGCCTGCCGAACGTGCCGCCGGGGCACAAATGCGCGCGCCTGCACGGGCACAGTTTCCGCATCGAGATCCACGTCGAGGGCGAGATCGACCCGCATGCGGGCTGGGTAATGGATTTCGGCGACGTCAAGGCGGCCTTCCAGCCGCTCTACGACCGCCTCGACCACCACTACCTCAACGACATCGACGGCCTCGACAATCCGACCAGCGAGCGCCTGGCCGTGTGGATCTGGGATCACCTCAAGCCGTCGCTGCCGCTGCTGTCGGAGATCGTCGTGCACGAGACCTGCACGTCGGGCTGCCGTTACCGCGGCAGCTGACCGGCGCTACTTCACCGTCGGACGCAACAGCGAGCCGAAGGTCAGGTACCACGAGCTCTCGCCGTCGTCGTTGCCGCCATAGGCCAGGAACATCGGCCCCAGCGGCGTGCTGAAACCGATGAAAAGGCTGCCGGCGAGGATCAGATCGTCGGCATCGACCTCGTCCTTGCTCCGCCAGACATTGCCCGTCTCCAGACTGGCGCCGACGTACATCGGCAGCGAGAACAGGCGGCTGGTGTTGCCGGTGCGCCGGTACAGGACAGCGCGCGCCAGCGCGGTCTGGTTGCCGAACAGTGCGCGCTCGTCGAAACCCGAGAGGTTGAGGAAGCCGCCCAGGAAGCCCTGGGTCTCGAAGAAGGTGTCGTCCTCGAGCGCACTGCTCGTACGCGCGCCCAGCAGCAGGTGGTAACGGCCCCACGCATGGGCCCAGTCCACCGTCGCCCGTGCCACGTTGCCCTCGATGTTGGCCCCCAGCACGTCGTAGTAGGTCTCCAGGTCGACGCTGACGCGCGTGCCCTTCGTCGGGAAGTTGATGTTGTCGAGCGTGTCCCAGGTGGCGTTGTAGTCGACGCCGGCGAAACTCTCGTCGCCACCCTTGAAGTCGTTGGGATTGCCGATCAGCAGATCGGCCTCGTCGCGGCCGCGCACGAGCTGGGCGGATACGCGCCACTCCGGTTGCGGCGAATAGCCCGCCTCAAGGGCGGCCTCGCGACGGTTGATGCGGAATTCCGCCAGCTGGTTGCCGTTGAGCCACAGCGGCAGCGACTCGTTGCGGAATTCGATCGACGGCTTCAGGTAGAACTCGCCGGTCTCGCCGAAGGGCTGGTAGAACTCCGACAACAGGCCGGTGATGCGACCCAGGCGCGCCACGTTGCGCCATTCCGCACCGAGGCTGTTGATGTTGTTGAAGGTCAGCTCGGCCGAGACCATGTAGCTGCTGCGGCCGTTGAAGTTGTCGTCGAGCTGGAAGCCGAGCTTGCCGAACGCGCGCCACGGCTTGTCGACGGGGATGATCTCCAGGCCGAGTTCGCCATCGTGCTGGGCCAGGCGGTAGTCGATCTGCTGGAAGCGGCCGTCGCCATAGGCAGTGCCGATGTCCTTCTCGACCTCGTCGACGTCGAACGGCTTGGCCAGGTTGTCGGCGACGGCGCGCTCCACCTGGCGATTGGCCGATGGCGAATTGCCCTTGCTGACGTCGAGGAACTTCACCAGCCCCACGTCGAAGTTGCGTTGTCGCTGGTTGGCACGGTAGGCGGCGTAGGTCTTCTCGTCGACCGCCATCGTGCGCAGTTGCGGCAGCATGGCTTCGGCCGCGCGCTCGCCGATCGCGATCGCTTCGGCGCCGCGGTTGAATTCCGATGCGGTGATGTCGCCCAGCTCGGGCCGGATCAGCACGTCCTGGTCGCCGAGCGTGGCCAGCTGCGCGCGTACCTTCTCGGCCATCAGCGCGGAGATCATCTGGTCCATGATCGCCAGCGGATTGGTCAGGGTCGCCTCGGTGTGCAGCGGCGAACCGACGTCGACCACGATCAGGCGTTGCGCGCCCATCTTGCGGACCACGTCGACCGGCACGTTGTCGGCCATGCCGCCATCGACGAGCAGGCGGTCGCCGATGCGAACCGGCGCGAACGCGCCCGGCACGGACATGCTCGAGCGGATCGCGAGCGCCAGGTCACCGTCGTCGAACACGACCTTGTCGCCGGTGATGATGTCGGCGGCGACGGCGCGGAACGGCACCGGCAGCTCGTCAAAGCTCTTCACGTCCCAGGTCGAGAGCGTCAGCCGGCGCAGCAGCATCAACAGCTTCTGCCCCTGCACGATGCCGACCGGCAGCACCACGCGGCCTTCGGCGTAGCCGATCTCCAGGTCGAGCAGGTAGCGGAAGTCGGCGTCCTTGCGGCGCATCGGCTGGCCGGCGCGCGGCGGGTCGTCGACGAACATGTCGGCCCAGTCGATGGTCTCGATCAGGGTTTCCATTTCCGCCGGGGTGTAGCCGGTCGCATACAGGCCACCCACGATCGATCCCATGCTGGTGCCGGCGACCTTGCACACCGGGATGCGCTCGCGCTCCAGGACCTTGAGGACGCCGACGTGGGCCGAACCGCGGGCGCCACCGCCGCCCAGGACCAGGCCGACGCAGGGGAGATCGGCAGGCTGGGCCGGCTGCGGGGTGGTGGGCTGCGCGGTGGGCTGCGCGGTGGGCTGCTGGGTTGGCTGCTGGGCAGCGGCCGCGAGCGGGAGGGCCAGCACGGCGAGGACGGCCAGACGGCCGATACCGGCCCGGAACAGGCGCGGGAAGCGGGATCCGGGGACAGCGCCTCCAGTCACGGCGGCTCCAGGCAGGGCGGCTCCAGGCAGGGCGGCACCAGGCAGGGGGGTTCCAGGCATGGGGTCTGGGATCATCGTTTGGTCATCCTGGAGGCCCATCATCCTTGTTCCGGCGCATTCAGACCGTGACAGAAGGGCCCTGTCGGTCGTGTGACGCGGTTCTGGCCCCAGTTCTGGCCCCAGTTATGGCCCCAGTTATGGCCCCAGTTATGGCCCCAGTTCCGGCCCGCGGTGTGGATGGATTCTGGCAGCCGGTCCGGGCATCCCGCCACGGTTTTGACCGCCGCCTGAACCCTCCGTTCCAGCCATGTTGCACTGCAACACAATCTGGATTATGCTGCACCGCACAATCCGAACTCCCTCCCCGGATTGATCCACCTAACGGAGTCAACCATGTACCAGCCGTTCAACGAGCAATTTGCCGCCGCGACGCGCCAGTTCGCGGAGACCGCCGCGCAGGTGAACCGCCTCGCCCTCGACAACGCCGAGGCCGTGTTCGGCCTGCAGCTTGCCGCGATCGAAGAGCGCGTCAACGCGACCTTCGCCTTCCTCGGCGAAGCCGCCGAAGTGCGCGATTTCGACAGCGCCAAGTCGCTGCTGCCGAAGGGCGTGCAGGTCGCCCGCGAGAATCTCGAGCGCAGCGTCAGCACCGGCCAGGAAGTTTTCGGCCGTTCGCTCAAGACGCACGGTGCGATCACCGAGCTGGCCAAGGCCCAGTTCGAGTCCGCCGCCAAGGGCGTGCAGACCTCGGTGCAGACCAGCGTCGACAACACCCTCAAGGCTGCCGGCAAGGCTGCCAAGTAAGTCCAAGCAAGTCGAAACAGGCGCCTCTCTCCAGGCCAACTGATTTCTATTCTCTCTCCCCGCCAACCCCTCCCGGCGGTGGTATGGAAGCCCGGCAGCGAAAGCTGTCGGGTTTTTTCTTTTGCGCGGCCTGGGACGACGTCGCGGCCTGGGGCGACGTCCGTGGATTCCAGCCTTCGCGCGAATGACTGACTCCGGAAACAAACAGCCCGCCGAATGGCGGGCTGTTTGCGTTCGGACGCGAGCGGCGATCAGGTCGCCGGTCGCGGCACCGGTTCTTCGTCTTCGTCGTGGACCAGCACCGGCTTCTCGTCGAGCTTGTCGCCCAGCACGCGCCGGACCGCGACGTAGAACACCGGGATCAGCAGCAGGCCCAGGAATGTGGCGAAGATCATGCCGCCGATCACGCCCGTGCCGATCGCGTGGCGCGAGTTGGCGCCGGCGCCGCTGGAAATCGCCAGCGGGAACACGCCCATGATGAAGGCGAACGAGGTCATCAGGATCGGACGCAGGCGCAGGTGCGCCGCCTCGATCGTGGCCTCGCGCAGCGTCTTGCCATGCTGGCGCTGCTCGATCGCGAACTCCACGATCAGGATCGCGTTCTTGGCGGCAAGGCCAATCACCGTGATCAGGCCGATCTTGAAGTAGATGTCGTTGGGCAGGCCGCGCATCAGCGAGAACAGCACCGCACCCAGCGCACCCAGCGGCACCACCAGCAGCACCGCCACCGGCACCGACCAGCTTTCGTACAACGCCGCCAGGCACAGGAACACCACCAGGATCGACAGCGCCAGCAGCGCCGGCGCCTGGTTGCCCGAGAGGATTTCCTGGTACGACTGGCCGGTCCAGTCGTAACCGAAGCCTTCCGGCAGGTCTTCCTCGACGATGTTCTGCATCTCCTTCATCGCCTCGCCCGAGCTGTGGCCCGGTGCCTGCGAACCGACGATCTCCACCGCCGAGTAACCGTTGTAGCGGGTCAGCGACGGCGAGGCGGTGATCCAGTGGCTCTTGACCACGTTCGACAACGGGATCATCGCGCCATTGGGATCGGTGTCGTCGGCGTCGCCGTCGGGGCTGGGCGTGTAGAAGTTCGCCAGCGAACCCGGACCGGTGCGGTACGGCGCATCGGCCTGCATTGTCACGCGCTTGACGCGGCCGGAGTCGACGAAGTCGTTGACGTACACCGGCGCCAGCATCAGCTGGATCGAGTTGTAGATGTCCGACACCGACAGGCCCATCGACTGCGCCTGCACGCGGTCGACGTCGAGCTTGAGCTGCGGCGACTCCTCGAGCTGGTTGGGACGCACCGCGGTCAGCGCCGGGTTCTGGTTGGCCTTGCCCAGCAGCGTGTTGCGCGCCTCGGCCAACGCCTCCCGGCCCTTACCACTACGGTCCTGCAGGTACATGTCGAAGCCGCCGAACTGGCCCAGGCCGCTGACCGTGGGCAAGTTGATCACGAAGATCTGCGCGTCGCGGATGCCATACAGCGCCATGTTGGCGTTCTGGATGAACTCGCTTGCGGTGACCTTGCGCTCGTCCCAGGGCTTGAGGCGGATGAAGGCGATGCCGACGTTCTCGCCCTGGCCGACGAAGCTGAAGCCCGAGACTTGGAAGATGCCGTCGAAGCCTTCCTGCTTCTGCATGGTCTCGCGGACCTGGTCGAGCACCGTATTGGTGCGCGTGATCGACGCGCCCGGCGGCAGGCCGATCAGGGCGATCGCATAGCCCTGGTCTTCCTCCGGCAGGAAGCTGCCCGGCATGCGCGTGAACAGGAAGCCGCACAGCACCACCAGCAGCCCGAACACCATCATCCAGCGCGGTGTGTGCTTGATCGCGCCGCCGATATGGCCGATGTAGGTGCGGCTGACCTTGTCGTACAGCTTGTTGAAGTTTCGGAAGATGAAGTTGTCGCGGTGGTGGTCGGCGGTGGGCTTGAGCAGCGTCGCGCACAGCGCCGGGGTGAAGCCCAGCGCCAGGAACGCCGAGAAGAACATCGCCATGGCGATGGTGATGGCGAACTGCTTGTAGATTTCACCGGCCGAACCGCCCTGGAACGCCGACGGGATGAACACCGCCGCCAGCACCACGGTGATCGCCACGACCGCGCCGCTGATCTGGCTCATCGACTTGCGCGTGGCCGCCTTCGGCGACAGGCCCTCCTCGGTCATGATGCGTTCGACGTTCTCGATCACCACGATCGCGTCGTCGACCACGATGCCGATCGCCAGCACCATGCCGAACAGACTGAGCTGGTTGATCGTGAAGCCGATGAAGTACATGCCCAGGAACGTGCCGAGCAGTGCGATCGGGATCACCAGCGTCGGGATCAGCGTCGCCCGGAAGTTCTGCAGGAAGATCAGCATCACCAGGAACACCAGCACGATCGCTTCGCCCAGGGTCTTGATCACTTCCTTGATCGAGACCGAGACGAAGGTCGAGCTGTCGTACGGCGAGAACCAGTTCACGCCCGGCGGGAAGGTACTCTGCAGTTCCTCCATGCGCGCATAGACTGCCTTGGCCACGCCCAGCGCGTTGGCGCCCGGCGCCAGCTGGATGGCGAAGCCGGCGGCCGGCTTGCCGTCCCAGCGGCTGTCGAAGCCGTAGGACGTCGCGCCCAGGCCGATGCGTGCCACGTCACGCAGGCGCACGCTGGTGCCGTCGGTGTTGGTGCGCAGGATGATGTTGCCGAACTGCTCGGGCGTGCTGAAGCGGCCCTCGGCCGACACCGTCGCGGTGAACGCCTGTCCGGCCGGAGCCGGATCGGCGCCGATCTTGCCGGCCGCGAACTGCACGTTCTGGCCGCGCACGGCGGTCAGCACCTGCGTCGCCGACAGGCCGAAGCCACGCAGCTTGTCCGGGTTCAGCCAGATGTTCATGGCGTATTCGCTGCCGAACAGCTGGGTGCTGCCCACGCCCGGTACGCGCGCGATCTGGTCGAGCACGCGCGAGCCGATGATGTCGCTGAGGCTGTCGCGGTCGTAGGTCTCGCTGTCGGCGCGCAGCGCCACCACCATCAGGAAGCCGGCGTTGGCCTTGGCCACCACCACGCCCTGCTGGTTCACTTCGGTCGGCAGTCGCGGCGTTGCCAGTGCGACCTTGTTCTGCACCTGCACCTGGGCGATGTCCGGGTCGGTGCCCGGTGCGAACGTCAGGGTGATGTTGGAACCGCCGCTCGAACTCGACGAGGAGTTGAAGTAGACGAGGTTGTCGATGCCGGTCAGCTGCTGCTCGATCACCTGGGTGACCGCGCCTTCAGCCGTCTCGGCGCTCGCGCCCGGGTACGACGCCGACACGGTGACCTGCGGCGGGGCGATGCTCGGGTACGACTCGACGCCGAGGTTGGCGATCGCCAGCACGCCGCATAGCGAAATCAGGATCGCGATGACCCAGGCGAATACCGGGTGGTTGATGAAGAATCTGGACATGGCTGGGGGTCAGTCCTTGTTTGCCTGCGCCTCGGCGGCAGGCTTGGCGTCGGGCTTGGCGCCCTGGTCGGGCTTGCCATCGGCGGCGACCGGTGCGGCCTTGGCCGGCTGGCCCGGCGTTGCGCGCTGGATGCCGGAGACGATGACCTGGTCGCCAGCGGCCAGGCCCGTGCTCACGACCCAGCTGTCGCCCTGCAGGCGATCGGTAACGACGTCCTTGCGCGCGACCTTGCCGTCGCCGCCGACGACGAGCACGTAGGCGCTCTTGGCGTCGCGCAGCAGGCCGACCTGCGGCACGAGGTAGGCATTGGCCTGCTCGCCGAGCGTCGCCTTCAGCGTCACATAGGTACCGGGCAGCAGGTTCTTGTCCGGGTTGGGGATGCGCGCGCGCATCGCGATCGCGCCGGTGGCCGGATCGACCACGTCGCCGGAGAAGTCCATCGTGCCGGTGCGCTGGTAGGTGCTGCCGTCGGGCAGGACGATCTGGACCTCGCCCTGGCCGGTGCCGGCGCCGGTGCGGGCGCGACGGATCTGCTCGAGCTCGGTGACGCTGACCGAGAAGTTCACATACAGCGGATCGATCTGGTCGACGGTGGTCAGCAGCGTCGCCGTGTCCTGGCCGACCAGTGCGCCTTCGGTGACCTGCTGCTTGCCGGCGCGGCCGCTGATCGGCGCGCGCACGGTGGCGTAGCCCAGGTTGATGCGGGCATCGGCGAGCGCGGCCTTGGCCTGCTTCACTGCAGCTGCGGAGCTGCGCTCGGCGGCCAGGGCGTTGTCGAGGTCGGATTGCGAGACGAACTTCTGCGGCGCAAGGCGACGGGCGCGGTCAGCGGCTGACTTGGCGTTGGCGTAGCTCGCCTCCGCCGCCGCGAGCGCGGCCTGGGACTGGCCGGTCGATGCCTGCAGCTGGTCGGGATCGATCTGAAACAGCACCTGCCCCGCCTTCACGTCGGTGCCTTCGGCATACAGGCGCTGCTTGAGCACGCCCGGCACGCGGGCGCGCACGTCGGCGCTGCGGAACGGCGCGAGGCGACCGACAAGATCCTTCTGCAACGGCACGTTGCCGGGCTGCAGCTTGACTACGCCGACTTCCGGAGGAGGCATGCCGCCCCCCTGTGCCTGATCCTTGCCGCCACCACAGGCGGAGAGTGCGAGGGCCAACGCGGCGGCCAGTGCCACCGAGCGCGGGTTCTTGACCATGGGGGAGGACTCCGGTTCCGTCATGTACGAGCGATGATGCTCAGATTGGTTTAATTCCTATACCGCCCAGTCTAGCATTCTGAGTTTTCTGCCAACCCCCCAGAAGTCACACAGAGGGGAATCACGCCGGATCAGGCACAAGCCGGCTCAGCAGATTCCAGGCTGGATGCCAGGCTGGATGCCAGACAGGTCCAGCAAATGGGCCAGTTCGGCGGGATCGGGCCCGGGCCGATCGCAGAATGGCAGGCGACCCCAACAAGGTATCGGCAGGCGCTGCCGCAGCAGCGTGAAGTTGTCGTCCGCGCGCGCCATGTGCGGATCGATGTCGTTGCCGATCCATCCGGCCAGCTGCAAACCATCGGCAGCGATCGCACGCGCAGTCAGGCGCGCGTGATTGATGCAACCCAGGCGCAGGCCGACGACCATCACCACCGGCAGTTTCAGCGCGCGCACCAGGTCGGCCTGGTCGAGCGTGGCCGACAACGGCGCAGCCCAGCCACCCACGCCTTCCACGACGACGGCATCGGCCATCGCCGCCAGCCGCGCGTGCGCATCGAGGATCGGTTCCAGTCGCACCGTCACGCCGGCATCGGCGGCGGCCAGTTCCGGCGCCAGCGGCTGCAACAGTGCATAGGGGTTTACGTCGTCGTAGTCCGGCCGCGGCGCACTGGCCGCCTGCAGCAGCAACGCATCCTCGTTGCGCAGGCCATCGCAGGTGACCTCGCAGCCGCTCGCCAGCGGCTTCATCCCGACCGCGCGCAGGCCGCGCCCGCGCAATGCGTGCAGCAAGGTCGCGCTGGCCAGGGACTTGCCGATGCCGGTATCGGTGCCGGTAATGAACCAGCCCGCGCATTCATGGGACGTAGCGTCGCTCATGGCCGGCACCCGGGCCTGACATGCACGCTGGTAGACTGCGGGAAAGAGGCGCTTATGTTCACCAGCGAAAGTCTAAGCGGGCCCAAGCCCGAACAGTACGCACAGTTGCTCGAGCAGGCGCGCGCCCTCGTGCATGGCGAGCGCGACCGTGTCGCCAATGCCGCGAACCTTTCGGCGCTGGTCTACAACTCGCTGCCGGGCCTGAACTGGGTCGGTTTCTACCTCTACGACGGCACCGAACTGGTGGTCGGCCCCTTCCAGGGCTTGCCCGCCTGCATCCGGATTCCGCTCGACAAGGGGGTGTGCGGGGCTGCCGCGACCACCCGCCAGACCCAGCGGATCGCCGACGTCCACGCCTTCCCTGGCCACATTGCGTGCGATTCTGCGTCTAACTCCGAACTGGTCGTGCCACTTGTGGGGGGGGATGGCCAGCTGATCGGCGTGTTCGATCTGGACAGCCCGCACTTCGACCGCTTCGACGCCGACGACCAGCGCGGCCTGGAGGCGATTGCCCAGGCCTTCGTGGAGTCGCTGGCATGAATACCGCAAAAAACGCCGCAAACAGCACCGACAAGATGCGCAACATCGGGCCCAAGTCCGCGGCCTGGCTGCGCCAGGTGGGATTGCGCACGCGCGAGGACCTGGCCGGAGTGGGCACGGTGGAGGCGTTCATGCGGGTCAAGCGCGCCGGCTTCAAACCGACCTTGAACCTGCTGTACGCCATCGAGGGCGCGCTGCAGGACTGCCATTGGCAGGAAGTCTCCGACGAACGCCGCGCCGAGCTGATTGCCGCCACCGAAGCCGCAATCGCCCTGCTGCCGCCACCGCGCTACCGCCCACCGGCGGGACCGGTGACCACGACCCAGATCGCCGAAGAGACGATGGAGATGCCGTCGCTGCTGGACGAGCCCGCCGAGCGGGATTGAGGCAGGGCAACGTCCCTCCCCGCCTTCGCGGGGATGACATCAAATCGAAGACCGGGCAACGAATTGCCGAAGCGGCGTCCGCCGGGTCGGGGATTGCGAAGCAGTGGGCCATGGATGGCCCACGCCCGGCATAGAGACAGGATGTCGTCTGCCGGGCGTAGCAATCCCCGGCCCGGCGGACGCCGCCCATGCGAAGCCCCCGCATCACGAGAGGACATTTGGGCAGCGGGGAACATATCGCGTAGACTGCGCCCGCTTCGAGGTGACCCGGCGGCGTCTGCCGGCGGGTTGAAACGGGAAGCCGGTGACGTCCCCGCAGGGATCATTCCGGCACTGCCCCCGCAACGGTAAGCGAGTACAAGCGCTGCATCCGCCACTGTGCATGACACGGGAAGGCGCGGCGCCGGAGAGCACATGCCTCCACTCGCGAGTCCGGAGACCGGCCTGGAAGCAGGGTCACGCGCCTGTACACGACAGTACGGCCGGGCCCACCCCTGGTTGCGATGCGGAGGGCATCGCGGCGGCGACGTTGGCGCCGTGCGCCCACACCGCAGCCCCGTGCACTCTCCTCGCGACGTCCCCAGTTGCCCGTCACGGCACGAGCCGTGCGTTGGAGAAATATCGATGCAATTGCGTACCCCGATGTCGATGGCCGTGCACCTCGCTGTCGCGTGCCTGTTCGCCGCGCCCGCGCTCGCCCAGGCGCAGGACACCGCCGGCGCCACCGACCTGGACCAGGTCATCGTCACCGCCAACCGCACCGCGGTCAGCGTCAACGACGCACTGGCGCCGGTGGAAGTCATCGACGCCGAACAGATCCGCGCCAGCCAGGCGCGCTCGCTGCCCGACCTGCTGCGCGGCCGCGCCGGCATCTCGATGTCGAACCAGGGCGGCGACGGCAAGCTGACCACGCTGTTCCTGCGCGGCGCCGAATCCGATCACGTGCTGGTGCTTGTCGACGGTATCCGCGTCGGCTCGGCCACCTCCGGCCTGACCGCGTTCCAGGACCTGCCGATCGAGATGATCGACCGCGTCGAGATCGTCCGTGGCCCGCGCTCGAGCCTGTACGGCGCCGACGCCATCGGCGGCGTGATCCAGGTGTTCACCCGCCGCGACAAGCATGCATTCGCCCCGCGCGTGCGCTTCGACGGCGGCAGCAACGACACCCTCGGCTATGGCGTCGGCTTCGGCGGAGGCAACGACCGTGGCTGGTTCGGCGCCGACTACCAGCACACGCGCACCGGCGGCATCAACGCCTGCAACGGCTTCTTCGACCCGGCCACGTTCGACGGCGCCGGTTGCTTCATCGCCCTCGACTCCCAGCCCGACCGCGACGGCTATGAGAAGGACGCCCTGTCGCTGCGCGGTGGAATCAACCTCGGCGAGCAGTGGACGCTGGAAGGCCATGCCCTGCGCAACGAAGGCGACAACGAGTTCGACGGCGACTTCACCGACCGCGCCGAAACCGTGCAGCAGGTCATCGGCGGCAAGGTGCGCTGGCACCCGTCCGACCGCGTCGACGTGCACCTGACCGCCGGCCGCAACGTCGACTCGTCCGACAACTTCCTCGGCGACACCTACCTCGATTTCTTCAGCACCAACCGTGACAGCGCCACGCTGCAGGGCGACTTCGGCCTCGCCGCCAACCAGCTCGTCAGCGTCGGCCTGGACTGGCTCAACGACAGCGTCGAGGGCACCACCCGCTACGACGAGGACGAGCGCGACAACAAGGCAGCCTTCGTGCAGTACCAGGGCAAGTTCGGCGCGCAGTCGCTGGAGGCCAGCGTGCGCCACGACGACAACGAGCAGTTCGGTGGCCACACCACCGGCGGCGCGGCATGGGGCCTGGTGTTCGCCGACAGCTGGCGCGTCACTGCTGGCTACGGCAGTGCGTTCAAGGCGCCGACGTTCAACGAGTTGTACTACCCGTTCTTCGGCAACCCCAACCTGCGCCCGGAAGACTCGGAGACCTGGGAGCTTGGCGTGGCCTATCTGGGTAACGGTTTCAACGTGCACCTCGATACCTTCAGCACCGACGTCGACGATCTGATCGCGTTCGATGCGGCGATCAATCTTCCCAACAACGTCGAGAAGGCGCGCATGCAGGGTGCGGAGCTGTCGGCCGACACGACGATCGCGGACTGGACGATCAATGGTGCAATCAGTTTCCTCGACACCGAGAATCGTCGTGGGTTCTATGAGGGCAACGATCTGGCCCGTCGCGCCAAGAACAGTGCTCGCCTGGATGTCGATCGCGCTTTTGGTGATTTCCGTGTTGGCCTGACTGCGGTGGGCGAAGGTTCGCGCTACGACGATGTCGCCAACACGCGTCGTCTCGGCGGCTACGGCACGCTCGATCTGCGCGCCGAGTACGCGCTTACCCGCGATCTGACGCTGCAGGCACGGGTGGCCAACGTGTTCGACCGTGATTACGAGACGGTGGCGTTCTACAACCAGCCGGGTCGCGAGTGGTTCCTGACGCTGCGCTATGCGCCGATGAACTGAGGCGGCTTCTGCGTTTGATGTGATGGAAGGGCCCGGCGGGATGCCGGGTCCCTCTTTTTGGCTGTCGCTGACGGGTTTGTGGCTGTCGTCGGGGTGGCGCCGTCCGCCCGGGTGGGGAGTCAATGCATGCGCTCGAACGAGAACAGTTGCGACAGGGGATGACGTTTCTTCCTGATCGCGGCGCGGATCAGGTCTCGACCGACCATCGAGTAGGTGATGCCGTTTCCACCGTAGGCCATCGCGAACAGGACGCGTGTGCCCCATTGCGGATGCGGGCCCATGAAGGGCAGGCCGTCCTTGGTCTCGGCGAAGGTGCCGGCCCAGGAGAAGGCAGGAATCAATGGCTGCAGATGTGGAAGCAGGGCGGCGAGTTTCTCCAACAGCTTGCGTGACTTCTTGCCCAGCCGGCTGTCCCGCCGGGCCGGGATGTCGACGGCGTCGTCCTCGCCGCCCACGATCACGCGGTAGTCGGGCGTGGTGCGCAGGTAGAGATACGGTCTGGCGGTTTCCCACATGACGGTGCGTCGGAGCGGCTCCAGCACCGATGGATCGAAGGGGTCCGAGATGAATGCATAGCTGCTGCGGTTGCTGGCGTAACGTCGCTTGAGCCAGTTCTGGGAAGCGTAGCCGGCGGCGATAACGACGTGCCCGGCGCGAACGCGCTGGCCGCCTGCGGTGATCAGCTCGACCTTGCGGGCGGAAGGGATGACCGCTGCCACGCAGGTGCGATCGAATACCTGCGCGCCCTCGCCCTGCAGCGCGCGGAACAATCGAAGCGTCAGCCGGTACGGGTCGATGCTGGCTGCCGGCGTGCTGACTATCGCCGCCGGCGCGCGGAAGCCATGACGCTCCTGCAGTTCGTCCGGTCCGAGCCATTCGACGTCGAACCCGTGCCCGGCACGAAGTTCGAACTCGTCGCGAAGCGCTCGCGCGTGCCAGGCACGGCTGGCGTAGTACACGCTCTTCACGCGCTGGAAGCCGACATCGCGGATCCGGCGCGACAATGCTTCCAGGCCGCCGATGGTTTCGGCGCAGGCCCGGTACGACTTGAGCGCTTCGTCCATTCCGTACTGGCGGGCCAGGTCGCCCAGGGTCACATCGCTCTCGTACTGCAGCAGCGCGGTGCTTGCCGCGGTGCTGCCCCAGCCGATGTCGCGCTGCTCGAGGACGACCACCTCGTGTCCGTCCTCGACCAGGGCATCGGCGATCAGGGCGGCGGTGATGCCGCCACCGATGATCGCCACGTCACAACGGGTGTCGGCCTGCAGGCGCGGAAATGCATGCATCAGGCCGCTGTTGACGGCCCAGTACGGGTATCCGCTCTTGAGGTCCAATCAGTGCTTCTTCGGCATCGATTCGCGCGCCTTCTCGGCACGCGCCGCGCCAATGGCGGTCTCGACCTGCTTGACCTCTTCCGGCGGCGGCAGCACCGCGGGGATGCCGAGCGACTGCAGCCACAACTCCCGGCTCCAGCCCTTGGTGTGATACAGGTGGTGGTCTTCGTCTTTCTCCACGGCCTCGTATGCCTGCTTGAGCACGCTCGCCAGGTTGCCGGTGGTGTGTTCGGCGATCTGTCCGATCAGCTCCCAGTTGTGGTGATCCTTGGTTTCGGCCAGCACCACGCATTCGGTCGCCACCAGTTCGGCCGCGGTGGGGGTGCCGTTCTTGCGCGCCATGGTCATCGCCTCGACCAGCGACTTGCCGATGTGGCCGACAACCTCGCGACCGGGTGTCTTTGTATCGGGATCCAGGCCCAGGGCTTCGAAGACGTTGAGCAGGACCTTGCGATGGGTCCTGGTCTCGGACAGGTATCCCTGCCATTCCTCGCGCAGGTCTTCGTTGACCGCGCAGGCGATGGCGGTTTCGTAGATCTGGATGCCGCCCAGCTCGGTCTCCAGCGCCTGAAACAGCAGTTCGTTGACCTGGTCCTGTTCTATCGTTGCTTTCCTGGCCATTGCCGGGACTCCACTGACTGATTTGAGGGAGACCCACGTGTAGACACCGCGGCGTTAACCGGACGTGGAAAATTCGGTGGGCGCCTTCGACATCCGCCCATCCGTCGAAGTGAATGGCGTCGTCACGAATGCGACTGGAAGCGTTCGCTGTGCGCACGGAAGGGCCCGCATTGACACCGTCGCCAGCCGCGGGAAAGTATGTGTCGGGGAAGCAGTCCGGGCCGCCAGGCCCGCGCATCAGGGCGAGGCGAATGAATCCATCCGTTGCAGAGCTGGTTGGGCAGTACGATCCGACGTTGCCGCTGGAAGAGGCCTCGACCATTCCGGCGTCGTGGTACGTCGATGAGCGCATCAGCGAGCGCGAGCGGCGTACCACGTTCTCGCGCTCCTGGCAGATGGCCGCGCGCCTGGACCAGTTGCGCGAACCCGGCCAGTACGTCACCTGCGAGATCGCGGGCGAACCCATCCTGGTCGTGCGCGGCAGCGACGGCGAGCTGCGCGGTTTCTTCAATGTCTGCCGCCACCATGCCGCGGCGGTGATGACCGAGCCTTCCGGCTGCGCGCAGAACCTGCGCTGCCCGTACCACGGCTGGACCTACACGCTGGAGGGCGCGCTCAAGGGCACGCCGAGCTTCAACAGCGAATGCCACTTCGACCGCTCGCAGCATGGTCTGGCGCCTGTCGCCACCGCGGTCTGGGAGAACTGGGTGTTCGTGCGGCTGGATGCGCAGGGGCCAAGCCTGGAGGAGTTCCTCGGTGCCGACCTGATCGCGCAGATCCGCCCACTGCAGCTGTCGAAGCTGCATTTCTTCGAACGCCGCCATTACCTGTTCGACTGCAACTGGAAGGTATTCGTCGACAATTACCTCGATGGCGGCTACCACGTCCCGCACCTGCACAAGGGCCTGGACAGCGTGCTGGACTACAAGAACTACACCATCGAAAACGGCGGCCGCTTCTGCCTGCAGTCCAGTCCACTGACCACGGCCAAGGCGCAGGAGGACTACGCCGCCGTGCGCAAGGGCGATCGCGCGCTCTACTACTGGATGCACCCGAACCTGATGATCAACTGGTACGAGGGCATGATGGACACCAACCTCGTGCTGCCGCTGGGCGTGGACAAGACCGAGGTGATCTTCGACTTCTGGTTCGACGATGTGTCCGAGGCGGCCCATGCGCGCAATCGCGCCAGTGTCGATGTTGGCCAGCAGATCCAGGACGAGGACATGGCGATCTGCAAGTCGGTGCAGCGCGGGTTGCACTCGCGCGCGTACTCGACCGGACGGCTGTCGGTGCGGCGCGAAGCCGGTGAGCATCTGTTCCATCGGTTGCTGCATGAGGATCTGAGCGCGGGCGACTGAACCCTCACAGGAGCAAAGTCGCCGGGACCCGCCTTCGCGGGGATGGCGAGCCGCTTCTATTGCGGAAATGGCGGCCGTTCCTGCACCGGCTGCAACCGCACCCGTTGTTCTTGGCGCAGCCACGATGCGGCAAACCCGAGCCACAGCAGGATCATCGAGATCACGGTCTTCTGCCGCAGGCCCTCCGGCAGGCCGTGCCACAACGCATAGATCCACAATGCGATGAAGGTCGCCACGGCCCACGGCAGCGCCCATGCCACGTGGATGCGCCAGGCCTGGTCGTAGTGGAAGCGCCAGGACTGCACCATCATCGCCAGCGTCACGCACAGGAACGTGGTCAGCGCGGCGATCCGGTGCAACTGGTTTTCCTGGCCATGGTCCAGGCCCGGGAGGTCGGTTTCGGAGATCGCGGTCACCGCCAGCGCCACGCCGGCCACGGTCAGCAGGAGCACCGGCACCGCGCTGCGCGCCTGCGGCTGCAGGTTCCGGTACAGGCCTGCGCCGAGCAGGACCAGGGCCGCGCTCAGCGTGTAATAGGCCATCCGCAGCCATCCGCCGTAGGGACCCTTGAGGTAGGCGCTGAGCGGATCGTGGCGCCAGTCCAGGTCGGTGCGCAGCCACTGCAGCACGAGGCAGGTTGCCAGGAACACCAGCACGGCGACAAGGCAGATCAGCCCCGAGCGGTGCCGCACCACGCCGTCGAGGAAGCCGCTTCGCGCCAGCTTCCCCTGGACTGCCGCACCGACGGAAACCGGCGCCTTCATGACTGTGCCAACGAGGCGGCCGCAGCGTCGCGGCCACCTGCGACTTTACGCGCCTGGCTTGACCTTCAACACCGCCTGCGCGGCATTGCGTCCGGCCGCGCCGCTGATGCCGCCGCCGCCATGGCTGCCGCTGCCGCACAGGTAGAGGCCATCGACCGGCGTGGCATGGTTCGACCAGCCCGGCAGCGGGCGCATGAAGAACATCTGGTCGAGGATGAGCTGGCCATGGTTGAGGTCGCCCTCGCTCAGGCCGTATTGCTGCTCCAGGTCGGCCGGCGTGATCGTGCGCACTTCGCGGATCGAAGCCTCCAGCGCCGGGAAGTGCTCGGCCACGCTGGCGATCGCGGTGCGCGCGACGATCTCGCGGGCTTCGTCCCAGCCGATGCCGCGCAGCTTGTACGGCGCGGATTGCACGTGGATCGAGACGACCTTGCCGTCCGTGGTGACTTCCAGGTACGGATGCGCCGAGAGCTCGCCGTACTTGGCCGCGTCGTAGGCGCGCTCGAGGAACTTCAGGGTCGGCGCCACGGCCAGCGTGCCTGATGGCAGGCTGTGGTTGCCGTTGGTCAGGAGGTGCACCTTGGCGACGGCGCCGCGCATCTTGATCGACTGCACCTGCCAGACGAAGTCCGGCGGCAGTTCCGGCGCGCCGACCAGGCCCAGCAGCGTGCGGCGCGGGTCGGCGGCCGACAGCACCGTGGTCGCGGCGATCTCTTCGCCATTGGCCAGTCGCACGCCGGACACGCGCAGCGAGTCGACCAGGATGCGGTCGACGCCGGTACCCGTGCGCAGTTCGCCACCGGCCGCCTTCAACGCAGCCACCAGCGCTTGGGCAACCTTGCCGCTGCCGCCGGCCACCTGGCGATGGGCAAGGCCGCCGCGGTTGAGCCAGTTGTGCATCAGCGTGTAGCCGGTGCCGGCCGACATCGAACCGAGCGTGTGGCCGTGGATGCCGACGGCGGCAATGGCGGACTTGAGCTGCTCCGACTCGAACCACTCTTCGGTGAACTCCACCGTCGACATCGACATCGCCCGGATCACCCGGAACATGTCGCGGCCGCCAAGGCGGCGCAGCGTCCAGGCCAGCTTCGCCAGCGGCCAGCCCTCGGCCATGCCGACGTGCGGCAGGCGCGGCATCGGCGTGCGGTAGGCGGCATCGAGGAAGGCCGCGGCGCGGTCCATGAAGGCGACGAACTCGGGCCAGCGCGCGGCATCGGCGGCGGAGAACTGGCGGATCGATTCGAGCGTCGCGGTGTCGCCGGGCGCGGTCGACAGGTGCAGGCGCCTGCCATCGGCGAGCAGCGACACGTACGGCGCGGCCGCCTCATGACTCACGCCCTGCTTGCCCAGGCCGAGGTCGCTGACGATGTCGGGCCGCAGCTGCGCGCCGGCGTGCAATGGGTCGAATGCGCTGTCGCCGATCGTGTCGGCGGCCAGCTGCCCGCCGGCGGTCCCGCGCTGTTCGAGCACCAGCACTTTCTTGCCGGCCTTGGCCAGGTAGGTCGCCGCGACCAGGCCGTTGTGGCCGGCGCCGACGATGAGGATGTCGTATCGCTGTTTCGTCATGTTGATCGCCATCGCGCTCACTTCCAGTCCTTCAGTACTTCCTGCGCCGCCATCTTGCCGGCCGCGCCCATGACGCCACCGCCCGGGTGCGCGCCGGACGCACCGAAGTAGTAGCCCGGCAGCGGCGTGCGGAAGTCGGCCCACTGCGGCGCCGGGCGAAGGAAGAACAGCTGGTGCAGCAGAAGCTCGCCGTGGAAGATGTTGCCGCCGGTGATGCCGGCGATCTGTTCGATGTCCTTGGGCGTGATCACCTGCTTGCCGACGATCTTGCTGCGGATGTCCGGGGCGTAGCGCTCCAGCGTTGAGATCACGGTCTCGCCGAACGCGTCGCGCTTGGCATCGTCCCAGCCGCCCTCGATGTCGTAGGGCGCGTACTGCACGAAGCACGAGGCGACGTGGTGGCCAGGAGGCGCCATGTCGCGGTCGATCATCGACGGGAAGATCATGTCGATGTACGGCTGCTTGGCGAACTGGCCGTACTTGGCCTCGTCGTAGGCGCGCTCGATGTACTCCATGCTCGGGCTGATCGAGACCGCGCCGCGATGCAGCGGGCCTTCGCCGGGGAGGCAGGTGAAACTGGGCAGTCCGCTGAAGGCGATGTTGACCTTGCCCGAGGAGCCGCGGACGCGGAAGTTCCTGATCTGCTGCACGAATTCGTCGGGCAGATGCTTGCCTTCGACGAACTGCAGGAAGCTGCGCTTCGGGTCGGCTGCGGAAATGACGACCTTGGCGCGCAGTTCGTCGCCGTTGGCCAGGGCGACGCCCGAGGCGCGACCACCGCGTACGACGACCTGCTCGACCGCGGCGTTGGTGCGGATCTCCACGCCCAGCGCGCGCGCCGAGCTGGCGATTGCCTGGGTGACGCCACCGTTGCCGTTCTTGCAGAAGCCCCAGGCGCGGAAGGCGCCGTCGATCTCGCCCATGTAGTGGTGCAGCAGCACGTAGGCGGTGCCCGGCGAATGCGGGCCGAGGAACGTGCCGATGATGCCGCTGGCGGACTTGGTGCCCTTGAGCGGATCGAACTCGAACCAGTCGTTGAGCAGGTCGGCCGCCGACTGGGTGAGCAGCTTGGCGATCTGATAGAGCTCTTTTTCCGACAGGCTCTTGCCGTACTGGCCAAGCTTGAGCAGGCCCTTGAGGTCGCGCAGGCTCAGCGACGACGGATCGGGTGGCACCAGGCCGATGATCGGCTTGATCGCCTTGGCGGCGCGCGCCATCACCCGGCCGTACTCGTCGGAGGCTTCGGCATCGCGCGGTGAATGGCGGTAGAGCTCCTGGCGGGTGAGGTCGTGATCGTCCCACGCAGCCAGGTAGTCGCCGTTGTCCATCGGCGTGACCGTGCTGGGCAGCGGCAGGATCTTCAGGCCGTGCCTGGGCAACTCGAGGTCGCGGATGATCTCCGGCCGCAGCAGGCTGACGACGTAGGAGAACTGGCTGAAGCGATAGCCGGGGAACGGTTCGGCAGTCACCGCGGCGCCGCCGACGACTTCGCGGCGTTCGAGAACGGCCACCTTCTTGCCCGCGCGCGCCAGGTAGGCGGCGGCGATCAGGCCGTTGTGGCCGGCGCCGATGACGACGGCGTCGTACTGGTTGGTCATCACTTCTTCTTCCACTCCGGCTCGTAGAACGGCAGCTTCACCACCTTGCCCGGCGCCTGCAGGCGCTTGTGCTCGACGGTGACTTCCATGGTCAATGCGGTTCCCGGCTCGTAGTACGGGCGCTGCAGGTGCACCAGCGCGATGTACTTCTTCAGCACCGGCGACCAGGTGCTCGTGGAGGCGTAGCCCACTTGCTTGTCGCCCTGCATCATCGGCAGGCTGTCGCGCACCGCCATCGCGGGAATCTGCGGCGGCAGGCCGACGCGGGCGAACAGCGGCTCCATCTTTTCCCAGTCGACCTCGAAACCGACCAGCTTCCACGCAGAGCCTTCGCGCTTCTCGCGCTCGAGCGCGCGGCGGCCGACGAAGTAGCCGGGCTTGTCCAGTTGCACCGCCCAGTCCAGGCCCATCTCCAGCGGCGTCGACTTCTGCCCTTCGATCCAGGCGTGGTTGGCGGCGGTGTAGTCGACGTCGATCATGAACAAGCCGGCTTCCACGCGCGCCATGTCCATCGCGAGAATTCCGCACGGGACGATGCCGTAATCGGCGCCGGCTTCCATCAGCGCGTCCCAGACGTGCAGCGCGTCGGCCTTGTCGATCCAGATCTCGTAGCCGAGGTCGCCGGTGTAGCCGGTGCGCGAAATGGTGACCGGCTTGCCGGCCAGCGTGTTCGCCATCACCTTGAAGTACTTGAGCTTGTCGAGCGTCTTGGCGCAGCAGCGGTTGAGCACCGCGCGTGATTTCGGACCCTGCAGGCTCAGTGCCGCAACCAGTTCGGTGACCTCGGTGATGGTCACGTCCATGCCGACGGCGTTCATCGACAGCCAGCGCAGCGACGGCTCGGCCGAAGTCAGGCGGAAGGTGTCTTCGGCCAGGCGCGAGATCGTGCCGTCGTCGAGCAGCTTGCCCTCCTCGTCGCACCAGCCGGTGTAGCCCACCTGCCCCACCGCCATCTTCTGCACGTCGCGCGGGGTCAGCTTGTGCAGCAGGCGGGCGGCGTCGGGGCCGGTGATGATGTATTTCATCAGCGGCGAGACGTCGATCGCGGCGACGCCGTCGCGGATCGCCCAGTACTCGCGGTCCAGGTGCAGGTCGTAGGAGCCGGCGACGATGTGCCCGGCCCAGCGCCGCCAGTTCTGCGGCAGGCACAGGCGCGAGGTGCGCTCATGGAAGGGCGTGCGTTTGAGTTCCAGCATGGGAGTCCTGCGTGCGTGGCGCTATGTGTTGCGGGTGGTCCGGAAGGCGGTGGTGCGGACGGTGCTGCGGACGGCTAGGGTTTCGCGGCCGGCGGCAGCAGCGGGCTGACCCGGCCATTGCGCAGACGCAGCAATGCGTACACCGGCAATCCGGCGGCCGCCAGTACGATAGCCCAGCCGAACGGTTCGCTGCCAAGGCCGATGAAGGCGAACGTCACATACGCCAGGCCTGGCACCGCGAGCACCAGCATGTCGCTGTTGGCCGGCCGCTGGCCGCGGCGCCACAGCACCAGCAGCGCCAGCGCGCAGCACAGGTACAGCGGCAGGTTGGCGGCGGTGACGACCGTGGTGATGAAGGTGAAGCCCTGCACCAGCGACTTGCTGTAGTTCATCAGGATCATCGCGCTGGCGAGGGCACCGGTCGCGACCAGCGCCAGCGCCGGCGCGCCGAAGCGGTTGCTTCGCGAGAACGACGCCGGCAGGCCGCCGTTGCAGGCGATGGTGCGGGTCAGCTCGCCGACCAGCAGCACCCAGCCGTTCAACGCACCCAGGCCGCTGATGACCACGAACAGCGACAGGGCGCGGCCGTAGCCGCCGCCGACCAGCCGATCGAGCAGATCCGAGAACGGCGCCTTCGATTGCGCCAGCTCCGCCGCCGGGATCAGCAGCAGCGGCACGGACGAGACGACGAGGTAGATCACAGCCGTGATCATCGTGCCGACCATGGTCGCGCGCGGGATGGTCCAGCCCGGGTCGCGCACGCGGTCGGCCGGCACCGCCGCCGATTCGAAACCGAGCATCGCGAACAGGGCAATAGTCGACGCCGCCATCAGTGGCGCCAGGCTGACCGGTTCGGTCGGCAGGTTTTCGGTGTAGCTCGATGGGTGCGTCAGCAGCAGCCAGATGCCGAGCCCGGCCACCGACAACATCGGCAACAGCTTCAGTACCGTGGTCACGATCTGCACGCGCCCGCCGGCGCGCACACCCAGCAGGTTGACCAGCACGAACAGCCACAGCAGTGTCACCGCCTGCAGCGCGGCGGGCACCTCGCGCAGCGCGGGGAACAGCGTGTCGAGGTAGCCGACCACGCCTATGGCGATGGCGGCATTGGTGATCCACGTCGCGATCCAGTACGACCACATCGCCACGAACGCGGGGATCTCGCCGAGCGTGCCGCGGATATAGCCGTAGGGGCCGTCGGCCGAAGGCATGTCGCGCGCGAGCCGCGCGAACACGCGTGCCATGGCCAGGCAGCCAAACACGGTGATGACCCAGCCCAGCATCGCGCTGTAGCCATACGGCGCCAGCGACGCGGGCAACAGGAAGATGCCGATGCCGATGGTGTTGCCGACCACCAGTGCCGTACACATCCAGAAGCCGAGCTTGCGCTCCGGCCGTGTGTCGCAGTGTTGCGTGTTGCCAGCCTCGTTGACGCGCGGGTCCTGCATGCCTTGCCACCCCTGTTCAGTTGGTACTGCGGTGCGCGTCCTGCGAATTGTGTCGCCAGCTTTCAACCCACTATGTATTCGCCATCATGGACTTCAATGGGATCCGGTGCAGCTTTGCTCCGGTGCGGCACAGATCAGCCGGCCCTGGGCGACCACGGCCTCGACCTGGCGCAGCACTTCAACGTCGGTCAACGGATCACCGGCGACCGCGATCAGGTCGGCGGACTTGCCCACGGCGACTGAGCCCAACTCTTTCTCGCGCCCGAGCGACGTGGCGGCGCTGATGGTGGCCGAACTGATCGCCTGCATCGGCGTCTGCCCGTTTCGCACCATGTAGGCGAACTGGCGCGCATTCTGGCCGTGCGGGTAGACGCCGCTGTCGGTGCCGAAGCCGATGCGCACGCCCGCCTTCACCGCCTTGCGGAAACCGTCGCGCTGGGTCTGGGTGGTTTCGGTGTTCTTGCGCAGGATCTCTTCGGGCCAGCCGTCGCGGCGGCCGATCTCCTCGATGTAGTCGCCGTTGTAGACGTCGGCGACCAGCCAGGTACCGTGCTTCTTCATCAGCGCGATGCCCTCGTCGTCGAGGTAGGAGCCGTGTTCGATCGAACGCACGCCGGCGCGGACGGCGCGCTTGATGCCCTCGGCGCCGTGTGCGTGGGCGACCACGAAGGTTCCGTGCAACGCCGCCTCCTCGACCGCGGCATGGATCTCGGCCTCGCTGTACTCCGGTGCGCCCGGCTCGGTGCCGCTGGCCAGCACCGCACCGGTGGCGATGATCTTGATGAAGTCGGCGCCGCCTGCGATCAGTTCGCGCACGCGCTGGCGGATCTCGGCCTCGGAATTGGCGACGCCGCGGCGCATGTCGGCGGGGACCTGGACGTCCGGCGCCAGTCCGGTGACTTCGCCACCGCCGCCGCTGACGGTGACGTAGGTGCCGGCCACGAACATGCGCGGGCCTTCGACGATGCCCTCGTTGATGGCGTTGCGCAGGGCGACGTCGGTGAAGGCGCGGTAGGTGCCGACATCGCGCACGGTGGTGAAGCCGGCGCGGAGGGTGTCGCGGGCGTTGCGCACGCCAATCAGGGCGTCGCGCGCGGAGGTGCTCATCAGCGGCGCGGCGACGTTGTCGGACTGGATGTCGCCGACCAGGTGCGTGTGCAGGTCGATCAGGCCCGGTAGCACCGTGTAGGCCGACCAGTCGAGGACACGGGCGTCGCCGACGGCGGCAGCCGAGAACGGTTCGACGCGGGTGATGCGTTGGCCTTCGATGCGGATCGCCTGATCGTTGAGCACGCGACCGTTGTCGACGTCGACCAGGTGACCGGCACGGACCACGATGGCCTGGGCAGCGACGCTCTGGGCAGGCGGCGCAGCCATGCCCGCCCCGGACAGGGCGGCAGTCAGGACGGCGGCAAGCGCTTTCAGGGGAAGCTTTGTCATCGATTCGGGCCAGTGGCAGTCGGATGGAAGATCGGGTTCACTTCGGCGCCTGCGTCGGGCCCAGGCGGCCGTAGCGCTTGAGCAGCTTCAGCAGCGGCCCGTGCGGAATCGCGTTGGCATAGCGTCCGCCTTCGCCGCGCATATCGCGTGCGGCGATCATGGCGTTGACGATGGCTTCTTCGGTGGCCTGCACCGTCGCCTCGAACAGGCCGTCGACGTTGTCGTTGCCCAGATACCTGGCTTCGTGCAGCGCACCTTCGCCGGCGCCAGTGGCATTGGCGGTGGAGAAGGCGAGGAAGAGGTCACCGGATCCGTTGCCGGCATAGCTGCCCATCCGCGCCAGGCCCATGCCAGCGCGTTTGGCTATTCGCCTGAGCTGGTGCGGCAGGAGCGGTGCGTCGGTGGCGATCACGATCACGATCGAGCCGGTGTCGCCGGTGATTGCCGCGTCGGTGTAGACGCGATCGTCGCGCAGGAACTGCCCGACCGGCACGCCGGCGATGCGCAGCGGATCGCGCACGCCGTAGTTGGCCTGCACCAGCACGCCGACGGTGTAGTCCAGTCCGTCGCCACTGACGCGGCGCGAGGCCGTGCCGATGCCGCACTTGAACTCGTGGCAGATCATGCCGGTGCCGCCGCCGACATTGCCTTCGGCGACCGGGCCATTGCGGGCGCCGGCCAGCGCCTGGGCGACGTGTTCTGGCCTGACGTGGAAACCGTTGATGTCGTTGAGGTGGCCATCCCAGGTTTCGGCCACCACCGGCAGCGACCACCAGTAGCCGCTGGCATCGGCGCCGCCGGCCTTGACGCGTTCGGCAATCACCGCATCGCGAACCACGCCGACGCTGTGGGTGTTGGTCAGCATCACCGGGCCCTCGAGCATCCCGGATTCGTCGATCCAGGCCGTGCCGGTCATCTCGCCATTGCCGTTGAGCGCGAACCAGCCGCCGAACACCGGCGTGTCGAGGCTGGCCTTGCCGCGCGGCAGGATCGCAGTGACGCCGGTACGCACCTTGTGGCCGTCGGCCAGGTCCTCGATCAGCGTGACCTGGCCGACCGTGACACCGGCGACATCGGTGATCGCGTTGAGCGCGCCCGGCGTGCCCTCGAACGGGATGCCGAGATCGCGGGCACGGGGTTCTGCCGCCTGCGCCGCGGCGCAGGCCGCGCACAACGCCAGCGACAACAGCAAGATCTGCTTGCGCATCATGGGGCGTCCTTCAGGTAACGGTCGTACCACGCCAGGTTGCGGGTCAGGCGATCGGTCAGGTAGCTCGGCACGCTGAGCTGGTGGTTCTCGCCCGGATAGACCACCAGCTGCGTGGGCACGTTGCGGGAGCGCAGCGCCTGGTACATCTGCTCGGCGCCCAGGCATGGCACGTTGAAGTCGGCTTCGCCGCACTGGAACATCGTCGGCGTGGTGATGCGGTCGGCGTGCAGGAACGGATAACTGGCGCGGTCGTACTGTTCGCGGTTCTGCCAAGGCGTGCCCAGCTCCAGCGCGTACTCGCGCACGTACTGGTCGTGGCCGTACATCGCGTACATGTTGGACGCGCCGGCGCCGCTGATGGCGGCCTTGAAGCGGGTGTCGCGGGCGATCACCGCATTGGTCAGGATGCCACCGTAGCTCCAGCCGCCCACGCCCAGGCGTTCGGGATCGGCCACGCCCATGGCCACGACATGCTCGACACCGGCGACGACATCGCGGACGTCGACGTTGCCCCAGTCGGCATAGATGGTGCGGGCGAAGTCGAAGCCGCGGCCGGAACTGCCGCGCGGATTGATCGCGACCACGGCGTAGCCGTTGGCCGCATACACCTGCCAGTCGGGCATGAACTCATGGCTGAACTGGTACACCGGCCCGCCATGGATCCGCAGGATCGTCGGGTAGCGCTGGCCTTGCTGGTAGCCCACCGGCTTGACCAGGATGCCTTCGATCTCGACACCGTCGACCTTGAAGGCGATGGGTTCTGCCTGCGCGAGGGTGCGTTCGCGCAGGAAGGCGTTGTGATCGGTCAACTCGCGCAGGCCCTGCGGTTCCACCGCCGAGATGCCGTAGGGATGGGTGTCGTCGCCACCGAGCACGACGACGCGGTCGTTGGCCGACACCGCAAGGTCGTAGTCGAAGCGGTTGCCGTGGCTGAGTTCGCTCATCTCGCCGCTGTCGACGTCGATCTTCTCGACGCGGGTGACGCGGCTGCGCTCGACCAGCGCATAGACGTGGCGGCCATCCGCCGCCCAGCGCGGCTTGCTCATGCAACGGTCGATCGGAGCGGCCATGCGGGACGCGCCAGTGGCGACATCGATCACCGCCAGCTGCCACGGTGCGTAGTAGATCCACTTGTCCTCGCCGCTTTGCAGGTAGGCGATGCGGCGGCTGTCCGGACTCCACGACGGGCGTGTTTCCCAGTACGGGTCGAGGTCGGAGCCGGTGAAGGTGGTGAGCTGGCGCTCCCTGGCGCCGGCGCGTGGCTCGACCACGTAGATGTCGTAGTTGAGGTGGCGGTCCGGGTCGACGCCGCGCTTGGTGACGTAGGCGATCAGCTTGCCGTCGGGCGACCAGGACGGCAGCAGTTCGTCGTGGTCGCCGGTCGTGATCTGCTCGGCGCGACCGGTGGCGATGTCGACCACGTACAGATGGGTGCGATGTCCGTCCAGATAGCCGGTGCCGTCTTCCTTGAACTGGTAGCGCGTGGTGACGATCGGCGGCGGGTTCTTCGGCGCCGGCGTGCCGGCAGGGCGCTCCGGATCACGCACGATGACGGCCAGGTGCCTGCCATCGGGCGACCACACGTAGTCGTCGACACCGCTGGCGAATGTCGTCACGCGTCGGCCAACGCCGCCGCTGGCAGGCATCAGCCAGACCTGGCTGATCTCTTCCTCGTCTTCGTCCTTGCTGCCGGCGCCATCCTTGCCAGTGGTTGGCTTGCGCGGCGCGGGCGCATCGGACAGGTAGGCGATCGATTTGCCGTCGGGCGACCACAGCGGCCGCGATTCGCTGTTCTCCGCGGTGTTCGTCAACTGCTTGCGCCCGCTGCCGTCGTAGCCGACACGCCACAGGTCGCTCTGGGTCATGTCCTGCGCATTGTTGACGGTCAGCACGCTGTAGACCACGGCCGCGCCGTCCGCCGACAGATCGGGCTCGGCGACGTCGGCCAGGCGGTTGTAGTCGGCGATGCTGAAGCGGGCCAGCTGCGCCGGTGGCGCGGCCTGCGCCGCCAGTGCGGTCACGGCCAGGCACAGCGCTATCCATCGGCGTGGCGTCTGCATCGATCAGTGTCCCCCGGCCTTGCCCTGGTAGATGGCCTGCGCCGCGCGCAGGTAGTCGAGCGTCGCACGTTTTTCTTCGGCGTCGTTGAAGTCGTCGCGCGCGTCTGCGGCCTCGATCACGCGGCCGAGCCAGGCCGTGAAGTAGGCCGCATCCTCGCGCGCCGGCGGCGCTCCGCCCGGCAGTTCCAGCCAGACCGGGTTGGTGGTCGCGTACGGGTACAGGTCCAGCAACTGCGGGTCGGCGCCGTCGTTCCAGGCGCGCAGCAGGATCCAGCCGCCCTGCGCCAGATCGAGCTCGCCTTCGCCATCGAAACTGCGGCGGTCGCCGCCGAGGTCGAACTGCTTGACGACGCGACCGTTCTGGACGAGTTCGAGATGGTCGACCGCCATCGGCGAGCGCAAGGCGACGCGGTAGCCCGCGCGCCCGGGCGCGGTCATCGCCAGGGTATCGCCAGGCTTGCGACCCGACAACAGCAGGCCGAGCAGCGGGCCATTGCTGACGAAGCTGTGACCCTGCTTCAACGATTGCAGCAGCGCGGCATCGCCGCCGTCGCTGCCGCGCTGTTCCAGGAACACCCGGTTCAGTCCGACCGGGCCGCGCAGCGAAGCGTAGTTGGCCATCGCATCGGTGCCGGCGCCGGCCGGCAGGCGGTAACCGAGGTTCAACAACCGGTACCAGACTGCGGCGGTGGCCTTGTGGTCGCTGAAGCCGACGACTTCCAGGTAGTCGACCTTGCCGTTGGCGACATCGGCCGGCAGCTGGTGGCTGAGCACCGCATCGTTCGCAGGATCGGGCACGGTGTCGAACGGATGCACGTAGCCGACCACGCCCTGCTGCGCGTGCGCCAGGTCGGCGATCACGCCATTGTGCGGATACGGGCTGGCCATCGCGGTATGGCGGTAGGCGGCGAAGTCGGGCGTGATGTAGTGATCGCGCAGGTCGAGCAGGCCCAGGTGGCCCCAGAAACTGGTGTGGAATTCCTGCGCGTTGGCGATGCGCACTGGACCGGTCGCATCCGACGTGCCGAAACGGGCGATGTCGGGGATGCGCTCTTCCTTGTTGACGACCAGGTTCTCGACCACGTCGAGGTCCTCGGCGCGCGCCTGCAAGGCCAGGTGCCCGGGCGTGTTGCGGTAGTGGCCGCCGTAGTTCATGTGCACGTGCAGGTCGGCGCTGCGCCAGTGGCCAAACGCGGCCGGAAGCGGCTGCGGCTGCAGGTCGGCTCGCACGGTCGTGGTGCTGCCTGCGGCCAGGTCGAGCGTCCGCGACCACGGCAGGTGGGCGAAGCCGTGCTGCACCGTCACCGATGTCGCGCCGGCAGGCACGTCGAGGCTGCAGGGCGAGGCGCAGTGGAAGTAGTGGCTCTCGGTCGCCTGCACGGCACGATCGAAGCCGTCGTCGGCGTGCATCCAGGCATCCGCCGGTCCCTGCGCACGGGCATCGCTGCCCTGCACGCTGACGCGCGCCGGTACCTCGCGGCCCTGGCCATCGCGGATCCGGATCTGCAGCCGCGCCGTCGGTGCCAGCGTGCGTCGCTGCTTTGCGACCACGGCCTGGCTGGCGCCGCCGATCACGTCGATCACCGACAGCGCGGTGTTGCCCACCGCATCCTGGCCGATGTAGGCGACGCGGCGGCCGTCGGGCGACCAGCGCGCGTTGCGGCGCTCGTCATCGCCGAAGGTCAGCGGCAACGGCGGCGCGCCGTCGAGCGTGGTCAGCCAAAGCTGGTGCGTCTGGCGGCCGTGGTAGCCGGCGTAGAGCAGGCGCTTGCCATCGGGCGCGAGTTCCGGCCGCGCGCTCCAGCTGGTCTCCTCGCGCAGGATCCGCGTTGGCGCCTTCGGGTGCGTGCTGTCGACCGACCACAGGTCGCCGCTGCCCCAGGCGATCTCGGCATTGCCGACGAAGACGATGCGCTTGCCGTCCGGCGACCACGACGGATTGATCGCATGGTCGAACGCCGAATAGTAGTAACGGTCGAGCGTGCTCTTGCGCTCGCCCAGCAGCGGCTTCGGGTGGTGCAGGCCGTCGATGTCGATGTCGGCGACGAACAGGTTGAAGTGTCCCGTGCCCTGCGTGGACACCCAGGCAATGCGCCTGCCGTCGGGCGACAGGCGCGGCTCGACATTGACGGCACCGCCGCTGGTCAGCGCCTGCGCGCGGCCGCTCGCCAGGTCCAGGCGCCACAGCTCCATGCCCTTGCCGTCGTAGCGGGTGAACACGACGCTGCGTCCGTCGCGGGCGACATCGGGCTGGAAGTCGTAGCCGCCCTGCGCGTGGGTCAGCTCGACCGCCTCGCCGTCGCCGATGCGCTGGCGCCAGAGCGAGCCGGCCATGCTGTACACCAGCGACTGGCCGTCAGGCAGGAACGCCAGCGACGACGGGCCGGTGGTCAGCTGCGGCAGATAAAGTTCGCGCCAGTAGTAACTGTGCGGCAGGTCGACCTGCTTGAGCACCGGCTCGCGCCCGCTTGCGGCGGCCACGCCGACGCCGACCGCCGCCAACAGCAAAGCGGCGGCGATTGACCGGTGACGGAATCGCATGCGGCTCAGCCCTGAGTTCCGTTCAGCGCCTCGTCGAGGCTGGTGCGCAACAGCGCCACCGCCTCGTCGATCTGCGCGCGCTCGACATTCAGCGGCGGCATGAAGCGCACGGTGCTGGTGCCGCACGACAGCAGCAACAGGCCGTTGTCGAAGGCGCGGGTGATGACCGCGTCGCACAGCGCTCGCGCCGGCGTGCGTGCCGGATCGGACTCGACCAGCTCCATGCCGATCATC
The DNA here is from genome assembly GCF_056396405.1 of Lysobacter sp. 05T417. Classification (NCBI taxonomy): domain Bacteria; kingdom Pseudomonadati; phylum Pseudomonadota; class Gammaproteobacteria; order Lysobacterales; family Lysobacteraceae; genus Lysobacter; species Lysobacter sp. 05T417. The sequence continues at coordinate 258,559 of NZ_JBFTLK010000004.1, read as the reverse complement.
AGGCCGCGGCCGCGGACTTCGCCGATGCAGGCGTAGTCGCGCATCAGCTCGCGCAGTTTGGAAGAGAAGTAGGCGCCCGCCTGCGCAGCGTTGTCGGCGAAACCGCCGGCGACCAGGTCGATGGTCGCATTGGCTGCCGCGCAGGCCAGCGGATTGCCGCCGTAGGTGTTGCCGTGCGCGCCGCGCTTCCACTGCGACATCAGCGACTTCGAAGCGACCATCGCCCCCACCGGCAGGCCCGAGCCCAGGCCCTTGGCCAGGGTCATGATGTCCGGCTTCACGCCCCAGTGCTCGCTTGCGAACATGCGTCCGCTGCGGCCGATGCCCGACTGCACCTCGTCGAAGATCAGCAGGATGCCGTGCTCGTCGCAGAGCTCGCGCAGCCCGGCCAGGAAGCCATCGGGCGGGACGACATAGCCGCCCTCGCCCTGGATCGGCTCGACCAGGATGCCGGCCACTTCCGCCGCCGGCACGCTGCGTTCGAACAGCATGCGGATGTAATCGAGCACGGCCACGCCCTGGTCGGTACCGGCGAACAAAGGCCGGTACGGATTGGGATACGGCACGTGGGTGACGCCCGGCATCGTCGCGAAGAAGCCCTTCTGCTGGGTGTACTTGCTGGAGGTGAACGCCAGCGAGCCCATCGAGCGACCGTGGAAGCCGCCGAGGAAACCGATGAAGCGCGGGCGCCCGGTGACATAGCGCGCCAGCTTGATCGCCGCCTCGACCGACTCGGTGCCGGACTGGCACAGGAAGCTCATCGCCTCGCCGCCTTTCATCGGCGCGATCTTCGCCAGGCGCTCGCCCAGCCCGGTCATCTGCTCATGCCAGTAGTCGCTGGAGATGTGCAGGAACTGGTCGGCGGCGTCCTTGACCGCCTGCACGACCTGCGGATGGGCGTGGCCGGTGCTGCACACGGCGATGCCGGCGGCAAAGTCGAGGAAGCGGTTGCCGTCGACGTCCCAGACCTCGCTGCCGCGGCCGTGCGACATCACGAACGGATAGTCGCGCGGGTACGACGGCGAAATCACCTCCGCGTCGCGTGCGATCATCGCGCGCGCCTTCGGGCCGGGCAGTTCCGTTCGGATGTGATCAGTGCCGCTGTGGTCGTTGCGCATGGCGGGCTCGTGGAAGGGTTGACGGGTCATGCGGTCACCTGCGGCAGCACGACCGGCCGCGCATGCGCCTCGCGGGTGCGCGCATGCAGCGCGCGCAGGATCGCCAGTTCCGACTCGCTCGGCGCGGCGATGGTCTCGACGGTCTCGGCCAGCAGCAGCGGCCAGGCCACCGCCGCCCTCGCCTCCTCGACGGTGGCGCCGGCGTACAGCGCGCTCAGCCGCAGTTCGTCGCTGCGCGGGTGCGGGGTGAGGATGCCGAAGTCGGTGATCACCGCGCGCGGGCCATCGCCGGTTGCGCTGGTCCTTGCACGCGCGCCATGGCCGTCGAGATAGCCGGCGGAGGTTCGGAAATCGAGCTGCTCGACCAGGCTGCGCGGCGAAGCCTTCAGCATCACGAAGGTCTGGCGCGCATGCGCGGCGATTTCCGGCGCGCCACCGGCGCCGGGCAGACGCGTGGTCGGTGCGTCATACGGCCCGATCACCGTGCTGTTGAGGTTGCCGTAGCGGTCGACCTGGGCCGCGCCGAGGAAGCCGACGTCGACACGGCCGGCCTGCAGGTAGTGGCTGAACACCTCCGGCAGCGGCACCACGAACGAGGCGGTCTCGGCCAGTTCGCCATCGCCGATCGACAATGGCAGCACGTCCGGACGCGTGCCGATGGTGCCCGACTCGTAGATCAGCACGATGTCGGGCGCATGCGTGAACCGCGCCAGGTTGCAGGCCGCGCTGGGCAGTCCGATGCCGACGAAGCAGACGCAGCGGTTCCACAGCATGCGTGCGGCCGCCACGGTCATCCACTCATCGCGGGTGGCTTCGCTCATGCCGCCTTCGCCTGCAGGCTGGCCAGGAAGCCGGCGTGGTCATTGGTTTCCAGCACGTGTTCGCGCATCCAGTCATTGAAGGTGTCGCGGTCGCGCGCTATGGCATCCCAACGCTGGTAGAAGGCGTTGTCGCGGGTGTAGTGGCCGTGGGCATACGACGGATACGCGCCGCCCGGGCAATGCACCACCGCGTCGACGGTCCAGTGCGGCAGGACGATGCCGTTCATCGCGGGCGCCAGCTGATCGACGATCTCCTCGACCGTCACCACCACCGCACCGGCCGCGAGCGCCGCTTCGCGCTGCGCGCCGACGATGCCCTGGATGGCGACGTTGCCTTCGCGGTCGGCGCATTGCGCGTGCAGGATGGTCACGTCGGGATTGATCGCCGGCACGGCCGCCAGGCGCTCGCCGGTGAACGGGCATTCGATGCGGCCGATGCGCGGGTTGGCTTTGTCCAGGTCGTTGTCGAGGTAGCCGCGCAGCACGCCGAACGGCAGCCGCGCCGCGCCGGCGCAGTAAGCCGCGGCCATGCCGGCATGGCTGTGCTCGTCGAGTTCCAGCGGCTGCGGCCAGCCGTGCTCGACCGCATCGCGCAACCGGTGCAGCGAGCCGATGCCGGGATTGCCACCCCAGGAGAACGTCAGGCGGCGCGCGCAGCCCATGCCGATCATCTGGTCGTAGATCAGATCGGGCGTCATCCGCACCAGGTGCAGGTTGCGCCGCCCCAGGCGGATGAGTTCATGGCCTGCGGCAAACGGAATGAGATGGGTGAAGCCTTCCAGTGCGATGCAGTCACCATCGGCGACGTGGGCGGCAAGCGCTTCGCGCAGCGACATCAGGCGCATCAGCGGTTCACTCCACGACCGTGCGCGACTGTTCGCGCAGGTACTGCTGCAGGTAATAGAACGATGCGATCGCCTTGCCGGTCGAGCCCGAACCCTTCCAGCCACCGAACGGCTGGTAGCCCGGCCAGGCGCCGGTGGTCGCGCCCTGCGGGCGGTTGGCGTAGGTGACGCCGGCCTCGATGCGATCCTGGAACCACGGCACTTCGTCGGCACCGCCGTAGAAGCCGGCGGTCAGGCCCATGTCGGTGTCGTTGGCCAGTCGCATCGCGTGCTCACGGTCGCGGTAGCGGTGAAGCATCACGATGGGAAGGAACATCTCCTGCTTCCACAACGGATGGGCGAGGTCGGCTTCGGCCAGGACCGGTTCGACGTAGTAGCCGCGCCCCAGTTCGCCGTCACGGAGCTGGCGGCCGCCGGCGACCAGGGTTGCACCACTGGACTGCAACTGCTCCATGTAGCGGGCGTAGTTGTCGTAGGCGCTTTCGTTGATGACCGGGCCGAGCCAGTTCTCGCGCTTGCGGGCATCGCCAATCCGGATCGCCTCGATCTTGCCGCGCAGCAACGCGATGAGTTCATCGGCGACGCGGTCGTGAACGTACAGCCGCGACAGCGCCGAACACTTCTGACCGCCCATGCCGAAGGCCGAACGGACGATGCCGGTGGCGGCGCGCTCGAGGTCGGCGTGCTCGGTGACGATGCACGGATTCTTGCCGCCCATTTCAGCGATGCACGGCCGCGGCCAGGCGCCGCCGGCCATCTGCCGCAGCAGTTGCATGCCCACGCCGACCGAACCGGTGAAGGTGATGCCCGCGGTCAGCGGATGCTGCGCCAGTGCCTCGCCGACTTCGCGGCCGGAGCCCGATACGTAGTTGAAGACGCCGGGCGGCAAGCCGGCGTCGCGGATGCAGTCGGCGAGCAGGCGCCCGGACCACGGCGTGTCGCTCGCTGCCTTCACCACCACCGTGTTGCCGGTCACCAGCGCCGCCGCGACCGGGCCACCGGCCAGCGCGAACGGGAAGTTGAACGGCGCGATCACCACCCACACGCCATGCGGCCGCATCACGCTGCGGTTGCGCGAGACCACGCCTTCGAGCGGGTCGTTCGGCAGCCGCCGGTCGAAGCCGGCGTTCTGCTCGTAGTCGTCGGCGTAGTAGTGGAAGAAGTCGACCGTCTCCTGCGCTTCACCCAGCGCCTCCATGCGGTTCTTGCCGACCTCCAGGGTCAGCGCCGCGGCGATGTCGTAGACGCGCTCCTCCATCAGGTCGCCGACCTTGCGCAGCAGGCGCGCGCGTTCGGCGACCGGCAATGCGCGCCAGGCCGGGAATGCGGCATGCGCCGCGCGCATCGCGCGTTCGACGTCGGTGCCGTCGGCAAGCGCGAACTCGCCCAGCGACAGCGTGCTGTCGATCGGACTGCGCCGCTGCGCATGGCTTGCCGCCGCTCGGTCCTCGCCATCGATGAACAGTTCGTGGCGGCGACCAAGGTCCGCACTGACCCGGGCCATCGCGGCCTCGAAGCGCTCATGCATCGCCTCGGGCGGGTTGAACATGGTGGCGTAGGTCAGGCGGAAGCTCATTGCGGCCTCGCTGCGATCGCGACGATCGCCGGTTGGAATCGTGGGACGGGCATTTACGGGAAGAACCGCGCCAGCAGGCGGTCGAGCAGCGAGATCGCGTCGGCCAGCTCGTCCTCGCTGACCACCAGCGGCGGCGCCAGCACGATGAGATTGCCGCGCGTGGCGAACGACACGCCCGCCGCCATCGCCTCGTCGACCAGCGCCTTCAGGGCCGGTGGCGTCTGCGGCCAGGGCGCCAGCGCGGCGCGACTTTGGCGATCGGAAACCAGTTCGACGATTGCATACAGCCCGTGACCTCCGCGGACGTCGCCGATCACCCGGTGCCTGGTCTGCAGCTGCTGCAACTGCGCGAGCAGGCGCGCACCCAGCGCGCGCGATCGCTCGATCAAACCTTCGTCTTCATAGGCCTGCAGGGCCGCCACGCCGGCGGCGCAGGCCAGCGGATGGCCGCAATAGGTAAGCCCGGAATACAGGACTTCATGTTCCAGCGTTGCCGCGACCTCGCGGCTGAGCACGACCGCGCCCAGCGGCAGCGCCGCGCCGGTCAGGCCCTTGGCCAGCGTCATCAGGTCGGGACGGCCGGCCTCGCCATGGCGCTGCCAGGCGAACCACTCACCGCAGCGGCCGAATGCGCTCATCACCTCGTCGGCGATGAGCCAGACACCACGGTCGGCCGTGTGCATGCGCAGCGCCGGCCAGTAGTTGTCGGGGGCGACGATGCCGTTGGTGCCGGCATCGGGCTCCATGATCACCGCGGCGACGTTTCCGGCGCCAAGGTCGTCGATGCGGTCGGCCACTGCTGCGGCCGCGCGTTCTCCGCATTGCGCCTCGTCGCGGCCACCGAACGGGCAACGGTAGCCATACGGCGGCGGCACGTGATGCACGCCCAGTGCGCGTGGGTCGATGCCGAGCGCCTTGGCGCGGGTGTCGCCGGACATCGCCATCGCCAGCTGCGTGGCGCCGTGGTACGAGCGCTCGCGGGCGATGATCGCGCCGCCGGGCTTGCGCGCAGCCTGGCGTGCGATCCGCACCGCATGTTCGTTGGCATCGGCACCGCCCAGGGTGAAGAACACCCGCCCGCCCTCGAACCCGGACCGCTCCAGCAGCGCCTGCGCCAGTTCGGCACGCGGTTGCGCTCCCCATGCGTTGGTGACGAAGCACAGGCGCTCGGCCTGGGCGCGGATCGCTTCGATCAGGCGCGGATGCTGGTGGCCGAGGTTGCTGCACTCGGCCAGGCTGCTCATGTCGAGGATTTCGCGGCCATCGGCCAGGTGCAGCCGCGCGCCGCGGCCGCCGACCACGGTCGGCGCATCCCAGTCGGCCTGCACCGACCAGCTGTGCAGGACGCAGTCCCGCTCAGCTGTGGCCATCGACTGCACCCTCGCCTTCACCATGGACTGCGCGCCCTCCCCGGCAACCGATCTGTGCGCTATGCGCACGGATGTGCGTATTGCGCACCACTCTACGGAAGCACTAATCTCGTCGTCAATCCGGTCCGCGACAAGTTCGCATGGACCGGGTGCGACCCACGACAAGCAAGACCAGCACCACGACGAACACCCACGAGCCGGCCCGGAGAGAAGGACGCAACGCATGCCGAGAAAAGCAGAGGGCTCGGACCAGTTCGAGGACGGCGGCGACTATGTGCAGTCGCTGGCGCGCGGGCTGTCGGTGCTGTCCGCCTTCGGCCGCGACCGCAACCGCCTGGGCCTGGCCGACATCGCCGGGCGCACCGGCCTGTCGCGCGCCGCGGCGCGGCGACTGGTCCTGACCCTGCAGCACCTGGGCTACGTGCGCGCCGTCGGTCGTGAATTCATGCTCGGCCCGCGCGTGCTCGAGCTGGGCTTTGGCTACCTCGGCTCGCTCAATCTGACCGACCTCGCCCAGCCGCTGATGGAAGACCTTGCGCGCAAGGTTCGCCAGAGCAGTTCGATGGCGGTGCTCGACGGTCAGTCGATCGTCTACGTGCTGCGCGTGCCTGGCCAGCGGGTGATGAGCGTGAGCCTGGGCGTCGGCGCGCGCCTGCCTGCGTTCTGCGCGGCGATGGGACGGGTGCTGCTGTCGGGCCTGGACGACGCCGAGCTCGACGCGTGGCTGACGCAGTGCAAGCCGAGCAAGCTCACCCCGCATACGCAGACCGACCTGCGCCGGCTGCGCCGGATCGTGTCGGACGTGCGCATGCAGGGCTATGCCTACGTCGAGCAGGAGCTCGAACTGGGCCTGTGTTCGATCGCGGTGCCGCTGCGCAACGCGCAGGGAAAGATCGCCACGGCAATCAACGTCTCCATGCCCTACCACCCGGACGCCGGCCGCCACGCGATCGAGAACGTGCTGCCGCAACTGGAGCAGACCGCCGCGGCAATCGAAGGGTGCGTGCCGGCGAACCGCCTGCAGGCGGTGTCTGCGTGAGTGTCGGCGTCTGACATGACCGGCCTGCGCCCCGTCTATCTCTGCGACGGCGTGCGCACGCCGTTTGGCCGCTATCGCGGCGGCCTGTCGATGGTCCGGGCCGACGAGCTGGCCGCCCTGCCGATCGCGCAGCTGCTGCAGCGCAATGCCGGCCTCGATCCGGCGGCCATCGACGAGGTCATCCTCGGCTGCGCCAACCAGTCCGGCGAGGACAACCGCAACGTCGCGCGCATGGCCCTGCTGCTGGCCGGTCTGCCGCTGTCGGTGCCGGGCGTCACCGTCAACCGGCTCTGCGCGTCGGGCCTGGAGGCGGTCGGCCAGGCCGCGCGCGCGATCGCCGCAGGCGAAGCGGAACTGGTGATCGCCGGCGGCGTGGAAAGCATGTCGCGCGCGCCGTACGTGATGGGCAAGGCCGACGCCGCGTTCGATCGCGAACAGGCACTGCAGGACACCACCCTGGGCTGGCGCTTCGTCAATCCAAGGTTCCAGGCGCAGTTCGGCGTCGACCCGATGATGCGCACGGCGCAGAACCTGGCCGACGAACACGGCATCGAACGCGCCGACCAGGATGCATTTGCGCTGCGCTCGCAGCAGCGCACGGCACAGGCGATGGCCAGCGGCCGCTTCGCGCGCGAACTGATGCCGGCCGGAAAGCTCGAGAACGACGAGCAGCCGCGCGGCGACACCTCGCCCGACAAACTGGCAGCGCTGGTACCAACTCTCGGCGCCGGCACCAGCATTACCGCCGGCAACGCCTCCGGCCTCAACGACGGCGCCTGCGCACTGCTGCTCGCCAGCGAGGACGCGGCCGTGCGCCATGGCCTGGTGCCGCGCGCGCGCGTGCTCGGCATGGCCAGTGCCGGCGTGCCGCCGCGGACGATGGGAGTCGGCCCGGTTCCGGCCATTGGCCGCCTGTTGCCGCGACTGGGACTGGCCCTGGACGACTTTGGCACGATCGAGATCAACGAGGCCTTCGCCGCCCAGGTGCTGGCGGTGACCCGCGCGCTCGGCCTGGCCGACGACAGCACGCGGGTGAACCGCAACGGTGGCGCGATCGCGCTCGGTCATCCGCTCGGCGCCAGCGGCGCGCGGCTGGTCCTGACGGCGATGCACGAGCTGGACGCGGCGGATCGGCGCCGCGCCCTGGTGTCGATGTGCGTCGGCGTCGGCCAGGGCGTGGCCCTGGCCATGGAGCGCGCCGGATGAATACGCCGCAGCCCCGCCCAGACCGCTTGGTGTTAAAAATTGGTGATTGTTGGCACCACATTCGGCATAGTCGGGTCGCGCCACCGCTTTGCCTGCCCCCGCCGTCCTGTTACGCGTGAGACCCCGCATGAGCGTCGCACCCGAGCCCTCTGCCTCCCTCGAAATCGCCCTGGCCCATGCCGTGCGGTTGCTGGATGAGCAGCCGGCGCTGGCCGAGGCGCAGGCCGCGGAGATCCTGCGGGCACTGCCCAACCATCCGACCGCGCTGCTGGTGCTGGGCGCCTCGCGCTCGGCCTGCGGCGACAACGCCGGCGCGCTGGCGGTGCTCGAGCCACTGGCGCAGGCGCAGCCGGGCTCGGCGCGGACCCAGCTCGAACTGGGCATCGCGCTTGGCCGCAGCAGCCGCGGCGACGAGGCCCTGCAGGCGATGCAGCGCGCGGTCGCGCTCAAGCCGGACCTGCCCAGCGCCTGGCTGGCACTGGGCGAGCACCTCTCGGCCACCGGCGATAACACCGCCGCCGAAGCCGCCTACAGTCAGCACATCCGCTATTCCAGCCGCGACCCGTCCCTGCTGCGCGCAGGCGCGGCCCTGGCCGAGAACCGCATCCCCGAAGCCGAGGCGCTGCTGCGCGCGCACCTGCTGAAGTCGCCCAACGACGTCGCCGCGATCCGCATGTTCGCCGAGCTGGCCGCGCGCCTGGACCGCAGCAGCGACGCCGAGAACCTGCTGGCGCGCTGCCTGGAACTGGCGCCGGACTTCCATGCCGCACGTCAGCATTACGCCCTGGTCCTGCACCGCGGCAACAAGTCCGGGCAGGCGCTGGTGCAGATCGACATGCTGCTCGCGCACGCCCCGGACAACCCGGGTTACCGCAATCTCAAGGCCGCCGTACTGTGCCGCATCGGCGACTACGCCACGGCCATCGGCCTGTACGAAGGCATCCTGCGCGCCTACCCGCGGCAGACGCGGGCGTGGATGAGCTACGGCCACGCGCTCAAGACCGCCGGCCGCCAGGACGATTCGATCGCAGCCTACCGTCGCTGCATCGCGCTGGAACCGTCGCTGGGCGAAGCCTGGTGGAGCCTGGCCAATCTGAAGACGCTGCGCTTCACCGCGCACGACATCGAGACGATGCGCGCACAGCTGGCGCAGCCGCGGCTGTCGGACGACAACCGCCTGCACCTGGAGTTCGCGCTCGGCAAGGCGCTCGAGGACGCCGCCGACCACGAGTCCTCGTTCGGCCATTACGCGCGCGCCAATGCGCTGCGCCGCACCCAGATCGACTACAACGCCGGCGCCACCACGGCCAAGGTCAACCACGTCCGCCAGCTTTACACGCGCGAGTTCTTCGAGCGCCGCGCGGGAAGTGGCGACGAAGCGCGCGATCCGATCTTCATCGTCGGCCTGCCGCGTTCGGGTTCGACGCTGCTGGAGCAGATCCTGTCCAGCCACAGCCTGGTCGAAGGCACGATGGAGCTGTCGGAAGTCACCTCCATCAGCCGCGAGCTGCGTTCGCGCGCCGGCCCCGATGCCGGCGGCCCGGGGCGGTACCACGACGTGCTGGCCACGCTCGATCACGACGAACTGCGCGCCCTCGGCCGCCGCTACCTCGATCGCACCCGCATCCACCGCCACACCGACGCGAAGTTGTTCATCGACAAGATGCCCAACAACTTCATGCACGTCGGCCTGATCCAGCTGATGCTGCCCAACGCGCGCATCATCGACGCGCGCCGCCACCCGCTGGCGTGCTGCTTCTCCAACTTCAAGCAGCATTTCGCCCGCGGCCAGGGCTTCAGCTACAGCCTCGACGACATCGGCCGCTTCTACCGCGACTACGTCGCGCTGATGGCGCATTTCGACGAGGTACTGCCGGGCCGCGTCCACCGCGTCATCTACGAGCGCATGGTCGACGACACCGAACACGAGGTGCGCCGCCTGCTCGACGCCTGCGGCCTGCCGTTCGAGCCGCAGTGCCTGCGCTTCTTCGAGAACGACCGCCCGGTGCGAACGGCCAGCTCCGAACAGGTGCGCAAGCCGATCTTCCGCGAAGGCCTTGATCAGTGGCGCCACTACGAACCCTGGCTCGAGCCGCTCAAGGCAGCGCTCGGCCCGGTGCTCGATGCGTACCCCGAGGCGCCTGGGGACCCATGAAGTAAGTCAGACCTGGTTTGTTCGTCAGACCTGGTTTGTCAGTTCCGGTACCGCTCCATTTCGTCCGTCTGGGGAGAGAAGAACGATGCAGAAGTCCGGCAGTAGATCACGTACACGCGTTACACCCGTGCCGCTTCGACCCGCACGCTACGCGCGCTTCCCGCTGACGGCAGCCATCTGCCTGGCCTTCGCCTCGCCGGCGTTTGCCCAGGACGCGACGACGCCAGCGCCCGCAACCCAACCCACGCCGGCTGGCCAGCGCGAGGCACTGGTCCTCGACACGGTCACGGTGACCTCGCAGAAGCGTTCGGAAAACCTGCAGAAGGTGCCGATCAGCATCGAGGTGCTGGGCGAGCAGAAGCTCGACGAACTCAACGTCACCGATTTCGAGGACTACGTTAAGTACCTGCCGAGCGTCAGCTACCAGACCTTTGGTCCCGGCTTCGCCCAGATCTACATGCGCGGCGTCGCCAGCGGCGGCGACGGCAACCACTCCGGCTCGCTGCCGAGCGTGGGCGTGTATCTCGACGAGCAGCCGATCACCACCATCCAGGGCCCGCTCGACTTGCACATCTACGACGTCGCCCGCGTCGAGGCGCTGTCGGGCCCGCAGGGCACGCTGTACGGCGCCAGCGCCCAGGCCGGCGCGTTGCGCATCATCACCAACAAGCCCGACGCCAGCGGGTTCTCCGCCGGTTACGACCTCGAGCTCAACAGCGTCAGTGACGGCGGCATCGGTCATATCGAGGAAGGCTTCGTCAACATCCCGGTCGGCGAGGCTGCCGCGATCCGCCTGGTCGGCTGGAACCAGCACGACGCCGGTTACATCGACAACAAGCCGCAGGATCGCCAGTTCCCGGTCCGCGTCGACGACGGCGGCACGCCCGACGACCCCAGCGACGACACCCGTGCCAGCTGGGGCGGCGTGCTGACCAACCGCGACTGCACCAGCACCGACCTGCTGGTCTGCACCGGCCGCGCCAAGGACGACTACAACGACGTCGACTCCACCGGTGCGCGCATGGCGTTGAAGGTCGACCTGAACGACAACTGGTCGATCACGCCGATGGTGATGGGCCAGACCGAGAAGTCCAACGGCGCCTTCTTCACCGACCGCGAAGTCGGCGACCTGGCGATCAGCCACTTCTACAAGGAGAAGTCGGACGACCGCTGGTGGCAGGCCGCACTTACGGTCGAGGGCAAGATCGGCAACTTCGACCTGACCTACGCCTACGGCCACCTCAAGCGCGACGTCGACGTCGACTCCGACTACAACGACTACGGCTTCTGGTACGACACGCTGGCCTCCTACAGCGCCTACGACGACAACGACAACTTCATCAACCCGTCGCAGTACATCGTCGGCAAGGACCGCTACAAGAAGGACAGCCACGAGCTGCGCCTGAGCTCGCCGGCCGAGGACCGTTTCCGCTTCACCGCCGGCCTGTTCTACCAGGACCAGAAGCACGACATCGAGCAGCGCTACAAGATCGACGGCTTCGGCTCGCAGTTCTCGATCACCGGCTGGCCCAACACCATCTGGCTGACCAAGCAGGACCGCGAGGACAAGGACGAAGCGATATTCGGCGAGTTCTCGTACGACTTCATCCCCGAAGTGCTGATCGGCACGATCGGTGGCCGCCACTTCCGCTCGGAGAACAGCCTCAAGGGCTTCTTCGGCTTCAGTGACGGCTGGTCGTCGGGTTCGTCGTACGGCGAGTCGATCTGTATCGAGCAGTTCGGTCCCGACTCGGCCAACTGGCCCTCGTTCAACGGCGCGCCGTGCCAGATCTTCGACAAGACGGTCAAGGAAAGCGGCAACCTGGGCAAGGCCAACCTGACCTGGCAGATCACGCCGAGCAAGATGATCTACGCCACCTGGTCCGAAGGCTACCGTCCGGGCGGCATCAACCGCCGCGGCACGCTGCCGCCGTACCTGTCGGACTACCTGACCAACTACGAGATGGGGTGGAAGACCAGCTGGGCCGACAACCGCTTCACCTTCAACGGCTCGGTGTTCCACCAGGAGTGGGAGGACTTCCAGTTCAGCATCCTTGGCGCGAACGGTCTGACCGAGATCAAGAACGCCAACCAGGCCAGCATCGACGGCCTGGAAATGGACATCAACTGGGCCGCGACCTACAACCTGCAGATCGGCGCCGGCCTGGCGTTCTACGATCCGAAGCTGACCGAAAACTACTGCGGTTTCACCGACGGCGACGGCAACCCGGTCACCGATTGCGCCGACCCGGAAGCGCCGGACGGCACCCAGTTGCCGGTGACGCCGGAGTTCAAGGGCAACGTCATCGCCCGCTACAACTTCACGCTGGGCACGATGGATGCCTTCGTGCAGGGCTCGCTGGTGCATGTGGGCGGTCGCAAGTCGGACCTGCGCATCGTCGAGCGGGAGATCCTCGGCGAGCTTGATGCCTACACCGTCGCCGACATGTCGGCCGGCATCAGCCGCAACAACTGGACGTTGAGCGTGTACCTCAACAACGTCTTCGACGAACGCGCCGACATCTACCGTTTCGCAAGCTGTGCGGAAACCGTCTGCGGTGCCTCGGGCGTGGTGCCGGAGTACCCGAACGGCCAGATCTACACCGTGACCAACCAGCCGCGCACGCTGGGCATCCGGTTCGGGCAGAAGTTCTAAGGGGCAGGTGCGACAAGAGGTGTGGGGGTGAGGGAAGCCGGCGGCAATCGGGGGGTTGCCGCCGGCTGTTTTTTTCCGCCTTGCCCACTTCCGGGCGGCCTGATAGCGTGCCGCCGGGGATTCGACGACGGACAGGGACGTGGCCGGGCAAGCGCGATGAAAGCACTGGTACTGGGCGGTTACGGAAACTTCGGCGCGCGCATCTGCCGCGCACTGGCAGGCGATTCCGCGATCGAGCTGATGGTTGCCGGCCGCAATCGTGATTCGGCGCAGCGCCTGGTTGATTCGATCGGAGGCAGGGCCACTGCCGTGGCCATCGACTTCAACGCGCCGGACTTCGCCCGGACGCTGAGGCAGCTCGACGTTGGCCTGATCATCCATGCTGCCGGACCGTTCCAGCAGCAGTCGTATGCGGTGGCCCACGCTGCCGCCGAAGCGGGCGCGCACTACATCGACCTCGCCGATGGCCGGCGCTTTGTCTGCGATTTTCCTGCGGCGCTGCACGAAGCGTTCCTGGCATCGGGCAAGGCCGGGATCACCGGCGCCAGCACCGTGCCCGCGCTGTCTTCAGCCGTGGTCGACCATCTGTGCGAGGGCTGGAGCGCGATCGACGCGGTGGACATCTGCATCGCTCCGGCCCAGACCGCGCCCCGCGGCACCGCCACGATGGCCGCGGTGCTGAGCTACTGCGGCGAACCGGTTCGTGTCTGGCGCCGTGGGCGATGGCTTGATGCGCCCGGCTGGGCGAACCCGGAGCGCGTGGATTTCCTGCGCCTGCGTCCGCGCATCGGCGCGCTGTGCGACATCCCCGATCTCGAACTGTTTCCGCCGCGCTATGGCGTGCGCGACCGGGTGATGTTCCGTGCGGCGCTGGAAGTCGGGTTCACGCAGCGGGTGTTCGCCATGCTCGCCGCGCTGCGATCGATGGGCCTGCTGCCCCGGCCGCAGCGCTGGGCCGGGGCGTTGAACCGGATCGCCGGCCTGTTCGATTTCCTTGGCACGGCACTGGGTGGAATGGTTGTCCGCGTAGAAGGCCGTGACGCTTCCGGGCAGCCGACCCGCAGGGCCTGGCACATTGCCGCGGGCGACGATCATGGTCCGGAGATCCCGTGCATGCCGGCGATCCTGCTGGCACGCCGGCTGGCAGCGGGCGGCGCGATGCCGGCCGGTGCATTCACCGCAACCGGCCTGCTGGAGTTGGCGGAGTTCGCGCCGGAGTTCGCACGCTGGGGCATGCAGACCGACACGATCGATGAGAACGTGCCGACGGGTTCAGCGACAGTCGTCCCGGAGTTGGCATGACCCCCTACCTGCTGGTGAAGTGGATCCACATCCTCTCGAGCGTCGTGCTCGTCGGCACGGGGTTCGGCACAGCCTTCTATCTGTACTTCGGCAACCGCAGCGGCAACGTGCAGGCGCAGGCGGTCGTGGCGCGGCTGGTGGTGCGTGCCGACTGGTGGTTCACCACCCCGGCGGTACTGATCCAGCCCGCCAGCGGCTTGTTCATGGCGCATCTGGCCGGGTGGCCGCTCACGACGCCTTGGCTGGCGCTGTCGATCGCGCTGTACGTGCTGACCGGTGCACTGTGGCTGCCGGTGGTGTGGCTGCAGATCCGCATGGCGGCGATGGCAACCGCGGCAGCCAGCGCCGATGTCGCGTTGCCGGACCGCTACTGGCGCTACGCGCGAAGGTGGGAGGCGCTCGGATACCCCGCCTTCCGCGATGCTGGCGGTGTTCTACCTGATGGTGGCCAAGCCTGCGACGTGGTCGCAGCTGCTGCCGTGACACCGGCACACGCGAAACCACCGCGCCTCAGTCGTCGGCACCGAACAGCCCATGCAGCGCCTGTTCGATCTCGCCTTCCAGCAGCGGCTTGGTCAGGTGGACACCGATTCCCGCTTCCCTGCTCGCCTGCCGGTCGCTGTCCTGGCCGTAACCGGTCAGGGCAATGAACGGTGGCGGGTCCTGCAGTTCGCTGCGCAGGCGGCGCGCGACCTCGAGGCCGTCGATGTCCGGCAGTCCCACGTCGAGGATCACCGCATCGAAACGGGTGACGTGAATCGCGTCCATCGCGCTGCGCCCGTCGAACACCATGCTGCTGCGGTAACCCCATTGCTGCAGCAGGCGCTGCAGTGAATCGGCGGCGTCGCGGTTGTCGTCGACGATCAGGATATGGCGCGGCTGCGCCGGCGCACGCCTGGACTCGACCGTCGCGTTCTCTGCCGGCCCGGTAACCGTGGACAGCTTGACCACGAACTCGACGCCCTTGCCGGCTTCGCCGGTGCTGAAGGCGCTCACTTCGCCCCCATGCAGCGCGACGAGCTGCTGCACCAGGCTCAGGCCCAGCCCGAGACCGCCCGGCGCCTGCGCCGAATGCGCCTGCCCCTGCACGAACAGGCCGAAGACCTCTTCCAGGCGATCGACCGGGATGCCCGGGCCGTTGTCGCGGACCGAGACCTCGGCCTGCGCGTTGTCATGGCGCATCGATGCCGTGATGACGCCGCCTGCGGGAGTGAACTTGACCGCGTTGTTGAGCAGGTTGCTGAACACCTGCAGCAGACGGGCGCGATCGCCGCAGACCCAGACCGGTTCATCGGCGAGCTGGATGCGAAGGACGTGGCCGCGTTGCCGCGCCTCCGGCTCGATGGTTTCCATCGCATTGCCCAGCACCTCGCGCAGGTCGAGCACGCTCAGTTCCAGGCTGATCTTGCCGCTGGTGATACGGCTGACATCGAGCAGGTCGTCCACCAGCCGCGTCATGTGCGCGACCTGGCGGCCGATCACGTCGCGACAGAACCGCAGCGACTCCGACTCGATGGATTCGCTTTGCATGATCGCGACCGCGTTGGCGATCGGTGCGAGTGGATTGCGCAGCTCATGGCCGAGCATGGCAAGGAACGTGGTCAGCCTGCGACCTTCGTCCTCCAGCGCGTGAATGCGACGGCGATCGGTCAGGTCACGGGTGATCTTGGCGAAGCCGCGCAGCTCGCCATTGGGGTGGTCGATGCGGGTGAGGACCAGGTTCGCCCAGAACTGCGAGCCGTCCTTGCGAAGGCGCCAGCCTTCATCCTCGAACCGGCCCTTGCTGCGCGCCTCGGCCAGTTCGTGGTCGGGCCAGCCCTGGTCGATGCGATCCTGGGGATAGAACACCGAGAAGTGGCGGCCGACGATATCGCCTGCCTTGTATCCCTTGATGCGCTCGGCGCCCTTGTTCCAGCTGCGGATGTAGCCGTCTTCGTCGAGCAGGAAGATCGCGTAGTCGCGCACCGACTCCACCAGCAGCCGGTAGGTGGCGTCGTCGACGCCCTCCTCCCATGCGGTCAGGGTCGAATGGTCTTTCGCGTTCGTCATGTGGTTCCCCCGCGCAGGGCCCCATCGGCGGTCAATCGAGAGTCGCCGGGCCTTGCTGTGCTGATGTCGGATCTTACCTGCAGGGTTGCTGCAGTGCCCGGCGGGCGCAGCCGGCGGCAGCGGGGGCTGTCCGGGATGGGGCTTGCTATGCTCCGGGCCACCTGCGCCCCTTCCCCACAATGGTGAACACGATGGGTTTTTCCGAAGTCCTGCCTGGCACGAAGAAGTCGATCGGATTGTTTGCCGCACTTCTCGCCGTGGCGGCTGCGGGGGCTTCGTTCGCGTCGGGCCCGGGCAGCGCCGCAAAGCCGGCAGCCGATCCCCTGTTCGATACCGTCCTGGCGCTGGATACGGCTGCATTCGAGGCTTTCAACACCTGCGACCAGCCGGGGCAACTGCTCAAGCACGCCGGCTATTTCGCCCCTGACGTCGAGTTCTATCACGACACCGGCGGCGTCACCTGGTCGCGCCAGGAGATGCTCGCCAACACCGGGAAGTACGTGTGCGGCCACTTCCGTCGCGAACTGGTGCCGGGCACGCTGCAGGTCTATCCGATCAAGGATTTCGGCGCGATCGAACAGGGCACGCATCGCTTCTGCCAGTTCGACTCGGGCAAGTGCGAGGGCATCGCCGACTTCCTGATCGTGTGGAACAACAACAACGGCAAGTGGCAGATCACGCGGGTACTCAGTTACGGGCACCGCGAGAACAAGTGACACCCAGGCACACGGAGGTATCAGACATGAAGTACCAGGGCAGCTGCCATTGCGGCCGCGTCGCGTTCGAAGTGGAAGGCACCATCGACAGTGGACTGTCGTGCAACTGTTCCATGTGCAGTCGCAAAGGTTCGCTGCTGTGGTTCGTGCCGCGCGACCAGATGCGACTGACCACGCCCGAGGATGCGGCCAGCACATACCTGTTCAACCGGCACGTGATCAGGCACCGCTTCTGCCCGGAGTGCGGCATCCACGCCTATGGCGAGGCCAACGATGCCAAGGGCAATCCCACGGCGGCAATCAACCTGCGTTGCCTGGAAGGCATCGACCTCGCGGCCATTGCGGTGCACGAGTACGACGGCAAGTCCAGGTAACGCCGGCAACGCCGACACCCGCGCCTGCGATCAGGCGCGGCGACCGTAGCGCGAGCGCTCCAGCCACCACGTGGCAGCGCTCGCCAGCAGCCAGCCCAGCCACCAGGGCCAGCGTTCGCCGGGATGCCCCGGGACCGACGCAGGCGTGGCTTCGCTGATCGCCGAATCGGCAGCCAGGCGCGCGGTTGCATCGCGCATGGCGCCTGCGTGCAGGCCTGCCGCGACCGTTTCCGCACGCACGAAGAACGGGAGCGACCGGTCGCCGGATAGAAGCTGGTGCCAGCCTGCAAGGCGCGGCCAGAACGCGGCGCAGTTGCGCGCGCCGGTTGCCGGATCGCGCAGCAGAGTGGTCCTGCTTCCGTCCGGCGCGCTCACGCTGGCGCCGACCGCGACGCCGCACAGGGCGATACGTTGCCGCTGGCGCGTCTCGCCTTCGATCACGAGATCGTTTCGCGCCTGCGCGCGACCTGTCGCGGCGAGCGCGTTGCTCCAGATTTCGCCGTGCAGGTCATCGCGTCCGGCCAGCACCAGGCGATAGCTGTCGGTCAGCGTCCACAATGCGATGCGTCCGCGTCCCTGTGCGCGCCAGGCACCGAGCCAGGCGCCACCGGCGTCGCGCAACATCGGCACGGCATCGGTGGACTGGATGCGCAGATCGCGCCGGGTGAGGGTGGGTACGTCGGGCAAGGCAGCATCGTGCAGCCTCGGTGCGTCGCGTGTACCGGGGCCCAGGCGCGCACGGATGGCGTCCTCGTCCAGAGCGGCCTGCGCCAGCGTCGTGGTGATCGAATCGCCACCGGCGGCAACCGCGAATCCAAGCGATTGCAGGCGGCGGCGCTCGGACGGCGAAAGCGCCGCGGTCACGCGCAGCAATGCGCCCAGGCCGTTGTTGATCGCCTCCGTCAGCGCCGCACGCTGGCCGTCGCCGAGCGCAGACCAGGCGCGCTCGTCGAGGATGACCAGGTCGAAGCGACCGAGGTTGGCGGCGTTGATCGCGACTGGCGCATCACCCAGCAGCATGCCGCCGCCCACCGCCATCTGCGTCTGCAGGCCCAGGCCGGCATCGCGCGCCCAGCGCCGCAGGTACTTGATCTCCGGACCCGGCGCACCGGCCAGCAGCAACACGCGCGGCGGAGTCGCAGCGATCGCCTGCAACGGCAGTTCGACATCCTCGACGACGGCCTGCTTGGCGTCGCGCAGCCGGACGACGAAGCCCGCCGTACCTGCGACGCGCGGGCTCGCGGTCAGCGTGAAGCGACCGTCGCCAGGCAGCGCGACGCGATCGACGCGACGGCGGCCCGGGTCGAGCAGCTCGGCAAAGCCGCCAGGCAGATCATTGGCGCGACCGCCGACGACGAAGTCCGCGCCGGCCACGACCTGGCGCGGCGGTTGCAGTTCGATCAATCCGCGCGGTAGCGGAAGCGGGCTGAATTCCACTGTCAGGCCGCGCATTGCATCGCGGTCGCGCGCCTCCAGGCCGGCGCCTGCCACCCGCACGCGCCGCGTGCCTGGATGGCGACGCAAGGCGGTGGCGAGGTCGGGCACGCGCTCGACCTCGTTCAGCGCAGGCGCCTCGGGCAGCGCAACGAAAGCTTCGCCACCGCGACCTGCGCCCAGTTGCGCGGGCGTCGTGCCGGCAGTGGCCACGACCAGCGTGCCCGCTTCTCCGGGCAACGACGGCGGCACCAGTGCGAAGTACAGCAGCGCGGCGCATGCCGGCTGCGCCAGCAACAGCGCGGCGATGCGCCAGCTGCGCGAGCGCTGCGCCGGTTCGGCGCGCCATTGCCGGTACAGCAAACGTGCCGCGGCGACGATGACGGCGACGAGCAGCAGCGCCGCCACCAGCATCGGCACGTCGAAGACGGGCGCGGTCACTTCGCTTCCTCCAGGCGCAGCGCATCCAGGTAACGGCGCCCCATGGCGTCGCCGGCATCGCGACGCGGCACGGCACTGGCCGGGCGCGGCAGCAGGGGCCACAGCAGCGCGCGCAGGTCGGCGCGGCAGGTCGTGCAATCCGGATCGGCGCGCAGGGCTTCGATTGCCGCAACGAAGGCCAGCGGATCGGCCAGGCGCGATTCGTGTTCGCGCAACCAGCGCTCAAGCGCGGTGAAATCGATGGCGGCCGCCGGCACCTGCGAGGCGTCAAGCGAGTGCCACAGCGCCGCAAGCGTCGGGTCGGCGACCTCCGCCGCGACCAGCGCGTCATCGCGCCGCGCCAGGCCCGCGCGGTCGCCGCCCATGCGCCGGCTTTCGTCGATCGGCGGGAGCTCGGGTCCGACGCGCGCCAGGTAGATGCGCGTGGCCTGCTGCACCTGCTTGATGAACCGAAGTGCGCGGTAGGCGTAGGGCAATGCAAGGTCCGGATGGCCCTGGCGCAGATGCCCTTCCGATTGCCACATCTCGTCGAGTGCGGACTTCAGGATCTTGCGCGTGTCCGGATCCAGCAACGTCGCCGCCTCGGCGTGATCGTGGGTGTGGCCGTACTCCTCGAGCACCGCCCCTTCCTCGCCGAACTTGCCCGCAGCGCCTGCTTCGGCGTGGCCGTGGTCGTCCTGCGGGCTGGCCGTGGTTTCGGGCTTGGTCCCGGTTTCACTGTGTTCGCCGGTCTTGGCCGTGTCGGCATCGCTGGTCGGCGGCGGCTTGGGTTCGCCTTCGGCCTCTTCACCGAGGAACTGGCCGTAGCGCAGGCGCAGGATGCGCTGGTCGACGCCGATCTCGTCGCTGCGCTTCACGTAGCGCTCGGCTTCGAGCTTGCGCTTTTCCTTCAGCAGCGCCTCGGCATCGATGATGATCTGGCGCTGGCTGCGGAAGTACGCCGGCAGCACCTTCTTGACCATGCCTTCCAGGCCGGTTGTCTCGGTGCCCAGGTCGGACGGCCAGCGCAGGATCAGGCTGGCGCTGCGCGCACTCTGCGGATTGGGTGCGCGGTTGTCGTTGACGGCGAGCTGCACGATCAGGTCATCGCCAGCGGCCAGTCCGAGCGCGGCCAGATCGAGACGGTGCGCGTAGCGCTTGACCGTGGCGCTGCCACTTCCGCCGATGTTGATGGTCTGCTCGCGGAAGGTGATGTTTTCCCCGCTGCCCTGGGCCAGGGTGATGCGCAGGGTCGCGGTGGAGGCAAGGCCGTAGTCGTCGCTGCCCTCGAAGGCGAGTGGCCAGCTGCGCTGCCCCGGTGTAACCAGGCTCAGGCTGCGATCCGGTTCGAGCACGCGCAGTTGCGGGGCGCGGTCCGGGATCGCGTCGAGGCGGTGCAGGGTCGAAGGCTGCAACGGCGGCGCGTCCGCCTGCAGCACGATGCGGTACAGCGCCGAGCGCGCCAGCACGTCGCTGGCACGCCACTCGTCACCTTCGCGCACCAGTTTGATGCGGCGGCCGTCGTGGAACGCCAGCTCCGCACCCTTGGGCTGCGGCGCGAAGCGCAGTGTCCATTGCAGCCGCGTGCCCTGCGGCGCCTTGGCGTCGAGCGTCGCTTCATCGCGTGGCGGCTGACGCGTATAGCCGGGTGGGATGACCTGCATGCGTTGCGCGACGATGGTCGTCTGCGTCGGTGCGGCCGGCGTGACGCCGACGCTGGCCAGCACGGTGTCGAAGGTTTCGCCCAGGCGCGCCGGCCACAGCAGGATCGCGGCGACTGCCAGCGCGGCGATGCCTGCGCCGATGGCGTGCGCACGTGCCGACCAGCGCGGGCGCAGGTCGGGGGCCGGGCCAGACTCGATGCGTTCTTGCAGTCGACGCCGTTGCAGATGCTCCAGTCCGGTCAGCTTCGCCCTCGACGCGAACAGCAGGTCGGTGCTGTCGTCCATGTCGGTGCGCCGCGCATCGAGCTCGCGCACCAGCCAGCGCGCATCGAGCGCGCGGGCACGCTGTATCGCGAACGCCAGCGTGGCTCCCATCGCGACCAGGAGCACAAGCAGCGCGATCGCGGTTCCGCCCAGGCGCCATGCCAGCGTGGTGGCCATCACCATCCACGGAAGGCAGCGCAGTGCGGCGTCCAGTCCGCGGCGGCGTTGGGCCTGCTGCAGCGTGCGTTGCAGGATGGCGGTTGCGCCCATGGTCGTCGTGCTCATGGCGCCACCGTCCGGCGAGCACCGGTGGCGATCCAGCGCTCGGCCAGGAACAGCAGCGCGATCAGCAGCACCAGCCACGGCTGCAGGTCGCGCGGCGACTGCGGGAAGGTCGGCCCGCCGGTCAGCGGTGCGTGCGATGCCGACAGCACGCGCGTCGGCGCGATCTGCGGCGGGTCGAACAGCGCGCGCAGGCGCTGGGGGAAATCGGGCTCGAGCAGCGCCGGCATTGCCTGTGGCGTCAGTGCGCGGGTGAAGCGCATCACCCTGCCCTTGCCGTAAGCCACGCCTTCTACCAGCGCCGTTCCGCTGGCATCGCGCCACAGCACGGTCGTGGCCGGGAGCTTCGGCAGCGCGCTCTCGTGGTCGAGCAGCGCCGCGCCGCCCTGGCGCACCCAGCCATCGACCGCGGCGGGCAGCGGCCCCGGCGCGAGCCAGATCAGTTGTCTCGCGTTTGCGGGCAGCGGTTGCGCGAGCGATGCCAGGTCGGATGCGGCCTTGCCGTCGCCCTTCCACGCTGCCTGCGCGGCACGCAGGTAGCGTATCGATGCTTCGCGTTGCGGTGCGTAACGAATGGCCGGCGAGAACGCGACGGTGGCCGCACGCGCCGGTGCAAGCGTCATCGCCCCAGGCAGCACGCGCCAGTCAACGCGACGGCTCAGTGCCGGCAACTGCGCATCGACGCCATCGAGTTGCTGCGGAACGAGCACGGTCAAGGCGACACCCGCGGGCAGGCCAGCATCGAGCTCGCGCAGCAGGCTGGTGACCGATGCGGTGGTCGCAGGCGCAGGCTGGTCCAATGACGGGAACCCGGGGGCGAGCCAATGGCGTCTCGCATCCCCGGCGGCAGGTACGGCCCGCGCCTGCTGCAGATCGACGCCCGGCACGACGGCGATCCACGGCGACTGGCTGGCGCCACCGACCAGTACCGGCCGCGCCAGCAGCAATGCCAATGCAGCCAGCAACAACAGCCGCAGCGCCAGCAGCAGCCACTCGTCGAAGCGGATGCGATGGCGCGGTTTGGGTTTCTGCCGCAACCAGCGCAGCGCGGCGAACTGGATCGGACGCTGCTCGCTGCGTCGCGCCAGGTGGATCAACAGCGGCAGCAACAGCGCCGCGAGCGCGGCCAGCCCGGCCGGCAACAGCAATGCCAGGCTCATGCGTACTCCGCCGCGTCGCGGGAACCGAACAGCCGCCGCAACGGCAAGTCCAGCGCCTGGTCAAGGAAGTATCGGGCATGGCGGATGCCGCTGGCATCGAGGCGCGCGTCGAGTTCGCGGCTTGCGACTTCGAAGCGGCGCAGGAACTCCTCGCGCATCGCCACGCCATCGCCACGCAGTTCCTCGCCGGTTTCGGGATCGCGGAAGAGATGCCCCCCGCGGAACGGGAAGTCGCGCTCTTCGGCAGTCAGGATCTGGATCGCCGCGACTTCGCGTCGCGCGGCGGCCAGTCGCGTCACCACTTCCAGGGCGCCTTCGTCGAAGGCATCGCTGAGCAGCACGACGAGGTCGCCCGCGCCGATGCGCTCCCACAGCGGCCGCAGCCGTTCGGGCGAAGGCCAGCCTCCACCGGCCTGCACGCGCTGCAGCTCCAGCATGAAGCGGTCGCGCTGGCGCAGGCCGCCGCCGGGGGCGAGCACGCGCACGCCATCGCCGTGCAGCACGGCCAGGCCGAAGCGGTCGCCCTGGCGCAGGGCCAGCTCGGCCACGCACGCGGCCAGGCCTTTGGCTGCCGACAGCCGCGACCAGCCCGGGCGGGCCGCGTCTTCCTGCGCCATCGATGCGGTCGCGTCGACCAGCAGCCAGACTGCGAGCGGGCTTTCGCGCTCGGCTTCGCGGACGAAGAAGCGGTCGGAACGCGCGTAGAGTTTCCAGTCGACCTGGCGCAGTTCGTCGCCGGGTTCGTAAGCGCGGTACTGGGCGAACTCCAACCCGGCGCCGCGGCTGCGGCTATGGTGCAGGCCGATGCCCTGCAATCCGACCGCGCGGCGCGAGGTCAGGCGCAGGTCCTTCAACCGCGCGCGTACCTGCGGCGGGATGAAGTCGACGAAGCTCGAACCAGGACTGGCCACGCGTGTCAGGTCTTCAGGTCAGGCGATCAGCCGGCGAACGGCACGCTGCGCAGCAGCGCGGCGATCACGTCGTCGGCGCTCTTCTGCTCGGCCTCGGCGGCGAACGACAGCAGCAGGCGATGGCGCATGACCGGCGCGGCGAGCGCGACGATGTCCTCGCGCGTAGCCGCCAGGCGGCCTTGCAGCAGCGCGCGCGCCTTGGCCGCAAGCACCAGCGACTGACCGGCACGCGGGCCGGCGCCCCACTTCACCCACTGCTTCACTTCCGCCGGCGCCGATTCGTTCGGACGGCTGGCGCGAACCAGGCGGGTGATCCAGGCGAGCAGGTCGTCGCCCAGGTGCACTTCGCGCACACGCGCCTGCAGCGCCAGCACTTCCTCGCCGTGCATCACGCGCGGCACTTCGGAGTGGCGGGTGCCGGTGGTCTGGGCGAGGATGTCGCGCTCTTCGGTCTCGGTCGGATAGTCGACGCGGATGTGCAGCAGGAAGCGGTCGAGCTGCGCCTCCGGCAATGGATACGTGCCGGCCTGCTCGAGCGGGTTCTGCGTGGCGAGCACGAAGAACGGCGCCGGCAGCGAATGGGTCACGCCGGCGTAGCTGACGGTGCGTTCCTGCATCGCTTCCAGCAATGCCGCCTGGGTCTTGGGAGGCGTGCGGTTGAGCTCGTCGGCGAGCAGCAGGTTGGTGAAGATCGGTCCCGGCTGGAAACGGAAGTGACGATGGCCGGTGCCGTGGTCTTCTTCCAGCAGTTCGGTACCCAGGATGTCGCTGGGCATCAGGTCGGGGGTGAACTGCACGCGGCGGAACTGCAGCTCCAGCGCCTGGCCGAGCGAGCGCACGAGCAGCGTCTTGCCCAGTCCCGGCACGCCTTCGAGCAGGCAGTGGCCACCGGCGAGCAGGCCGATCAGCAACTGCTCGACGACCGCTTCCTGGCCGACGATGGCCTGGGCAATGGCGGCGCGCAGGGTGCCGAGCTTTTCGAGCTGGGCCTGGATGTCGGCTTCGGTGGGGCTAGTGTTCATTGCAGTTCCTGTTATCTGTCGACCGTCAGCTGTTCAACGCATACATCACGATATTGACCGCGAACTTCGTATTGTCCTCGGCCAGGAAACGCTTGTTGCGCCAGTCGTAGTCCCACTCGCAACCGTAGTCCTTGTTGCTGTAGAGGACGCCGAGCCGGCCGTCGATCTCGATGCCCTGCAGGTAGTCGTGCACCAGGTCGTCGCCCCAGCCGTTGAGCTCGAAGCCCGTGGCCGGCGGCCCGTCCTTGAACTCGAAGAAACTGCGGTACAGCGCGTGCGTGTTGGGCAGCTTGCGCAGCGCCCTGGGCCCGAAGATCGTCGCCATCTGCGCCTCGAACGAACGCGCGAACAGGCCGTCGATGTCGTGGTTGCAGTCGTCGACGAAGACAAAACCGCCATTGCGCACGTAGCGCTCGAAGTTGCGGCGCTCGTCCGGGTTGAACTCGACCAGCTTGTGCCCGGCCAGGTAGCAGAACGGCGCGGTCAGCATCTTCGGGTCGGCCAACGCCAGCACGTGCTCCTTCGGGTCGACGCGCAGGTTGGTGTAGTCGATCAGCGAAGTGACCAGGTTGGCCGGCATGCGCTGGTCGACGTCCCAGTCCCCCGAGTCGTACTTCAGGCGGGTCAGCCAGAAGTCGTACTCGACGCTGGCGGCGCGCGCCAGCGGAGGCAACAGCGCCCCCGCCGCGCCCGCCAGCATCAGGCGGAGGAACTGCGCGCGGTTCATATCGACCGCGCGGTATTGATGATGTTGATGCCGTTGAAGCGGGTCGTGCTCGACCCGTGCGACACCGCCGACACCTGGCTGGGCTGGCCCTTGCCGTCGAAGAACGAACCGCCGAGGCGGAAGTCGCGCTCGTCGCAGATCGCGGTGCAGGCGTTCCAGAATTCCGGCGTGCGGATCTGGTACGCGGCGTCCTCGACCAGCCCGGTCACCCTGCCCTGCTTGATCTCATAGAACAGCTGCCCGCCGAACTGGGCGTTGTAGCGCTGCTGGTCGATCGAATACGAGCCGCGGCCGTGGACATAGAGGCCGTTCTCGACGTCCTTGACCATGTCGTCCACGCTCAGCGGCTTCCTGCCCGGCTGCAGCGAGACATTGGCCATGCGCTGGAACTGCACGCTCGACCACGAATCGGCATAGCTGCAGCCGTGCGACTCCTTGTGGCCGAGGATGTGCGCCTCGTCGCGGGTGGCCTGGTAGTCGACGAGAATGCCGTCGCGCACCAGGTCCCATTGCTTCGTCTTCACGCCTTCATCGTCGTAGCCCACCGCGCCCAGGCTGCCCGGACGGGTCTTGTCGGCGACGAAGTCGACGATGTCGCTGCCCCAGCGATAACCGGCGTCGCGCTTGTCGAGGGTGGCGAAGCTGGTGCCGGCGTAGTTGGCCTCGTAGCCGAGCACGCGGTCGAGTTCGAGCGGGTGGCCGACGCTCTCGTGGATGGTCAGGAACAGATTGGACGGGTCGATCACCAGGTCGTACTTGCCCGGCTTGACCGACGGCGCCTTGAGCTTGGCGCGGGCGTCGCGGGCGCTGGCGATGGCGTCTTCCATGACGTCGTAGCTGCGGCCGTAGGCAGTGATGCCGCCGGGCAGCTTGAACTTGCCCGCCGGATCGGCGTCGAGGTACTCGTAACCCATGCCCATCGGCGCCGACAGACCGTTGCGCGTACGGAACTTGCCGCTCGCCTTGTCCACCGCCGTGGCGGTGATCGGCAACCAGATCCGGTGCACGTCCTGGTCGATGTAGCTGCCGTCGGTGGAGGCAAAGTACTTCTGTTCGTTGATCACGAACAGCGTCGAATTGAAAAAATCGGCGCCGGCCTTCATCGCCGCGGCATTGACGCCCAGCAACAGGTCGACCTTCTCCTTGATCGGCACCGCCATCGCGTTCTTGCCGATCGGCGTCGCCCAGCTGACCTCACCCACGCCGGGCGTCGGCGCCAGTTCGACCCGATGGGTCTGGTGGCGCGAATTGGCCCGGGCGATGTCCGCGGCGCGGCGCGCGACCGCGGCAACCGAATCGGTGGTCGCGATGTTGGTGGCGGCAAAGCCCCATGCACCGTCGACCAGCACGCGCACGCCGATGCCGGAGGACTCGCCGTTGACGATGTTCTCCACCCGCGCCTCGCGGGTGATCACCGACTGGCGCAGGTAGCGGCCAATGCGAACGTCGCAATACTGCGCGCCGGCAGCGCGGGCGGCAGTCAGCGCGGCGTCGACGAGCAGCCGACGACGCGCACCATCAACGGGTTCGAGCAGCGCCTCGGCGGCGATGCTGCGGCCGAAGGGGAGCAGCATTCCGGCGAGCGACAGACCGGTGAGATTCAGGAAATCGCGGCGTTGCATTTACGGGGGTACTCGATGTTGATCGTCATTCCCGCCAACCACACGTCATCCCCGCGAAGGCGGGGACCCAGCGACTTTGCGCCTTGCGACAAAGCCAAGTCGCTGGGTTCCCGCCTTCGCGGGAATGACGAGTTGACGGCAAACCGTACGCTGGCTCCGTCAGACCGCATCCGACAGCGAGGTGAAGGTGAAATCGCGCAGCTTCATCGGCGGGATCATCATCACGAACGAGGACTCGTCGCCGGCCACGCGCACCGGCTTGCCGAGCTCTTCGATGTTGTTGAGCATGATTACCGGCGACTCGTTGAAGCGGAAGTTCTTCACCGGGTGCTTGATCTGGCCGTTCTCGATGTAGAACGTGCCGTCGCGGGTCAGGCCGGTCAGCAGCACGGTCTGCGGATCGACCATGCGGATGTACCAGGTGCGGGTGACCAGGATGCCCTTCTGGGTGCTGGCGACCAGCTGCGCGGTGGTCTTGTCGCCACCGGCGACCAGCAGGTTGCCCGGCTCGCCGACGGCGCGCTTGCCCTGCTTCTTGGCCCAGTAGCGCGAGTACTGCATCGCCACGACCTTGCCGTTCTCGACGATCGCCATCTTCTCGCGCGGCAGGCCTTCGCCGTCCCACGGCATGACCGGTGCGCGCTCGTCCCACGGGTCGGCGGTGATGTTCACGCGCGGGTCGTAGACCTGCTCGCCGAGCTTGTTGCCGCCGCCCTTCTTGGACAGGAAGCTGCGGCCTTCATCGGCCTGGCGTGCATCGAAGAAGTTCATCATGAACGAGATCAGGCCCGCGGCCGCGGCCGGTTCCAGGATCACGGTGTACTTGCCCGGCTCCAGTGCCTTGGCTTCGGCCGAATCGGTGGCCTTGCGCATGGCGGTGTGGATGTCGCTGTCGACCTTGAACTCGCCGGAGTCCTTGAGGTTGCGGCCGACCCAGCCCGAACCGCGACCGTCTTCGGTGCGCACGGTGCAGGTGTAGTCGAAACGCGTGGCCTGCTGGTAGCCGAAGTTGCCCTTGGAGTTGGCGAAGGCGACGAAGCTCTGGCCGTCCTCGAGGAAACCGGCGGCGATCAGCTTCTCTGCCTTGCACGGGCCGATCGAGTTGGCTGCGACCTGGGCGCGGTACTCCGGGTTGATCGCGGCGGTGGCCGGGCTGAACGTCGGGCTGGCCTTGTAGGTCTGCTTCTCGATCGCCGGCATGAACTCCGGATTTTCCGGGGCGAGGCGGGCCAGGTCTTCGGCGCGACGGACCACGCGCTCGAGCGCGGCGTCGTCGAACTCGTTGATGGTGGCGGTGCCGACGCGGTTGCCGAACGCCACTTCCACGGCCAGCTCGGTGTTGTCGACGACACCACTGGTGGAGATGTTGTTCAGGGCGAAGCGGATGTTGCCGTCGATCGAACCCTCAAGCTGCGCCGTGCACTGGTCGGCCTTGGACAGCTTGATGACCTTGTCGAGGATCGCCTTGGCCTGTTCTTCGGTGAAGATGCTCATTGATGTTCTCCAGGCTCAGCCGAGGTTGCGGGCGGTGTTGATGACGTTGATGCCGTTGAAGCGCGCCGTGCTCGAGCCGTGCGAGACCGCCGACACCTGGCCGGGCTGCCCCTTGCCGTCGAAGAAGGAGCCGCCGAGGCGGTAGTCGCTGTCGTCGCAGACGGCGACGCAGGCGTTCCAGAACTCCGGCGTGCGGATCTGGTAGGCCACGTCCTCGATCTGCTGGGTGATCTTGCCGTTCTTGATCTCGTAGAACAGCTGGCCGCCGAACTGGGCGTTGTAGCGCTGCTGGTCGATCGAGAACGAACCGTCGCCGATGATGTAGATGCCGTTCTCGACGTCCTTGATCATGTCGGCGACGCTGAGCTTGTTCTTGCCCGGCGCCAGCGAGACGTTGGCCATGCGCTGGAACTGCACGCTCGACCACGAGTCGGCGTAGCAGCAGCCATCGGACTCGGTCTTGCCGAGGATGTGGGCCTGGTCGCGGATGGTCTGGTAGTCGACCAGGGTGCCGTCCTTGATCAGGTTCCACTTCTTGGTCTTGACGCCTTCGTCGTCATAGCCGACCGCGCCGAGGCTGCCCAGCTGGGTCTTGTCGGCGAAGACGGTGACGTTGTCGGAACCGTACTTGAACTTGTCCTTGAGCTTGTCCATCGTCGCGAAGCTGGTGCCGGCGTAGTTGGCTTCGTAGCCGAGCACGCGGTCGAGTTCGAGCGGATGGCCGATGGATTCGTGGATGGTCAGCCAGGTGTGCGACGGGTCCAGGACCAGGTCGTACTTGCCCGGCTTGACCGACGGCGCGGTCAGCTTGGCCTTGGCCTGCTTGGCCGAGGCGATGGCGTCTTCGACCATGTCGTAGGACAGGCCGTAGTTGACCACGCCATTGGGCGAGACCACCTTGCCGGCGGCAGCGCCATCGAGGTACTCGAAGCCCATGCCCATCGGCGAGGACAGACCGTCGCGGGTGCGGAACTTGCCGGTGGTCTTGTCGATGGCGGTGACCGTCATCGGCGCCCAGATGCGGTGCACGTCCTGATCGATGTAGCTGCCGTCGGTCGAGGCAAAGTACTTCTGCTCGTTGACCAGGAACAGCATCGAGTTGACGAAGCTGCCACCGGCATTGATCGCCGCGGCGTTGACGCCGAGCAGCAGGTCGACCTTGTCCTTGAGCGGCACTTCCATCGAGTTCTTGCGGATCGGCGTCTTCCACGACACTTCACCAACTCCGGGCGCCTTGGCCAGCTGCACCGGGGTGGTCTGGTGCTTGGCGTTGGCGCGGGCGATCGCGGCGGCCTGCTGGGCGGCCTTGACCACGCCCTGGGTGCCCAGGTCGTTGGTGGCGGCAAAGCCCCATGCACCGTTGACCAGCACGCGGATGCCGATGCCGGTGGACTCGGTGTTGACCACGTTCTGGACCTTGTCCTCGCGCGTGATCACGAACTGGCGCAGATAGCGGCCAATGCGCACGTCGCAGTAGGAGGCGCCGGCAGCGGTCGCCGCGCCCATGGCAGCGTCGGCCAGCTGCTTCTTCTTGGCCACGTCGATCGTCTCCACCAGCGCTTCGGCGGCGATGGTCCGACCGAAGGGCAGCATGAGCCCGGCAACACCAATGCCGGACATCGACAGGAATGAGCGTCTATCCACTTGTGTAACTCCCCGGAAAGGCCCGCGCGGCAGAGGCTGCCGAGCCAGGCATAGAGTCGAAGGCAAAGCCCCCCGCGACTGTGCTAAGGGGGCCGCGGCCCGTCAAGTGACGTTCGGGCTATATGACTGGGCCTCACAGTGCTGATACGCCGAAGTGTGGACTGCGTCTGCGCATGCCGGTGCGTCCCGGCGGACGGGCTGCGCGCTGTCTGCCAGGTATTGGACTGGCGCATGCCGCCATGATCGGCACAGTCGATGCATTCACCGTCCGAACCACCGCGTGGCCGATCGCCGCCCCCCAAGGCGTTGAAACCGGTGCATCCCCCAAACCCGGTCGCGACCCCGCTCGCAAACCCACGCCAGTGTCACGCTCTCTCCGCACGCTCTCCAATGCCCTGCGCGCCAGTTTCCTGGCGCTGCTGGTGCTCGGGCTGGTGTCGAGGCCGGCAACGGGGCTGGGCTGCGATCTGCTCGCCATGGAGCATGGCTCCATCCTGGCGGCGTCGTCCGGCCAGGGTCACGTGCACCTGGATCACAACGCCCCGCTGGGCGACCACACGCATGCCAAAGGTGCTCACACGCTGATGCACCAGCACTTTGCCGGCGCATCGGTCGATGCGTCGGCAGCACCATTTGTACTGGCTGACACGCGGACCTCGCCAGTACCCACTCCCAGTTGCGTGCCGGTCTCCCGGCTGCAACGTGCGGTGCCCTTCAGGCCACCCATTGCCTGAGGCCGGAGGCCGTCCCGGGACGGTCTGACCTCCGTTGACCCGCAAGGCAGCGCTCCGTTCGGTCGAGCCGGCCAGGTACTGGCGGCCGGCACGAATCGCACGCCACTGCGCTCGCGGTCGAATCGCATGAACCGTGGCTACCGACGTCCACGACGGCGCACGACCCTTTGCGGCCGGGTGCGGTTGCGTGGCGTGGGGGCCCAGGGGACTCCAGATGAGCAGGCTGTTGGAACTCGCACTCAAACCGTTTGTCCCGTTCGTCCGCTATGCCTGGCGACGCCTCCCGCCATCGCTGCGCCAGACCCGGGAGGCCCGCAGCATCGGGGCATTCTTCTACGACCATTACGTTCGCGACACGGACCGCAACCAGACGCACTACACCTGGTTCCTGCGCAACATCCCGCAGCTGCGCCTGCTCAACGAAGTCGTCTCCGCGCATCCGCGTGGAGCGCCGTTGCGGATCGCATCGATCGGATGCAGCGTCGGCGCCGAGCTCTACTCCACGCTGTGGCTGTTGCGCCGGCACCACCCGTGGCTGCAGGTCGTCGCGCGCGGGATCGACGCTTCGGCGAATGTGATCGAAGTGGCCCGCACGGGCGTCTACCGGCTGAGGACTCCCTCGTCGCTTGGCGGCACACTGGAACTCAAGGGCTCGAAGGTCTTCACCACCGTGCCCAACGCGCTGGGCGACATCATGGACGTCACGCCCGAGGGCGACTTCCGGATCAAGGACTGGATCCGCGAAGGCGTGACCTGGAACGTCGCCGATGCGACCGACCCCGCACTCGCCGCAACGATGGGGCCGCAGGACGTGGTGATGGCGTGCAACGTGCTCGGCCCGATGGACGACGCGATGGCCGAGGCATGCCTGAGGAACGTGGTGGAACTGGTCGTCCCCGGCGGCTACCTGGTGCTCGACGGGCTCGACCTGGATCTCAAGGCGCGCGTCACCCAGTCGCTCGGGCTCAAGCCGGTGACGCGTTACCTGGAGGAGATACACACCGCCGATCCGACCAAGGGCGACTGGCCGTGGACGCGCTGGGCGCACGAGCCGATCGACTACCAGCGCGCCGACTGGGAGCACCGCTACGCGACGGTGTTCGGCATCCCGTCGACTCGCGAACTCAGGCAGCAGAGCGCGATCGATCAGCCCAACGCGGCCGTGGCGGTCGAAGCGCCGGCGCTGGCCGTGGCGATGGGGGCGATGGATTCGCCCGCATAGACCACGACCCGCCGCAGGGGCCTGGACAGCGCCGTCCAGGCAGTCTGCGCGGCAGGCTCATGCTGCCGGCGGCGGCGGAGTCGTCTTGAGCCAGGTCTCGAAGTTGATTGCGCCGATGATTGGATTGGCGCCGGGCGTCAGCGACTCATCGTTGATCGGTGCACCGAAGTATTCGGCACTGGCGTCAGCCACCACGTCGCGCGTTTCCTTGTTGAACGCCAGGTACTCCTGCACGAAGGCCACCATCGGCCGGCGATCCGGACCGGCCACTTCGGCAATCTGGTTCTTCGGTTCGGCGACGGCCACGTTGGTCAATGCCGCTGCCACGTCGGTGGCCGCGATCGGCTGGAATGCGGCCGTGGAGATGTGGGTGGCCGCGCCCTTGGTGCCGGAATGGGCGATGGCGTTGAGGAACTCGAAGAACTGCGTTGCGCGCAGGATCGTGTACGGCGTGCCCGATTCGCGGATGAGCTTCTCCTGGGCGAGCTTCGCCCGAAAGTAGGCGTTGCCCGGCTTGCGGTCGGTGCCCACGACCGACAGCGCGACATGGTGCTTCACTCCGGCCGCGGCCTCGGCGGCGAGCAGGTTGCGCCCGGACGTCTCGAAGAACTCCAGCACCGCCTTCTCCTCGAACGATGGCGAGTTGGACACATCGACCACGACGTCCGCGCCCTGCAGCACCTCTTTGAGCCCTTCGCCGGTGAGCGTGTTGACGCCGGTGTTGGGCGATGCGGGCACGGCTTCATGGCCGAGACCGCGCAGATTGTTGCAAACCCTGGTACCGATCAGTCCGGTGCCGCCTATGACTACGATCTTCATGTCTGTCTCCGTGGGGGGTGGGGCCTGGTCAGGTCAGCCGCTCCGGCAGCGGACGCGTGCGCTCGAAGCCGAAGCGGGTGTACACCCAGGTGAAGGCGAAGAAGCCGAAGTAACCAACCAGCAGCACGCGCCCGATCCAGTTCTCGATGAAATTGACGTCGACGCCTTCGCCCACGATTTGCGGCAGCAGCTGCGCCACCGCGCCGATGCCGACGGCCCCGAGCAGGACGAACGACACCGTGAACACCGCGAGCGCGATCTTGTAGCCGAGGCCGCGATACCGGATCGAGCGGACCTTGCCGCGGTCCAGCCACGGCAACAGGAACAGCACGCCGATGGCCAGCGCCATCACGATGACGCCGCTGAGCTTGTGCGGGATCACGCGCAACATCGCGTAGTACGGGGTGAAGTACCACACCGGCTTGATGTGCTCGGGCGTGACCAGCGGGTTGGCTTCGGTGAAGTTGTCGTGTTCCAGGAACAGCCCGCCCACGGTCGGGACGAAGAAGATCAGGAACGCGGCCACCAGCACGAATACCACCGCGCTCAGCACGTCTTCGACCGAGTAGTAGGGATGGAACGGGATGCCGTCCAGCGGCAGACCGTCGGGCCCTTCGTTGTCGTGGATCTCGATGCCGTCGGGATTGTTGGAGCTGACCTCGTGCAGCGCCAGGATATGCACGGTGACCAGCAGCAGCAGGATGATCGGCAGCGCGACCACGTGCAGCGAGAAGAAGCGGTTGAGGGTCGCGTCGGCGGGCACGTAGTCGCCCATGACCCAGTGCTGCAGGCTCTCGCCGACTACCGGGATCGCCCCGAACAGCGAGATGATCACCTTGGCGCCCCAGAACGACATCTGGCCCCACGGCAGCACGTAGCCCATGAAGGCTTCGGCCATCAGCACCAGGTAGATCATCATGCCCAGGATCCACACCAGCTCGCGCGGGCGCTTGAAGGAGCCGTACAGCAGCGAGCGGAACATGTGCAGGTAGACGACCACGAAGAACAGCGACGCGCCGGTGGAGTGCATGTAGCGGATCAGCCAGCCCCACTCCACGTCACGCATGATGTACTCGACCGAGGCGAAGGCCTCCTGCGACGATGGCTTGAAATGCATCGCCAGGAAGATGCCGGTGACCAGTTGGTTGACCAGCGTCAGCCCGGCCAGCGCACCGAACAGGTACCAGATGTTGAGGTTCTTCGGCGTGTAGTAGCGGCTGGTGTGCGCGGCCAGGAACGAGGTGACCGGCAGGCGGTCCTCGATCCAGGCCAGCAGCCGGTTCTTCGGATATACGCGGACGACTTTCAGTGTCATGGCATGGTCTCCCGCCGCACTGTGCGGTCAGGCCGCGTCGCCAGACGGTGGCGGCGGCGATGGTGGCGACGATTCCGATGCAAGCGCCACCACGTGATCGATCCCGTCCCTGAACATCTTGGCGTAGGGGCAGATGCGTTCGGCGTTGCGGACCAGCTCGGCGGCCAGCGCGCGCTCCACACCTGGCAGGGCGACGCGGATTTCGGCCGAGAGCAGGAACAGACCGTCCACCGGGTCGCGCGCGAACGTCACGGCGGTGTCGACGGTGGCATCGTGCATTGGCACGCCCGCCCGGATCGCCAGCAGCGTCAGTACGCCGTGGAAGCAGGCGCCGTAGCCGGCAGCAAGCAACTGCTCCGGATTGCTGCCACCGCCTTCTCCACCCAGTTCGGCGGGCAGTCGCAGGTTGACGTTGAGCGTGCCGTCGTCGGACCTGACGACCCCGGATGCGCGACCGTGCGCCGCTTCGCCGCCCGTGACCCGGACGCGACCGGTGTAGATCGTCTCGGCCGTCTCGCCGTAGTACTTGTCGAGGAGGCCTGTCGGCGGTGGCTTGAGCTGGCTCATGGCTACGGGCTTTCCTTGTCGATGCCGACATTCACGGGTGTTGCCGTCTGCGCGCGTGTCGCACGTTCGCATTGCAGTGCGATGCTAGGAGTGCGGTCGCGTGCGCAGTAGCCATCGCGCCGGATGCACGATGTTTCCTGGTGCGCACCAATCGCGGCGGCGTCAGGCAGCGGCCGCGGCTTCATCGTTGCGATGCGCGTCAGCGTTGGTCGCCGCATCGTTCTCGGGAAGGACCGCGGTGCGCGTCATCGTGCTGGCGCAGTCCAGGTCGAGCGCCCGCACCTGCGAGGTGATGAAGTCGATGAAGACGCGGATGCGCTTGGGCAGTTGCCGGCGGCTCAGGTAGCAAAGATAGTGGCCGCGGTCGTCCGGCGTGTATTGCGCAAGGCAACTGACCAGGGTGCCCTTGCGGATCTCGTCGCAGACCTCGAATGCGGGCATCTGTGCCAACCCTTCGCCGTTGAGGGCGGCCAGGCGTATCAGGTCGTCGTCGTTGAGCACGATGTCTGCCTGCGGCGTCATCGAGACCGGGCGACCATCGACCTTGAAGTCCCAGCTGCGCAGGCGGCCATTGGCCAGCCGCCGGTTGATGCAGGCATGGGTCTGGATCTCCTCGACCGATGTCGGCAGGCCGTGCCGGCGCACATGGTCGGGCGAGGCGCAGACCAGCATCTGCATCGGCACGAGCTGCTTGGCGATGACCTGGCTGTCGTCCAGGCGGCCCTCGCGGAAGGCGACATCGATCCGGTCGACGGCCAGGTCCGGGGCGCGCTCGTCGAGCATCAGTTCGATGGCGATGCCCGGATAGCGCAGGTGGAACTCCTTCATCATCGGCGCGATGACCTTGCGCCCGAAGCCGTGCGTGGCGCTGATACGCAGTTGCCCGCGCGGCGGCCCGTCACGCAGGTCGCGCATCTCGTCCAGCGCCTGCACGATGCGCTCCACACCGGGACGGCAGTTCTCGAAGAACAACTCGCCCTCCGCGGTCAGCGTGGTCGAACGCGTCGTCCGCGAGAACAGGCGCGCGCCCAGTTGCCCTTCGAGTTTCTGCACGCTGCGGCTGACGGCCGACCGTCCGACGCCGAGCCTGTCGGCGGCGCGGGCGAAGCTGCCTTCGGTGGCGACCGTGATGAATGCCACCACGCCGGCGTAGCTGGCAGAGAAACTCGACGACAGCCGATCCTGGCGATCGGTCTGGGCCTGGGAATCGACGTGTGGATTGGTGTTCATCGCGGGGGCACCTTGGTTTTGTCTCTCAGTGGCGACTTGCGGAAGACGGCATGTTCGCGGGCGTACTCGACGTGGGCCCGGCAGGTTTCGGCCGGTTCCCCGATCAGTCTGGCGATCTCCTCGTAGCTGGCCTCGAACACCTCGTGCAGCAGGAACGCCGCGCGGATGTCCGGTTCAAGGCTGTCCAATGCGCAGATGAACTCGGACCAGACGCGGTCTGCCTTCGATGGCATGGGGCCGGGCTTCCATGGGTTCGTCATGTAACAAGGTCGCGCCAGCAACCCGGGTTGTGACACGCCATTGGTGCGTCGCGCTCACCACTGCGCGTCCGCTGGGCGATCTACCGTCGCGACGGCACGGTGCCTAGATTTGCGTCCAGCCGGACGGCGTCGTGCCGGCCCGCCCTCCCCCATTCACGCCAGGAACGCCTGCCATGAGCCAACGCCTCGATTACCAGAAGCAATCCCCGGAACTGTTCAAGAAGTTCGTGGAATTCAGCATGCTCACCCACAAGTCCTCGATCGAGCAGCCGATCCGCGACCTGGTCAACATCCGCGCCTCGCAGATCAACGGCTGCACGTTTTGCCTGGACATGCACGTCAAGGAAGCGACCATCCACGGTGAGCGTCCGCTGCGCCTGCACCACGTCGCCTCCTGGCGCGAATCGACGCTGTTCATCCCGCGCGAACGCGCCGCGCTGGCGTGGACTGAAGCACTGACGCAACTGTCGCCCCAGGGCGTGCCGGATGAGGTCTATGAGCGCGTGCGCACTCAGTTTTCGGAAAAGGAAATCGTCGACCTCACCTACGACGTCATGGCGATCAACGCCTGGAACCGCGTCAACGTCGGGTTCCGCACCGAGCCGGGCAGCGCCGACAAGGCCTTCGGGCTGGACAAGGCACAGCTGACCTGAGGCACCGCTTCCTCACGCCACACAGGAGACATCCCATGCGCGTTCATCATTCCCTCGCCCTGGCCGCGCTGCTGTTGTCCGGCAGCGCCCTCGCCCAGCATCCGGCTCATCCGGCGCCGGGCCCGGTCGTGAAGCCGGTCCTGACCAAGGCGCTGCCCGAATACCCGGGCAAGGAAGGCCTCGTCCTCACCGTCGACTACCCGCCCGGTGGTTCCTCGCCGCTGCATCACCACGACGCCTACGCGTTCGTCTACGTGATCGAAGGCTCGGTGGTGATGGCGGTGAAGGGAGGCAAGGAGGTCACCCTGACCGCCGGCCAGAGCTGGAGCGAAGCACCCGGCGACATCCACACCGTCAGCCGCAATGCCAGCAATGACAAGCCGGCGAAGTTCGTCGTGTTCCTGCTCAAGGACGCCGGCAAGCCCGCCGTGATCCCGGGCGCCTGATCGTCCAGGAGCGTGATCGTCCCGGAGCGTGATCGTCCCGGTCCTGGCTGCCCTGTTGTTCTCGGGCAGTGTCGGGGTCCATGGCCAGCACGGTAACGAGGTTCCTCCCCCCGACGTTACCCCGGCCATGACCCAGGCACTGCCCGAGTACCCTGGCAGCCGACGGCCGTTGCTCCCGTTTGATGCCGTCTGCGTCACAATCCGGCCTTCTGCCACGACCTGTGTCTTATGGAAGGCGCCACCGATATCTTCACCCGCCTGCAGCCGCGCCTGCTGGGCGTGGCCTATCGCATGCTCGGCTCAGTGGCCGAGGCCGAAGACGTGGTCCAGGATGTGTGGCTGGGCTGGCACAACGCGTCCGCCGACGTCGCCGACCCCGAGGCCTGGCTGGTCACCACCACCACCCGACGCGCCATCGACCGGCTGCGCAAGGCGCGCAGCGAACGCGAGCACTACGTCGGCATCTGGCTGCCCGAGCCGGTGCTCACGGAAGGGCCGACCACGCCCGAACAATTGCAGGAAGCCTCGAGCGACCTGTCGATCGCCTTCCTGACCGTGCTGGAGCGGCTCGCTCCCGAGGCGCGCGCCGCGTTCCTGCTGCGCGAAGTGTTCGACGCCGACTACGGAGAGATCGCCGCCACGCTCGACAAGAGCGAAGCGGCCTGCCGGCAGATCGTGCATCGCGCCAAGAGCCAGCTGCGTGAGGAGCGGCCACGCTACGTCGTCTCCGCCGATGCGCACCAGCGCCTGATGCGCCGCTTTGCCGCGGCCTGGAACAATGCCGACTTCCACGCCATGAAGGACATGATGGCCGAGTCGGCGACCCTGGTCGGCGACGGCGGCGGTATCGTCACCAGCTTCCCCAAGCCGATGGTCGGGGGCCAGCGCATCGCGCAGCTGTTGTTTGCAGGGACCCTGCGCAGGAACGAGAAGATGGAAATCCGGCTCACGCAGATCAACGGCCGCATGGGCGTGCTGCGTTACTTCGACGGGAAGCTGGAGTCGGCGCAGTCCTACGACACCGATGGCGAGCGCATCACGCAGGTCTTCGTGCAGCGCAACCCGGAGAAGTTGCGCCGCATCGCCGCGAACCAGTCTTCGGACATCGACTGACCGGCTATTCCTCGAACGGCGCGGCCAGCAGCGCGTCGACCATGGACGGCGCCCGGTAACCGGGCACGTAGCGTTCACCGAAATCGCGGGCGAAGTTGTCGTACGTCGTGTCCGGGTGGCGCTCGCAGATGCCGCAGACAGCCTGGGTGAAGCGCTGCTTCATCTGCAGACGCGGGTACGCCGCGACAATGCGCGCGATTTCCTCCGCGCCCAGGCTGTCGTAACCCCATCCACCCCAGTCCAGCGCCACGCCCATCACGCACAGGGCCGCTTCCGCCTCCTTGTGCAGGCAGATCGAGGGCGTGGAGTTGAGCGCGATGCTGTCCCAGATCAGCTGGGTCCGCCGTTCGTCCACGCCCTGGCCACGGGCGAACGTGCGCGCCGCATTGGCGCCTTCCACTTCGAACCGCAGCGGACCGTCGACGGCCCGGGTCAGACCGATGTCGTGCAACAGCGCGGACACCGCCAGCACTTCGGCGTCGAAGGGCTCGCCCTTCTTCTGTGCGATCAGGGTCGCGAACAGCCACGAGCGCATGACGTGGTTGAAGAGGTACTCATCGCTGTGCTCGCGGGCGAACCCGACGGCCGCGGCGACCAGCTCGGTGTCCGGCACGGTCACACCGGCCAGGAGGCGTGATGAACCGACAGTGGTGTTGCTGGATGTCATGGCAGCGCTCCGCCAGTTGAACAGTCGATCCGGCGCACCGGTTGTGCGCGGTCGATTGATGCTAGGTCCCCCGAATCGCGACCGGTAGCGCCCGCAGCGGGCCCACGCTGTTGCCCGTGAAGCATCAATCCGCGTGTATCGCGTTCAACGCCATGCCAGGCATTGGTGCGCCGGAATCA
This sequence comes from Lysobacter sp. 05T417, assembly GCF_056396405.1. NCBI lineage: Bacteria > Pseudomonadati > Pseudomonadota > Gammaproteobacteria > Lysobacterales > Lysobacteraceae > Lysobacter > Lysobacter sp. 05T417. The sequence goes on along the minus strand of NZ_JBFTLK010000004.1, from coordinate 219,483 downwards.
ACAGCGTGGGCACTGGCGCGGGGCTACCGCCGGCCCGGTTTGATTTCTATGGTGCATGCGTGCCAAGCCCCCCAAGCGCACCACGTCCCCCACGAGGAACCACGACATGCAATCGATCACCACCAAAGACGGCACCGAGATCTATTACAAGGACTGGGGTAAAGGTCAGCCGATCGTCTTCCATCACGGCTGGCCGCTGTCCAGCGACGACTGGGACACGCAGATGCTGTACTTCCTCGACCAGGGCTATCGCGTCATCGCCCACGACCGGCGCGGCCACGGCCGCTCGAGCCAGACGGCGACCGGGAACGACATGGACACCTATGCCGCCGACTTCGCCGAACTGGCAGCGCACCTGGACCTGCGCGATGCCATCCACGTCGGCCATTCCACCGGTGGCGGCGAGGCTGCTCACTATGTCGCCCGCCACGGCGCAGGACGGGTGGCCAAGCTGGCGCTCATCGGCGCGGTGCCGCCGCAGATGCTGAAGACGGCAGCCAACCCGGGCGGCTTGCCGCGCGAGGTGTTCGACGGCATCCGCAAGGGCCTTGCCGCCAACCGTGCCGGCTTCTATTGGGATTTCCCGGTGCCGTTCTACGGTTACAACCGTCCCGGCACGCCCCTTGCGGAACCGGTGCGGGCGAACTGGTGGCGCCAGGCCATGATGGGTGGCGCCAAGGCGCAGTACGACTGCATCGCCGCGTTCTCGGAAACAGACTTCACCGACGATCTCAAGCGTATAGAAGTACCCACGCTGGTCATGCACGGCGACGACGACCAGATCGTGCCGATCGCCGACTCGGCGATGCTGTCGTCGAAGCTGCTCCGCAACGCCACGTTGAAGGTCTACAAGGGTTTCCCGCACGGCATGTGCACGACCCATGCCGACGTGATCAACCCCGACCTGCTGGCGTTCTTCCGCAGCTGACGTTCGCCCGGCATATGCAGGCAGGGCCTTCGCGGCCCTGTCTGCATTCGTGCCGGTCAGCCCAACGCTGCCGACCAGACCAGGTGACCCACTTCCGGCCTGGCGATGTCGCTGTGCGCGCCAGACGGCGGGCCGCCTTCGCGGATGACGCGATTGCAGTTGACGTTGTAGATGTGCCCGGGCTTGAAGCCATAGGCGAAGCTCGCGTCCTGCACGTCGAGGTCGACGATCTCCAGGCCACCGCCACGCAGGCCGAAGGTGCCGACGCCGCCGTACTTCGGGAAGGCGCCCGGCGCGAAATCGACCTGGCGCGCGACGCCGGCCGCGACCGGATACAGCGAACCAACGGCCATGTCGTGCTCCGAGCGCGTGGTGACGATCGGGCCGGCCACCACGTCGCCCGCGGCAAGGCGACGGAAGTAACCGGCCTTGCGCGGTGAATCGGGCAGGCTGTCGCAGCACGACCACAGCGACAACGCGCCCTGCACCAGCACCACCGACTGCACGCGGCGCGGCAGCTTCGCATTGGCCGGCCCGCACGCGGACGCGGATGCGGCGATGGAGCCGAAGCTGTGCCCCATCAGGTGGAATCGCACGTTGCGGTCGCTGGTGGCCGCCATCAGCGCCGACAGCAGTTCGAATCCGCCGCTCTCGCCGATGCGCCTGGCGCGCTCCTTCATTTTCCAGAACGACAACTGCACCAGCGGCGACAGCAGCGCCTTGCGCGCGCCACCACTGCCGAAGCTGTCCGCCCCCTCCAGCGCGCGCGCGTAGGCGGCGGCGGGGTCGAACGGCTCGCGATCCGAGCCCGGATCACCTTCCACGCCCTGCGCGCCCAGTGCGGCCTCGCCGTCGAGCACGCGATAGGCCTCGGCGACCTCCGCCGGCAGCGAGGCGGGCGTGAACTCGCCCTGCGCTGCTTCGAATATGGTTCGCAGCGCCGCGCGCGCGGCAGGCGTGTCGGCTATCTGCATGGCGGCCGCCTCGACCTCGGCCTCGATCGCATCGCCACCGATGCCGAACGACTCGCCAGCGGCCGCTGCCAGCGACTCCTCACCGAACGGCAGGCTCGGCCAGTGCAGGCCGATCAGCAACGGGACGAAGTCCGGGCCGGCGCGGGCGATGTCGCCGGACTGCGCCATCAAGGTCGCCATCCACGATGCGTACTGCTGCCTGGCCGCGGGCATGTCGCCCTTCCAGCCGTGGATGAAGACGAAGATGTCGGTGGGGTGTTCGGCCCGGATCGCTTCCAGGATCCGGTCGCGCATGCGGCCATCGCTGTCGTCGCTGCGCTCCCTGCCCTTCTCGTCGAGCGCGACGAGGTAGTAGCGGGTTCCGGTGGCTGCAAGGGTCTCGATCGGCATGGCGAAGCTCCATCAAACGGAAAGGCGGACAGCGGGATCGCCGATGACGACGTAGCTGCGCGCATCGTGGTGGGCGGTCCACAGACCGGCCAGGGTGTAGTCGTCGACGGCGGCGCCGTACTTGATGGCGTCGAGCTCGCCGTTGAGCGTTACCGCAAGGTCGGCGTGCTTCATCGCGAACGCGTCCATGGCCGCGCCTACGCGCACGCCCGACATCAGCGCATGCAGGCACTCCTCGAAGGTGCTGGTCTGCGCGCCGACGCCCGGCCAGGAGAACGAGTAGGTCCAGGCGCGCTCGACGTGCCCGATCACCGCCAGCGCGCCGCCATCGGGTTTGCCGGCAAGTCGCTGCGGCAGATGCGCAAGGAAGGGGGCGCTGGCAATCGTCGCCGGGACGGTGCCGGCCGGCGCGTAGTCGTCGCGCTGCGGCGTGCCGGCGCCATAGCAGGCGAAATGGAATGCGATCGTGCCCGACAGGTCGGCGCTGTCGCTGACGTCGTCGCCGGAGAAATAGAACGCCTCCGGGATCGCGCCGCGGTGACGGATCGGCCCGGGCCAGTCCTGGCACAGCAGCGCGCCCTGGTGCCGCTGCTGTCTTGCATCGCCCAGCGGGAAGCCCATGCCATGGCTGGCAGTGAACACGATGGAGGGGGCCGACTGCAGGCATGCGCCGAGCCGCGCCTTGGTGGCCTCGGCGGCGAGGATGCGCTCCAGCTGCCATTGCGGTTGCCGGGTCGCGAGCTTGTCGGCCAGCGGCGCGACCAGCATCTGGCTGCTCAGTTTCGTCGCGCGGTCATCGTCGTTGTTGACCGCGAAGAAGCTCGCCCGTCTCGGTCCAGGCTGTGGGCTGCGCTGCTCGCTGGCGATGACACTGGCGGCGTAGTTGCGGTAGCCGTCGATCGAGTCGAAATGCAGCCGGCCCACCGCATAGTTGATCCCGAGTTCGTACTGGAAGCGGAACGGAATCGATTCGGGGCCGCCCACGATCAGCAGGTAATAAGGCACCTTGTCGATCTGCGGCAGGCCGAGCGCCGCGCCCTGGCGCGCCAGCCAGGTGCGGGCGCGGTCATCCGGACGGTAGGCCGCCGGTCCGGTGAATGCCTTGTAGCGCGCGCCTGCCTGCGCATTGCGCAGGTCGCACAACGGCTTGAGAGCATCCAATACCTCGGGCGGCGCATCGTGGGCAAGGACGATGCCCCAGCCGGTCTGCGCCAGGTCGGCAGGATCGACGCCGAAGGGAACGCCAAACGTGGGCGCCATCGCGTGCTGCTTGGCGACGAGCACATCGCGCTCGACGACCGGTTCCGCCGGCTCGCCACGCGCCGCGCGCGAGATCTGTTCGACGGATGGCGTCTGCAGGTACTCGCCCGTGGTGGCATCGATGCCGTTGAAACCGGTGGGCTCGGTGCTCATGGCCCGGTGTCCTCATCACCGTCCGCGGTCGGGTCGCCGACACTGCGCCTGGCGTACTGCCCGGCGGTTGCAATCATGCGGCTGCGATCCAGGTCCCACGCGAGCAGGTCGTCACCGGCGGTCACCAGGAACGCTCCATCGCCACTGAGGGCGATCGCCTTGAGTGGAGCGCGTCCACGCGCTGCCAGCTCAAATGGCGAAACACGCTTGTTGCGCTTGATCCATTGCAACAGGTTGCCGTCGGCGTCCGATGTCACCAGTACACCGTCGCCCGTTCCTGCCGCCGCCACCCCCGTGATGGAACGCTCGTGTCGCCGGTAGATCTCCCGCTTCTCCAGTCCCGGCACCGAACACGTGGTGATCAGGCCGTCATCGGCGCCGGTCAACAGGGTTCCGTCGCCACGGAATGCCAGCTCGGACACGCGCTGCCCGACGTCGCTGTAGGCCACAGGCAGGTAAGGCTTCGGGAACGAGCCGCGTGCGATGTTCCACAGGCGCACCGTGCCGTAGGCCGAGCCGACGGCCAGTCGCCGCGAGTGAGGGTCGAATGCGATGGCCGAGATCCTGTCCGCGTCCGGGGCGATCGAGCTGTCGCCCACGCGTTGCCGAAGCGAAGTCGACGCCACTTCGACCCACGGCCCCGACGCTCCCTCCCGGCGCGCCCAGACGCGAAGGATGTTCTTGCTGGACGTCGCCAGAAAGTGTCCGTCCGGGCTCACGGCTGGCGTTGTGGTGTCGTTGTCGCAGTGGCTCTGCCGGACCGCCGACGGCGGGCCCGCATTCTGCGGAGCCTTTCCAGGCGGCAGCACCCATTCGGTCGGAATGCCATGACAACCGACCGTGACCAGACGCTGGCCATCGGCCGAGAGTACGAACTTCCCCGCATCCGCCGCCTGCAGGGTCCATTGCGGCATGGGTTTGACCCGGCCGCCCTCGCGCTGCCACAGCTGGATGATTCCATCGGTTGAACGCGCGGCAATGCGGGTGCCGTCGACGTTCATCGACAGCTCCGACCAGGACTTCTGGAGCGAAGCAGGGAACTGATGCGACAACGCCGGGCCGCGTCCCTTGTCGAGGTCGAGCAGCAGGATCTGCCGCGTCCCGCCGACCACGACCTGCGCGCGCGATTTCGGCCGGTAGGCCACGCTGAACAGACGCTCTCCGATCTTGAATCGCTGCGCCCAGGCGCGCCGGTTCAAGTCCGCCAGGTCCGAGGCATCGGCCGGCAACCGCCATCGCACGAGGTAGCCATCCACCCCCACGCTGACAAAATCGTTCGAACCGGATGCAAAGGCCAGGCCCTTGACGGCCCGGTCGCTCGGACTCTCGCTGCCTCCATGCGACGCCCGATCCAGTCGGATTCCATTGCGTGTACGGTCCGCTGACGCAAGGTCCCACACGTGCAGCGATCCTTCGGTATCGCCGGCGATGAAGTAGCGTCCCGACGGATCGGCGGCAGACGCGGAAATGCCCACCTCTCTTCCCAGGTGGTCCTTGATGCTGAACTCCTGCTGCGGCTGCTGTGGTTCAGCCTGGTCGCCGCCCACTGACCACAGACGGACGTTTCCGTCGTAGTCGGTGGACGCGAGCCTTTGCTGCTGCGCAGCGCCGCGCGGCAGGAATGCGATGCTCTGGACCGGAGCGCCACCTTTTCCGAACGAAGCGACGTGGATCGGTGCCGTGGGGTTGGCCAGGTCCCAGAGTTCCACCCTCTTGCCCCAACCCGAAGCGGCCAGCCAGCGGCCGTCGTCGCTGAAGGCGGCCGTTGTCAGGCGCCCGCGATTGGGGACCGGCACGAGCACCGCGACCTGCCGCAGCTTTCCCTTGTCCATTCGCCACAGCAGCACGCGGCCGTCCCAGTGCGACGACGCGATCAGGTCCCCGTGAACCGCCACGGCGTAGGTCTGCGTGCGCAGATCCGGTGTGACGTACACATCCGACCCCGGCACGGCGATGTTCTGGACCGAGATGTGTCCGTCCCAGGATCCGGCAAGCACGCGGTCACCATCGGGGCTGAATGCAACAGACCAGACGATGTGGTCGCGCGGCGCCAGCTCGCGGATCACCGCCGCCTGTGCACGTGTCAGCTGCATCGCGATGGCATTGTCGACGGCACGCTTGAGGTTGCCCTCCTTGTCCAGCGCATCGGCCTGTTCCCTCAGCGGCAAGAGCATGTTGAGCGCCTCCCCGGGTGCGGTCATGTCGCGGGTCGAAGCGACCGTCTGGTACAGGGCCGAGCGTTTCACCGCCTGCGCTTTCTGTTTCCGTTCGACCAGCCCCCATGCACTGACCACGGCGATGATCGCCACCGCGCTGGCACCGATCACCCCGCGCAACAGATTGCGATCCCTGCGCGCGCGGTTGGACCGCGCAACTTCCTCTGCGCTGGTACGCAGAAACTCGTCTTCGTCTTCGTTCATGTCGCCGCGATGGTCGGCCGCCCATCTGTTGGCGGCCGCCAGCTCTTCAGCGGGCAGCAGCAGGTGACGCGCGTATTCCCCGCTGGCTTCGTGCCAAAGCCTGGAACGAACCTGGAACGGTTGCAGGTGTGCCTGCTCCCACGCCTTGTTGGAGGCGAGCACCGGCGCCACCAGGCGGTCGTGTGGGAGCTCGATCCAGTCGCGCCCGGCGCGCGAGTCCGAGCGCAGGAGGTGGGCGTCGACCAGGCGGGTGACGGCTTCGTCGACCTGTCCCAGCTGGGTCCTGTCGCGCAAAGCCTGGGTACGCACGCCCGATTCGGATATCAGGCTGGTCCCGATCCACTCGCGCAGCGTGCGCTCGGAAACTCCGGACTCCTCGGCCGCCGCGGCAATCTCGTCATCGAAGAATTCGCGAAGCGCGCTGTCGACCTCGCTGAGGCCGCGCGCGGTGACGTCACCGACCTCGATCCTGCGTCCTTCACGCAGCACGACCTTCGTCCACAGCCGCCGGCACACCACCTGCAACTGCACCGGCTCGACAAAGCGTCCCGGCTGCAGCGTGTCCCTGCCGTCGGCGCCGCGCACCGACACCTGGCACAGGTCCTCGACCAGGCGCGGCGGCACGTCCTGGGCCATCCACTGCGGACCGGCGGTCTCGCCGATGGCTTCGCGCGCGGCGTCCACGCCGAGTGCATCGAGCCGGTAGCGGAACGACAGCGCGGTCGGGATCAGGTCCAGGTAGGGCTGCAGCTCGGCCAGGCGATCCTCGCGTATGGCGAACAGGGCCCAGATCTGCGCGCCCGCTTCACCACCCCAACGGCCTGGCGTCGCCCCCCGCAGCAGGTCGCCGAGTTCTTCCAGGTACTCGCGCTTGCGGTCGACATCGAGCGGATCGGCGACGAACAGCTCCTCGAACTGGTCGAGGATCAGCAGCGGATAGTGCGGTTCGCCTTCGGCATCGCGGCCGAGCGCGGCGGACACGCACTCCTCGAAGTACTGCTTGAGCGTGTAACCGCACAGGTCGCGCGCCTGGCGTCGCTCGTCCTCTCCGCGCAGCTTCTCCAGCGCGTACAACGTGGCCAGCCGGTAGCGGTTGATCGACGGATTGTTGTCGCACTCCGCGTCGCGATGGCCGAGCCGGACGATCGGCAACGCCTCCATGTCATAGGCGTCCTCCAGCTTCGGAATCAGGCCGGCGCGGATCAGCGACGTCTTGCCCGCGCCAGACGGGGAGAACAGCAGCGCGATGCGCTTGCTGACCAGCAGGTCCGACAGTTCCTCGGTCTCGCGGCGCCGGCCATGCAGGGTCTGGCCGACGTCCAGCGGCACCGGACCGACAAAGGGATTCGACGGCAAGGCTGGAGGCGATGCCGTTGCCGGCACGGCAACGGGCACGGCCTTGACGCCCGCAGCACCGACAGCACCGTTCCCTGCGGCATTGTTCACGCCGGCACCTCTTCGTCGGCCTTCACCGCCCGCTCGTAATGCTCCATCAGTTCGACCATGAATTCTTCGGGCGAACTCCAGAACAGGTTCACATGCGACTGTTCTTCGAAGTACTTGCGCAGGTACTTGTACATGCGCGCCGGGACGATGCGCTCGCCGGCGGGATTCATCTGGATGGCGACGCTGGTCCGGCGCCGGGAGATCTCGCGGCCAGGCTGGCGCAACACGCTGCCGAGCACGACCCGGAAGTCCCAGTCCTCGGCCTGGAAGCCGAGCAGGAGCCAGCCCGAAGTCGAGATCGCGGCGGTGACGGCATGCGGAATGCCGTTCTCGCGCAGCGTTTCGTTGCGCGTGACCTCCATCAGGAACTCGAAGTAGTCGTCCTCGGTGATCACCAGGCTTTCGGGGTACTGGTAGTTGCCGAAGACGTGGAAGATCAGCGGCTCATCGACACTGGGGACATACCCGTCCTCGACAGCGGGTCCGTGGGCAATGCCGAGGTCGCCGCTGCTGCGCCAGGTGCACAGCTGGATGTGCGGCTTGCGGCCCTGTTCGATGAGCGCGTCGTGGAGCAGGTTGTCGCGGTTGGCGTTGACGTAGATCGGCACCGGCATGCGCGCCAGCAGCGTATGCACCTCGGCCGGATTCTCTGCGCGCAGGCCCTTGCCGATGTGCGACACCATGCGGTCGACCAGGCCTTCCTGCACGCGCTCGCGCATCAGCTCGTCGGTGAGCTGGTCGCGGAACTTGCGCCGCAGGTAGCGCACGACGTACGAGCGGATCGCATCGACGACAAACCCCGGGCTGTTGCGGTACGCCAGATGCTGGGCCACCTGCGCCAGGTCATCGCGGTCGCGGGGCGCCAGCGGGAACTCGTAGCGTTCGGCCCACGCGCGGGCGATCTCGCGGGTCGAACCGATCACCGGTTCGACCAGTCCCGGGCCCAGCACCGGCACGCAGCGCTTGTTGCGGATGTTGGAAACGACCGCCTCCCACTGGTCGAACCCGTCGATGTCGACGCTGCGCGGCGGCCACAGGACACCGCTCTTGGAGTGGGTGTAGAGCGTCGGCATCCACCAGTCGGGCTGGTCGAGGATGTCGAAGCGTGCGGCTGCGACCGCGCGGTCGATCTGCCCGTCGCTGGCCAGCTCGCGGAAGAAGCGCGGCATGAAGCGATTGACCGAGGCCACGGTGACATCGCCCTGCATCGCCAGCACGTTGGGAACGCCCGCCTGCGCCAGTCGCGGCGCCAGTGCCGCCAGTCCCTGCGCGCCGCCGCCACCGGCGCTCTTGCATGACGCCAGGATCACCAGCCGCGGGCGGTCCTCGGTGGCGGCGAAACGCTGCACCAGCTCTTCGCCGCGGACCATCTCGCCCAGGCCGGTGTCGCCTTCCAGCAGCAGCCGCGGCTCGCCCTCCTGGGTAATGGTGCCGTGGCAGGCCAGATACAGCACGTCGGAGTAGTTGTCGCGCAGGTCGGAGACAATGCTGTAGACCGACGCGCGGCCGGCCAGGCGTCGCACCACGATCTCGCGCGGGCTGCGTCCGTACTGTGAGGCGATTGCTTCCTCGGCCTGGCGGAATTCTTCATCGGCATTGATCGCCGGTTGCTGCCAGCGCGTCGTCAGGTCGGACGGATTGGCCACCACCACCAGCACCCGCACCGTGTTGGGATCCTGCAGCGGCCGCAGGCGAAAGTCGTCGGTGCTCAGGAAGCGCGAGAACCACACGTTCTGGTTCGACAGCAGCGAGGTCGCCTTGCCCGGCTCGCGCAGCAACTCCCAGCGCACGGCGTGCAGCTCAGGTGCGTTGGCCTGGACATGCAGGCGGATGCGCAGGCCATCACGTGCCGCCGCAGCGGTGCGCGCCTGCACGAAGGCATCGAAGATGCGGTTGCCGGGGCCGCCGAAGACCATGTCGGTCAATGCGGCGCCGTAGGCGTCTCCGTCCAGGGCATGGCCCTGGAGCGTTGCCAGGTCGATGTCGATCCGGACCGGATCGATCAGGTCGGTTTCCCGGTCCTGTTCCGGGTCGATGTAGCGTCCGCCTACGAAGTACTTGCCTGGGTCGAGCCACTGGATCCGCAGTTCCAGCTCGCTGTAGGACATGATCTGGACCTCCGCCAGAAGCGCCCCCCCAACATTGGCAACGCCGGGGACCGGGCTTTACGGACACCGTCCGTCGCCGTCAGCGCACGATCAGCTCGAATCCGTCCTCCGGCTCCGGGAATTCAGCCTCGTCCGCCGACGTCTCCAGGCCAAACGAAGCCGACTCCACGAAAGCCTGCGCCGCCGCGGCCAGCGCCTCGGCGATGCCCTGCCGGTACGGCTCCTGCAGCAGCCGCTGCTCCTCCTGCGCGACATCCATGAAGCTCACCTCGACCAGGCACGCCGCGGTAGTGGCGTGGTGCGAGGCCGGCGACAGCGCGCCAAACTGCGCCCGCTTGAGGCCGCGGTCGGTGTGCTGGGTCACCGCCAGCAGGAACTGCTGGACCTGCTTGGCCAGCGCCGTCGACGCCGCGCCCGAACGCGCGTGGACGAAGGTCTCCGTTCCCTGCGCGCGGCCGTTGAAGCCGTTGAAGTGGATCGCGATGAACGCCGCGGCCTTGCGGTCGCGCGCGACGTGGGCGCGCGCAGTGAGGCCCAGGTTGACGTCGCTGTCGCGTGTCAGCACCGCCGTATGACCCTTTGCCGTGAGCAGCGGCACGATCCGCCGCGCGACATCGAGGGTCAGGTTCTTTTCCTTGGTGCCTTGCGGCCCGGTGGCGTTGTTCGGACTGGAACCGCCGATCACCTGTGTGCCGCCATGGCCCGGATCGATGACGATCACGCTCATCTGCCTTCTCCCGCTCATCCTGTGCGTGAGGAGCCAACGACCTGATCGCGCTGGACCGGAGAGGGCTGCGGCCGCGATCGCCCTCAAGCCCGTTCAGAAACCACGACGGTGTCGCGACGCGGATCTACACGAATGCACTGAAGCCGGTGATCGCCCTGCCCACGATGAGCGCGTTCATCTCGCGCGTGCCCTCGTAGGAGTACAGCGCCTCGGCATCGGCCACGAACCGTCCCACCTGCTGGTCGAGCAGGATGCCGTTCGCTCCCAGCAGTTCCCTTGCCAGGCCCACGGTCTCGCGCATGCGCACCGTGCAGACACCCTTGGCGAGGGACGCGTGCTCGTCGCGCATCAGTCCCTGGTCCTGCATCTGCGAAAGTCGCACGCAGACGGCCTGGCTCGAGGTGATGTTGCACAGCATGCGGAACAGCAGGTCCTGCACCAGCTGGAATCCTGCGATGGGCCTGCCGAACTGCATTCGTCGCTGCGCATACCGCAGGGCATGCTCGTAGGCGCCCCTCGCGCAGCCCACCGACTCCCAGGCCACGCCGGCCCGGGTCATTGCCAGCACGCGCGCCGTGTCCTTGAAGGTGTTGGCGTTCTGCAGCCGGTCGGATTCGCTGACGCGGCAGTCCGTGAGCGTGATCAGGCCGTTCTGCACCACCCGCAGCGCCATCTTGTGGAGGATCTTTTCCACGTGGAAACCGGCGGACTTGTTCTGGACGATGAAACCCTTGACCTGGCCGTCATCGACGTCGCGCGCCCAGACAATCGTCAGGTCGCCCCAGGTGGCGTTGCCGATCCACTTCTTCTGGCCGTTGAGGGTCCAGGTGTCGCCTTCGCGCTTGGCCGTGGTGGTCAGCCCGCCGGCAGTTCCGGAGCCGACATCGGGCTCGGTCAGCGCGAACGAGCCGATCTGCTCCATCGCCGCCATCGAAGGCAGCCAACGCTGCTTTTGTTCCTCCGATCCGCACAGGTAGATCGAGCCCATGGCCAGCCCGGTATGCACGCCGAAGAACGTCGACATCGATGCGTCCACGCGTGCCATTTCCATCATCACAAAACCCAGCAGCGTGGTGCTGCGTCCGGCGCAGCCATAGCCGCGATAGGGCAGCCCGGCGATTGCCAGCGCCTTGAAGCCGGGCAGCAGCTCGAAGGGGAACTCGTCGCGCTCCCAGAATCCGGAGATGATCGGCTGGACCTGTTCCTCCATGAAGGTCCGCACCTTCAGGCGAATGGCGTTGTCGTCGTCAGACAGCGTCTTGGCGAACTGGTAGAAGTCACCGTCGGCCTCAGGCAGCTGCGATGGCGGCCTTCTGGAAGAGGAATCTGCAGGGCTCATGTCTGCGCTCCTTGTAGCCGTTCCGGTCGACACGCCATCCGCGCGTTGCGGCTCGCAGTGGCATGGCGACGTTAAGCGCGGCTCGGCCGAGCCGGTAGATCGGCCAACGGAAATTCGCTGTTGAGCAAAGTGAATCAATGCCCGGCCCTTCCACGCCCGCGCGAAGCAACCGGCACGGAAATTGCCAGGCTCAACGCTTGTTCTAGGTCTGGATGCGGGGAAAGTAGCGCGCGACGAAAATCAGGTACACCAGCCACAGCGCGAACCAGGCAGACGCCACGACCAGCAGCCCGACCGTGAAGAGGATCATGCTCGGCGCGAGAAACAGGAGCACGCAACCGGTCAGCCACAGGCGGTCGGCCCGTCGCGAATACCGGGCACGCTCGACATCGTCGATCCGCCCGGAAAGCGCGGCGCCGTAATAGAAGAACGAGGAGAAGGCGAAAGCGAACGTCGCCACACCCATTGCGACCAGCGTGGCCTGGAATGCGATGGCGTTGACCTGGCCGCTTGTGAACCTGGGATACAGGAAGAACAGCAGGAACGTGAAGATCGCGATGCTCGACGCCGCGAGCTGATAAGACCGATTGACGTTAGCCGCAGCAAGATCGTCAGCCATGGGTTCTCTCTCCTTGCCTCGCCGTGATCCGGATTGTTTGCGCAGTCCAGTCTACTGCCCGGCAGGCGGCTGCCAGAGTTCGACCTTGTTCCCTTCCGGATCGATCACCCAGCCAAACTTTCCCTGCTCGGAGCTTTCGGTCTTGTCGAGGACGTTGCAACCTTCGGCACGCAGCGCCGCGAGCAGACTGTCGAGATCGGCAACGCGGAAATTGATCATGAACGACGCAGTGCCCGGCTCCATGTAGCCCGTGTCCTGGGCGAAGGGGCTCCAGATGGTCATGCCGGGCGCGCTGTCCGCCCCGCCCCACTGGAACACCGCGCCACCCCAGTCGGAAACGTCCAGGCCAAGGTGGTCGCGGTACCAGGCGCCCAGGGCCTTGGGATCTGCTGATTTGAAAAAGACGCCGCCAATACCGGTGACACGTTGCATGGCCTTCTCCGAAGGTGGCTGACAGTTGCCGAGAATACTGCCAGTCGCTGGGCCCATATTCGCGACGGCCGTCGCGCGATGCCATGCCTGGCGCTGGCCGCACCCAGCCCCGCGTTGCGTTCGAGGGATGCAGCTTGCCCGGTCCCTTCATGGACCGTGCCGACCCGCTGCTGGCCCGCAACAAGGAAGCTGATATGTCCTGCTTGAAGTCCATGGCCCGCGCCGTGCTCGTGCCGCTGATGCTTTGCGCATTGCCGATGACTGAGGCCGCGGCCGGGGTGCAGCCTTTCCCCGACAGCTTCCACGACAGCCAGATGGCGGTGGCCGGCGGCACGCAGTTTGTCCGCGTGGGCGGGAAGGGACCGGCCGTGGTTCTTCTGCACGGCTTCGGCGACACCGGCGACATGTGGGAACCGCTGGCGACCCGGCTCGCCAAGGACCATCTGGTGATCGTGCCCGATCTTCGCGGCATGGGCCTGTCGTCGCACCCCGAAGACGGCTACGAGAAAGCGGCACAGGCGCGCGACCTCGTCGGCATTCTCGACAAGTTGAAGGTCAAGAAGGTGCAGCTGGTCACCCACGACATCGGCAACATGGTCGGCTATGCGCTCGCCACGCACTACCCCGACCGGGTGACGGCCTGGGTGGTGATGGATGCACCACTCCCCGGCATGGGAACCTGGCAAGCCCAGCTGACCAACCCGAAGGTGTGGCACTTCAATTTCCGCGGGCCCGATGTGGAGCGCCTGGTGGCGGGCCGCGAGCGCATCCTGCTGGACCGGTTCTACAACGATCTTGGCGCGAACCCTGCCGGCATCGATGAGGAAACCCGCGCGCACTACGCCGAACTCTATGCGCGACCCGGCGCCATCCACAATGCGCTTGGCGGGCAGTTCGAGGCCTTCTCCCGCGACGCCGAAGAGAACAAGTCGACGTTCGCCAAGTCGGGGAAGATCGCGATTCCGGTCCTCGCCATCGGCGGCGACCACTCCTACGGCGCTTCGATGAAAACCGAAGTGGAGTACGTCGCCTCGAACGTCGAAGGCGCCGTGATCCAGGATTCGGGCCACTGGATCATGGAAGAACAACCACAGCAGGCCATCGACCTGATCGTCCCGTTCCTCGCCAGGCATTGATCGCGAAAGCGAATCATCCGTTCGTGCTCGCGCCCGGCTGATCGTGCGCGCGCGCCAGCAACTGGCGCGCCACCGTGCACTCCTGACATCCATTTCGGGAGTGACGGTATGAACCGCAGGAATTTCATGGGCCTGGCTGCGGCCACGGTTGGAGCCGGTATTGCAGGCGCATACGCACCGCTGCTGGCCGCTGGCCGCGGCGCCGGCGGCGCGGCTCTGGCGCACCCTCTGGATGTGGCGCGCTTCCGCGCCCTGCGGCGCTCGGCCCGCACGAGTTTCGGCGAGATCGCCTATGCCCAGCTCGGGCGCGGCCCGGCGGCGCTGTTCCTGCACGCCCATCCGATCAATGGATTCCAGTGGCGCGGTGCATTCGATCGCCTCGCGTCGGTTCGCCGTTGCATTGCCCCTGACCTGCTGGGACTGGGGTACACGCGCGTCGCTGCCGGCCAGAGCGTGGCGCCGGCGGCGCAGGCGGCGATGCTGGCGGCACTGCTGGACAAACTCGGCGTCGACAGCGTGGACGTGGTGGCCAACGACAGCGGCGTCGCAATCGCGCAACTGTTCGTCGCGCGCTATCCGCAACGCGTCCGCAGCATGCTGTTGACCAATGGCGACGAGGAACTCGACAGTCCGCCGCCGGCACTCAAGCCGCTTCTGGCACTGGCGCATCAGGGGCGATCCACCGATGTCTTCCCCGGCTGGCTGGCCGACAAGACCTCTGCACGTCGTACGTTCGGCGGCGCGGTCTATGCCGATCCGGCCACCCTTACCGACGAGTCGATCGACTACTACTTCTCGCCGCTGATCAGATCGGCCGAGCAACGGGCCCTGGTCGATGCGACGCTGGTGGCGTTCGAGCCCAATCCGCTGGCAGGAATAGGCCCGGCATTGAAAAGCTGCAAGGCCCCGGTACGCATCGTGTGGGGCACGGCAGACACCATCTTTTCGCCCGAGAGTCCCGACAGGCTGGCCCGCGCGTTCGGCAACTCGCGCGGAGTGCGTCGCCTCGCCGGCGCCAAGACCTTCTGGCCCGAAGAGTTCCCAGATGTGATCGCCGAGGAAGCGCGGGGATTGTGGCAAGCGTGATCGCACGAAGCCATTGCGTGCAGGTGTGATGCACTGAGCGCGAGTGGGCCTGGCGTTGATACACGTCGCTGTCGACCTGTCGTTCACGGCTCCTGTGGTACCTGAAGCGGCTACGTCGCGAAGTCGTCACGCGCGGTGGTCCGTGCCCCTGGTCGCTTCGCGACGCTTTGCGCCGCAAAGGACAGGTGTGGCCATGCCGAACATCTCACGAAGTGGCGCAAGACTGCGCCGGCTCCCGTTGTCGCTCTGGATAGCCTCTGCGTTGATGTCACCTGTTTACGCGCAGGTGGCATGCCCGACGCCGATCCAGGTGAACGGCACTGCATGCGTGGTTGCGTCGGGAACCACGGTCACGGTATCAACCGCCGCCGCGGCAGGCTTGAGTGCAGCGGGCTCCGGCGGCGTGATCACTGCCGACGGCGTTTCAGTGCGTCTGGGAGCGGCAAGTTCCGTCGGTGCATTTGCGCAGACCGGCGGACTCATCCAGTTCAATGGCAGCTCGCTTGCCACGACCTCCATCGGTGCGGCGGCGAGCGGCCAGATCGGACTGCGCGCAGTTGGCGCCGGCAGCAGCATCTTCGCCACGGGATCGGCGATCACCATGTCCCCGGTCTCCGGCGCGTCCGTCAACATGCACGGCGTCAGTGCCGAAAGCGGCGCCACCGTTACTCTGGGCAACACCACCGTTACGGTCGCCCGCCCCAACGGCAACAGCAACCATGCGGTGCAGGCCATCGGCAGCGGCAGCGTCGGGTTCCGTCTGTCGATGGGTTGGCACCAAATTGGTACCGTTTCTCTCTAAGTCAGTTGGACCAACTATTGATGGTCCTAGCGCATTGAGTTGGACCAACTATTCCCAAACACCACAAAGCGCGGCCAGCCCCCGTCGTTCATTCCACCGTCACCGACTTGGCCAGGTTGCGCGGCTTGTCGACATCGGTGCCGCGCGCCAGGGCCGCGTGGTACGCCAGCAACTGCACCGGGATCGCGTGCACCACCGGCGACAGCACGCCGACGTGGCGCGGCGCGCGGATCACGTGTACACCGTCGGACGGGCCGAACTGGCTGTCCTCGTCGGTGAACACGAACAGCTCGCCGCCGCGCGCGCGCACTTCCTGCATGTTCGACTTCACCTTCTCCAGCAGGCTGTCGTTGGGCGCGATCACCACCACCGGCATGGTCGCGTCGACCAGCGCCAGCGGCCCGTGCTTGAGCTCGCCGGCCGGGTAGGCCTCGGCGTGGATGTAGGAGATTTCCTTGAGCTTGAGCGCGCCTTCCATTGCGATCGGGTAGTGCACGCCGCGACCGAGGAACAACGCGTGCTGGCGCGGCGCAAAGCGCTCGGCCCAGCTGACGATCTGCGGTTCCAGGTTGAGTGCGTGCTGCACGCTGCCCGGCAGGTGACGCAGCGCTTCCAGGTATTCGGCTTCCTTCTCCACCGACAACCGCCCCTGCAGCTTCGCCAGGGTCGCAGCCAGGGTGAACAACGCCACCAGCTGCGTGGTGAAGGCCTTGGTCGAGGCCACGCCAATCTCAGCGCCGGCGCGGGTGTAGTACACCAGCTTGCTCGCGCGCGGGATCGCGCTCTCGGGCACGTTGCAGATCGACAGCGACTTGTCGTGGCCGAGCGACTTGGCGTACTTCAGCGCCTCCATCGTGTCGAGCGTTTCGCCCGACTGCGAAATGGTGACGATCAGGTGCTTCGGGTTGGCCACCGCCTTGCGGTAGCGGTACTCGCTGGCGATCTCGACCGAGCACGGGATGCCGGCGATCGCCTCGATCCAGTAGCGTGCGGTCAGGCCGGCGTAGTAGCTGGTGCCGCAGGCGAGGATCTGCACGCCTTCGATCGCGCCGAGCACGTCGGCGGCGTTGGCGCCGAACAGCGCCGGCGAAAATGCGTTGCCGTCCATCACCGCTTCAATGGTGTCGGCGATCGCGCGCGGCTGCTCGTGGATCTCCTTCTGCATGAAGTGGCGGTACGGGCCCAGCTCCAGCGACGCCAGCGACACGTCGGAGACATGCACTTCGCGCTCGACCGGCTCGCCCTGGATGTCGAACACGCTGACGCCTTCGCGGCGCACTTCGGCGGTGTCGCCCTCTTCCAGGAAAATCACGCGACGCGTGGATTGGACGATCGCCGAAACGTCGCTGGCGATGAAGTTCTCACCGTCGCCCAGGCCGACCAGCAGCGGGCAGCCCATGCGCGCGGCGATCATGCGGCCCGGCTCGTGCTTGCTGACCACGGCGATGGCGTAGGCGCCCGTCAGCTCGCGCACGGCGAAGCGCACCGCCGCCAGCAGGTCGCGGCCCTGCGACTGGTAGTAGTGGATCAGGTGGGCGATGACTTCGGTGTCGGTCTGCGATTCGAAGGAGTAGCCCAGGCCACGCAGGCGCTCGCGCTGCTCTTCGTGGTTCTCGATGATGCCGTTGTGGACCACCGCCAGCTCGCCGAAGCTGATGTGCGGGTGGGCGTTGGCCTCGGTGACGCCGCCATGGGTCGCCCAGCGGGTGTGGCCGATGCCCAGGCCGGCATGGAAATCCTCCGCGTGCGCGGCCGCTTCCATCTCCGAGACCCGTCCGGTGCGGCGCACGCGGCGCATGTCCTGTCCGTCGAACACGGCGATGCCCGCCGAGTCGTAGCCGCGGTACTCAAGGCGCTTGAGGCCTTCGATCAGGACCGGTACCACGTCGCGATCGGCGATCGCACCAACAATTCCACACATTCGGTCGTACTCCCTCGTTGTCCCGCTAGTTTAGCCGCGGCCGCGGTACCGCCGCTGTACGGCGGACACGCCAGTGTCCGCGCGGACACTGCGGACACCCGGCGCTGCCCCCAAGTCACTGATTCCACTGGATCGGCCGGGTGGCACGGTTCCTGCGTTGTTTAAGCGCATTCCCATTCCAGCGCATCCAACACCGCATGATCCGCGACACCTCTGCACAAGACCGTGTTATCGCCCCCGCCCCGGCCAACCCGCGGCGCAAGCAGCTGCTGATCGGCGGCGGCATCGCCGCCGCGCTGGTGCTGGCCCTGGCCGTACCCACGGTCGGGCGCTGGCTCGGCTCGGGCCAGTCGGTCAGCGGCGAGCGCCTGCGCCTGGCCGAGGTCCGCCGCGGCACCCTGGTCCGCGACGTCGCGGTGCAGGGCCGCATGGTTGCCGCAGTCAGCCCGACCCTGTACGCCCCGGCAGCCGGCACCGTGAAGCTGCGGGTCCAGGCCGGCGACGTCATCAAGCAGGGCCAGACCCTGGCCGAGATCGACAGCCCGGAGCTGCGCAGCCGCCTGGTCCAGGAACAGTCGACGCTGGCCAGCCTGGAGGCCGAAGCCAGCCGTGCCGCGCTCGACGCCCAGCTCGCCCGTTCGACCGCACGCAAGCTGCTCGACCAGGCCGAGATCGACCGCACCGCGGCGATGCGCGACCTCGAACGCGGCCAGCGCGGATTCGAGGGCGGCGCGGTGTCGCAGGTCGAAGTGGCGCGCGCGCAGGACGCGGTCAAGAAGGCCGACATCGGCCTGCTGCACGCCAAACGCGACTATGAGCTGCAGGACCAGGGCGTCGGTCTCGATACCCGCAACAAGCACCTGCTCGCGCAGCGCCAGCAGGCCGTCGTCGGCGAGCTGCAGCGCCAGGTCGATGAACTCAACATCCGCTCGCCCGTCGAGGGCGTGGTCGGCACCGTCGCCGTCACCGACCGCACGGTGGTGCCGATCAACCAGGCGCTGCTGGTCGTGGTCGACCTGCGCGAACTGGAAGTCGAACTGCCGGTGCCGGAAAGCTTCGCCGACGACCTGCGCCTGGGCATGGCTGCCGAGATCAGCTACGGCGGCCACAAGTACGCCGGCAAGCTGCGCTCGGTCTCGCCGGAAGTGGTCAACGGCCAGGTCATGGCGCGCGTGCGCTTCGCCGACGACAAGGCCGCCGAAGGCCGTCCGTCCGGCCTGCGCCAGAACCAGCGCGTCAGCACCCGCGTGCTGATCGAAGAAAAGCCCAATGTGCTGATGGTGCAGCGCGGCCCGTTCCTCGACACCGGCGGCGGCCGCATCGCTTACGTCATGGACGGCGACACCGCGGTCAAGCGGCCGATCACGGTGGGTTCCAGCAGCCTGTCCGACGTGGAAATCCTCTCCGGCCTGCAGCCGGGCGAGCAGGTCGTCATTTCCGACATCACCCCCTTCAACGGCGCCGATCAGGTGCTGGTCAACAACTGATACGAGCACTGGAGTAACGACATGCTGAAGATGAGCAACCTGAGCAAGGTCTACCGCACCCACATGATCGAGACGCACGCCTTGCGCGGCTTCGACATCCACGTGCGCGAGGGCGAGTTCGTCGCCGTCACCGGCCCGTCGGGCTCGGGCAAGACCACCTTCCTCAACATTGCCGGCCTGCTGGAGGATTTCAGCGACGGTGACTACCTGCTCGATGGCGTATCGGTGAAGGGGCTGGACGACAACGCCCGCTCGCGCCTGCGTAACGAGAAGATCGGTTTCATCTTCCAGGGCTTCAACCTGATCCCCGACCTGAACCTGTTCGACAACGTCGACGTGCCGCTGCGCTACCGCGGCATGAACGCGGCCGAGCGCAAGCAGCGCATCGAGCACGCGCTTGGCCGCGTCGGCCTGATGTCGCGCATGAAGCACTACCCGTCCGAACTCTCCGGCGGCCAGCAGCAGCGCGTCGCCATCGCCCGCGCCCTGGCCGGCTCGCCGCGCCTGCTGCTCGCCGACGAACCGACCGGCAACCTCGACTCGCTGATGGCGCGCGGGGTGATGGAGCTGCTCGAGGAGATCCACGCGCAGGGCACGACCATAGTCATGGTCACCCACGACCCGGAACTGGCCGCGCGCGCGCAGCGCAACGTCCACATCATCGACGGCCAGGTCACCGACCTCGACGATGCACCGCGCCTGGGCAGCGATGTCATGCCCGCCGCAGCCGCCGCCACCGTGCCGGCCAACTGAGGATCACGCCATGATGGGCTACTACCTCCGATTGGCCATCATCTCGCTCAGGCGCAATCGCATCCTGACCGCGCTGATGGTCGCCGCGATCGCGCTTGGCATCGGCATGTCGATGACCTCGATGACCGTGCTGCACATGATGTCGGCCAACCCGCTGTCGCATAAGGACGAACAGGTCCGTCGCGTGCAGGTCGACAACTGGGACGCCAACGAGCCATGGGACGAGGACAACCCGGCCGAGCCGCCGGACCTGATGACCTATCAGGACGTGCGCAACCTGGTCGCCGCGCACAAGGCCGAGCAGGAAGCCGGCTTCTTCCCCAACGTGCTGTCGCTGGAACCGCCGCAGCGCGAGATCAAGCCGTACATGGTCGAGGCGCTGTTCACCACCCACGGCTTCTTCCCGATCTTCGAGCCGCCGTTCAAGTTCGGCGGCGGCTGGAGCCAGGCCGAGGACGACAACGCCGCGCGCGTGGCCGTCATCGACCAGGAGACCAACGAGAAGGTCTTCGGCGGCGAGAACAGCGTCGGCCGCAAGCTGCGCCTCAGTGGCGAGGACTACACCGTGGTCGGCGTGCTCGACAAATGGCACCCGACGCCGCTGGTCTACCACATCGCCGCCGGCGCCTTCAACGACCCGCAGGCGATCTTCGTGCCGATGAGCATCGGCATCGAGAAGCAGCTGGTCAGCGGTTCCAACAACAGCTGCTATGAAGACCGTTCCGATCCGGGTTACCAGGGCCTGCTGGGTTCGGAGTGCATCTGGATCGACCTGTGGGTGCAGGTCAAGGACGACGCCGACGCGCAGCGCTACCTGAGCTTCCTCAACAACTACGTCACCGAGCAGAAGAAAAACGGCCGCTTCCCGCGCCCGACGAACAACAAGCTGCGCAGCGTGTCGGAGTGGCTGGTCGCCGAGCGCGTGGTCAGCCGCGATGCGCGCACGCAGGTGTGGCTGGCGTTCGCCTTCTTCGCCGTGTGCCTGATCAACACGGTGGGCCTGCTGCTGGCCAAGTTCATGGGCAAGGCGCCCGAGATTGGCCTGCGCCGCGCCGTCGGCGCCAGCAAGCCGGCGGTGTTCGCCCAGTACCTGACCGAGTCGGGCCTGGTCGGCCTTGCCGGCGGCGTGATCGGCCTGGCCTTCACCGGCCTGGGCCTGCTCGCCCTGCGCAAGCTCTACGCCGGCACCTCGATCGAGAAACTGGCGCAGCTGGACTGGACCATGGTGGGGCTGTCGCTGCTGATCGCGCTGGTCGCCAGCCTGATCGCCGGCCTGTACCCGACGTGGCGCGCCTGCCAGGTGCAGCCCGCCACGCAATTGAAGACGCAGTAAGGGAGCCAGTCGATGGAATTCCGTCCAGTACTCAACGCGCTGATGCGCAACAAGACCGGCCTGCTGCTGATCGTGCTGCAGGTCGCCATCACCCTGGCGATCGTGTGCAACAGCGTCTTCATCATTCTGCAGCGCATCGAGAAGGTGAACCGTCCCAGCGGCATGCAGGAAGCGGGGCTGTTCACCGTCAACAGCCTCGGCTTTGCGCCGGACTTCGACCTGGAAGGCAGCCTGCGCCAGGACCTCGTCGCACTGCGCTCGATCCCCGGCGTGATCAATGCGACCACCATCAACTCGGTGCCGCTGTCGCAGGGTGGCTGGAGCGAGGGCCTGTCGGACCAGTCCGAAGCCGTGCCGCAGGACAAGCGGATCCGTGAAAGCTCGGCCGTCTACATGGTCGACGAGCACGGCCTCGACACCCTCGGCGTCAAGCTCGTCGCCGGTCGCGACTTCAATGCCGGCGATGTCAGCCCGCGCACCAAGGACGACAAGGGCACGCTGCACTCGGTGATCATCACCCAGGCGCTGGCCGACAAGCTGTTCCCCGGTGGCGCGGTCGGCAAGACGCTCTACAGCAGCCTGCCCGGCAAGAACGGGCCGGTGACGGTGGTCGGCGTGGTCGAGCGCCTGCAGGCGCCGTGGGTCGGCTGGGACAAGGTCGAGAACGCGACCCTGGTGCCGCAGTACAGCCTCGGTGAGTTCGATGCCAACAGCTCGCGATACCTCATCCGCGCCGAACCCGGTCGCCGCGACGAGATCATGAAGGAAGCCGAACGCAAGCTCGGCGAGATCAACAGCGGCCGCATCGTCCGCGGCCTGCGTTCGATCGAGGAAGTGCGCGGCGACAGCTACCGCCAGGACCGCGCGATGACCATGGTGCTGACCACCGTGATCTTCTCGCTGCTGGCCGTCACCGGCCTGGGCATCGTCGGCATGGTCAGCTTCTGGGTCACGCGCCGGATCAAGCAGATCGGCACGCGCCGCGCCCTGGGCGCTCGCCGGTTCGACATCCGCCGCTACTTCATGATCGAGAACCTGATCGTGGTCGGCATCGGCGTCGCGGTCGGCCTGGTGCTGACCTACGGCTTCAACATGTGGCTGATGAAGCATTACGAGCTGCCGCGCCTGGCCTGGTACTACGCGCCGCTGGGCGCGCTGACCGTGCTGCTGCTGGGCCAGCTGGCCGTGTTCGGCCCGGCCACGCGCGCAACCCGTGTCTCGCCGGCGGTCGCCACGCGCACGGTCTGAGTGCGGCTCCGTGCCGGACGGCGCCCGCCGTCCGGCACATCCCGGCCACGTGGCCCACTGCTAGGCTACGCCGATGCGCACCATCCTCGTCATCGACGACAACCACGCCGTGCACGTCGCACTCGACGTGCTGTTCTCCCTGGCCGACCTGCGCGTGCTGAGCGCCGAGTCGCCCGAGGAAGGACTGGATCTGCTCGAACGCGAGCGCATCGACCTGGTCATCCAGGACATGAACTTCACCGCCGACACCACCTCCGGCGAAGAAGGCATCGCCTTGTTCCGCACCCTGCGCGACCGCTATCCCGACTTGCCGATCATCCTGCTGACCGCGTGGACGCGGCTGGAATCGGCGGTGGCGCTGGTGAAGGCCGGCGCTGCCGATTACCTCGGCAAGCCGTGGGACGACCACAAGCTGATGACCGCGGTGACCAACCTGCTCGAACTGGGCGAAGCCAATCGCGCCCTGGCCGAACGCCGTGCCGAGGAGCGGCGCCGGCGCAAGGAGCTCGAGCGCGACTACGACCTGCGCGGCGTGGTGTTCGAGGACCCGGCCAGCGAACGCGTGATCAGCCTGGCCTGCCACGTCGCCCGCGCCAACGTGCCGGTGCTGATCAGCGGGCCCAATGGCGCCGGCAAGGAGCGCATCGCCGAGATCATCCAGGCCAACTCGTCGGTGCGCAGCGGGCCGTTCGTGACGCTCAACTGCGGCGCGCTGCCGTCGGAGCTGATCGAGGCCGAGCTGTTCGGCGCCGAGGCCGGCGCCTACACCGGCGCCAACAAGTCGCGCGAGGGCAAGTTCGAAGCCGCCGACGGCGGCACCCTGCTGCTCGACGAGATCGGCAACCTGCCGCCGGCCGGGCAGATGAAGCTGTTGCGGGTGCTCGAGACCGGCCGCTTCCAGCGCCTGGGCTCCAACCGCGAGCGCCAGGTCGACGTGCGCGTGATCGCCGCGACCAATGCCGACCTGCCGGCGATGATCGGCGCCGGCACCTTCCGCGAGGATCTCTACTACCGGCTCAACGTGATCGAGCTGCGCGTGCCGCCGCTGTCGGAGCGGCGCGGCGACATCCTGCCCCTGGCCGAGTCGTTCCTCGACGGCCGCCGCCAGCTCAGCGAGGCGGCGCGCTCTGCCCTGCTGCGCCATGCCTGGCCGGGCAACGTGCGCGAGATGAAGAACGCGATCCAGCGCGCGTTGCTGCTCGGACAAGCCGACCGCATCGACCCGGAGGAGCTCGGGCTGCCGGCTTCGCCGCCATTGTCGAGACCCAACGGCGATGACGAGATCGGCCGCGATGCGATCGAAGCGGCCATGCGCCGCGCCGGTGGCGTGCTGAGCCAGGCCGCCGCCGAACTGGGACTCAGCCGACAGGCGCTGTATCGCCGCCTGGACAAGCTGGGCATTCCGCGTTGATCCCATGGGCACCGCTTCGCACCGTTTCTCGCTGACCGGCAAGCTCGCCTTGCTGTTGTTCGCGTTCGCACTGGTCGCCATTGGTGTCGCGGTGCTGTTCGACTATCTGCTCGACAACTGGCCGCTGGCCGCGTCGCTGTCGGCACTGCTGTGCGCCGTGCTGGCGCCGTGGCTCGCGCACCGGTACCTGGCACGCCAGCTGAGCCTGTTCCGCGCGCTCTCCGGCTCGGTCGCGAGTTTCCGCGACGGCGACTTCAGCTTCAGCCTCGCCCGGCAATCGAACGACGAGCTCGATGACCTGGTCGAGGCGCACAACGAACTTGGGAACGTTTTGCGCCAGGAACGGCAATCGCTGTTCCAGCGTGAACTGCTGCTCGACACCGTGGTGCAGAACACCCCGACCTCGCTGGTGCTGACCGAGCCCGGTGGCGCGATCGTCTACGGCAACCTGGCCTCGCGACAGCTGTTCAACGACGGCCGCAAGATCGAGGGCCTGCGCTTCGCCCAGCTGATCGAGCGCACGCCCGCACCGTTGCGCGAGGCGCTCGGCGCTGGCCGCGACCGCCTCTTCACCTTCGAACACGCCGGCCAGGAAGAGACCTACCACCTGGCGCGACGCGAGTTCCACCTCAACGGCCGGGTGCACACGCTGTATTTGTTCAAGCGGCTGACTGCCGAACTCAATCGCCAGGAAGTGGCGACCTGGAAGAAGGTCATCCGCGTGATCAGCCACGAGCTCAACAACTCGCTGGCGCCGATCACTTCGCTCGCCCATTCCGGCGCCGAGCTGCTGCGTCGGCAGGACTACAGCAAGCTCGACCGCATCTTCGACACCATCGAAGAACGCGCGCGCCATCTGCACGGCTTCCTGCGCGCCTATTCCAGCGTTGCCAAGCTGCCGGTGCCGGAACTCGAGACAGTCCAGTGGACGCCGTTCCTGATGCGCCTGCAGCAGCACTATGCGTTCCATCTGGACGGCACGCCGCCGGAGGACGACGTCCGTTTCGATGCCGCACAGATCGAACAGGCGCTGATCAACGTGCTCAAGAACGCACACGAATCGGGGTCATCGCCAGACAAAGTCAGCCTGGCAGTGCGCCAGATCGGCCGGATGGTGCGCATGGAAGTCGGCGACCGCGGCCCGGGCATGTCGGAGACCGTGCTGGCCAACGCGCTGGTGCCGTTCTATTCGACCAAGCGCACCGGCAGCGGGCTGGGTCTGGCGCTGGCACGCGAGATTGCGGAAGCGC
Source organism: Lysobacter sp. 05T417 (assembly GCF_056396405.1). Classification (NCBI taxonomy): domain Bacteria; kingdom Pseudomonadati; phylum Pseudomonadota; class Gammaproteobacteria; order Lysobacterales; family Lysobacteraceae; genus Lysobacter; species Lysobacter sp. 05T417. The sequence continues at coordinate 194,260 of NZ_JBFTLK010000004.1, read as the reverse complement.
ACGGTGGGCGGATTGCACTGGCGAATCGCGAGGGTGGCGGACTGACTGTGAGTTTGACGCTGCCGGCGGAGTGACTTTGAGCACGCCGCGGCCCCATAGCAGTTCGGTACGCCCCGAAAGCCAAGCCGAAGACTCGCAGGCTGGTGGAAAGATTTGCCCAGGCTTGGGACGCAACGCCATCTGGGAGAGGCTGTGGACTACTTTCCATCTCCGGATCCAATAGCCTGGTCGGGATTAGCGGCACGCATGCTGTCAGCCGACGCGACCGTCACAGGATAGAGCTGCTTCCAGACACTCGACGCGAGAAAGGCCGCGATCGGTACTGGGAGGTTTAGCAAGAGTGCGATGTTCACGCGGCTTTCCGACAGGCACGCTCCAACATAGCCAACACAGGGCATCAGCAGAATCCACAGCGGAAGCTGCTTCTGTCGCCACATGTGAATGCCCACGCTTGCAATGACACCGAGAGTGACCGCGAACGTAATTGCTTCGGTGTAGATTCCCGCCGAGACGGCGGTTACCATCATGACGATTGTTACGAATCCGCTATAGGCGTATACGCCGCCGATGTAGCTCAACAACTTCGACTCGCGCGCCTGCAGTCGACGTCGCCGATTGCGCTCGGCCAACGATTGCCCATGCGGGACGAGCTCGATCATTGCCGCAACGATGTCGTCTGCTCTCCCGCTTTCCATCTGAGACTTCCCTGACGATCGTCGCCAGTCTGCCAGTAGTTCGCGCAAATTCGCTTCGACAGACTGAGTGAATAGTCTTGCGGATGGCGGCGGCAGGTGTTGCTCGCGCACCCAAGCTGCTTCCGCTGCCATGAGCGTGCCGGACGCTCGTGGTGGCGTGGCCGACACCAACGCGGATGGGAAGTTAGCTTCGACGGCAGCCACTCGAGCTCGGGATGGCCAGGCCGCTAGCGCCTGACCACTGGCTGCATGCTTCTTTGATCAAGACAATCAAGGAATGCACGCCCTCGACTGGGAGTATTTCTTGCAGTAGCCGCTATTCGAGCGCCGGCCGATATCCGGAGCTGGGATTACAGCATCAATGCGGCAGGACACACTCAGTTCCTATCCGTGAATGGTCACCTCGTTCTCGAGCATCGACTCCGCCAGCAGCTTCTTCAGTCGGGCGTTCTCCGTCTCCAGCTCGCGCAGGCACTTGGCGTCGGAGACGCTCATCCCACCGAAAGCCGATGACGAGATCAGACCGCTACTGTAAGCGGGGGACGTCGACTGCTCCTCGCGGCTCTGGCCACATCGCCTCAAATCGCAGTTACACAGTTCAATTTACAGACTCACCGCTGCGGATCGCACCCTTATTGGAGGCGTATCGGCGCTCAGCTAGGTTCCGCGGTCACTGGCCCCTGGCCAGGACGTCCGTTGACAAACCTATTGTTCGATGCCTTCAGCTTCCATCAACGCGAGAAGCTGCTCGGATATCCCGGCAACATCATCAGCCGACGCCCCGATTCTTGCATCAAATGACCTTTTATCCAGCGCCGCGAACATCTCACGCATACAAGAGAACATAACAAGCAGCTGTGTCTCCGTCAGTCGAAGCGACAGCGTTCCGTCGCGGTTATTTATAAGATTCATATCCACTCCTCAATCAAACGATCTTTCTCTTTTCGGGAGTCGTGACACGTAGTCATTCCAGTCGTCAGGGCGAAACGCTGTTCCTTCCGCGTTTGGATTCCTAACAACCACTGTCCTAGTGCTCTCCTGAAGGTAGACTATTCGCCCATCTCTGTAATATCTCACCGACGATGGATTATTGACTACATTCTCGATATGTTCGGCGAACTGCTTCTCCGTTCGAATTCCGAGCCCTGCAAACTCCCCCTGCGTCAATACATGCTTCTCGAATGCATGTCCCCTGGCGATCTCCTCGGCGACTAGCTGGGACTTGAGTGCAGCTCCACTTGCCGCGGTTGTGGCATCGCGCATTGCCTCCTTGCCCACGAAACCCGCTACGTCGCCGGCTTCACCAATCACCCTGAAGGCCGTGAAGTCCATGGCGGCGAGGGCCTGCTCGAAAGGAGTACACCCATCGATCATGCACCTTAGCGCCGTCACGCCCGGCAGCATCTCGAAAGCGTTAGCCATCCCCGGATAGCGCTCGCCGGGCGATTCGACGGTCATCTGTCCGTCAGGCGCCCGCACATAGTGCAACTGCTCGTTGAACCAATAGCCAAACGCTCCGTTCAAGGCACCTTGGCGTATTGCACCACTGTCGCCTCCCGTCAGCGCTGACGTGGCTGCGCCCAGTCCACCATGCACAACGCTGCGCCCCGTGGTACTGCTCCAGTTGGCATCGATCCATGGACTGGCACTTTCCGACAGACCCGCGCTCAGCGCGCCATTCCAAAAGTTTCCGCCGCCGGCAACGTCCGCAATGCCGCCGGCCGCGCCGTGTGCAACGACCTTCTGCCAACTTCCCGCGGCATAGCCATTGGTCAACGTACCGGCGCCATAGAACAGTCCGCCGCTCAGGGCGCCGGTCCATGCCCCCTGCCCTGCGGCGTCCAGCCAATCGTCCCGGCCTTGTAGACCCGCATTTGCCGCACTGCTGGCGGCTCCCGCGGCTGCGCCGCCCACCACTGCGCCCGTGAAGCCACCGCCGACCGCACCTGCAGCCGCCGGTCCGACCCAGATGGCAAGCGCGACCGCCGCAATGGCGGCCAGCTCAGGGCTCAATCCTTCCTGATGCTCGTGCCAAACCTTCAGCGCCTCGTCCGTTCCTCGGAACTGCGCACTGTTCGGGTCCAACCTCGAGAGCCATTCCTGCCCCGGCACTTGTGACTGCCGCTGAAGGGCCGCTTCAATGCTTTCGCCTTCACGCTGGCCGATCTCGATGATCGTTTCGCCACCACGGACCGTCAGCGGACCGGTGATCTGACCTTGTCGTTGCGTGGTTTCGATGCGACCGCGATCGTCGTGCGACTGCCAAGCCCAACTTTCCGATTGCGACTGCCGTTGATAGCTGTCGCGCTCCTCCACAGTGCGCAGTGCCACGCCTTCACGGCCAGCCAGGAGCACGCCGACTGATCCGCCATCCAGATTTGCAGCCTCTGAAATGACTCGGCCGTCCGCTTCGATCGTTAGCCCCCCGCTTGCCTTGACGCTGGTCACGTTGGCCCGGGTGCTCGTGGTCTCTTCCTGACTGCTCTTATCGCGTCCGAACAGGCCACTGCCCTTCTTTTGGGTATCGACGGACTTGCTGTCCGTCTCGATTGTGCTTAGCAGGTAGACGTTCTCTCCCTTCAAGTGGGCACGTCCACCGGCTTCCAAATCGGCGCTTTGCAGCACCATCGTTCCCTCAGACTCCAGGACCAGGTCGCCACCACTGCGGAATGAGCTTCCGGTAACGGTCTGGTCCGTGGTCGTTGTCTTTGTGGTCGCCTTCCCCTGTCTTTCAACCGACGTGGTCGTACTGGTGTCCACGACTGCAGAGCTGATCAGGCCGCCGCCGGCTCGGATGGCCAAGCTGCCACCGGCTTCGGCAGTGCCCGCGTTGAAGATGGCGTCTCGGCCCGCGGCTATGACCGCATGCTGGCCGGCCTTGATCCCGCTCTGATCTATGACGGCATCGCGCCCAGCAGTGACCACGGCGCTGCCGCCGGTGGTCAGGCTGCCGGCAACGGCGCGCACGCCGGTCACGGCAGACGTGTTGGTGGTTACCGCGTTCTGCACGTAGTCGCGGCCGGCGGTGACGACGGCATTGCCGGCGCTGGCCATCCGCCCCTGGTTGATCACGTCGACCTTGGCGTCGATCTGCAGCCCACCGGTGCCGGCGTTGATCACGCCCGCCTTGGCGTTGATGCCGTCAAAGGTGACCGTGTTGATCACGCTCCCGCCGGCATCGATGGCCACCGCGTTGCCTTCGATGCGGCCGCGGTTGACGGTGTCGCCGCGGGTCGCAATGCCGGTGAACGCGCCGCCGTTGATCTTGCCGTCGTTGATCAGCTTGTCCGCGCTCAGCCAGGCGCCCTTGCTGGCCGACAGCGTGCCGTCGTTGCGCACGGTGCCGGTCGCGTTGATGTCCAGCGTGTCGCCGTCGATCAACGCGCCCTGTGCGGCCAGCCGTTCGGCGGTGGCTTTGGACAGGTACACCACCGGCACCAGCACCCTCTGGCCGTTCACCTCCTGCTCGACCAGCCAGACGATGTCGCTGTCCAGTGCGGAAATTTGCGCCGTGGTCAGCGGCGCGCCCAGTTGCAGGCCCAGACGGCCGGCCGTGGTGGCGGCGTTGTCCATCAACGCGCGGTACTGCGCGTTGGCATCGCCGTCGCCGTTCAATGTGCGGCGGCCGGTCAGTTGCAGGATCTGATCGTTGACCAGGCGCTGCTCGTAGTAGCCGTCGCCCAGGCGCTTGTGGATGTTGTTGGGATCGGTGCGCAGTGCGTTGAGCAGGTAATCGGACCCGTCCCACGGGCCGCCCCTGGCGAAGCGCGGCGCTGTGGTGACCAGGAACTTCGCGTTCGGGTCGGCGCTGAGGTCGAACATGCCGTTGTCGGCCGGGACCAGGCCCGGCAGCGGGCGCTCTGCGCTGCCGATGAACTGCGGGGCTTGCGTGGCAGGGTCCACGCGACCGGTGACGGTGCCGCCGGCGGCGCCGCCCGGGCCGTTGGCACCGGCGACAGTGCCGCCCTGCGCGGAGCCGGCTGCGGCACTGCCGTGGATTCGGTCGGTGGCCGTGCCGTCCACCGCGTCCGCGCGCGCGGCCTGTGCACCGTTGACCGCGCCCAGCGCGGTGCCGCCGGCGCCATTGAGGTTGCCGCCGTCCAACGCACCCGCCCCGCTACCGCCGGTGACGGCGGTATTGGTGACATTGCCTGCGTTGATGCTGACGGTGCCGCCGGCGGTGATTCGGGCGTTGGCCAAGGCCGGACCGTCGGTGAGCAGCGCCTGGGTGGTGGTCACGCTGAAATCGGCGTCGGTGTTCCTCCACCTGCCGCCGTCCAGGTACTGCGCCTGGATGGACGGCGCGAAGAACCACGCCGTCGTCGCCCGCTCGCCCTGGTACTGGCCCGTCACGGCAATGTTCTCCACGACAGGATCGGGCGAAGCCGGATTGAACTGCGTGCCGGCGATGGTCAGGTCACGGCCGGCAGCGATGGTGGATGCGTAATTGCGCACGGTCCCGCCGCTGTCGAGCGTCAGGTCGCCACCTGCAACGATCAGACTTTCGGCCGAGGTGTTGGCTTCATCCAGTCGCTGCCCCGTCCGGTAGGTATCCGCTTGGCGTACCCAGGCGCCGCCCGGGCCGCCGACGAGTCGTCCGCCGTCCGCTCGGTACTGGTTGATCGCAATGCGGTTGTACTCGGCGGCCGCCTCGGCCCACATTGCGTCGGTGACCTGCTCGCGGCCCCAACCGATCTGTGCAATCAGCTGCGACAGGCGCTGATCTTCCGCCGCGCTTCTGATGGCCTTTGCCGCCAGCCGGTCGTGTTCGGCGCGATCCTGCGGGCTCATGGCTGCATACAACTCGTCGAACCGGTGCTGCGAACTCAGCGCGTACGCCTCCTGCTCGGACAGCTCGTAGGTCTCCACCGCCAACATGCGCCGCTCGTTGCGGATCGTGTCGGCCGATATCCAGGCGTTGCCTTCGGCCTGGATTCGGCCGGAGATGTTCGCCACTTCCACCGCACGTGCCGAGTCGCGACCGCCAATGGACAGGGCGCCTGCACTGAAGATGTCGCCATCGCGGTTGGCCAGGCGATTGGCGCGGATGTCCAGGCTCTGCGACGCGCCGATGTAGCCCTCGCCGTAGTTCACCGCCGCCAGCGCGTTGCCCAGGTCCCGACCGTTGGTCAGCGTGTCGGCCGTGGCAGATACAAAGTCGCCGACGATATCGCCGGTGTTGTTGATGACGCTGGCACTCAACTCCAGCTCATCGCCTTCGAGGCTGGCGCCGCGGCGGTTGTCGATGCTGCCGGCGGTGATGTTGGCGTAACCGCCACCGTCGGCGTTGCTGGCGTTGATCACGCCCCGGTTGATCACACTGGTTGCACTGAGCGCCAATTCGCCGGCTGTCTGCAGCGTGCCCAGGTTGGTGAACGCGCCGGCCACCGCCAGATCCAGCAGGACATCGCTCTCAAGCCGCGGCCCCGTGCCGTAGGTGAAGTCGCCGCTGAAGTCCACGTCCAGCAGCCGTGCGCCATACAGGCGGCCGGCGCCGGTGAGCGTGGTCAGTTGCGCGTACACCTCATTGCCGACCACCTCGCCGCCGCTGACATCCAGCATCGGCGTGTTCAACCGGACCGTGCCGGCCTGGATGCGGCCGCCATCGGTGGTGCTGATGTTGGCCAGCGTGAGGGACGCAGTGCCGCCGGCGCCGAACTGGCCGCCGGCATTCACCAAAGTGCCGCTGGCGTTGTCGTAACCGAAGTTGGAACCGGCGAACACGGTGCCGCCGCTGTTGTCGACGCGGTTGGCGCGGAACGTGAGGTCGCGGTCGGCCACAAGACGTCCGCCGGCGCGGTTGTCGATATCGGCGACGTCGAGGGTCAGGTCGCCGCCGCGGGTGCCGATGACGCCGGCCTGGTTGTTGAGCGTGGCGGTGCTCACGCTGAGCGTGTCGCTGGCAGCCTGTCCGGTCAGCACTTGGCCGCGCGCGTTGTCGATGCGGGTGGCGGTCAGGCCGGCCACGCCGGTGGCGTCGATCAGGCCGTCGCTGTTGTCGAGGGCGCCACCAGCGCGCAGGGTGAGTGCGCCGATGACGGTCTCATCGGCCCCGGTCGTTTCATCGTCACCCTGACCGGCGCGAACGGTTCCGCCGTTGTTGCGCAGGTCGCCATTGCTGGTGAGCGTCAGCCCATGCGAGCCGAGTACGGTGCCGGCGCGGTTGTCGACGGTGCCGGCACGAACATTGCCCGTGCCTTCGGCGGCGATTAGGCCATTGGCGTTGGTGAGCACGCCAGTGACATCCAGCGCGAGCGCGCCTTGCGCGCCACGCTGCGCCAGCTGACCACCGGTGTTGTCCAACGCGGTGGCCGAGATGATGGTCGTGCCGACGCCGTCGAGCAGACCTCCGGTGTTGTTCAGCGTGGTCCCGGTTTGGGTGGCGCCTGCCAGGGTGAGTGCATCGTTGGCGACGATCTGGCCGCGGGCGTTGTCGATGGTGTCGGCATGCAGCGTGACGTGCTGACCCAGCAGGCCGTTCGGCATCGACGGGCTGCCAGTCCCGGCACCGGCCGCCTTGGGCGCGCGGGTGCCGCGGTTGAGCAGCGTGCCGGCGTTGGCGGTGAGATCGCCACCGGCGACGATGATTCCGCCGTCGTTGTTCAACGTGCCGTCCAAGCGGGCGGCGATGGCCTGCTGAGTCTGCACCGTGCCGCCAGCATTGGTGAGCGACTGCGCCATCATGTCGATGGCGCCATTGGCGACCACCCGGCCGGCGCTGTTGTCCAGGTGGCCGGAGGCATCGAGCACCAGCGTGGCATCGCTGGCTGCCTGCACCAGGCCGCCTGCGTTGAGCAGATCCCCCATCGTCACCGTCGTGGCGCCAGCGGTGGCCAGCTTGCCGTGGGTGTTGTCGAAGCGGCCAGCGATGCGCAGGTCGTTGGCGTCCGCGCCGGCCGCGCGGATTGTGCCATCGACGTTGTGCAGCGCGGCGGCGTCGACTCGCAGGGCGCCGTTGGTGGCGATGGTGCCGGCGCGGTTGTCAATGCGGTCGCGCACGTTCAGTCGCAGTGCGCCGGTGCCGCTGGCCGTCAGCGTGCCCTCGGCGGTGGTGAGCTCGCGTGCGTCCACACTGATCGCTCTGGCCGTGGTCGTGCCAGCACGCAGATCGATCGTGTTGCCGGTGACCGTGAGCGCCCCGTTTGCGCCCAACGTGCCCCGGGGACCGGCTATGGAATCGGCATTGACGGTGAGTGTATTGCCGGCAGTGACGGCGCCGTCGGTGTTGTCGACGGTCTCGGCGCGTACCGACAGCGCATCGTTTGTACCCAGTTGGCCCCGGGTGTTGTCGATGGTGCGGGCAGTGATGGTGAGATCTTCGGCCCACACACCGGTAGCGGCCGCCGTTTGGACGGTAGCTCGGGTGTCGCGGTTGTTGAGCGCGGCGGTGTCCAGCGAGAGCGCGCCGCTGGCGGCCACCAGGCCGGCGGTGTTGTCGAGCCCGCCGGTGGCGGTGATCTGCGAGGTGTCCGTGCCGGCCGCGCTGATGACGCCGCCGGCATTGGTCAACATGCCGCAGCCGTCGCCCTGCATGTGCACCGTTGCATCGCCGCAGGCGTCGCTGCTGGTGGTGCCAACGGTCAGATCGATCGCACCGTTGCCGGCGAGGGTGCCGCGGGTGTTGTCCAGCAGGTCACGCGCGTTGATGCGCAGGGCATCGGTGCCCGTGGCACTGAGTTTGCCGCCGGCATTGACCAGCGTGCCGGTGTCGATGCGCACGGTCCTGGCGAACGTGGTCGCGCCGCTTAGATCAGTGATCTGGCCGGTCAGGCTGAGGGTGCCGTAGCTGCCGATCGTGCCGCCGCTGCCGGAAAGCGTGGTTGCATCGATCGCCACGGCGCCGGCGGCCGTTACCGAACCATTGGTGTTGTCCAGCGTGGCGGCCTTCAGCGACACCGTATCGGTAGCGCTCATCTGGCCGTTGCGGTTGTCGACAATGTGCGACGTGACGGCAAGGGACCGTGCCTGGATGCCTTTGCCCGGGGCCGACGGTGCGCTTTGGCCGTCGTCGCTCTCCGCGGCCTGAGTGTCGCGGTTGATCAGCGCCCCGGCGGTGAGTTCAAGTGCACCGCTCGCGGCCATCAGGCCTGCGGTGTTGTCGAGGCGGCCGGTTGCGGTGATCCGCGAGGCATCACTGCCGGCCGCGCTGATGACACCGTTGGCGTTGCTCAGCACGCCGCAGCCGTCGCCTCGGACGTGAACTCTGCCGCCGCTGCAGGTGCCGCTGTCCGTCGTGCCGACATCCAGGGCGATCGCGCCGTTGCTGGCGATCGTGCCGGCGGTGTTGTCCAGCACATCGCGCGCGGCGATGCGCAACGTATCGGTGCCGATGGCGCTGAGCGTGCCGCCCGCGGTGACCAGCGCGCCTGTGTCGATGTGCACGGCCTTGGCGAACGTGGAGCCGCCTCGCAGGTCGATGGTCTGGCTGGTGAGGTGAAGCGCGCCGTTGCTGCCAAGCGTGCCGTCGCTGCCGACGATCGTGGTGGCATCGATCGTCAAGGTGTTGGCGGCGGTCACCGAACCGCTGGTGTTGTCGAGCGTGGCGGCCTTCACCGACGCGGTGTCTGCGGCGCTGATCTGGCCGTGGTGGTTGTCGATCTGCGCGGCCTGCACATCGAGCGTGGCGGCTTGGATACCGGTCGATGCCGTTTCGCCTTCGGCCGAACGCGTGTCGCGGTTGATCAGCGTGTCCGCCTGTACGCGCAATGCGCCGCCGCTGGCCAACGTGCCGGCGGTGTTGTCGAGCCGGTTCTCGACGCGAATACCGGAGGCATCGGCGCCGGCGGCGATGATCGAGCCCGCGGTGTTCTCCAACGCCTTCGCCTCAAGCTGGATGGCACCGTTGGTTTCGATCCTGCCCGCGCTGTTGTCCATGCCGTCGCGGGCGCTGATCGACAGCGCAGCCGCGCCAGTGGCCGTCAACTTGCCGCCAGCGGTAACCAGTCGCCCGGTGTCGATGTCGATGCGTCGCGCGCTGGTGCTGCCATCGCGCAGGTTCGTCGTCGTGCCGGTAAGCGTCAGCGCGCCGTTGCTGGTCAGCGTGCCGCCGGCGCCTTCGAGCGTGGCGGCGTTGATCGCCAGCGTGTTGTCGGTGCCGGCCTGCTGGACCGTACCGCCGGCGTTGCCGAGCGTACCGGCGCTGATCGTCAGGTCGCCATTACCGGCGACGGTGCCGCCATCGCCATTGTCCAGCGTGCCGGTCGCGGCCAGCGTGTTGCCGTCCGCGCCCGTCGCGACCACGGTGCCGCCGCGGTTGTCGAAGTCGTTGGCGTCCAGGCTGAGCTGCACCGCGCTGAGGGTGCCACTGCGATGGTCGGCGGTGCCTGCCTTCACCGTGGCCGCGCTGTTGGTAATGACGACGCCCTGGCTGCCGCGCAACGTGCCCGCGGTCAGGGTGAACCCGGCGTTGCCAGCATGTTCGATGCGGCCGCGCTCGTTGACGACCACGTCGCCAGACAGATCCACGCGCGCGGCATTGGCGATCAGCTTGCCGTCGCTGTTGTCGAACATCCCTGCCTGGACAAGGGCATCGCCCGTGCCGCTGTGGCTGATCGTGCCGGCGCGGTTGCTGATGGTCGCCGCCTGCAGGTCCAGGGCGCCGCCGACCTCGAACCGGCCGCCGTCGTTGGCGATGCGCTGGGCTTGCACGTGGGCGCCGTCGGTTACCGTCAGTTCGCCGCCGTTGTTGCTCAGCTCGCCCTGGGTGATGGTCAGCTCGCGCAGGCCCAGGTGACCGCCGTCGTTGGCGATGCCCGTGACGGTGGTCAGCTGCACGCCGCCCCCGGCGTTGATGCGGCCACCATCGTTGTCGAGCGCACCGGCAATGGTCAACGCGCCGCTGGCCATGGGCTCGGGCAAGGGCAGCACCACGCTGCCACCGCTCTGGTCGCCGCCGCTTGAACCGCCGGTGCTGCCGGTTCCGCCATTGCCGCCGGTGCCGCCGCCGCCGCTGGAACCCCCGCTCCCACCGTCGGATGCCTCCGCCAGTCCGATGCGGCCGCCATCGCGGTTGCTCACGTTGGTTGCGCTCAAAGCCAGGCCCTGCAGGCCCGTCTGCTCGATCGCGCCGTCGCGGTTCTTCAGCGCGGCCGCTTCGATCTGGATGCGCTGTGCGTTGAGCGTTCCGCCGCTGTTGTCCAGCGCCAGCGTGGTGCGGATCGCCGCCTCGCGTCCGGCGCTGATCAGCCCGGCGTTGGTTACGCCGCCTGTCGCATCGACTCGCGTGTTGGTCTGCGCCTGCAGCTTGCCAGTGTTCTGCAGATGGCCGTCGGCCGAGATCGTCAGTTCACCCGCCAGCGCGCCGATCGTACCGGCGTTGCGCACGCCCAATCCGTGCTCGGTTCCGAGCAACCGGATCTTGTTGGCGTACATGCCGCCCAGCGCGCTGACGTCGAGCGCGTAGTTGGGCGCGGCGGTACCAGTTGCCATCGCGCGGACCTGTGTGTGGTCGGCGCTGACTGTGTTGGCACCCGTGGTGACCTGTAGCTGGTTTGCCCACAGGCCCGCATTGGCTTCGACCGAACGCGCGATGACGTCGGTGTAGTTCTGGCGCGACGCATCCAGGCCGGCGCCGTCCAACCGGATCGCACCGCCTTCCACGCGATAGCCTTCCAGCGCGCCACCGGTGACGATCGGTTTGCCGGTGGTGAGCGTCGCGCGGTCCGCATTGATGAAGCCGCCGCCGTTGACCTGAATGCCGGCGGGATTGGCGATCACCACAGCAGCCCGATCGCCAGCCACTTCGATATATCCGTTCAGGCGGCTGGCCGGGCCGTTGACTTCGTTGAGGATCACCCTGGCCGTGCCCGTGGCCAGCCACGGATTGCCCGGCACTTGGCCGCCCAGCTGTGTCTGCGCCCCGCTTCGCGAGTTGTTGAGGATGGCGCCCTGCGTGCCGACGTCGAACTGCGAGTACGCGTTGCGCGACACGCCCGCCGCGCTGGGCGTGGTGATGTTGATCAGTGGCGCGCCGCTGGGCGCTTCCACCACGCTGGGGCGCTGGTTGCCCGGTGCGCCGCGGTCGACCCGAATCCTGCTGGCATCCTGCGCATGCGCCGACGGCACATCCAGCGTTGCCGCCAGACCCACCAGACCCAACGCGCACCACAGCGCGAAGCGCAACCTCGGAACGGTTCCCACCACCGCTCCACTGCCAGGGGTGGCCCCTCCACGAGGCGACTGCACCAGCTCCGAGGCCACCTGCCACAGACCCAGGGCGTGATTGAAGACGAGACGGTAGATGCGGTTCATTGCGCTGCTTCCCTGCTGCTTGTTCTTCGATGCTCGCGTCCGCGGCACCACACGGCGCTAACGTGGCGCCAACGCTGCTTCGACGCCTTAGTACTGCCAGCCCAGGCTGAAGCCGAGCGCGGTGACGGTGGTCTGGAAACCATCGGGTTTGCTGATCGGCGCACCGACGAACACGTCCCAGTAGCCACGGCCCAGGCCGCCGCGCAGACCGATCACGCTGCCGGCCAGGTGGTCACCCAGTTGCCACTGCGTGGCCGGACCGCCGATCTGGCCGTAGTCCAGCCCCAGATACAGTTCCTGGCCACCGCCGAGCGCCAGGGCGAAGTCGTTGCGCACTGTCCAGCCGCGCTCGCCCGTCAACGACAGTTCGCCGTCGAAACCGCGAACGGTGTAGCGCCCGCCGATCGCGAAGCGGTCCTGCGGCACCAGGGGCGTGCGATTCCACTGCGCGCGCCAGCTACCGGTGTAGCGCAGCCGCTGCGCGCCGAGTTCGAACGGAACGTTGAGCGTGAGATCGGCGGTGATGATCCGCGGACGCGAGGTGCCTTCCAGCGGCGCGCTCGGGTCGATTGCATGGAAGCGTTCTTCGGGCGATTGCAGTGCGCCGAAGGCTCCCGTGCCCCGCTTGTACCCGGCACTCGCGTCCAGCGTCGAGGTGCCCATGAACTGCTTGTAGGTCAGACCCACTGCCCAACCCGCCATGCGTCGGCGCTGCACTTCGATCTCGGTGTCGTCAACGAAGTTCTTCGACTCGCGCACCCAGCCAAGGCCATAGGCGCCCAGCTTCATACGGGCGTTGCGGAACAGCATTCTCGCCGCACGCAGCTCGGCGTTGTCGCTGCTGCCGGCGTAGGTGTAGGTCTCAAAGGGCCCGACCACGTCCTGCCGGTAGTCGTAACTGCTGGCGGTGGCGCCGAGCAACCAGTACCCGACCGGCACGTCGTAATGCGCCGTCCAGCTTCGCGTGCCTTTGCCCGCGCCGTTTGCCACGTCGTGTCCGACGTTGACGTAGAAGAGGTCGTTGAGCAGCCACCAGTCGTCGAGCGACAGCGTGGCTGCGCCCTGTAGCTTGCCTGTCGCTTTGCCACCGGAGTCGTCCAGCGTGAGGCCGAAGCGTAACGGGGACACCTGTTTCCAGGCGATCACCAGATCGCTCTCGCCCGGCCGCGCATCGTCGCCGTCAGCTGGGACGATCTGGATATTCGCCTCCACCGTTGGGATACGCTTGAAGTTTTCCAGCGCCTGCTCGATGTCGCGCAGATTCAGCAGGTCGCCAGGCTCGGCCGCCACTGCGTTCCACCACGTTGCGCGCGAGTCGGTGCCGTCGGCAAAGCGGACGGCGCGAATGCGGCCCGGCACCACCGTCAACTCCAGTTCGCCGTCGGCCAGGTCCTGCGGCGAAGCCAGGACGCGCGTGGTCACGAAGCCGCGCGCAACTATCGCGTTCTGCACACGCTTGATCACCAGGCCCACGCCTTGCGTGCCAAGGCAGCTGCCCACGGAAGGGTCCTGCGGAGGATCGGCGGCCCGCAATGCCCAGGCGAAGAGCTTTGCGTCCTCACCCACCAGTGCGATCTGGTGGATCGGGAAGCACGGGTGCTCGCTACTGGGCAGCGGTTCGAACACGATGCGGCCGGAACCAGACGGCAACCGGGCGTCCGGCGAGGGCTCGTGCTCCTCGCGCAGCACTCGTTCCCGTTCCTGCTGCCGCAGTAATTCCTGCTGGGACGGGGAAACCTGCGCCCGGACGACGGCCACAGGCACGAGCAGTCCGAAAAACAGACACTGCAAATACTGCCGACGCAGCGGCTTCCATGTCACACGCGTCACGACCGACCCCCAAATCCGGACTCCGGCAAGACGCCTTCTGGCGCGGTGCCACCACGAGCGCGAACAGTGCCAGCGCGCTGTGGGTCAGAACTATAGGATCGGTCTGAAATACCGGTCGGCGCGTTCCTTGCGGGCGCGTTCGAGCCTGTCCGACGCGATGACACGCAGTGGTAACGCCACTCGAGCTGATTGAGCCACTCGTTTCGGCATCGGCGTCAGCTGCGTCGATGCGAGCCCATCTCGCGTTTAGTGCTTCGGCTGCTTCTTCGGCCGCACCCAACCCTCGACCGCCATCTGCCGCGCACGCGCCACGCTCAGTTGTCCGTCCGGCGCATTCTTCGTGATCACCGAACCGGCGGCGATGGTCGCGTCCTTGCCGATCGTCACCGGTGCCACCAGCGACGAATTGGAGCCGATGAAGGCGCCGTCCTCGATGATCGTGGTTGACTTGTTGGCGCCGTCGTAGTTGCAGGTGATGGTGCCGGCGCCGACATTGACGCCGCTGCCGATCACCGCATCGCCGATGTAGCTCAGATGATTGGCCTTGCTGCTCACGCCGATGCGCGCATTCTTGGTTTCGACGAAGTTGCCGATGTGCACGCCATCGGCGAGCACGGTGCCCGGGCGCATGCGCGAGTACGGACCGATCTGCGCCGCGCCTTCGACCACCACGCCATCGAGGTCGCAGTGCGCGCGGATCTCGGTGCCGGCGCCAAGGCGCACGTCCTTGAGCCGGCAGAACGGGCCGATGCGCACGCCGTCGCCCAGTTCGACGCGGCCTTCGAGCACCACGTCGACGTCGATCTCCACGTCCTGGCCGACCGTCACCTCGCCGCGCTGGTCGAAGCGGGCCGGATCGACCAGGCGCGCGCCCTGCAGGCACAGCGCACGCGCGGCGCGGCGCTGGAAGGCGCGCTCGAGCTGCGCCAGCTGCCAGGGGTCGTTGGCGCCTTCGACTTCGAGCGGATCGCGCACGTGCACCATCTCGGCCGCGTTGAACTCGGCCGCGGCAGAAGCGAACACGTCGGTGAGGTAGTACTCGCCCTGGGCGTTGTCGTTGCCCAGGTGCTGCAGCCAGCCGCGCAGCGCCTCGCCGTCGGCGACGAGGATGCCGGTGTTGACGGTGCGGATCGCGCGCAGTTCGTCGTCGGCATCCTTGTGCTCGACGATACGGCCGACGCGGCCCTGCGGATCGCGGACGATGCGGCCGTAACCACTCGGGTCGTCGAGATCGGCGACCAGCACCGCGATCCGGCCCGGCGCCGCCAGCAGGTGCTGCAGCGTGTCCTGCGTGATCAGCGGCACGTCGCCGTAGAGCACGAGCACGCGCGCATCCTGCGGCACCGCGGGCATGGCATGTTGCAGGGCGTGGCCGGTGCCCAGGCGCTGCTCCTGTTCGGTCCAGTGCAGGTCGGTCTGGTCTGAGAAGGCGGCGCGGACCTGCTCGCCACCATGGCCATAGACGACATGGATGCCGTCGGCGCCCAGGCCGCGTGCCGTGTCGATGACATGCGCCAGCATCGGCCGTCCTGCGATCTTCTGCAGCACCTTGGCCGTGGCCGACTTCATCCGCTTGCCCTCGCCCGCGGCGAGGATGACGACGTGCAACTGGCTCATGCGAAATCCCGTTCGATTGCTGCGCCAGTGGCGCTCCGGGTCAATCTTAGCAATCCCCGCGGGCGCCCGGCCGCCGGGCTTCCGGGGTGAGCCCAGCCGGGCGAACGCGCCCCGCCACTGCGCGCGGGACGGCATCATGCCTAGAATCGCGCCATGCGAAATCCCTTCCGCGACTCGACGCTCCTCCGCCAGGGCGGCAGTTACTTCGTCATCGGCGTGGTGCAACTGCTCGTGGACTGGGCAACGTTCGTCGCGCTCAGTGCGCTTGGCCTGGCGGTTGTGCCGGCCAACCTGTGCGGTCGCGTCGGCGGCGCGCTGCTCGGGTTCTGGCTCAATGGCCGCTACACCTTCGCCAGCGCCGAGACCGCGGTGGGGCGCCGCCAGTTCGCGCGATTCCTGGTGATGTGGGTGCTCACCACCATCGTCAGCACCTGGGGCGTGGCCCATGTCGACCGGCTCGTCGGCCTGCACTGGGCGTGGCTGGCCAAGCCGGTCATCGACCTTGGCCTGGCGGCGCTGCAGTTCGTGCTGTCGCGCCACTGGGTCTATCGTCGCTGAGGTCCGGCGTTCAGGTTTGGCGTTAACGAATAACGAAAAACGCCGGCACTGGGCCGGCGTTCTCGGGTCGATCGACGATCCGCAGCGCGGACCGGCTTGGACACTCAGTGCTTCATGTTCTTGCGCAGGCGCTCGAGCGCGCTGAGCTGGGCGATGCTCATGGCCAACTGGTTCTGGGCTTCTTCCATGCTCATCTTCGGATCCTTCTTCGACAGGATCCGCTCGGCTTCTTCCTTGGCGGCGCGGACAGCGGCTTCGTCGATGTCCTGGGCGCGCACGGCGGTGTCGGCCAGCACCGTCACCACGGTCGGCTGCACCTCGAGGATGCCGCCGGAGATGGCGAAGTCCAGGTGCTCGCCGCCCGGCAGGGTCACCACGACCTTGCCCGGCTTGAGGCGGGTGATCAGCGGCGCATGCTTGGGCGCGATGCCCAGCTCGCCCATTTCACCGGTGGCGACCACCAGCTCGGCTTCGCCGTGGAAGATTTCCTGCTCGGCACTGACGATGTCGCAACGAATGGTGGATGCCATGGGAATCTCCGGTCAGCCTGCGATCTTCTTGGCCTTCTCGACCGCTTCCTCGATGCTGCCGACCATGTAGAACGCCTGCTCCGGCAGGTGGTCGTACTCGCCTTCGACGATGCCCTTGAAGCCGCGGATCGTGTCCTTCAGCGCGACGTACTTGCCCGGCGAACCGGTGAAGACTTCGGCGACGTGGAACGGCTGGCTGAAGAAGCGCTCGATCTTGCGCGCGCGCGACACGGCCTGCTTGTCTTCTTCCGACAGCTCGTCCATGCCGAGGATCGCGATGATGTCCTTCAGTTCCTTGTACTTCTGCAGGGTAGACTGGACCTTGCGCGCGACTTCGTAATGCTCCAGGCCGATCACGTTCGGATCGAGCTGGCGCGAGGTCGAGTCGAGCGGATCGACGGCCGGGTAGATACCCAGCGAGGCGATGTTTCGCGACAGCACGACAGTGGCGTCGAGGTGGGCGAAGGTGGTCGCCGGCGACGGGTCGGTCAGGTCGTCCGCGGGCACGTACACGGCCTGGATCGAGGTGATCGAACCGGACTTGGTCGAGGTGATGCGCTCCTGCAGGACGCCCATTTCCTCGGCCAGCGTCGGCTGGTAGCCCACGGCCGACGGCATGCGGCCCAGCAGTGCCGACACTTCGGTACCGGCCAGCGTGTAGCGGTAGATGTTGTCGACGAACAGCAGCACGTCGCGGCCCTTGCCCGAGGCGTCCTTCTCGTCGCGGAAGTACTCGGCCATGGTCAGGCCGGTCAGCGCGACGCGCAGGCGGTTGCCCGGCGGCTCGTTCATCTGGCCGTACACCATCGCCACCTTGTCGAGGACGTTGGAGTCCTTCATCTCGTGGTAGAAGTCGTTGCCCTCACGGGTACGCTCACCCACGCCAGCGAACACGGACAGACCCGAGTGCGCCTTGGCGATGTTGTTGATCAGTTCCATCATGTTGACGGTCTTGCCGACGCCGGCGCCGCCGAACAGGCCGACCTTGCCGCCCTTCGCGAACGGGCACATCAGGTCGATGACCTTGATGCCGGTTTCGAGCAGGTCGTTGCCCGAGGACTGGTCCTCGTACGACGGAGCGGAACGGTGGATCTCCCAATGCGCCGAAGCGGCGACTTCGCCAGCCTCGTCGATCGGGCGACCCAGCACGTCCATGATGCGGCCCAGGGTGCCGGCGCCGACCGGCACCGAGATGCCCTTGCCGGTGTTGTTGGCCACCAGGTTGCGCTTGAGGCCGTCGGTCGAGCCGAGCGCGATGGTGCGCACGACGCCGTCGCCAAGCTGCTGCTGCACTTCGAGCGTGATCTGCGTGTTGTCGACCTTCAGCGCGTCGTACACCCGCGGCACGGACTCGCGCGGGAACTCGACGTCGACGACCGCGCCGATGATCTGAACGATCTTGCCCTGACTCATGGTGGTTTCCTCGTAACTTTAAAGCTGGTGTGCAGTCGCGACTATCGCGCCCGCGGGATTGGTGATGGCTGTGCCGGCGCGGTCAGACCGCGGCGGCACCGCTGACGATTTCCGAGATTTCCTGGGTGATCGCAGCCTGGCGGGCCTTGTTGTAGACCAGGTTCAGCGTGCCAATCAGCTTGGTGGCGTTGTCCGAAGCGGCCTTCATCGCGACCATGCGCGCGGCATGCTCGGAGGCGACGTTTTCCAGCACCGCCTGGTACACCAGCGACTCGACGTAACGGGTCAGCACGTGCTCAAGCACGGTCGCMGCGTCGGGCTCGTAGATGTAGTCCCAGTCGTGGTGCGCGACCTTCGTGTCCGATTCCGGCAGCGGCAGCAGCTGGTCGAATGCCGCGCGCTGGGTCATCGTGTTGACGAAATCGTTGTAGCAGATGAAGACGCGGTCGACGTTACCGCTGCTGTAGCCGTCGAGCATGACCTTGATCACGCCCACCAGCTGCTCGAGCTTGGGGTGGTCGCCCAGGTGGGTGACCGAACCGACCATGTTGACGTTGATGCGACGGAAGAACACCGAGGCTTTCTGGCCGATGGTGACCACGTCGATCTCGACGCCCTGCTCCTGCCACTTGCGGAACTCGCCCAGCAGCTTGCGGAACAGGTTGTTGTTGAGGCCGCCGGCCAGGCCACGGTCGGAGGACACGATGATGTAGCCGACGCGCTTCACGTCCGGGCGCTCGACCAGGTACGGATGCTGGTAGTCGGAGTTGGCCTGGGCCAGGTGACCGATCACCTGCTTCATCACGCGCGCATACGGGCGCGAGACCTTCATCCGGTCCTGCGCCTTGCGGATCTTGGATGCCGAGACCATTTCGAGCGCGCGCGTCACCTTGCGGGTGTTCTGCACGCTCTTGATCTTGGTTTTGATTTCGCGGCCGCCTGCCATGTATCGCTCGCTTTCGGTTCATCATCGGGCGGGCCGGAGCCCGCCATTGCTGCAGACGGGCCGGAGCCCGTCGCAACCCTTTACCAGTGCACGCTTACCAGGTTCCGGTCTGCTTGAACTCGGCGATGCCCTGCTTGAAGGCCGCCTCGATCTCGTCGTTCCAGGCACCCGAGGCGTTGATCTTGCTGATCAGCTCGCCCTGGGTGTTGGCGAAGTGCGCGTGCAGGCCGGCTTCGAACGCCAGCAGCTTGCTGACCGGCACGTCGTTGAGGTAACCCTCGTTGACGGCGTAGATCGTCAGCGCCTGCAGCGCAATCGACATCGGCGCGTACTGCTTCTGCTTCATCAGCTCGGTGACGCGCTGGCCGTGCTCGAGCTGCTTGCGGGTGGCTTCGTCCAGGTCGGAGGCGAACTGCGCGAACGCAGCCAGCTCACGGTACTGGGCAAGCGCGATACGGATACCGCCCGAAAGCTTCTTGATGATCTTGGTCTGGGCCGCACCACCGACGCGCGACACCGAGATGCCGGCGTTCACGGCCGGGCGGATGCCGGCGTTGAACAGGTCGGTCTCGAGGAAGATCTGGCCGTCGGTGATCGAGATCACGTTGGTCGGGACGAACGCGGAGACGTCGCCGGCCTGCGTTTCGATGATCGGCAGCGCCGTCAGCGAACCGGTCTTGCCGGTGACCTTGCCTTCGGTGAACTTCTCGACGTACTCCTCGGACACGCGGGCTGCGCGCTCGAGCAGGCGGCTGTGCAGGTAGAACACGTCGCCCGGGTAGGCTTCGCGACCCGGCGGGCGCTTGAGCAGCAGCGAGATCTGGCGGTAGGCCACGGCCTGCTTGGACAGGTCGTCGTACACGATCAGGGCGTCTTCGCCGCGGTCGAGGAAGTACTCGCCCATGGTGCAGCCGGAGTAGGCGCTGATGTACTGCATCGCGGCCGACTCGGACGCCGTCGCCGCAACGACGATGGTGTGCGCCATGGCGCCGTTCTCTTCCAGCTTGCGCACGACGTTGGCGACGGACGAGGCCTTCTGGCCGATCGCCACGTACACGCACTTAATGCCGGTGCCCTTCTGGTTGATGATCGCGTCGATGGCCAGGGCGGTCTTGCCGGTCTGGCGGTCGCCGATGATCAGCTCGCGCTGGCCACGGCCGATCGGGATCATCGAGTCGACGGTCTTGTAACCGGTCTGCACCGGCTGGTCGACCGACTTGCGCCAGATCACGCCCGGGGCGACGCGCTCCACCGGAGCGGTCAGCGAAGCGGTGATCGGGCCCTTGCCGTCGATCGGCTCGCCCAGCGCGTTGACGACGCGGCCGAGCAGTTCCGGACCGACCGGCACTTCGAGGATGCGGCCGGTGGTCTTGGCCACGTCGCCCTCGCGCAGGTGTTCGTAGTCGCCCAGGACCACGGCGCCGACCGAGTCGCGCTCCAGGTTCAGCGCGAGTGCGAAGGTCTCGGCGCCCTGATCAGAAGCGGGCAGCTCGATCATTTCGCCCTGCATCACGTCGGCCAGACCGTAGATGCGCACGATGCCGTCGGCGACCGAGGTGACGGTGCCTTCGTTGCGCGCTTCGGCGGTCAGCTTGACCTTCTCGATGCGGGTCTTGATCAGTTCACTGATTTCGGACGGGTTGAGCTGGGTGGTAGCCATGGGTTTAGGTCCCTTGATCCGGTATTAC
This sequence comes from Lysobacter sp. 05T417, assembly GCF_056396405.1. Lineage (NCBI taxonomy): Bacteria > Pseudomonadati > Pseudomonadota > Gammaproteobacteria > Lysobacterales > Lysobacteraceae > Lysobacter > Lysobacter sp. 05T417. The sequence continues at coordinate 173,733 of NZ_JBFTLK010000004.1, read as the reverse complement.
CCGGAAATACAAATTGAAAGCCGGCAGATGAATTCGTTATTGCGCGAGCGTGGACTGCAGGCGCGCGAGCTTGCCCTTGAGCGAGCCGTCGATGACCACTTCGCCGGCGTCGATCACGGCGCCGCCGATCAGCGAGGCATCGACCGCCGTCTCGATCTCGACATCGCGGCCGAAGCGCTTGACCAGCGCGGCCTTGATGGCATCGAGTTCGGCAGCCGGCAGTTCGCTGGCAGCAGTGACCTTGGCCTTGACCACGCGCTCGGCATCGGCGCGCAGCTCCTCGAACAGGCCGGTGATTTCCGGCAGCAGGGCGAGGCGGCGGTTGTCGGCGAGCAGGCCGAGGAAGCGGGTGAAGCTGTCCTCGGCACCGTCCATCGCCAGCAGGCCGACAGCGTCGACCGGATTGATCAGCGGATGGCCGAGCAGCGCCTGCGCCTGCGGATCGGCAGCCACACGGGCGGCGAACGCGAGCGCCTGCGACCATGCGGCAGTGCGGCCGCTTTCACGCGACAGCGCGAAGGCGGCACGGGCGTACGGACGGGCGAGGGTCAGTGCCTGGGTCATCGCTCAGCTCAGATTTCTGCGGCCAGCTCGTCGAGCAGCGCCTTGTGGGCGTTGGCATCGATTTCGCGCTTGAGCAGCTTCTCGGCACCGGTCACGGCCAGCGTGGAGACCTGCTTGCGCAGCTCCTCACGGGCGCGATTGGCGCTGGCTGCGATCTCGGCATCGGCAACCGCCTTCTGGCGGATGGCTTCTGCGATCGCGTCGTTCTTGGCCTGGTCGATGATCTGATTGGCGCGCTGATGCGCCTGCTCGATGATCTCGTTGGCCTTGGTACGGGCGGTGCGCAGCTCGGCGTCGACGCTCTGCTGTGCCTGCGCGAGGTTCTTCTGGCTCTGCTCTGCAGCGGCCAGACCCTCGGCAATCTTGTGTTGTCGTTCTTCGATCGCCTTGTTGAGGGGCGGCCAAATGAACTTCATCGTGAACCAGATCAGGATCGCGAAAGTGATCATCTGGCCGAAGAAGGTCATGTTGAGATTCATGACAGCTCCGATAGGGCGCTGCGGGCGGTGATGCCCGGGAGAGCCGTCCGCTTGGCGGACGGCTCCGGTGCTTCTACAACGTCGAACTGATTAATGCGCGGCGCCGGCGGTGGCGGCAGCAGCATTCTTGACTTCGCCCAGCAGCGGGTTGCCGAAGGCGAACAGCAGGCCGACGGCCAGCGCGATGATGAACGCCGCGTCGATCAGGCCGGCCAGCAGGAACATACGGCCCTGCAGCATCGGCACCAGCTCCGGCTGACGGGCAGCCGACTCAAGGAACTTCGAGCCCATCAGCGCGATGCCGAGGCAAGCGCCGATAGCGCCGAGGCCGACCATCATGCCGATCGCGATAGCGGTCAGGCCCTGCACACTGGCGATGAATTCCATGGTTTTCTCCTACTGAAACGTTTTGGTTGGACTAACGGATAGATAAAGCGCGGAAGGGTGAAGCGAAAACAAAAGCGGACTCAGTGACTCTCGTACGCGCCGGCGATATAGACGACGGTGAGGATCATGAAGATGAAGGCCTGCAGCAGCACGATCAGGATGTGGAACAGCGCCCATGCAGCGTTGAACAGCACGCCCGGCACGAACATGATCAGGCTGCCGCCGAGCAGGCCGGCGATGAGCATGAACACCAGCTCGCCGCCGTACATGTTGCCGAACAGTCGCATTGCCAGGCTGACCGGCTTGACCAGGTACTCGATGACGTTGAGGCCCAGGTTGGCCGGCGCCAGCGCGATCTTGGTGCCGGTGCCGTGCGCGTGGAACGGCGCGGTCAGCAGCTCCTTGCCGAAGCCGAAGCCGCCCTTGGCCTTCACCGAATGCCACAGGATCAGGAAGAACACGACGACCGACATGGCCAGCGTCGTGTTGAGGTCCGCCGTGGGGACCCAACGGAAATAGGTGTGGTGCGCGACATCGGCGCCGGCGGCCAGCTTGATCGCCGTGTACGGCGCGTCGAGCGGCAGCAGGTCCATGCAGTTCATCATCACGACCCACATGAAGATGGTCAGCGCCAGCGGGGTCAGCGAGCGGCGGTCGCCGTGGAAGCTGTCCTTCACCTGGCCGTCGATGAACTCCAGGATCAGCTCGACGAAGGCCTGGCCCTTGCCCGGCACGCCCGAGGTGGCCTTGCGCGCGAAGTAACCAAACCAGGTAATGAAGATCAGGCCCAGCACCAGCGACACCGCCCAGGTGTCGATATGGAACGCACCGCCGAAGAACTCGACCGAGTTCTGCTGGAGGTGGTGCTGGATGTATTCGTTCAGGCCGCCCGAACCGGTCTGTTCACTCACGAAAAGACACCTATCGTTTCAAAAGGTTGGCCAGGACGAATGCCAGCGTTCCCGCAAGCACTCCCACCAGCATTGGCAACGGCGGCAGCTTGAACCCGGCGAGGCCGAGCGTTAAAACTGCAAACACCACTACCCACTTCAACATCACCCCGGCCAGAAGCCGCCCCACCGCCATCCCGGCCGGCTGGATACCGCCTCCGAGGGCCATCAGGGCCGCTACGACACTGCCCGCGACGATCGCGCCACCGCCGACCGCCGCCGCCAGCGCCGAAGGCGCCCCGAAGGGGAGGAAGGCCAGCGCGACCAGCGCTGCCGCGCCGGCCTGCCAGGCAGTCGCGCGCGACGCCAGCCGGCGACCTGCGGACAATGGATCGTGCACGCTGGACTCGTCGGTCTGGGGCAGGCGCAAAGCGCCCGGTAGAGCCGCAAAAGTATAGAGGTCGGCGGCGTTCCCGGCAACCGCCGCCAGTCACGTTTGCCGGGGGCGGCGGCCTGTTCAGGTTGGCGGAGACGGGTTCGCCTGACGTCCCTTCCGGCCCGGGTGGCGGCATCGGCACGAGCGGAGATTCGCCTGCGAGGTAACCCTGGCGCGGCTCCCCGGCTTGCCATAGCCCGCCACTATCGGACCGACTGCGACATTGAATTTGACTCCGCCCCTGCCGGGTGCAGAATCGAGACTCATTCTCATCTGGCAGGCACGTCATGTCCAAGACCCTCAGCTTCGCCGCGGTCCACTTCACGGTCGCATTCATGGTTGGCTACCTGATGACGGGCAGCGTCTGGGTCGGCGGCGCGCTCGCCCTGGTCGAACCGGCCTGCAACACGGTCGCCTTCCACTTCCACGAGAAGATCTGGAAGCGGATCGAACAGCGCCGGAGTGCGGACCGGCCAGGCGACGCCGCCGTAGTGACGGCCTGATAGCGCGCAGTCAGGCAACCAGCCGGCCAAGCCGGCACATGGGCGACGGAACCTTTCCCCATTCCGCCGGTCCGACCTAGGGATCGCCCGCCCAGTCTCTACTCCTCGTCAAAGCAAGCTGCGGTGGGCCCTCCGAAGCCCCGGTCTCCCTACCGGGGCTTCGCCTTGTGCGGCATGCAAGTGTGACGCGCACCGCTTTTTTACGGATCGACGTAATGGATTTCACTCACGCTGTATGACGTGTGCGGCATCGGTATGACTCCTTCGATTGTCCGGAGATCACTGATGCCACGATCCACTTCTTCGCTGCGCGCGCCTTCGTTGCCTTCATTGCTTGCACTCGCGCTGACGGCAGCGATGTACACCCATGCGGCGCATGCGCAGCAGAACGATCGTTTCACTTTGCGCCTGGGCGCGATGGACGCGGACGCATCCAGCGAGCTGAGCGCGCGTACGCAGTTCATGGGCCAGGACCTGCGCTACAGCCAGGACTTCGATTTCGGCAGCGATGAAATCGTGCCGCGCCTGGATGGCACGTTCCGTTTCAGCGACCGCCAACGGCTGGTCTTCGACTACTTCCAGTACGACAAGGAAAAGACCGCCACGCTCAACAACGACCTGTCGTTTGACGACGTGACACTGCCTGCCGGCAGCTTCGCTCGCGCCGAGGTCGAGTTCACCCTGGCCAGCCTGATGTACGACTACGCCGTGGTCGACACCGACACGTTCGAGCTGGGCCTGCAGATCGGCGCCGAATGGGCCAAGCTCGAAGGGACGCTGCTCGCGGAGGCAGGCCCGGACCGGTTTCGCGACAGCTCCAGCGAGGACGGCTATGCGCCGGTGGTCGGCGCACGCTTTACCGTCACGCCTTCGGAGCACTGGCTGATCAATCTCCAGGGCCAGTACCTGGATGCCGACTGGGGCAACTTCGACAACTACGACGGCAGCATCACCCGCGCCAACGCGGTGGTGGAGTACCGCTTCACGCCGGTGTTCGGCGTGTTCGCCGGCTACGACTGGTTCAAGCTCGACGCCACGCGCGGTGGCCGCGATGGCTCGCTCGGACTGGACCAGCGCTTCAAGGGGCCGATTGCGGGCGTGTCGCTGACGTTCTGACGGCGCACCGGGCCCCGTCATCCCGGCGCACGCGGGGATGACGGGCCAGTCTCCCCGCCTTCGCGGGGATGACGGGCTACTTCTTCTTCGGGATGTACAGGTCGGTGATCGTGCCTTCGTACACTTCCGCCGCCATGCCGACCGATTCGCTCAAGGTCGGGTGCGGATGGATCGTGTGGCCGATATCGGATGCTTCGGCGCCCATCTCGATCGCCAGCGCCACTTCGGTGATCAGATCGCCCGCATGCACGCCGACGATGCCGCCGCCGATGATGCGGTGGGTCTTCTCGTCGAAGATCAGCTTGGTGAACCCTTCGCCGCGGCCGATGCCCACCGCGCGCGCCGAAGCGGCCCACGGGAACTTGCCGATGCCGATCTCCAGGCCCTTGGCCTTGGCTTCGGTTTCAGTCACGCCGACCCAGGCGATTTCCGGATCGGTGTAGGCCACCGACGGAACCACCCGCGCCACCCACTCGCGCTTCTCGCCCGCGGCGACTTCGGCCGCGAGCTTGCCTTCGTGCGTGGCCTTGTGCGCCAGCATCGGCTGGCCGACGAGATCGCCGATGGCGAAGATGTGCGGGACGTTGGTGCGCATCTGCCGGTCGACCGGGATGAATCCGCGATCGGTCACCTGCACGCCGGCCTTGTCGGCATCGATCTTGCCGCCGTTGGGCGAGCGGCCGACGGCCACGAGGACGCGATCGAACGTCATTGCCGCCGGTGCGGCGTCGCCTTCGAAGGACACGGTGATGCCCTGCTTGGAGGCTTCCACCGTGGTCGCCTTGGCCTTGAGGTGGATGGCCACGCCCTGCTTCTTGAGGCGATCGGCGAGCGGCTTGACCAGGTCCTTGTCGGTGCCCGGCATCAGCTGCTCCATGAACTCGACCACCGTCACTTCGCTGCCGAGCGCCTTGTACACCGTGGCCATTTCCAGGCCAATGATGCCGCCGCCGACGACCAGCAACTTCTTCGGCACGTCGACCAGGTCGAGCGCGTCGGTGGAGTCCATCACGCGCGGGTCGTCCCACGGGAAGTTGGGCAGCTTCACCGCCTGCGAACCGGCGGCGATGATGCACTGCTCGAAGCGCAGCAGCTGGGTCTTGCCGTCGTCGCCGGCAATCTCAAGCTCGTTGGGCGAAACAAACCTGCCCACGCCCTGCACCGTGCGCACCTTGCGCTGCTTGGCCATGCCGGCCAGGCCCTTGGTGAACTGGGTGACAACCTTGTTCTGCTTGAAGTCGCGCAGCTTGTCGATGTCGATCTTCGGCTTGCCGAAGTCGATGCCGATGTCGGCCGAATGCGCGGCTTCCTCGATCAGCGCGGCGGCATGCAGCAGCGCCTTGGACGGGATGCAGCCGACATTGAGGCAGACGCCGCCAAGCGATGCGTAACGCTCGACCAGCACCGTGTCGAGGCCGAGATCGGCAGCACGGAATGCCGCCGTGTAGCCGCCGGGGCCGGAGCCGAGCACGACGATGCGGCATTCGATGTCGGCCTTGCGGCCGCTGCCGGAGGCCGCCTTCGGTGCGGGTGTCGCGCTCGCCAGGGCGGCCGCCGCTGCGGGCGCTGCAGCCGGGGCCGGAGTCGGTGCGGCCGCCGGGGCGGCAGCGGCAGCCGGTGCTTTCGCCTCGCCGGCACCAGCGCCCTCGAGGATCGCGATCACCGCGCCCTCGGCGACCTTGTCGCCGATCTTGACCTTGATCTCCTTGACCACACCGTCGGCCGACGACGGCACTTCCATCGTTGCCTTGTCCGATTCCAGCGTGACCAGGCCCTGGTCCTTCTTGACCGTGTCGCCGACCGCGACCAGCAGCTCGATCACCGGAACGCCGTCGTAATCGCCGATGTCCGGCACTTTGACTTCAATGGTCGCCATGAATGTCTCCTGCGCTCAACCGGTGGCGCCGGTGAGCGATTGTTCCAGTTCGTCAAGCTTCTCTTCGAGCTTGCGCCAGCGCTTGATGCGCTTCTCGTCGCTGTCGTCGGTGGCCTCGATCAGCAGGCCGACCTGGTCCATGAGCTGGCTCGTCGGACCGCAGGCGGGCTGCAGGCCGCTGATGCGCAGGTCGTCGACCACGAACAACAGCACTTCACCCTCATGGAACTGCGCGCCGCGGTCCTGCGGCACCTGCGTGCTGAGCGCGCGCTGCCAGTCGGCGACCATGCGTCGCGCCAGCGCGGCCGGCATCGGCACCTGCTGCACGTCGGGTTGCTGGCCCACGCGCAGTTCGCGCTTGCCGCCGCTCCACACTTCGACGCGTTCGTCGGCCTGGCTGAAACGCAGGGTCCAGTCGCCATCGCCGTCGCCGGCAAACAACTGCACGGCGCTCTCGACGCTGCGCGCCGGCAGGCGGGTCATGCTCAGCGTCGGCTTGGCGCCGGCGGCAAACAGGCCTTCGACCGCCGAACCGTAGTTCTCGGTCGCCGGCGGCCAGCCGCGGCCGAGGTCGAGGTTGCAGACCTCGTCGTCGGCGCGGGCGGTTGCTGCGGCCTGCACGGCCAGCAGGCTCGCCGCGAGGCACAGCGCGCGCAGGCTCACAGCAGTACGCGCCGCATGTCGGCCAGCAACTGCGCCAGGTGCGCGGTGAAGCGCGCGGCCAGTGCGCCGTCGATGACGCGGTGGTCGTAGCTCAGCGACAGCGGCAGGATCAGGCGCGGCGCGAACTGCTTGCCGTCCCACACCGGCCGGATCGCCGACTTGGAGACACCGAGGATCGCCACTTCCGGCGCGTTGACGATCGGCGTGAACTTGGTGCCGCCGATGCCGCCGAGCGAGCTGATCGAGAAACAACCGCCGCTCATGTCGGCCGGGCCGAGCTTGCCGTCGCGGGCCTTCTTGGCCAGCTCGGAAGTTTCCTGGGCGATCTGGATCACGCCCTTCTTGTCGACGTCGCGCACGACCGGGACCACCAGGCCGTTGGGCGTGTCGGCAGCGAAGCCGATGTGGAAGTACTTCTTCAGCACCAGGTTTTCGGCGGTAGCATCGAGCGAGGCATTGAACGCCGGGTACTTCTGCATCGCCGACACCGACGCCTTCATCAGGAAGGCGAGCATGGTCAGCTTGATGCCAGCCTTCTCGTTCTCCTTGTTGAGCGCCACGCGCAGCTCTTCCAGGTCGGTGATGTCGGCATCGTCGTGCTGGGTGACGTGCGGGATCATCGCCCAGTTGCGCGCCAGGTTCGCACCCGACAGCTTCTGGATGCGCGACAGCGGCTTGGTCTGGGTCTCGCCGAACTTGCTGAAGTCGATCTTCGGCCACGGCAGCAGGTTGAGGCCGCCGCCCAGTGCAACCGGTGCGCCGGCGGCTGCCGGTGCCGCGCCGCCCTGCATCACGCCCTTCACGAACTTCGACACGTCGTCCTTGCTGATGCGGCCACCGCGCTCGCTGCCGCCGATCTGGAACAGGTCCACGCCGAGCTCGCGTGCGTACAGGCGCACGGCGGGGCTGGCGTACGGCACCTTGTCGGGCATCAGTTCGTCGGCACCGAAGGTCACCGGCGGCGACGTCGGCGGCATGGCCTCCGGATCGGTGCCGGGACGCTGGGCATCGATCGACGCCTGGGCGATGCGGTCGGCCTGCGCCGCGACGACCACCGGCTCGACCCGGGTCCCGGTCTCGGCGGCCTTGACCTGCTGCGACGGCGCGGCCGGTTCGGCGCGCGGCGGCTCGGCGGCCTTTTGCGGCTCGGCGGCCTTTTGCGGTTCGGCGGCCTTGGGCGCTTCGGCAGCCTTGGCCGGCGCGGCCGCTGCGGCGCCCGCCTCGGCCGGCTCGATCATCGCCACGACGCTGCCCTCGGAGAGCTCGTCGCCGATCTTGACCTTGATCTCGCGCACGACGCCGGCGAACGGCGCCGGCACTTCCAGGGTCGCCTTGTCGGATTCGAGCGTGACCAGGCCCTGGTCCAGCTTGACCGTGTCGCCGACTGCGACCAGCAATTCGATCACCGGCACGCCTTCGTAGTCCCCGATGTCGGGAACGCGTGCTTCTTTGAGCTCAGCCATGATGTGGGGGTCCCGCGGTACGCGAAAACCCTATTGTGCGGGTTGCCGGCGACTGCGCCAACCGCGGGCGACATACGTCACGGTATCGACCGGTGACGCCGGTTTGTCAGCCCTGCGCCGACGCCCGAGCCGCCTCCGCCGCGGCGTCCTGGGACGGGTTGGCATCTTCCTTGTCGGCCGGTTTGTCCCGGCGTGCCTCCAGCATGTTGAGCGGCTGCCCATTGGGCGCCCGGTATTCCAGCGAGTCGTCGATCCGGTCGAGCTCGACCATGCGCCGGCACAGGCTGTCGGCGCGCTGCTCGAGCACCTTGGCGCGTGGTTCGACCCGCGCCTCGATCTGGGCGTCCAGGTTCTCCAGCCGCTTGAGGCGGCTGGCATCGCCGCTGAAGGCCGCGCCGAGGGCGCCGCTGACGATGTCGCCGATCATGCTCGGGATGACCTCTGCGACCGCATCGCCGATGCCTTCGCCCAGATCGCGGCCATTGAAGCGTGTCGCCGTCACCGACCGCGCCAGGCGCGTGTCGATCTTCGCCCGCGCCTGGGCGACATTGGCCTGCGCCGCCTTCGGGTCGCTGCTGAATCCGGCGGCGACTTCGCCCAGCACGGCGAAGGCGATGTCGGCCGCTTCGCGCCCGATCGCCTGCGCTTCCGGCATCGCCGCCCGCGCGCCCTTCTCGAAATCGGCGATGCGTTGCGTGTCGGCGCTGCCGAGCGCGACCCAGCGGTCGTCGACGAACAGCTTGCCCTGGCGCATCACGATCGCCTTGGGCACGCCGTCGGCGCGGGTCAGGATGACGCTGCGCTCGTCGATGCTCAGGTCGTAGTCACTGTCCATGTTGCATGAGACATCCACGTCGACTTCAGCGGCCTGTGCACATGCAACCGGCAATGCAAGTGCGATGAGCACGCTGGGCAAAGACAAGCTGCGCATGACCTGACCCCTGTGGATGTTTGCGCCCATCTTGCCGTTTTCGCGCAGCGATGTCCCCTGTCGCATGTCCTGGTTTTGCGGCCGCGGGGGACTGCGCCGTCATCGCGAGTTCATCGCCGACATGTTTACGCGCGCACGTCAGTGAACACGACGATCGCGAAAAAGTTCCGGCCGCCGCGGTCGCAGGGGCAACCACGGTTCATGGATCGATGGCTAGGGTGGTCGCGCCTTTTCCGAGGCAGCCTCCCCCAAGGCGTCAACAAGATCGTTTTCAATAACGAGGAGATTTCTCCATGATGCATTTTCGTCATTTGACCCTGGCCGTCGTGGCCACCCTGGCCATCGCCCCGACCGCATTCGCGCAGGACGCGGGCACCGACACCGGCGGCAAGCGCTTCGCGGTGGTTGGCGGTTACGCGCTGGCCGAGCCGACCAGCAACCCGCAGATCGCCGGCACCCGCACCAACGTCGACGGCGATGGCGCCGCGACCCTGAGCGCGAGCTGGTACGTCACCGACAACATCGCTGTCGAAGCCTGGGGCGCCGCCGACAAGTTCGGCAATCGCGTCAGCACGCCCAACGGCAAGATCGCCAGCATCGACAGCCAGCCGTATGCGCTGAGCGGCCAGTACCATTTCGGCAGCTCGGCCAACCTGATCCGTCCGTTCGTCGGCCTGGGCTACTTCGAAGCCAACGTCGACGGCGAGAAGGCCGAACCGTCGGGCGCACTGGCCGGCCAGCGCATCGGCGTGGAAACCGCCAAGGGCGCCATCGCCACCGCCGGCGTCGACGTCAACATCACCCCGACCTGGTTCGCGCGCGCCGACGTGCGCTACATGCACGACACCACCGGCCAGCCGGACGTGCGGGTCGATGGCGCGAAGGTCGGCAAGGCCGAGCTGAATCCGGTCGTGCTCGGCGTCGGTGTCGGCGCCCGGTTCTGATCTGATCCAGATGCTCTGATCGCGATCCTCTCCGGTCGCAGGACAACGGGCCCACCGGGCCCGTTGTCCTTCACGCGCCGATGACGCGCGGGCTGGGCGCCTCTACGCGGCCCCGCGGCGTTCACGCTGCGATCACCGCCCGCAGTTAGGGTCGCGGGTGTTTCCTAAAGGCAGGAGTTACGCATGACGACCAAGCTCGATAAACCGCTGCGTCGCGAGATCCAGATCGAAGACCGTCCCTACACCCTGACCATCGATGCCGATGGTCTCAAGCTGGTGGAGAAAGGTCGGCGCAATGGCCATGAAGTCCGCTGGGCCGACCTCGTCGGCGGCAATACGGCGCTGTCGGCAGCGCTGAACGCCAGCACCGAAAACTAGTCGGCCGCGAGATCGCGGCGCGCACACCCTGACCGGATCGAAGGCGCGGCTCGCCTGGCCGCGCCAACGACCTCCCCCACGGACGCACCTCGGGCATTGCCGCGCCTCACGGATGTTCGGCTTCCGCGTGCACGCGCTCACGTCGCAGCAGGTACAGGCCGCTGGCGATGATGATCCCCGCGCCCAGCCATGTGATCGCATCGGGCAGCACGCCCCACAGGCTCAGGTCCAGCAGCACGCCCCAGATCAATGCGGTGTATTCCAGCGGCGCGATCAGCGACGCTTCGCCCATGCGGAACGCCTCGGTGATCGCGTACTGCCCCAGCGCGCCGGCCACACCGACCCCGGCGATCAGCCAAAGGTGTTCGCTGCGGATCGGCACCCACTGCGGCCAGGCCAGCGCGCCGCCGCCTACCGCGATCATCACCATCAGCCAGACCATCATCGACTGGGTGCTGTCGGTGCGGGCCAGGATGCGCACCGTGATCGCGCTGATCGAATACATCACCGCGGCCACCAGCACCGCCAGCGCGGCCAGGCTGACCAGGCCCTCGCCGGTCGGGCGCAGCAGCACCAGCACGCCGATCAGTCCGACCGCGATGGCCGTCCAGCGCCTCGGCCCGACCTTCTCGCCGAGGAACGGCACCGACATCGCGGTGATCAGCAGCGGCGCCACGAAGAAAATCGAGTACGTGGTCGACAGCGGCATGCGGCTGACCGCATAGACGAAGGCGGCCATCATCGCCACGCCGAGCACGCCACGCAGCAGGTGCAACGACCAGCGCACCTTCAGCAGCGGCCGCACGCCGACGGTGGCCAGTGCCCACACCAGCACCAGTGGCAACGAGGCCGCTCCACGCAGCGCCGCGACCTGGAGCGGCGGATAGTGCGCCGACAGCTGCTTGAGCCCGGCGTCCATCATCGCGAACAGCGCCACCGCGACCAGCATGGTCAGCATCGCGCGGATCTGGCGGGGGTTGTGGCCGGTGGGCACGGTCAACCGGCCTGTGAGGCCCAGCGGCCGACATCGATCACGAAGCGGTAGCGCACGTCCGCCTTCAACATCCGCTCGTAGGCTTCGTTGACCTGCTCGATGCCGATCAGTTCGATGTCGGAGGCGACGCCATTCTCGGCACAGAAATCCAGCATCGCCTGGGTCTCGGCGATGCCGCCGATCATCGATCCGGCCAGGCGCCTGCGCCGACGGATCAGCGTGCCGGCCGACACCGCCTGCGGAGCCTCGGGAATGCCGAGCAGCACCATCGTGCCGTCGAGCTTGAGCAGGTCGAGGTAGGCGTTGTAGTCGTGTTCGGCCGAGACGGTGTCGAGGATGTAGTCGAACTGCTGCGCGAGTTCCTTGAAGGCGGTGCCGTCGCGGGTCGCGGCAAATCCCCTGGCGCCCAGCGCCAGTGCATCGGCGCGCTTGGATTCCGACGTGCTCAGCACGGTCACGTCCGCTCCGAGTGCGACCGCCAGCTTGACGCCCATGTGCCCCAGCCCGCCCAGGCCGACCACGGCAACCTTGTCGCCGGCCTTCACGCCGAAGTGCTTCAGCGGCGACCAGGTGGTGATGCCGGCGCACAGCAGCGGCGCGGCGCGGTCGAGCGGGATGGCCTCGGGGATGCGCAGCACGTAGGCCTGGTCGACGGTGATCCGCGTGGAATAGCCGCCATGGGTCGGCCGCGACCTGTCGAAGCGGTGGTCGTCCGGATTGCGCTCGAAGCTGTTGTAGGTGCCGCTCATGCCGAATTCGCAGAATTGCTCCTCGCCGGACCTGCAGTTCGCGCAGCTGCGGCAGGAGTCGACAAAGACGCCGACACCGACGTTGTCGCCGACCTTGAACCTGCTGACCCCGGCACCGGCTTTGGCCACCCGACCGACGATCTCGTGGCCGGGCACCATCGGGAAGTTCGAACCGCCCCACTCGTCGCGCGCCTGGTGGATGTCGGAATGGCACACGCCGCAGTAGAGGATGTCGATCAGCACCTCCTCCGGGCCCGGCTCGCGGCGGTCGATGGTGAAGGGGGCGAGCGGCGAACGGGCGTCCTGCACGGCGTAGGCGGGCGTCTTCAGCATGGCGCTTCCAGGCGGATTGAGGGGGTTGGAGGCATCGGGAGGCAGCCAGTCTAGCCTCGACGGGTGTCGCGCTGGGCGCAGGCGAGGGCCATGCGGCGGAACGCAGCGTGCCGTGGCTGCACTCCGTCGTTGCCTGCGCTACCCTTTGCGCCCCCGAATTCGCGCCCGAATTCGCCCAATGGAGCCGCGCCGGCCATGCCTTCCTTTGACGTCATTTCCGAAGTCGACAGCCACGAGCTGACCAACGCCGTCGACCAGGCAAATCGCGAGCTCGGCACGCGCTTCGACTTCAAGGGCGTCGAAGCGAAGTTCGAGCTTGACGACCAGGTCATCAGCCAGTCGGCGCCAAGCGAATTCCAGCTCAAGCAGATGAACGACATCCTGCGTGCACGGCTGATTGCCCGCGGCATCGATGCGCGTTGCCTGGAGTTCGGCGACGTCGAGACCAACCTGGCCGGCGCGCGCCAGAAGATCACCGTCAAGCAGGGCATCGAGCGCGAACTGGCGAAGAAGATCCAGGCCTCGCTCAAGGACGCCAAGCTCAAGGTCGACAGCCAGATCAACGGCGACAAGCTGCGCGTGGTCGGCAAGAAGCGCGACGACCTGCAGGCGGCCATTGCGCTGCTCAAGGGCGCCGAGTACGAGCGTCCGCTGCAGTTCGACAATTTCCGCGACTGAGCCACGATGAGCGGCGAAGACCCCATCGCCGCGACCCGGCGCTGGCTGGAGCGCGCGGTGATCGGGCTGAACCTGTGCCCGTTCGCCAAGGCGGTGTATGTCAAGCAGCAGGTGCGCTTCGTGCTGAGCGCGGCGACCAGCGCGGATGCGCTGCGCGAAGAGCTCGCCGCCGAGCTGGCCCTGCTCGCCGCGACCGACCCCGAGCAGACGGACACGACCCTGTTGATCCATCCGCAGGTGCTCGGCGACTTCCTCGACTACAACGACTTCCTCGACCAGGCCGACGCGGTGGTGGCGGCGCTGGGGCTGGAAGGCGACATCCAGATCGCGAGCTTCCACCCCGACTACCAGTTTGCCGGTACCGCGATCGACGACGTCGGCAACTGCAGCAATCGCTCGCCCTACCCGATGCTGCACCTGCTGCGCGAGGCCAGCGTCGAGCGCGCGGTGGCGGCGTTTCCGGATCCGGATGTGATCGTCGAGCGGAACATCGCGACGCTGGAGAGGCTGGGGATCGAAGGCTGGCGGCGGTTGCTGGAGGCGTAAGGCCCGCTCGTCATCCCCGCGCAGGCGGGGAACCATGGACGTTGCCTTGCCAAGGCAGCACCGGCTCGATCAGTGCCCTGGCCTGCACCAGCGAGTCGACCACGCGATGCCCCAACGCCCTGGCTGCCGCATCGGGCATCACCAGGTCCGGCACCTGGATCGGGGTCATGCCCGCGGCCAGCGCGGCGCGCACGCCCGGCACCGAATCTTCCAGCACCACGCAATGCTCCGGCGTCACGCCCAGGCGCTGCGCCGCCAGCAGGTAGATGTCCGGCGCCGGCTTTGAATGGACCACGTCGCTGCCGGTTACGACCGTGACGAAGTGCGGCAGCAGCCCGCACAGTTCCAGCTTCTGCATCGCGCGCTCGCGCCGGGTCGAGGTCACCACGGCGCGTGGCACGCCGCGCTGCGCGAGCAGCTGCAGCAGTTCGATCAGACCCGGCTTCAACGGCAACCCGGCCTCGACGTGGGCGTCGTAGCGCGCCTTGCATCCCTGCAGCAGAGCCTGCAGTTGCGCCTCGTCCACGCATTGGCGCAGCAGCTCATGGCAGGCGCGGTCGGACAGGCCGACGAACGACAGCCATAACGAATCCTCGAACGCCAGCCCCAGTTCGTCGGCGGTCTCGCGCCAGCACTGCAGCAGCGCGCGCTCGCTCTCGATCATCAGCCCGTCCATGTCGAACAGGACCGCGACCGGGGTGAACTGCACCGGCGCCAGCAGGCTCATGCACCAGACCCGAACAGGCGGGTGATGTCATCGGCGTCGAGCAGGCGCCACTGCCCGGCCGGCAGCGCGTCGAGCCCAAGCCCACCGATGCGGCTGCGGTGCAGCGCATCAACGTGGTTGCCGATCGCGGCGAACATGCGGCGAACCTGGTGGTAACGGCCTTCGGTCAGCGTCAGCGCGGCGTGGCGCGGGTCGTTGACGTGCAATTGCGCAGGCGCCAGTGGCGTGTCCTCCGATTCGAGCACCAGCGTGCCGCTGGCGAACAGCGCGCCTTCGTCGCCGCGCAGGTCCTGCGCCAGCGTGGTCTCGTAGACCTTGGCGAGCTTTGCCTTCGGCGAAACGATCCGGTGCAGCAACGCGCCGTCGTCGGTCATCAGAAGCATGCCGGAGGTGTCGCGATCGAGCCGGCCGACGCTCGACAGGATCGGCGAGCGCAAACGAAAGCGCGGCGGCAGCAGGTCGTAGATGACGCGACCGGGATCCTTGGTCGAACAGGTGTACCCGATCGGCTTGTGCAGCATCAGGGTCAGGCCGGCCGGAGGATCCAGCGGCTCGCCGTCGATGCGGATGGCATCGTGGCCGACCTTGTCGTCTGCGTAGAGCACTTCGCCGGCCGCATCGGTGATGCGGCCTTCGCGGAACATCGTCGCGACATCCTTGCGACTGCCGTAGCCAAGGTTTGCGATCAGCTTGACCAGCCTCATTTCCAGTCCCTGTTCCTGGCCTTGCCCTTGTTCCTTCGCCTGTCGATAGCGCCAGCGGGCGCGACGGCAGCCGCGCGCGGCGTGGCGACGGCGGCAATGACCTTGAAGCCGTCGCGCTGCGCCACCGTGCGCACGTCGCCGAAGTGCACCGCGAGCATCTCTTCGTAAGGCAGGTGGCGATTGGCCACGAGCCACAGCTGGCCGCCCGGGCGCATCGCCTGTGCAGCGGCGGAGATGAAGGCACGGCCGATGTCAGGGCGGTCTGCTCGGCCCTGCGCGTGGAACGGCGGATTGCTGACGATCACGTCGTACTGCTGGCCTTGGAGACCACGCGTGACGTCATGCCAATGAAAGCCGAGCTGGGCACGCGAGGCCAACGGCGCGAGGTTGCTGCGCGCCAGCTCGAGCGCCCGTCCCTCGGCCTCGTACAGGTCGACCGCTGTGATGCCCGGGCAACGCGCCAGCAGCTCGCTGGCGATGTAGCCGTAGCCGGCGCCGAGATCGGCAGCGCGCCCGGCCAGCGTCGCCGGCAATTGCTCGACCAGCAGGCGCGAGGCCGGATCGATGCGGTCCCACGCGAACAGGCCGGGACGGCTCAGGAAGCGGCCTTCGGCGATCGCGCGCGGCGCGTCCGCCTGCAGCCACTGCGCGGCCAGTCCGGGATCGGCCGGGCCGTCCAGCGGCGCGGTCCAGAACACGCGGCACTTGTGCTTGGACAGGTTGCCGACAGGGCCGGCAATGCGGGCCAGGTCGGCTTCACCCGCCTTGGAGCCTTCATTGTTGGACAGGCAGGCCACGACGCGACCGCCCGGAGCGCATCGCGCCACGGCGCGTGCGAACAGCGCTCGCGCCTCGTCGCGCTGGCGCGGCGGCAGGACCAGCACCAGCGCGTGGCGGCTGTCCTCGCTGGCATCGACCAGGGTCAGCCCGGAGTGCTCGAGCGCCTCGGCCTCGGGCTTGAAGCTCTGCTCGCAGACCAGGCCGGGCAGCTCGCGCTGGTGCAGTGGCCAGCCATCGCGCGCACGCAGGAACAGTACGCCGCCGTTCTCCGGCCACGTCAGCACGCCATCGACGAAAGGAAGCAGCAGAGCTTGCAGGGCCGCGTCGTCTTCAGCGCGCATGCCGTGCACCGTTCGTGAGCGTTGTTGCGGGGAATTTTGCCGTAGTCATCGCACAATTCTACGCGGCCACGGGGCCGGTACGGCCGCTGCACCGAAGCTTCATGCCGATTCAACGCCTTGCCCGGCACCATGGAGGCAGATTCAGGCAAGGAGAATGGCGATGCGCGCGCTTTTCGTAGGCGGAATGGTCGACAACAGCGAGCTCGACCTGGACGGCAGCGAGCCACCCCTGCATTACCCGGAGAACACCGGTGCGGGGCAATCACGCTATCGGCTGCACCAGATCGGCATGCGTGACGGCGAAATCGCCTACGCGGTATACGGCGCCCCCGACCTGCCCACCGACGAAGTCGACCGCGTCGCCACCGAGCGCGGCTACCCGCGCCGGTTCAGCGCAAAGCCGCAGATCGTGTTCCAGTAGAGCGGCATGCCCCAGTAACGCTGCGCCGTTTCAATCCTGCAACTCCCGCAGCGTCACCGATGGCGGTGCATCCAGCACGCGCCGGGTTGCGAACATGCCGGCCAGCAGCGCCGCCAGCACGCCAATGGCGGCGGCGGCGGCGGCCAGGCGCCAGTCGGTCTTCCACGGCAGGTCGAACACGCGGGTGGCGATCACGCCGGCCAGCACCGATGCGGCGATCGCCGCTGTCAGGCCCGACAGCAGGCCGATCGCCGCGAATTCCGACGCCTGCGCCAGCCGCAACTGACGGCGGCTGGCGCCGATCGCGCGCATCACCCCGCCTTCGAGCAGGCGCTCGTCCTGGCTGGCGCTGACGGCCGCCATCAACACCAGCAGGCCCGCCACCAGCGAGAACACGAACACCACCTCCACCACCGTCGAGACCTGGTCGGCGGTACTGCGAACCTGCTTGAGCACTGCATCGATGTCGATTACCGACAGGTTCGGGAAGCGTTCGACCAGGTCGGCGGTGAAGCGCGTGCGCGCCGGCGGCACGCTGACCGCGGTGATGTGGCTGGCCGGGAACCCGTCGAGCGAGCCGGGCGATGCGACGACGAAGAAATTCGGGCGGAAGCTTTCCCAGTCGACGCTGCGCAGGCTGGTGATCTTCGCGGTGAACGGCTGCCCGGCGATGTCGAAGGCGATGCGGTCGCCGATCTTCCAGCCCAGGCGCTCGGCGAAGTCCTCCTCGACCGACACCTCCGGCTGCGCCGGCTTGCGCTTGCCCCAGAAGGTTCCGGCGGTGATGCGGTTGTCATCGCGCAGCTGGTCGCCGACCGACAGGTTGAACTCGCGCTCGGCCAGGCGCTGCGCGCGTTCGCCCTGCGCCTCGTAGTCGGCGCCGGTGACGGCCTTGCCGTTATGCGAGACGAGGCGACCGCGGATCATCGGGTAGAGCGTCGGCGCTGCAACGCCCTGCTTGGCGATGAAAGCGCGCACGTCGGCGACCTGGTCATCCTGGACGTTGATGATGAAGCGGTTCGGCGCGTCGGCCGACAACGCCACCTGCCAGCGATCGAGCAGGTCGGTGCGCACGAATGTCAGCAGCAGCAACGCCATCAGGCCCAGGCCCAGCGCAGACACCTGGGCGATGCTGGCGCCTGCCCGGCGGCTGACGTTGGCCAGGCCGTAGCGCAGGCTGCCGCGCAGGCGCGAGCGCACACGCCGGACCACCAGGATCAGCAGCCACGCCAGCAGCGCCAGCACGACCAGCGTCGCCGCGATGCCGACCAGCATCGACAGACCCAGCGTGGCCGAACCGGCCTTCCACCACAGCAGCGCGGCGAGACCGGCGAAACCGGCAATCGTCACCAGCCATGCGCTGGGCTCGGTCGGATCGAGGTCGCGACGCAGCACGCGCAACGCCGGCACGCGTCGCAGCGCCAGCACCGGCGGCGCGCCGAAGGCCAGCAGCACGACCAGGCCGACGCCATAGCCCTGCAATGCCGGCAACAGGCCGGCCGGCGGTATCGACAGTTTCAGCGCCTGCTCGAGCCAGCCGCCGATCAACCATTGCAGCCCGAATGCGAGCACGACGCCTATCGTGCTGGCGATCAGGCCAAGCATCACCAGCTCGCCGACCTGGATCGTGACCAGCGTGCGCTGGCTGGCGCCGAGGCAGCGCATCACCGCAGTGCCGGACAGATGGCGTTCGCTGTGCCGGCGCGCCGCCATCGCCACGGCCACTGCCGCCAGCACCACCGACACCAGCGCGGCCAAGCCGAGGAAGCGGCCGGCGCGATCGAGCGCGGAACGGATCTCCGGGCGCGCATCGGCGATCGTCTCCAGTCGCTGGCCGCGGCCGAGCGCCGGACGTGCGCGTGCGACGAAACGTTCGACCGCGGCCGCGGGGCCGGCGATGACGAGGCGATAGCGGATGCGGCTGCCTTCCTGCACCAGCCCGGTCGAAGCCACGTCGCCGAGGTTGAGGAAGACCTTGGGCGCGACGTTGAAGTAATCCAGCGCCGCGTCGGGCTCCTGCATCACCAGCGCGGCCAGGCGGAAGCGCGCATCGCCGAGGGTGATCTCGTCGCCCAGGCGCGCGCCGAGTGTGTCGGCACCGGCGCGGCTCATCCAGACCGTGCCCCTCGCCGGCACGGCGCCGGCATCGCGCTCGACGCCGCTGGCATCGGCGATGCGGAAGGTTCCGCGCAGGGGGAAGCCCCCGCCCAGGCCACGCAGATCGCCGAGTTGCAGGCGCTCGCCGACGCGGATCATGGTCTGCAGTTCCTGCGTCTGCGTGCGCTGCAGTTGCGGATCGTTGGCCGCGTCGAGGACGACGCCGGCAATCGGTGTATCGGCGCGCACCACCGCGTCGCCACCGAGCAGGCGGTTGGCTTCGATCGCCAGCGCGCGCTCGGCGCGGTCGGTGACGAAACCCACTGCGGTCACCGCCAGCACCGCCAGCACCAGTGCCGCGATCAGGATGCGGACGTCACCGGCGGCGAGATCGCGACGCAGTTGCCGCCAGGCCAGGCCAATCATCCTCATGACGCCACCAGCCGGCCGCTGTCGAGGCGCAACATGCGGCTGCAGCGCGAGGCCAGGTGCTCATCGTGGGTGACCAGCACCAGGGTCGTGCCGGCGTCGGCGTTGAGTTCGAACAGCAGCTCGATGATTGCCTGGCCCGTGTGGGTGTCGAGGTTGCCGGTGGGTTCGTCGGCGAACAGCAGCGCCGGGCGGGTGACGAAGGCGCGGGCCAGCGCGACGCGCTGCTGCTCGCCACCGGAGAGTTGGCGCGGATAGTGCCCCAGGCGCTGCGCCAGGCCGACCTTTTCCAGGATGGTGCGCGCAGCCGACTCCACTTCGCGGTCGCCGCGCAGCTCCAGCGGCAGCATGACGTTCTCGATGGCGGTCAACGACGGCAACAGTTGGAAGTTCTGGAAGACGAAGCCGACCTTCTCGCCGCGCACGCGCGCACGGCCATCCTCGTCCAGCGTCGACAGCACCTCGCCGTCGAGCGTGACGCGGCCGCTGCTGGGAGTGTCGAGACCGGCGAGCAGCGACAGCAGGGTGCTCTTGCCCGAGCCGGACGCACCGACTATCGCAACCGTGTCGCCGCGGGCGATATCGAAGCCGACGTCGTCGAGGATGACCAGCTCGCCCGAGGGCAGCATCACCCGCTTGCCCAGTCCTTCGACCTGAAGCGTGGCCGAAGCCGTGGCGCGCAGTTCACGTGAATCGGCCATGATCGTCTCTATGCTGGTAGTGGAATCCGGAGCCCGAATCTCGATGTTCACCATGTTCACCAAGTCATCGCCCGCCATGAAGGAAGGATATGCGGCATCGCGCCGGCGCATTCAATGTGCCATCGGATGGGTCGCCTCGATGGCGTTGTCGCTCGCCCTCGCCACGCCAGCATTGGCGCAGTCGGCGGCAAGGGCCACGCCCGCCGCAGCGCCCGCGCGCACGGTACTGGTAATGGGCGATTCACTCTCGGCCGGCTACGGCCTGGCCGCATCGCAGGGCTGGGTGGCGCTGACCGCCGACCGCATCGCCAGGGATCGCCCGGGTTGGCGCGTCGTCAATGCCAGCATCAGCGGCGAGACCACCGCGGGCGGTGCGTCCCGCATTGCCGGCGAGATCAGGCGCAGCAAGCCGGCCGTGGTGGTGATTGAACTGGGCGCCAACGACGGCCTGCGCGGACTGCCGCTGGCGCAGTCGCGCGCGAACCTTGAACGCATGATCCGCGCATCGAAGGATGCAGGCGCGAAGGTGTTGCTGATCGGCATGCGCATGCCGCCCAACTTTGGTCGCGAGTACACGCAGGGGTTCGCCGACAACTTCAGTTCGCTGGCCAGGCAGTACGGCGTGTCGCTGCTGCCGTTCCTGCTCGAGCCGATCGCACTGGACCGCAATGCCTTCCAGGCCGACAACCTGCATCCAATCGCGAGCGCGCAACCGAAGCTGCGCGATCACGTGTGGACGGCACTGGGTCCGTTGCTGAAGTAGTTCTGGCTGGCAACGCGATACATGCCGCGATGCATGCCGTTCGTCTTTCCCGATGAACGGTATTGCTTTCATTCATTTGCGAGCGTAACGTGCGCGGCCTTCGCTCCCTGCGAGCGTTCTTTCGAACATCATCTCGTCATGAAATCCAATTTCGTCATCGCCAGCCATCACGTACTGCGGCCATCCGGCCACGGTCTGTGCGCGCTCGCGCCGGCGCCGCGATATCGCGACGAAGCAGGCCACATCGACTGATCTCCTGACGCATGGGAGATCGGCGACCCCGATCTCCCGAGGCAAGCGAACGCCCTCGGGTTCCACGACCCGGGGGCGTTTTGTTTTTGTCGTTCGCAAAAGCGAAGGAGACACGGATAACGCGGTGCATCGCGTCCCGAAGCATCCGGACATGCTGGTCCGAGGAAGGGAACACTGCTGAGGCGCGTAGCGCTGTGCCGGGATGCTTCGGCACGGGCGGTGGGGGATGCATTGCCAATGAATTGGTGCCTGGCGACAGGCATCAATGCGAAGCATCGACGAATGGATTTCCAGCGGCACGGGTTCGCGGCTTGAAGGCCGCGCCCGTCCGGTGCGCGCGGCTGTGCCGTGGCGTATGCCGGGAATCCAGGAAGCGTTGCTTCTCGAGCGGACGGTAGCTCAGAGGCAGAGTAGCGGCGCCATGCCGTTGGCCACCGGTTCGATTCCGGTTCGTCCACCACTGGATAGCTCAGATGGGTAGAGCATCAGCTTAGGGAGCTGAGAGTCGCGGGTTCAAATCCCGCTCCAAAAAACGACCTTTTACGTCGTCAATACCGGGCGCAAGCCCAAACAGGAAACGCCCCCTGCGGTGTTTCGCCGGGCGTCGCGCCCAGTGCGCGACGTGCAACGAACGCCGCAGCGGTGATGTCGCCGGGCCCGCGTCCTCGAGACGGGCCGGTCGCCGGTCAGGGCCTGCAGCATGCTGCTTGCGCGACCTGCGACCGCCCCGTTGGCAGCGCGCGGAACTCCGCGGCATCGGCGTAGGGGTGTTTCCAACTTCTTTCTTCTTCCGCAAGCGGGAGAAGCCAATGCGACGCGCGGGAACCGATCCATCGCGCGTGCCATCACTGCGGATCGGACCACCAGAGCCAACAAGGAGGAACACCCATGTTCTGGACCAAGAGGGTCGTGATCGGTGACGGCGAGCGCGGCCTGGTGTATCGCAACCGTCAGCTTGAAGGCGTGCTCGCGCCGGGCGTGTACCGCTGGTTCGACCCGTTCGCGCGGGTCGGGATCGTCGTGCACAGCATCGCCCGCGCCGAGTACACCGGCAACGACACCGATGCGCTGATTGCGGCGCTCGGCGACAACCTGCCCGCGCATTTCGTCCTGGCCAACCTCGGCATGAACGAGGTCGGCCTGGTGATGAAGAACGGCAAGCTCGAAGACGTGCTCGCGCCGGGCAGCCGCAAGCTGTACTGGAAGGAGCTTGTCGCGATCGAGGTTCAGGCGGTGTCGATCGATGAAAGCCTGCAGGTCGATGCCGGCGTCGCCAGGCGCCTGCGTCAGCTCGGCTCGCTCGAGCGTGTGGCGGTGTCGCTGGTCGTGCCGGAAGAGTCGGCGGGCCTGGTGTTCGTCGACGGCCGTCTGCAGCGCACGCTCGGCGCCGGTGCCTACGCCTTCTGGAACTTCCAGAAGAACGTCGCCGTCGAGACCATCGAGCTGCGCGTGCAGTCGCTGGAGGTTTCCGGGCAGGAGCTGTTGACCCGCGACAAGGTCAGCCTGCGTGTGAACCTCGCCGCCAGCATCCGCGTCACCGACCCGGTGGCCGCGCGTACCAGGGTCGCCAAGTACGGCGACTACGTGTACCGCGAGCTGCAGTACGGCCTGCGCAAGGCGATCTCCGCCAAGACGCTGGACGAACTGCTCGGCGACAAGGCTTCGCTCGACGCCGACATCTTCGGCTACGTGCGCGGCAGCGTCGGCGAGCTCGGTGTCGAAGTGCTCGGTGTCGGCGTCAAGGACGTGATCCTGCCGGGCGAGATGAAGGACATCCTCAACTCGGTCGTGCAGGCGGAAAAGTCGGCCCAGGCCAACGTCATCCGTCGTCGCGAGGAGGCGAACGCCACGCGCTCCCTGCTCAACACCGCGCGCCTGATCGAGGAGAGCCCGGTCCTGATGCGCCTGAAGGAACTGGAGGCGCTGGAGAAGGTGACCGAGAAGGTCGACAAGCTGACGGTGTTCGGCGGCCTGGATGGCGTGCTGAACCAGTTGGTGAGCATCAAGCAGTAAGCTCCATGCGGGCGGAAGGATCCGGCCGCATGGATTCTCATCCATAGGAAGGAACCATGAACACGCAACATGACTACGAGTTGCTGCACGCACCCGGTTCGGCCACGCCGATCAAGGGCTGGGTGCACGGCGTGCCGGTCGAGGACCAGGCGCGCCAGCAGCTGCGCAACATCGCCACCCTGCCCTTCGTGGGCCCGTGGGTCGCGGTGATGCCCGACGTCCACCTCGGCATCGGCGCCACCGTCGGCTCGGTCGTGCCCACGCGCGGCGCAATCATCCCGGCCGCGGTCGGTGTCGACATCGGCTGTGGCATGGCCGCGGTGCGCACCACGCTGCGGGCCGATGACCGGCAACATGATTGGCACCTACTTCATCGAGCTGGCGCGTCGCGAGCTGGAGAAGCGCGTGCTCGGCTTCCACTTGCCCGATCGCGACCTGGCCTTCTTCCTCGAGGGCGAGCCGCTGTTCGACGAGTACATCGAGGCGGTGTCGTGGGCGCAGGACTACGCCCGCGCCAACCGCGAGGCGATGATGGCGCGGGTGCTGCACGAGATGCGCCATCGCCTGCCCAAGTTCCAGCTCGATGCGCAGGCGGTCAACTGCCACCACAATTATGTGCAGCGCGAGCAGCACCATGGCGAGTCGTTGCTGGTCACCCGAAAGGGTGCGGTCAGCGCGCGCGAGGGCGAGCTGGGGATCATTCCCGGCAGCATGGGCGCACGCAGCTTCATCGTTCGCGGCAAGGGCAACGCCGACAGTTTCCACAGCTGCAGCCATGGCGCCGGCCGCGTGATGAGCCGTACCGCCGCGCGTGCGCGGATCACCCTGAAAGAGCACCGCGAGGCAACTGCGCACGTGGAATGCCGCAAGGACGCGGGCGTGATCGACGAGTCGCCAGCCGCCTACAAGGACATCGAGGCGGTGATGGCGGCGCAGGGCTCGCTGGTGGAGGTGGTGCACACCTTGCGGCAGGTGGTGTGCATCAAGGGGTGAGGGGCTTCCCCTCTCGCTGGCTGCGTTCGCGGCCGTCCCTCTCCCACCAGGGAGAGGGATTTTCTTTTGGCGGTGCCGTCAGAGCTTCAGCACGCCCTTCTCTACTATGGGCTTGCCATCGAGGGTGACGGTGCTGCCCGGCAGGAATGCGACGATGCCGTACGGCACCGAGTTGTCGCCGCCGGCCCAGGAGTTGCTGCCTGTGCCGACAGTGACCGCACCCGCTGGCACCCACGTGCCCACGGTGCTGTTGGCCGGCAAGGCGACGTTCGGGTTGATGCCGAAGTCGATGAAGGCGAACTGGTCCTTGCGCGCATCGGCGACGGCGTCGTATTCGGCCTTGAAGTCGGGATAGCCCGGACCATCGCCGGTCATGCCGGTGATCCTGCCGCCGGCGACGGTCAGGGTGAGGTTGTCGATGGGTTTTCCGCGGAAGTAGCTGCGCGTGTGCACGACCTTGCCCTGAGCGCTGCCCGGTACCGGCGTCATGTAGACCTCGCCGGCGGGCAGGTAGGCCGCCAGTGAGGGGCCACCGGCCTTTTCGTCTTCGGCCGAGATGATGCCGTCGCTGACCAGGATCCGGCGACCTTTCACCTGTAGCGTGAGGTCGGTGCCATTGGGGTTGGTGACGTGCAGTTCGTTGCCGGCCTCGAGCGTCGCCTTGATCTGCTCGCCGCGCTTCTGCAACTGCGGGTAATCGATGT
The DNA here is from genome assembly GCF_056396405.1 of Lysobacter sp. 05T417. Lineage (NCBI taxonomy): Bacteria > Pseudomonadati > Pseudomonadota > Gammaproteobacteria > Lysobacterales > Lysobacteraceae > Lysobacter > Lysobacter sp. 05T417. The sequence goes on along the minus strand of NZ_JBFTLK010000004.1, from coordinate 148,878 downwards.
TGAGACCTTTCCAGAACACATCCGCCAGCTGCGCTTCGGTCAGGCCGTAGCGTTCGGCGCGCCATGGCGTCGGGTACAGGTTGTTGCCCACCTCGACGATGCGCACGCCTTTGTCGAGGAAGGCCTGGTTCACGGCCTCGTCGGCCTTGGCGCGTGCCGCCATTCGCTTGGGGTCGGCGCCTTCGAACAGGTTTTCGTTGGTGCCGTTGTTGAGTCCGATCACGACATCGGCGATGTCGGCGATCTTCATCGCCAGCTTGTCCTGCTGCGCGTCGAACTTGTCGGGGACATCGAAGAACAAGCGCCGCGACATGCGATCGCTGCTGTAGGTCACCAGCGGGAAGGCGCCCTGCTTGCGCACCTGCACCGCGATGTTCTCGACCAGTTCGGCGTCCTGGCTGCGGCCGCTGACGAGGACGATCTCGCCGTCCTTGACCGCAGCCGACTGGGTGACCAGGCGCTCGGCAAGCTGCTCGAGTTCGGTGGCCGAAGGCCTGGGGATCGGGGCGGGTGCGGGGGCACTGCTGGCAGGCGCGGCCGCGGGCGCGCTGGCGGCCTGGTCGGCCTGCTTCTGGCATGACGCGAGCGCGGCGCAGACGGCAACCGCGAGCGCGGCCCTGACGAGGAAACGGTTCATGGCAGGCCTCGCATGCCCGGGCGGTGGTGGGCTGGGAGAGCCAACGCCAACCGCCAGGGTGAGCGGTCACACTAGGTCGGCGGCCTACCGGCCGCAATGCCCATCAGGCAGGGTGACCATGCTCCTGCTGACCCAGCCAGCGCCCGCCCCACTGCGCCAGCAGCGACGCGGCCAGGCAGGCCAGCAGCAGCCCGCCCCAGGCCGCCGATTGCGGCGATGGCTGCGGCCACAGGCCGACGAAGGCCGAGGCCCAGTCCGACCCCCAGATGGCCACAGCGCCCAGGGCGACCAGCGCCAGCACCGCGACCAGGATCCTCAGCAGCCAGCCTTCGACCCGCTCGCCCAGGGACTGTGCGGCTTCGACCCGGCGCACGATCTGCGCGGTCAGGTCGTGCGGCACCGGCTCCATGGCCGGGGCGCGCAGGGCGCGGGCGATCAGGCGGTACTCGCCGACGCGCGGGTCGGCGGCGTCTAGCGGCACCCCTCGGCGCTCCTGGTCCAGGGCGCGTTCCTGCGCCTGCCATTCGCGCTCCATGCGCTGGGCGTCGGCAGGCAGGCGACGGCTGCCGAGGGGGTTGCGGTGGTCAGGCGCGCGGTCGTCGGGGGTGTTCATGCGATGGCTCCCATCCGGGTTTGCAGGCGTTCGCGCAGGCGTGCCCGGGTCCGGAACAGATGGCTCTTGATCGTGCCCTCGGCGAGCCCGGTGATCCGGGCGATTTCGACGATGGGCACTTCATCCAGGTGATACAGCGTCAGCAGGGTGCGCTGCAAGGGCGGCAGCGCCTCGATTTCCTCGTGCAGGCCGGCGGCGATCTCGGCGTCGGCACAGGCGCCCTCCAGATCGAAGCCGTCGCTGACCTGGTCCAGCAGCGACAGGCCGTCGTCGTCATCGCCGCTGTCGGCAATGGCGATGCGGCGCTTTTCGAGGTGGCGCTTGGCCACCGAATAGGCGACCTGGCCGATCCAGGACTTCAGCGCGCTCTCGCCGCGGTACTGGTGCAGGCACTGGTGGACGCGCAGGAACGCCTCCTGGCACAGCTCGCGGGTGTCCTCGGGCTGGCGGACCATGCGCTGGATGATGTGCCAGCACAGACCCTGGTACTCGCGCACAAGGCGCTCGAACGCGCCGGGCACATTGCCCAGCACGTCCTCGACCAGCTTGCGGTCGTCTTCAGTCACTGAAATCCACCCGTCATGGGTATGTGGATACGCCCGGGGCCCGGATGGTTGCAAACGATCGCTCCGGGCAGATGGCCGCGACCGGCTGCAACCGGGCCCGGCCTGGCCGTATCTGATGGCCTGAACCCGAAACATTTCCCGACCACCAGACACCACCAGACCAAGAGAGCTGCCATGAATTTCGAGCTGCTGATCCCGATCACCCTGTTCATCTGCATCACCTACGCCATCAAGATCGTGGTCGATGCCCGCACCCGCGCCAAGCTCATTGCCGGCAACGGCTCGGAAGAGTTGATCCGCACGCTGGTCCAGGCCGAGGCGCAGCAGCGCCGCCACACCTCGCTGCGCTGGGGCATCCTGTTTGTCGCGCTGGGCGTGGGCTTCGCCCTGATCGAAGCCTTCGGCTGGACCGAGATCACCCCCGGCGTGGTTGCCGTGCTGCTGGGCATGACCGGCCTGGGCAACCTGCTGTCGTACGCGGCGGCGCGCAAGCTGGGTTGATCCTGGAAGGCGAGCGGGCTCCTGAAAGGCAAAGGGCGAAGCTCTCGCTTCGCCCTTGCCGTCACACTGGCCCTCTTCCGCGCTGCGGGTGAGGGAGCCAGGCGTTACTTGCGGTCGCCCGCCGTCGCGTCGCGTGCCGCGCGGAATTCCGAGGCTGCATCCCAGTTCGGCCAGCGGTCGGAATCGGCCAGGTCGTGGCCAACCGTGTACAGCAACTGCAGGTCGCGGGCCATGCCGGCGAAGGTCCAGCTGGCTTCCCACTGGTCGGCCGGCTGGTGGTAACGGTCGGCGACGTACTCGTCTTCCATCTTCTTGCCCGCTTCCAGGCCACCGTCGACCAGGTCGTTGCCCGAACCGAACGAGATTGCCGGCACGCCGCGCTTGGCGAACGGGAAGTGATCGGAGCGGAAGAAGTGGCCGGCTTCCGGCTTGGGATCGGTGACGTAGTCCAGGTTCCACTGCTTGGCGGTGGTGACCAGTTGGTCCAGCAACTCCTGCTTGGCGCTGCCGGAGGTGGTGAAGTTGCGCGCCAGGCCGTGCGGGTCGAGCGCGTCCATGTTGATCACGGCCACGGTCTTGCCCAGCGGGTACAGCGGCTTGGAGGCGTAGTACTCCGAACCGAGCAGGCCCTTCTCTTCGGCGGTCACGGCCAGGAACACAACCGAACGGTCCGGCGCCGGCGCCTTGGCGAAGCCGCGGGCCAGCTCGAGCAGCGCGGCGATGCCGGTGGCGTTGTCGACCGCGCCGTTGTAGATGGTGTCGCCCTTGGCATCGGGCTGGCCGACGCCGAGGTGGTCCCAATGGCCGCTGTAGATCACGGTCTCGTCCGGACGCTTGGTGCCGTCGATGCGACCGGCGATGTTGTGCGAGGTGATCACTTCGCGCTTGACGTCGTACTTGGCCGACAGCGTCGCGCCCTTGAGCACGACCGGCTTGAACTCGCGCGTGGCGGCCTGCTTCTTCAGCGCGTCGAAGTCCTGGCCGGCGCTCTTGAACAATGCGGCGGCGAAATCGCGCTGGATCCAGCCTTCCATGGTCGGGTGCACCGACGCCGGCTGGTCCCGGACCACATCGAACATGGTGTTGGTGTTGGAGTTCTTCACCGTCGCCCAGCCGTACGAGGCCGGCGCGGTTTCGTGGACGATCAGCAGGCCGAGTGCACCCTGGCGCGCGGCTTCTTCGTACTTGTAGGTCCAGCGGCCGTAGTAGGTCATGGCCTTGCCGCCGAAGTCACCCTGGCCGCTTTCGAAGTCCGGATCGTTGATCAGGACCACGGCGATCTTGCCCTTCAGGTCGACGCCCTTGAAGTCGTCCCAGTTGCGCTCCGGCGCCTTGACGCCGTAGCCGACGAATACCAGCGGCGCGTTGGCGATGTCGACCGCGCTCGAGCCGTCCTGCGCGGCGCGCACTGCGATCTGGTCGCCCTGCGTCAGCGCCTGCGACTTGCCGGCAACCTTCACCGACAACTGCGGCGCACCGGTGATCTCGGCGCGGGCCAGCGGCACGGCCTGGGTCCATTCACGCTGGCCGTCCTTGAGGTCGCCACCGGGCTTGAGGCCGGCGGCCTTCATCTGGGCAACCACGTAGTCGACGGTCTTGACCTCGCCTTCGGTGGCCGGGCCACGGCCTTGGAACTCGTCGGAAGACAGCACCTTCACGTCGTTGGACAGGCGCTTGGCATCGAAGGTCGGTGCGGACGGCTTGGCCGCCGACGCAGGGTTGACCGCCAGCGCGATCGACAGCGCCAGCAGGGAAACGGCAGGAAACTTCATGGACGCTCTACCAGATGGAGTCCGCCGATCTTAGGCAGCCCGGGCGCCAAGGGCCACCATGACCAACGGCCCGGGCGCCGGGGCGGCCCAGGTGCTGCGCCCCGGCGGGTGAGGCCGGCCCGTGGCCGCCGGAGCGGGCGTGCTCGCGACGTTGCTGGATGTGTCGTCATGCGCCAATGCCTTCGCCTCGATCGGCGCTCGCCAGTACCATGGAACCCAGCGTTGCCGGATCGCGGCTGGTTTCACCCGCAGGCAGCGCGCAGACTTTCCTGCCGCACTGTCTTCGCCTTCCGTCGCTGCACGGAACCGCTGCCCGAGGACGTGCCAGCCATCCCCCCGCCTGTCGTTGCAGGCTCGAACAGGTGCCGCCCGTGACTGCTACCCCCACTGCATTGCCGATCGCGCGCCCGTTCTTGCGCGACCGCACGCTGGTGCTTGCCGGCATCGTGCTGTCGGCCTTCAACCTGCGCACCGCGGTGACCTCGCTGACGCCGCTGCTCGACAGCCTTGGCGAGACGCTCGGATTCGGTTCGACCATGACCGGCGTGCTGGGCATGGTGCCGACCGCCGCGTTCGCCGTGTTCGGCGTCGCCACGCCCGGCATCGCCCATCGCCTTGGCCTGGAACGCACCGCGCTGCTGGCGATGGTGCTGGCGACGCTGGGCCTGTTCGCGCGCGCCTTTGTCGGCGACACCTGGATGCTGCTGCTGACCTCGGCCGTGGCGCTGTCGGGCATGGGCATGGGCAACGTGGTGCTGCCGCCACTGGTGAAGCGCTACTTCGCCGATCGCGTTGGCACGGTCAGCACCTTCTACATCACCGTGCTGCAGCTGGGCACGATCCTGCCGGCGCTGCTGGCGGTACCGCTCGCGCAGAGCGTGGGCTGGCGCGCGTCGCTGGGTGGCTGGTCGCTGATCGCGGCGGCGGCGGCGCTGCCGTGGATCGCGGTGCTGTGGATGGAGCGTTTTGGCCGTTCGCGCCAGGCCCATGCGCTGGCCTACGCGCACGACTGCGCAGTGACCGCAGGCGATGCGGCGCCGGAACTGGCCGCCCCTGTCGTCACCGGTCGCGTCTCGCGCTCGCCGGTGGCGTGGGGACTGGCGCTGATGTTCGGCATGACCTCGCTGATCACCTACTCGATGTTCACCTGGTTGCCCAAGCTGCTGGTCGAGGCCGGCGGCAGTCCGGCGCTGGGCGGCAGCATGGTCGCGCTGTTCTCCACGCTCGGCCTGATCAGCGCGCTGGTGCTGCCGGCGGTGGCGGTGCGCGTGGCCAACCCTTATCCCATCGTGGTGGCCTGCGCTGTCGCGTATGTCACCGCATTCGCCGGCCTGCTGCTGGCGCCGATGGCGGCACCGTTCCTGTGGGTCGCCCTGCTTGGCCTGGGGCCGAGCACGTTCCCGCTGTCGTTGACGCTGATCAACCTGCGCACGCGTTCGCAGGTGGGCTCGGCGAAGCTGTCGGGCTTCATGCAGGGCGTTGGCTACAGCCTCAGTTGCCTGGGGCCGCTGCTGTTCGGACTGCTGCATGAAATGACCCACGGCTGGGGCTGGCCGTTCGCCTTCCTCGGCGTGTGCCTGGCGGTGCTGCTGGTCGGCGGTTGGCTGGCGTGCCAGCCGCGGATGCTCGAAGACACCTGGTGATGCGCGGCTGTTGACCCGCCGCACCATTGCAGCGGGTTGCGGGTAACCTGTCGCAGCTTTTCATCGGCTGTACTCCATGCCCCTGCGATCCATCCATGCCGCCCGCTATGTCACGCCGCTGCGCGAGGGCGGCTCGCTGCCTGCAGTGATCGAAGGCGACGACGACGGCCTGTACGTGCTGAAGTTCCGCGGCGCCGGGCAAGGCCCCAAGGCGCTGGTCGCCGAACTGGTGGCAGGCGAGATCGCCCGCTCACTGGACCTGCCGATTCCGGAGCTGGTGTTCGTCGATCTCGACCCGGAACTGGCGCGCACCGAACCCGACCCCGAGATCCAGGAGCTGATCCGCGCCAGCGCCGGCCTCAACCTCGCCCTCGACTACCTGCCCGGCTCGGTCAACTTCGATCCGGTCGCCGAGCAGGTCGATGGCGCGTTCGCCTCCGACGTGGTCTGGTTCGACGCCTTCGTCAGCAATGTCGACCGCAGCTTCCGCAACCCGAACCTGCTGGTCTGGCATCGCAAGCCGTGGCTGATCGACCACGGTGCCGCGCTGTACTTCCATCACGGCTGGGACGGTTCGCCGAGCCACGCCGGCAGCGCCTTCCCGATGATCCGCGAACACGTGCTGCTGGCCCGCGCCGATGACATCGCCGGCGCCGATGCGCGACTTGCGCCGAAGCTGACGCGCGAGGGCTTCGCGTCGATCATGGCGATGGTGCCCGATGCCTGGCTGGCCGGCGCCGACACGCCCGCCGATCCGGCTGAACATCGCGCCGCCTACGTCGAGCATTTCATGCAGCGGCTGGCGCAGCGCCAGCGCTTCGTCGAGGAGGCCGTCAATGCACGCGCCTGACCCGCAACGCCCCGATACCTACGACTACTCGGTCATCCGCGTGGTCCCGCGCGTTGAGCGCGAGGAGTTCGTCAACGTCGGCATCATCGTGTCGTGTGCCGGCGCGAAGTTCCTGGAGGCGCGGATCGAGCTGGACGAGGCGCGGCTGCTCGCGGTCGACCCGCTGGTCGATCTTGAAACCGTGCGCCGGCACCTCGCCGCCATCGAAGTGATCTGCGCCGGCGGTCCCGGCAGCGGTCCGATTGGCCAGTTGCCACAGCGCGCGCGCTTCCACTGGCTGACCGCCAGGCGCAGCTCGATCATCCAGACCTCGCCGGTGCACATGGGCCGCTGCACCTCGGTCGGCTCGGCGATCGATCATCTGATGGCCAAGATGGTGCGGGTGGCGAAGGGTTGAGCACCTGCAAGGTCCTGTTCCTGTGCAGCCAGAACCGGCTGCGCAGCCCGACCGCGGAACAGGTCTTCGCTGACTGGCCCGGTATCGAAAGCGCGTCGGCCGGGCTCAACATCGGCGCGGACAACCCGCTCACGCCCGAACTCGTGGCGTGGGCCGACCTCATCTTCGTGATGGAGCGCGCTCATCGCAGCAAGCTCGCCACGCAGTTCCGACGGCACCTGGCGAACAAGCGCGTGATCTGCCTCGAGATCCCCGACGATTACGAGTTCATGGACCCCGACCTGATCCGCCTGCTCAAGGCCAGGGTCCCGCGCCACCTGCCCTGATCGCGTGCAACGTCCTTGGGTTCCCGCCTTCGCGGGAATGACGGCTTTGAGATGACGACCGGGCATTTGAATCCCCGACCCGGCGGACGGCGCCTTGCCGCAGCCCGACACACCCGAAGAAGATGCGGGGCAAAAAAAAACCCGGCCGAGGCCGGGTTTTTCTCTCGTCAGCGCGTGAGCGCCGCGACGATGTCAGTCTTCAGACCGCCTGCACAGCGTCGGCCTGCAGGCCCTTCTGGCCCTGGACGACGGTGAAGGTGACCTTCTGGCCTTCCTGCAGGGACTTGAAGCCCGAGCCCTGGATCGAACGGAAATGGACGAAAACGTCCTCGCCATTCTCGCGGCTGATGAAGCCGAAGCCCTTGGCATCGTTGAACCACTTGACGGTACCGGTTTCACGGTTCGACATTTTGTTAACTCCTTGGAACATGGTGAATTTGCCGCTTTCGCGACGTGAGGCTGGTTGCAAGGAGAAAACGAGGTGCAACGATGGAGTGAATCTTGATCTACATCGGGCCACATTCACGGTGACCCTTGGCTAACTCAGCGCGGCAAACGTTAGACGCTATTGCGTCGCAAAGCAATGCCGGAGATGCAATTGTGTTCACAGACCGGCCAGATCACCCCTCCGGAGGCCCCCCGATGACCCTTGAGCCCCTGCCATGACGGTCTACGTCGACGACGCTGTTCATCTCTGGCGCGGCCGGCGCTGGGCCCATCTGATGGCCGACACCCTGGACGAACTGCACGCCATGGCCGCCCGGCTCGAGATCCCGCGCCGGGCCTTCCAGGACAAGACCTCCGGCGCCCACTACGACGTCCCGGCCGAACTGCGCGAGCGCGCCATCGCACTCGGCGCGGTCGCGATTTCCCGCCATACCGACCGCGAAAAGGTCCGCGCGGTCATCCACGTGGCCAAGCTGCAGGGCCGCGGCGAGCACCCCTGACGCGCGTCCGCCCCGCTTCACAGCGCCTCGGCATGGCCTGCGCATACTCAGGCCACCCCTGCACGCCCCGCCTGGAGCCCGCGCCGATGAATGCCCCGAGGATGCCCACTGCCCTGCTGTGCCTGGCCCTGACGGCCGCGTTCGCCCCGGCCCTGGCCCAGAAGGCGGCGCCGGCGCGCGACATCGACCCCAACAGCCTGGCCACTGCCGGCCTGCAGGCGGCGCAGCTGATCGACTCCGGCCGCGCCGCCGAGGTCTGGGACGGCGCCTCGGCCGTGGCCAAGCGCAGCGTCGACCGCAAGAAGTTCACCGACTCCGTCACCGCCCAGCGCAAGCCGCTGGGGGCGACGATGGCCCGACGCTGGACCGTGGTCAGCCGCCACTCGACGCCCGGCACCGAGCAGCTTCCGGCCGGCACCTACGCCAACGTCGAATTCGACACCCTGTTCGCGGGCAACCGCGCCGGCCACGAGCTGATCTCATTCCGCCAGGACGAAGACGGAACCTGGCGCCTGGCCGGATACGTCCTGAAGTAACCCGCTCCACGCTGACGGCAGGGCGCCGGGCGCAACCAAGTATCCTTGTGGCCCCGCGCGGCCCGTGCCGCGTGGCAGCAGCCAGAACGGACCACGACACCATGACCGACACCGCCCCGCCCGACCGCCTCTCCAACGACCCGCGCAGCCCCCACTACAACGAATCCCTGCTCGAGCGTGGCATCGGCATCCGCGTCAACGGCGTGGAGCGCACCAATGTCGAGGAGTACTGCATCAGCGAAGGCTGGGTGCGGCTGCCGATCGGCAAGGCGCTCGATCGTCGCGGCAACCCGATGACGGTGAAGATGAAGGGCACGATCGAGGCCTGGTTCCTGACCTGACGCCGACACACCAGGCCAACCGCCGCTGTACGACCGTCGCGCCGCCCATGGCGGCCGCACGGATGCAGGCAGACAATCGCGGTGTACCAGCCGGTACGGCTACCGGAGCCCGCCATGAACCTGCGGCCCGTCTTTATCGCTTCGGCCCTGATTGCCGCGTCTTTGGCGGTGTTCGGCGCGGCCGATGCGCGCACGCGCAACGTCACCGATCCCAACGCGCCCCGCGCCCTGCCCGTGCAGGGCCCGGTCAACGTGCGCTGGGAAGACCCGTCCACCTTCAGCGACATCCGCTACAGCGGCAACCGCTACGAGGCCAAGCGCGGCAACTGGGTCGAACAGCTCGCCGAGCACCTGCGCGAGAGCGCCGAGAAGCGCCTGCCGTCGGGCGAGCGCCTGGACGTCGACATCGTCGACATCCGCCGCGCCGGCATGTACGAGGGCTGGCACGGTCCCGACCTCGATGACACGCGCATCATCCGCGACATCTATCCGCCGCGGATGACGCTGACCTTCCGCCGCACCGGCGCCGATGGCCAGGTGCTGGCAGAGGGCGAACGCAAGCTCAGCGACAGCGGTTTCATGATGGGCGCCAGCCCGGTGCAGGCGAACGACTACCTGCGTTTCGAGAAGAGCATGATCGACCGCTGGCTGCAGCGCGAGATCGGTTCGCCCGAAACCTGAGGCTGAGGCAGGAGGCTGCGAGGCTCAGTTCTTGAGCTTCCAGCCGGTGCGGAAGATCCACCACACGATCGCCAGGCATAGCGTCAGGAAGCCAAGGATCGCGCCCGCACTGACCACGACGTTGACGTCGGAGATGCCATAGAAGCTCCAGCGGAAGCCGCTGATCAGGTACACGACCGGGTTGAACAGCGCGATCTTCTGCCACACCGGCGGCAGCATGTTGATCGAATAGAACGCGCCGCCCAGGAACGTCAGCGGGGTGATGATCATCAGCGGCACGATCTGCAGCCGCTGGAAGCTGTCGGCCCACAGGCCGATGATGAAGCCGAACAGGCTGAACGTCACCGCGGTCAGCAGCAGGAAGCACACCATCCAGAACGGGTGGGCAATCTCGTACGGCACGAAGAAGCGCGCGGTCAACAGGATCAGCGTGCCCAGCATCAGCGACTTGGTCGCGGCCGCGCCGACATAGCCCAGCACGATCTCGAACGACGACACCGGCGCCGACAGCAGCTCGTATATGGTGCCGGCCCACTTGGGCATGTAGATGCCGAAGGAGGCATTGGAGATGCTCTCGCTCAGCAGCGACAGCATGATCAGGCCCGGGATGATGAAGGCGCCGTAGCTGACCCCGTCGACCTCGCCCATGCGCGCGCCGATGGCCGCGCCGAACACCACGAAATACAGCGAGGTCGACAGCACCGGCGAGACGATGCTCTCCATCAGCGTGCGGAAGGTGCGGGCCATCTCGAAACGGTAGATGGCGCGGACGGCGTGCAGGTTCATGCGCGCGCCTCCCTGCCCTGGCGCACCAGGGTCACGAAGATGTCCTCCAGCGAGCTCTCGCTCGAATGCAGGTCGCGGAAGTCGATGCCGTGCTCGTGCAGGCGCCGCAGCAAGGCGGCGATGCCGGTTTCCTGCGCCTGCACGTCGAAGGTGTAGACCAGCGTGGCGCCGTCCTCGGACAGCTCCAGCGGATACTCCGAGAGGCCGTGCGGGATCGACTCCAGGTGCGACTGCAACTGCAGCGTCAGCTGCTTCTTGCCCAGCTTGCGCATCAGCGTCGCCTTGTCCTCGACCAGGATCAGCTCGCCGTGGTTGATCACGCCGATGCGGTCGGCCATGTCCTCGGCCTCTTCGATGTAGTGCGTGGTGAGGATGATGGTGGTGCCGTTCTCGCGCAGGCGCCGCACCATCTGCCACATGTCGTGGCGCAGCTCGACGTCGACGCCGGCGGTGGGTTCATCGAGGAACAGGATCTGCGGCTCGTGCGCCAGCGCCTTGGCGATCAGCACGCGCCGCTTCATGCCGCCCGACAGCGCCATGATCTTGCTGTCCTTCTTGTCCCACAGCGACAGGTCGCGCAGCACGCGCTCCAAATAGGCCGGGTCGGGCGCCTTGCCGAACAGGCCGCGGCTGAACTTGACGGTTGCCCAGACGCTTTCGAAGGCATCGGTCGACAGTTCCTGCGGCACCAGGCCGATCTTGCTGCGCGCGGCGCGGTACTCGCGGACGATGTCGTGACCGTCGGCCAGGACCGTGCCGGTGCTGGCGTTGACGATGCCGCAGATGATGCTGATCAGCGTGGTCTTGCCGGCGCCATTGGGGCCAAGCAGGGCGAATATCTCGCCACGCCGGATCTGCAGGTCGATGCCCTTGAGCGCCTGGAACCCTGAAGCGTAGGTCTTGGTGAGGTTGCGGACATCGATGACCGGCGGCACGCGTGAATCCTTTTGCACGGATGTCAGCGCCGCATCGTAACCGGGAACGTCGGCGGCCGAAGGGCCGCCTCTGGTGCGCTCGTCCGTATTCAGGCCCTCAGCCCATCGCTCCGAAGCTGCGGACCGAGGGTGATGCCAGCGCGCGCGTGAGGCGGGACAGGCGCGACAGGATCGCGGACAGGAAGCGGGAAAGGAGGGAAGTTCTGGCGGTCGTCGTCATGGGGGTACGGCTCCGTCGGGGGTAGGGACAGAGTAGGCAGACATTGCGGCAGCGATAAGTCACTGATCGGGGGAGAAATCATCCCGTCAGCGGGCGAATCGCTCGTCTATCGCCGCGTGTCTGTCGCCGCGCGTCTATCGCCTTTGGCACATGAGTGCGGCGCCTGATCGGCCACAATGAGGGTCCCGATGTTGATCCCCACTGCCAGGAGGCCCCAGTGAAGTTCATGCTCATGGTGTACACCGACCCCAAGCTGATGGACGAACTGCCCGAGGGCGAGTTCGACCGGATGATGCGCGGCTGCCTGCACAAGGCCGACGAACTGCGCGCCAACGGCGTACTGCTCGACGCACAGCAGCTGGAAGCACCGGTGACCGCCAAGTCGCTGCGCGCACGCAACGGCAGCACGACGATCTTCGATGGCCCGTTCGCCGAGGCCAAGGAAGTGTTCGCCGGGTTCAACCTGATCGAAGCCCGGGATATCGAGGAGGCGCTGGAGATCGCGCATTCGTTCCCGTGGATCCGCGTCGGCTCGATCGAAGTGCGACCGGTGCGCGACATGGAAGCTGTGCGCGTACGCGTAGGCGCCTGAGTCCGGCATCCCTCCCCCTTTGCGGGGGAGGGACGGGCGCCAGCGGTGCCAGGAGGGGGAAGCGCTTACTCCCCGCCGCGAATGACCTTGCCCTGCTTCATCACCAGCGACGGCCGCTCGGTCGCGCGGATGTTCTCGAGCACGTTGCCAGGCACGGCAACGACGTCGGCGAGCTTGCCCACTTCCAGCGTTCCGGTTTCCGCATCCACGCCGAGCAGCTTCGCCGAGCCCTGGCTGCTGGTCATCAGCGAGGCGGCCGGGCTCATGCCCAGGTCGACCATGTCGCCGAACTCGCGCGCATTGAGGCCGTGCGGATAGACCGCCGCATCGGTGCCAAGCGCAATCAGCACGCCAACCCGGAGCGCTTCCTTGAACATCTTCTGGTGCGCCGCACCGGCCGCGCGCGCCTTCGCGCCGATCTTCGGCGGGTAGGTGTCGGCCTTGTCGAGCACCCAGACCTGGGTCATGCGCGTGGGCACCAGGTAGGTTCCCTTCTGCTTCATCAGCTGCAGGGTCGGGGTGGTGAGGAAGCTGCCGTGTTCGATCGAGTCGACGCCGGCCTCGACCGCCAGCTTCGCCGCCAGGTCGCCGTGGCTGTGCGCTGCGACCTTGCGGCCCCAGGTGTGTGCTTCGGTGATGATCGCTTCCAGCTCGGCCGGGGTGAGCTGCGGCACGTCGACCGGATCGGCTTCCGACAGCACGCCGCCGGAGGCGCAGATCTTGATCACGTCGGCGCCGAACTTCATCTGCTCGCGGGTGGCCAGGCGGCACTGCTCGGCGCCGTTGCACACGCCCTCGAGCGGCCCGGCGGGCTTGACCCGTTCCGGCGGGAATGGTGACGAATCGCAATGGCCGCCGGTGGAACCGATGGCATGGCCGGCGACCAGCATGCGCGGGCCCTCGACCAGGCCGCCGTTGATGGCGTTGCGCAGGGCGACGTCGACGAAGTCCGGCGCACCGACCTCGCGCACCGTGGTGAAACCGGCGTCCAGCGTCACCTTGGCGTTGCGCGCGGCATGGAACGACTGCTCGACCGGAAAGCGCAGCATGTTGTCGTAGAAACCCTGCGCCCAGTTGTCATCGTGGTCGGAGGCGATATGGGTATGGGCGTCGATGAAGCCGGGCAGCAGCGTCGCCTCGCCCAGGTCGATCACGCGGGCATTGGCCGGCAACGGCGACGACGCGCCGATGGCGACGATGCGCTCGCCCTGCACGATGACCAGGCCCGGCGACGTCATGCGTCCGCTGCGGCCATCGAACAGATGGGCGGCCTTGAGGACGACGGGTTGCGCGACGGCGACGGCAGGCTTCGCAGGTTCCTGGGCGTGTCCGCTCAGTGCCGCGGACAGTGCGAGCGTCAGGCCGGTGACGGCCATGGCGAGTTGCAGCTTCATTTGTTTCCCCTTTCCGATGCAGTTCGATGAAGTGGCGACGATGTCGCGGCGATGCGGATTCCCCGGCCCGAGTGTAGGTCAGGTCGGTCGTGCCCGGCGCGGGCCGGAAGTCGGTGCTGGCGGGGTGTCTCGTCCGGTGCGACGGCACGCGCCGACACTGGCCGCCTCCTCGTCAGGGAGACAGCGGAGCGGCGCGCGGACTGGGCCCCGCGCGCCGCCCCGGCTTTTCTCCACTGACCCTGGTCCGCCGCTTGGGGCCACTGGAATCGCTTACCTAAAGGGCGAATGAAGGGATTGGCCGGCGAAAGGCGACGGCCGTCATGGATCTTGAAGGGCGGGACTTGCCGAATCCGCCGCCGACGTAGGATCGCAGCGCATCTGCAATCCACAGGGGAAATCCATGAAGCGCCTGCTGTCCGTCCTGATGATTGGTTTCGTATTCCTTGCGCCAGTGGCGGCCACCGCCCACGGCAAGGGCCGCCATGGCGACGACCGTCACCACCATGACGATCGCGACGACGATCACCACGACCACCATCACGACCACGACCACGACCGCGGCAACCACCGCGGGCACCACAAGCAGGACTACCGCCGCGGCGTGGTCTACGTCGAGCGTCGCGTCTACGTCGACGACTACACCCGCTACCACCTGCACGAGCCGCCGCGCGGCCACCGCTGGGTGCGCAGCGACGACGGCAAGTACATCCTGATCGCGGTCGCCACCGGCATCATCGCCGACGTGCTGCTGCATCACTGACGTCACGCCGCGCGGCACGTCCCTGCCACGCCGCGTCGAACGCTAGAAGCCCCGCCCCGGCGGGGCTTCTTGTTTTCCGTCCCCGGCACCGACACCCGGCCCCTCCGGGCAAAGGGGCATACCCGGCCTTCACTTACCTTTGCGCAGACTGAATCGGGGTACACCTGCTGCATTCCCGGTCGCAGGCCTTCGTGCGGGCTGCGGATCGCACCTACCAAGCAATCAATGGAGACCGTAGTGAAGACATCCTCCCTGTCGCGCGTCCTTCCCCTGGCCTTGACCGTAGCGCTGGCCACCGCCTGCTCGACCAACACTCCCGCCGACACCGGCCCACGGGAGACGGTCGCAATGAACGTGCAGGCCACCGGCAAGATCGTGAACATCGACACGCCGTCGCGGCTGATCACCATCGAGAACCAGGCCGGCGAACAGGTCGAAGTGCATGCCGATGAGACGGTGCGCAACTTCGACCAGGTGCACGTGGGCGACACCGTCCAGATCGACTACGTCAACGCGATCACCGTCGATATCCAGCCGGCCGGCAGCGCCGAACCTGGCGCCTACATCAAGGAAGACAAGGACGTCGCCAAGACCGGCGACAAGCCGCATTACGGCGAGTCGCAGGTGGTGACCGTGCTGGCCCCGATCCAGGCGATCGATACGGTCCACAACACGATCACCGTCAAGGGCCCGCGCGGAAACGTGGTCACCCTCGACGTCAAGAAGCCCGAGCACCAGGCGCGCCTGAAGGACCTCAAGGTCGGCGACATGCTGCGCATCGCCTTCACCGAGGCCGCTGCGGTGTCGATCAACCGCAAGTAAGCAATACCCTCACCCCGACCCCTCTCCCGCAACCGGGAGAGGGGCTCGTCTCGGGTGACGTTCACGCCAGTCGCACCTCCTCGACCGCGCGCTGAAGCATTCCAGCCCGGGTTCTTCCCCGTTCAGGCCGGAAGTGGACACTCGCTGTGGACACACACAGCGGGCATCGTCCCCATGGAGGTTGTGCATGAGCATCAAGCCAGTAGCAGTCCTTGGCGTCGCCTGTGCGATGGCCATGGCCATGTTGTCGTCACCCGTCCGTGCCGCGGACATCGACTGCAAGCTCGCATACAAACTCGACGGCTGGTCCTTCATCTACAAGCAGACCTCGGGCAACGGCACCGTGACCTGCAGCAATGGCCAGTCGATACCGGTGCATGTCAGCGCCAAGGCGGTAGGCCTGACCGCGGGCAAATGGCAGATCGATAACGGCAAGGGCCGTTTCACCGACGTGCACACCATCAACGATGTCCTCGGACGCTACGTCCAGGCCAGCGCCAATGCCGGCGTGGTGAAATCGGGCGAAGCGCAGGTGCTGACCAAGGGCCCGGTGTCGCTGGCGCTGGCCGGCGGCGGCGAGGGCATCAACCTTGGCGTCGATATCGGCGCCTTCAATATCGAGCGCCTGCGGTAACAAGCCGCTGTAATGCCATCGACCCCTCTCCCGCACGGGGGAGGGGTCGGATGTTTCAGCCGCTCACCGGATACGGGCCGTCTTCGAACACCGTGTCGTGGTAGCCCTTGCTGCCGACCGCTTCGGCCAGGGCGCTGCGGAACTCGCCGCCGCTGCCCATCGCATCGAGCACGCCACGGAAGTCATAACGCGGCGCCCATCCCAGCTCCGAACGCGCCAGCGAATTGACGTAGACGCGATCGAGCTGCGGGAACATCCGCCAGCCGCGCGCCGAGTACAACGCCGCGGCCTCCGGAAACAGCCGCTGCACCACCCCGGGTGCATCACGGCGCAGTTCCGCCAGATCGTCCTGGGTGAATGGCGTCGTTGCCGAAAGGATGTAGCGGCCAAAGCCGATCTGTGGCGCGCGCTCGACCGCGAGCAGGTGCGCATCGACCGCATCCTCGATGTCGAGACGCCGGTACAGCAGCTCGTTCGCCTGCGCATTGGCGGTGACATAGCCGCTGCGCATGTCGATGCTGTCGTCCGGCTCGGGGAAGAAGCGCGACGTTCGCAGAACCACCACCGGCAGCCTGCGCTTGCGGAAAAACAGCTGGCACAGGTGTTCGGCCGACAGCTTGGTCACGCCGTAGATGTTCTTCGGAATCGGCGCCACGTCCTCGGTGATCCATGCCGCAGGCAGGCCGGGGCCCGGCGTCAGCGCCGCGCCGAAGGTGCTGGTGGTGCTGGTGAATACGAACGATGCCACGCCGGCGGCCACCGCCTCTTCCAGCAGCACCAGCGTGCCGCTGATGTTGGTGTCGACGAAATCCTGCGCCGGGTGCGTGGCCACGTGCGGCTTGTGCAGGGTCGCGGTGTGGATCACCGCCTGCACGTGCGGCATGCGGCGACGGACGAAGTCGCGATCGTTGATCGAACCGACGTGGTCGGTGAACGGCGACGGCTTGATGTCGATGCCGACGGCCGGGCGGCCCGCTGCGCGCAGTTTGCGCATCAGCGCCTCGCCGAGGTGGCCGGCGCTACCGGTCACGAGAATCGTCATGCGTGCGCTCCTGTGGCAGATGCCTTGGCCCAGAGTATGGCGTCCGCAGCCGAGTCGGGACTCCAGAACGGCTGAGGGCGAGGTGCCAGGATCGGCATATTGGCCCCGCTGTGTGGGTCGATATTGGACCTCGAATGGAGCCGCTCGCGCACCTATCGTCGACCGCGCTTCCCCCCAACCCATGGAGAGGTCGACGATGAACACCCACCACCGCCCAGCCCAAAGCCGCCCCGCCCCGCGCCGCAGCGTCCTGCGTCCCCTGGCCGCCACCACCCTGGCCCTGGCCGCCCTGTCATTGGCCCCGATCGCCCTCGCCGGCGGCGGCCACGGCCACGACGACGGTCACGACGACGGCCATGACCGCGGTCGCGCGCGCGGCTGCGAGCGCCAGTTCGAGGTCGCCCAGCGCACGGACATGGAGTCGTTCCGCGACTACGACGAGGAAACCTTCCGCGCCGTGCACGACGAACGCGCCGTCACCGTGTTCGGCAGCGGCGCGGTGCGCTACGGCGTCGACGCGATCATGACCGCGCTGGCCAGCCATTTCGCCAACCGCGAGGCGGTGTGGACCTGGACCGAGAAGTACCGCGTGGTCGATGGCTGCAACGCGGCCTACATCCTGTACGAAACCGTGTACGAGATCCCGCGCATCGGCTTCCGCCAGCATGCGCTGACCGGCGTCACTTACAGCCATGACGGCCATCGCTGGCTGGCGGTCGCCGACCAGGGCACGCCGCTGCCGTGATGACTGCGACGTGCGGGAGCCGGATTGCCGGCTCCTGCACGGTCGCGCTCAGTTGCCGGGCGGCGCCTGCACCACTGCATCGCCATACGTGCCGTGCAGGCCGCCGCGGGCGAAGTCCAGCGTCATGCGCATGTATCCCTCCGGGTAGCGCGTCGACAGGCGCTCGCCATCGGCGCCGGACTCGAACAGCGTCATCCCGTGCTCGGCGCCGGGGAACACGGCCGTGGTGATCGGCGATCCCTGCGCGGCGATCGCCTGCAGCCGGCGCAGGGTTTCCGCCATCGGCGCATCGATGTCGGCCTCGGCCAGCATCCAAAGCTGCGGCGTCTTCAGCTCGCGCAGCACCGGCCGCGGGTCGTAATGCCAGGGCGTGCCGAAGATGTAGGCCTGGCCCTTCTGGCGCAGTTCCTCGCCGTAGTACGGCAGCATCACGTGGGTGAAGTTGCCGTAGACGTCCTTGTACCAGGGCTGGTCGCGGTACTTGATGCGGACCGCATCGAAGGCATCGATGCCCTGGCTGAAGCCGCTGCTGATCACCACCGCTGCCGCGTCGGAGATCTGCAATGCCTGGTCGATGACCGACTGGTCGTAGCCCTTCAGGCCCATCTGCAGGATCACCGCTTCGCGATCCTCATCGAGCACCGACACCGCCAGGCCGTAGCCGACCATGACGAAGTCGACCGGCGTGCGCGTGGCCGCCAGCGGAGCCACCCAGCCGCCCTGGCTGCCGCCGCGGAAACCCACGCGCCCGGCGCGCGTGCCGGCCAGGCGTCGTGCTTCGCGCACGGCGGCGACGGCATCGTTGGCGAGCACGCTGAAGTCCTGCGTGTACTTGCCCTGCGAGCCACCGGTGCCACGCTTGTCATAGACGAACGCGGCCACGCCCTCGGCCGGCAGCTGGCGCTGCATGTCGTCCTCGATGCGGGCCGACGTGCTCTCGGCGCCGTGCACCAGCACCACGATCGGCGCGGTGGCATTGCCTTCCGGCATCAGCAGGCGCCCCGCCAGCTTGATTCCGCCCTCGCCCTCAAACGTGGTATCGCGCACGACCAGCGCGATGCGCTTGCCGGGCTTGCCGTCGAAGTCGATGCGGCCATGCGCGCAATCGGAGAATCCGATGCGCTTGCCGTCCGGTCGCCCGGTCCAGCCCAGGGTGCTGGTCCAGTTGCCCTTGTCGTCCTGCGTGAGCAGCCCGGTGGCGCCATCGATGCGGCGCCAGCGCAGCCCGTCCTTCTCGGCGCCTATGTCTATCGTGCTGCCATCGGCGAAACGGTAGGCGCCGGCCGGACACTGGCTGGGCTGCGTCGGGGGTTGTGCAGCGGGCGTGGCCGCAAGCGCGGCGGCGAATAGCAGGGAGAGCATCGTCGACCTCGTGGGAGAGCGCGGTTGCGCCACGAGGTCTGGAGATACGGCGACGACCGAATGCGTTGCAGGGACCGCGCGGGCCCCTGCATTGCCGCTGTCTGCAGACGTTACTCGCTGCCGGCCGACAGGTACGCCGCCTGCGGCGAAGAGAGGCTGCCCTTGACCTGGCGGCTGGTGTCATCGGCGAGGACTTCGTCGCTGCCGTCCTGCAGCGCGCGCACGATCTGCTCGGCGACATCCTTGGGCGCGATCTTCGGCGCGTCAAAGCCGGCGGTCATGTCGGTGTCCATCAGGCCGAGGTGGACGCCAACCACCTGGGTGCCCTGGCCGCGAAGCTCATTGCGCAGTCCATTGGTAAGCGACCACGCCGCGGCCTTGGAGACGCAGTAGGTTGCGGTGCCCGGCAGGCTGATCCAGCTCAGCACCGACAGGACATTCACCAGCGCACCGCCACCGTTGCGCGCCAGCGTCGGGGCGAACGCCTGTGTGACCCGCCAGGGGCCGAAGAAGTTGGTGTCCATTTCTTCGCGCGCGGTCTGCTCGCCGGTGGCGGACAGCAACACGCCGCCGCGGGCGATGCCGGCGTTGTTGATCACCACATTGACGTCGGGGCAAGCCTTGGCGGCCGCGGCGATGCTGTCGGGCGAGGTGACGTCCAGCGCGACGGGAGTGACGCCTTCGTAGTTGATCGAAGCCGGATTGCGCGCGGCCGCGTAGATCTTCGCCGCGCCGGCCTGCTTGAGCGCTTCGACCAGCGCGCGACCGAGGCCGCGGTTGCTGCCGGTGACGAGTACCACGGCGTTCTTGATGTCCATCTTGCACCTCTGTGGGGGAGCGTTACGGGGGTATGAATTCAGGGCGTGCGTTCGATGGCGATGGCCGTGGCTTCGCCGCCGCCGATGCACAGCGCCGCCACGCCACGGGTGAGGCCGCGGCGCTGCATCGCATGCAGCAGGGTCACGATCAGGCGCGCGCCAGTGGCGCCGATCGGGTGGCCGAGTGCGCACGCGCCGCCGTTGACGTTGAGGCGGTCGCGGGCGATGCCCAGGTCCTGCGCGGCGGCCATCGCCACCACCGCGAAGGCTTCGTTGATCTCGAACAGGTCAACGTCGTCCACGCTCCAGCCCACCTTGCCCAGCAGCTTTTCGATCGCCGGAATCGGCGCGGTGGTGTACCAGGCCGGCGCCTGGCTGTGGGTGGCGTGGGCGCGGATCTCGGCCAGGATCGGCAGCCCTTCGCGTTCGGCCAGCGAGCGGCGCGTTAGCACCAGCGCGGCGGCGCCGTCGGCATTGGCCGAAGCGCTGGCCGCGGTGATCGTGCCGTCGCTGGCGAAAGCGGGCTTCAGTGTCGGGATCTTCTCCGGCGATACCTTCAACGGGTGCTCGTCGGTGTCGACGAGACGTTCGCCGCCCTTCACCGGCACCGGCACGGCGACGATTTCGTCGGCGAAGGCACCGCTCGCGATGGCCTCGCGGGCGCGTGTCAGTGTCTGTACCGCGTACGCGTCCTGGTCGGCGCGGCTGAAGCCGTACCTGGCGACGGCGGCCTCGCCGAACTCGCCCATCGCGCGGCCGGGTTCATAGGCGTCTTCCAGGCCGTCGAGCATCATGTGGTCGAAGATGCGGTCGTGGCCAACGCGATAGCCGCTGCGTGCTTTCGACAGCAGGTACGGCGCGTTTGACATCGACTCCATGCCGCCAGCGACGACCAGGTCGGCCGAACCGGCGAGCAGCAGGTCGTGGGCGATCATGGTCGCCTTCATGCCGGAGCCGCAGACCTTGTTGATGGTGGTCGCGCCGACGGCATCGGGCAGTCCGGCCGCGCGCGATGCCTGGCGCGCCGGCGCCTGGCCCTGGCCCGCCGGCAATACGCAACCCATCAGGACTTCGTCGATGCGTTCGGGCGCGAGGCCGGCGCGCGCCAGCGCCGCGGTGATGGCATGGGCGCCCAGCTGCGGCGCGGTCAGCGGCGAGAGGTCGCCGAGGAAACGTCCCAGCGGCGTGCGCACGGCGGAGACGATGACGATGGGGTCGTGGAAAGAGGACATGTGCATCTCGTGGGGGAGAAGTGTGGGAGCCAGCTTGCTGGCGACCGCGACGGTCAGCGGGTGATGCTCGCGATCGCCAGCAAGCTGGTTCCTACACGGGGGGAGCGGTTGGGCGATCGAACACCAGCAGCGTGGACGTGGCCGTGGCCCGCGGCCATCTCGTCGACCAGGCTCATGCATCGATCTCCAGGTGGAGGCGGCGGCCCAGTTGCCGGCGCGACCCTGCGAGCACGGCATCGGAGCGGGCGCGATCGGGTTCGCAACGGGCCATGGCCAGCGTGCCGACGAGCTCGGAGAGCACCGACACGGCCAGCGCCGCTGCATCATCGTGTCCAAGCCGTTCCAGTGCATCCGCCAGCACCTGCGTGAGCTGTTGCGAACCCGCGGCGAATGCATCGCGCGCGGTCTCGTCGAGCCGCGGCACCTCCGACGCCAGCGCTGCGATCGGGCAGCCCAGGCCGGGGGCATCGCGATGCGCCGCGGACAGGTACTGGCGCAGATAGGCCACCAGCCCGGCCTCGTCGCCTCCATCGCCCGCGCGCTGTTGGGCGTTGCGCCAGTGCGCCAGCGAGTCGGCGAACATCTGGGTGATGGCGGCCGCGACCAGGTCGTCCTTCGACTGGAAGTGGGCGTAGAAGCCGCCATGGGTCAGTCCGGCCTCGCGCATGACACCGGCGACGCCGACACGGGTCGGGCCGTCGCTGCGGATGGCATGGGCGGCGACCCGCAGCACGCGCTGTCGGGTCTGGCGTTTGTGGTCTGGGTCGTAGCGCATGCAACCTTATATGATGCCGATCATATAAGGTTCAAGGGGGGCCGCTGTCGGCCGGTGCTTCGTCAGCGTGTCCTGGTCAGCCAGTGCCTTCGAGCGTCTGCTTCATCGCCTCCAGGCCCTGCTCGATCATCCCGGCAATGGGCGCCTCGAGGGCATCGGGCAGCAGGTCGGCTATCCAGACCAGGCGTGTGCCGCCGTCGCCGGACTCGAACGCCTGCACCGACGCGTTGTGGTGGGCGAACGGATCGCCCTGCACCGACCAGACCACCCGGCGCTCGCCATCGTCGACATCGATGATGCGTTCGCGCGCCGACATGCCATTTGCGAAGGTGATCGTGCGGACGTCGCCGTCGAGGCTGCAATCGGTGACGAAGCCGCGCACGAGGCGCTCATGAATGCGGCCGACATCGCGCAGCGCGTCCCAAGCTTGCGCTGGCGGTACCGTCACCCGTATTTCCCTGCGGATCGAAGCCATGTGTCCTCCTCGCGCCGGATGCTGCGCAGCGGCAAGCGTCGTGCCGCTGTCGATGCTGAAGATAGTCCGTTGCCGCGCAACTCGACGTGAGGCACGGTCGCGAATAAAGGCAGCGCCGGCCGGATGATCGCCGTATCCTGTGGCCCTGCCACTGGGCGGAGACCGCGCATGAACACCCACACCGAATACGACCCCGACGACAACTTCGCCCGTTCATTCACCGCGGACGCCGACATCGACGAGGAAGCGGCGCTGGAAGCGGTGGCCTGGCAGTTCCTGCTGCTGATCAATCCCGGCGATGAAGACGCGGCCATGCAGCAGTTCCAGGCCTGCCGCGACGCACTCGACGAGGGCGAGGAACCGGTTGAACTGATCCGCGACGTGATCGACTGGAAGTCCGGCTTCCACGTCGAGGACACCGACCCGGCCGGGTTGATCGAAGTGCTCAACGAACTCGCATCGCGTTTCAACCTGCACATCGACTGGGGCGTGGAAGACCCGACCGACGAGGACTTCCTGTCCGATGCCGAAGTGCCCTCGCTGATCGGCACGGCCTACGACCGCCTGCGCGAGCATCACTACACGCTGTGGACCTGGGAGACCGGGCATGACACGCATGCCGGCTTCATGACCCTGCAGCGCGACGACGAGGCACTGCGCGCCGTCGCCGGCGCATTGGGATTCCACGTTCGACCCGGCGCCGGCTGAGCCAGCCGCCGGGCAGCCACGGCATCAACCGGCGGCCATCGCCGCAAGCTTCGCCACGGTATTGAGATTGCGCGCGGTGCCGGCTTTGGCTGCCGGGATCACCAGCTTCGAACTGGCCATGCCCTCGCCGTAGTGCACGTAGATCTCGCGCGTGCCCAGGGCAAGCTCTTCTTCGGTTCGATGACGCACCGCGGCCAGGGTATCGGCCGGTGGTGCGGCATCGAGGAAGATCGCCACGGCGCGGTTCGGTGCGGCCTCCGGAAACGGATTGTCCGCCAGCACCTGCGCCATCTCCGCACCCGTGCGGATCACCACGCCCACCGGTTTGCCGGCATGGCGCTCCAGCGCGGACTCCAGCGCCGCCTTCGCCTTGGCGGCGGTGCCTGCGGTCTCGAACACGACGTTGCCGCTGGCGATGTAGGTGCGCACGTTCTTGAACCCGGCCGCGTCGCACATCGCGCGCAGCGTTTCCATGGGCAGCTTGCCGGTGCCGCCGACGTTCACGGCGCGAAGCAGGGCGATGTAGGTGGCCATCGGTGAAGGATAGCGGGATCGCGACGGCCATCGGACCGATCGAGCGGGTGCAGCAGGAGTGGTATGGGTATCTGCCGGGATGACGGTCGCTATTCCGCCTCGGTCGCTGCCAGAGCGACTGCGCCCTGCGCCGCATCACGCCGTGCCCATGCGTAGATCAGCAGGCCACCCACGGCAGTGAACGCGCCGACCACGCCCGTCGATGTCCAACCGTAGCCGGCGGTGATGGCCATGCCGCCGAGCCACGGGCCCAATGCATTGGCCATGTTGAAGGCCGAGTGGTTGGAGGCCGCGGCCAGCGTCTGCGCCTCGGCAGCGACATCCATCAGGTGCGCCTGCAGCACCGTCGCCAGCGCGCCCATCGTGCCGACGGCGACCACCACCGGCAGCACCGTCCACACCGAGCGCGCGGCCAGCGGGAACAACAGCAGCACCACCACCGACCACACCAGGATCGCCGGCACGGCGCGGAACTGCAGGCGGTCGAACAGCCAGCCGCCGCCCAGCGTGCCGAGGATGCCGCCGATGCCGAACGCGACCAGCCCGAACGGGATGAAGCTCTCGGAAACACCGGTCACGTTGACCAGGGTCGGCGCCAGGTAGCTGAAGACGCAGAACATGCCGGCGAAGCCAATCGCGCCAATGCCCAGCGCCAGCCACACCGGCTTGCGGTTGAAGTCGCGCAGTTCGCGCAGCGCGTCGGGGCGCGGTGCATTCATGCCGCGCGGCAGCACGCGCATGGTCATCGCCACCGTCGCCAGCGCGATCACCGACACCAGCGCGAACGCCCAGCGCCAGCCGAAGGCCTGGCCCAGCCAGGTCGCCAGCGGGTTGCCGACCAGCAGTGCGATCGACAGGCCCAGCATCACCCGGCCAACCGCGGCGCCACGTTGTTCCGGGCGGCTGATGCGTGCGGCGACCAGCGCGGCGATGCCGAAGTAGGCGCCGTGCGGGAGGCCGGCGACGAAACGGGCCAGCATCAGCGTGTGGTAGTCCGGCGCCATGGCGCTGGCGAGGTTGCCGATTGCGTAGAAGCCCATCAGCGCCAGCAGCAGGGTACGTCGCGCCAGCTTCGCGCCGAGGATCGCCAGCAGCGGCGCGCCAATCACCACGCCCAGGGCATAGGCGCTGATCACGTGGCCGACCTGGGGCTCGGTCACGCCCATGCTGCGGGCGATCTCGTTGATCAGGCCCATCACCACGAACTCGCTGGTGCCGATGGCGAAGCCACCCATGGCCAGGGCGAACAGGATCAGGGTGACCTGGCGCGGGGACAGCGTGGGCGACGAGGGCACCGGAGCAGTCGCCACGGCGGGCGCAGCGGGAGGAAGGTTGGCAGGCATGCCGGCATTATGGTGCATCGCACCATGTGGCGGGGCCGTGCCGGCGGGCCACAGCGTTGCAGCATCCCGTCATCCCCGCGAAGGCGGGGACCCAGCGACTTGATCGCGATACGCGTACGACTCCCCCGATCCGGACGACCGGAACGGTTCGCCGCTCCAGCCTGACCCCTCCCCACCCAGGAGGCAGGCAATGAATCGCGGTTGGCAACGTTTCGGATCCCCGGCGCTGCGCTGGACCTCAGCGCTGGTCTTCACCCTGCTCTGCGTGACGGTGGCGGCGTATGCATTCACCTATGTCTACCGCCCGCACGGGCCGGCCGACAGCATGGCGATCAAGTTCGCCCGCTCCGGCTTCGACGTGCCGGCGCACTTCTTCGGCGCCGGGCTGGCGCTGTTGCTGGCGCCGGTGCAGATGAGCGCCGCGATCCGGCGGCGGGTGCCGCGCCTGCACCGGCTCAGCGGCGGCCTTTATACCGGCGGGGTACTGATCGGCGGACTGGGCGGCCTGTCGCTGTCCACCCATGCCACCGGCGGGGCCGCGGCCGGCATCGGATTTGCCCTGCTCGCCATCACCTGGCTGACGATCACCGGCATCGGCATTCGCCATGCGATTGCCGGCGACATCGCCCTGCACCGGCGCTGGATGGCGCGCAGCATCGCCCTCACCGCCTCGGCCATCACCCTGCGCCTCACGCTGGTGATCGGCCAGGCCGTGTTGCACCTGCCGTTCGTACAGGTCTACATCTTCGCGGCGTGGAGCTGCTGGACGATCAACCTGGCGCTGTGCGAGCTGTGGCTGCACTGGCCGGCGATCCGGGCCCGGCTGGCGCCGGACGGATCGCTGTCACGCGCCGGTGTCGGCCATGGATGACGCCTGCGACCGCGCTTGCCGGTAGACGCTCGGCGTCACCGCAAGTTGCCGCTTGAAGGCGGCGTTGAAGGTCGACTTGGAGGTGAACCCGCATGCGTAAGCGATGTCGAGAATGGTGCGGGTGTCGCCGCCGTCGGCCAGGCAGGCGCGCGCGGCTTCGATGCGCTGCCGGTTGATGTAGTCCCAGAAGTTGCCGGCGAAGCGGCGGTTGATCACCGCCGACACCAGGTACTCGGGATAACCGCTCCGCTTGGCCAACTGGCCGATCGTGAGCGCCGGCTCGCTGTAGAGGCGTTCGTGTTCCATCAGCCGGGTCAACCGTTCCTCGACCGCGGCGAAGCGAGGGTCATCGGCAGCGGGCGTCGCCTCTGCCGGTGCGTCGTCTTCGACCTGGGGCGGCTGCGCCGCGACCGCCACCTGGCTCAGGCTGAGATAGCCGACCACGAACACCCACGCCACCACCGCGCCGTAGATCAGCGGGTAGTCGATCCACGGAATGCGGAACTGCCACTGCGCCACCGCGATGCACCAGATCACGATCTGCGACAGCGCCATCGCATCGATCCAGTGCAACGACATGCGATCGGCATCGGAACGGCGTTGCAGCAGTTCGCGCCGGTAACGACGCACACGGACCAGTCCGGCGACCACGTACGAGAGGCTGTAGGAGAACAGGAAGATGTCCAGCCACGGTGTTCCCGGCCAGTAACCGCCTGCGGCCAGGTCCGCAAGAAAGGCCTGCGTCTGCGCGCGGTCCATCATGAACCACGGCGCGTTGACCACCAGCGCGACGAGGAAGCCGACCAGGTGCACGCCATCGCGCAGTCCCGGCGCGCGGCCTCGGGTCAACGTGCGGACGTACAGGTAGAACGCGCTGCCGTAGAGGAACGGAAACATCCCGACGAAGCGGAACAGCTTGATCAGGTCGATCGAGGAGTCGCGGAAGTAGAGTGCCTTGACCGCCAGATCGAAGCCGATCACCGCGATCCAGACGGCCAGCACGCGGTTGGCCGGCGCGTTGACTGGCCGCCGCCACAACGCCAGCGCCAACAGCGCGGCCTGCGCGGCGCCGATGAGGAAGACGATGCTCCAGACGTTCATGGATCGCGCGTCATGGTCGAACCGGAATCACGCTCGTCACGGCATCCACCACGGCTTGCGGCTGATCCAGCTGGATATCGTGCGAGGCGCCTGGCACGGCGACGCGGCGACCACGGGTGGAGGCGACTACGAGGCGCTCATGGGTCTGCTTGCGTGCGGCCACCAGGACGTCGCGCACGTCCGTGGGCGCTTCCGCGAAGTCGTTGTCGGCGGACAGCACGACCACGGGCATGGCGCCGAAGCTGGCATCGGGCGGAACGGGCGTGGCAAAGATGGAGACGTTCTCGTCCAGTTCCGAGCGCAGCGTTGACCAGTAGCCAGGCTTGAGCTTGTAGGCGCGCGTGGCGGCGGCGACTGCGGGGCTCTGCCACGCCGGCGGCTCGCGCAGGCAGGCCTTCAACGGACCGTCTGCCGCGGCGAGCGTCCCGCCGGCCGCCGCTTGCGCACAGGCATCGAGGAACGCGTTGCGCTGCTTGCGCCCGTCTTCGTCGTCCTGCCGCCATTGCGCTGGCAGCGCTGCGTCGGCGCCCTGCTCTGGCGGATCGACCAGCACCAGCCCCGCTACCGTCGACGGATACTGCTGCGCATAGCGGCGCACGATGTTGCTTCCGAGCGAATGCCCGACCAGCACCACGGGCGCTTCCAGCTTCGCGGTTTTCAGCACCGCATGCAGGTCGTCGACATCGGCCTGCAGGCTGCGCGGCATCGGGCCCGGGTCGCTGAAGCCGTAGCCCGCGCGGTCGTAGGAACACACGCGCACGATGCCCGACAACAGCGACTGCACGCGGAACCACGTGCTCGAGTCGGCATTGCCGCCGGCTTCCAGCACCACCGTCTGCGGCCCCTTGCCGCTGCAGCGCAGGTTGATTGCGCGGCCGGGGGCGATGCTGACGAGCTCGCCGGCCCGGGCGAAGGTGCCCGGCGTCTGTTGCGGTGCGCCGGCGGCGGCGGGGGTCGCGAACGCAAGCAGCAGCATGGAGGTCGTGGTCGAGCGCATCACCTTCATGATCGTATCCGTGATGAAAGGCAGGCCGGAAGCCTGACAGGCTACGGCGGGCGCCGGCAAGCGTGGCCGCCCACATCTGCCTTGAGCCTGACCCCCTCGCCGCGGCCACTACGTTGACCCGGGATGTCGGCCCGAATCCCCACCGCGGCCGCTCGGGAACCGCCATGACCGTCACCAACACCCAGACCGGCACCAACGTCCACGAGATTGCCGAGCACATCTACCGGATCAACACGCCGGTGTCGCTGCCGGGCAACACGCCGTTCTCGTTCAACCAGTACCTGGTCGTGGATGAGGAGCCGCTGCTGTTCCACACCGGGTTGCGCGGGTTGTTCCCGGTGGTGTCGGAGGCCGTGGCCACTGTGATGCCGCTGACACGGCTGCGCCACGTCGCGTTCTCGCATGTCGAGGCCGACGAGTGCGGCTCGATGAATCAGTGGCTGGCGGTCGCGCCGCAGGCCGCGCCTTTGTGCGGGACGATCGCGGCGATGGTGTCGATGGCCGACCTCGCCGACCGGCCGCCGCGTGCGCTCGCCGATGGCGAGGTCATTTCGCTGGGCCGCCATCGCGTGCGCTGGTTCGACGCGCCGCACTTGCCGCACGGCTGGGAATGCGGATACCTCATGGAGGAGCACACATCGACGATGTTCTGCGGCGACCTGTTCACGCAGCCCGGCGGCGGCCATCTGTCGTTGACCGAGACTGACGTGCTCGGCCCCAGCGAAGCGTTCCGTCAACAGATGGACTACTACGCGCACTCGAACCAAAGCGGCGCGATCCTGGAGAAACTGGCGCAGGCGAATCCACATACGCTCGCGTGCATGCACGGCAGCGCGTGGCGGGGAGACGGGGCGGCGTTGCTGCGGGCACTGGCGGCGGAGCTGGCACGCTAGGCCCCGGCACCGTCAGCGGACGGCAAACTCCCCTTGCCCGAGGATGTCGTCCTTGAGGCGCACTTCAATCTGGTAACGACCCGGCTTCCAGCCGGCGGGCAGCGCGCAGGCAAGGACGAAACGCTTGCGGCCGCCTTCCTGCAACGGCGAAGTCTGCTCGTGGCGGACCACCGGATGACCTGCATCGTCCAGGTAGATCCAGCGGACGCTCAATGACTCGCCCACTGCGTCGGGGGAAGTCACCACGTATTCGACGACCGCGCTCACCTTGTCGCTCGGCGCGAACATCGGCGTGAGCATGGCCGCGCCCGTGTCGGTGCCTTCTGCCCCAAGCACCGTGTAGGTAGACAGGACGCGTACGCCCTGGCTGCAGTGCGGCCATTCGGCTGGGGCGATGAAGTCGACCGGGACGCGCGTCCGCGATCCCACCGGCACGCCGTACGCGAATGCCGGCCTGAACTTCCAGTCCATGCCCGCGTCGTGCGCGGCGCTATCGAGGGATGGATGCCCGCTGGATTTCTCGACGACTGCGTCCACTACCGATCCTGTCGGCGAGATCGTGAGCACGAGCTTGGTCTGACCCGTCAGCTGCCGGCACAGGGCTTCTTCCGGAAAGGTCGGCGGTTGGTTCGTCAGCTTGAACGGCGGGACGTACGAAGGCAGTCGCAAGGACTGCGTTGAATCGGAAGCGGGTGGGGGCGGCGGAAGCAGCGCCGGCGGAGACGGCACGGGCGACTGCTGCAGTATCGGGTCCGCGGCAAGGCAGCTCCCGGCCAGCGGAAGGGCAATGGCGACCGCGATCCACGCGACGGCGTTGCGTGCTCTCAAGAGATCCCCCCGGGGCGCAATGGCCCCTGCAGCCGCGCGGGCCTCCCCAGGCTTCGCGTCAGCCGGGCGATGATCGCATGACCCGGCGCCCGCCATCAGGCGGGGCGGAGGCGCGGTGCCTCCTCCCCGCCGAACGGTCAGCGCATGCCGCCGGCCGCGTTCAGCAGCTCGCCATTGAGCCAGCCGGAGTCGTCCGAAGCCAGGAAGACCGCGATCGAGGCGATGTCGTTCGGCAGGCCGATTCGACCCAGCGGGGTCTGGGCAACGGCATGGTTGTTGAAGTCCGAGCCGATGAAGCCCGCTGCAATCGAGCCCTCGGTTTCGATCATGCCCGGGTTGATCGAGTTGACGCGAATCTTGCGCGGGCCCAGTTCCTGCGACAGCACACCGGTGATCGCATCCACCGCGCCCTTGGTGCCGGTGTAGACCGCGCTGCCGGCAGGGGTGATGCGCGTCACGAGCGAACCGATGTTGATGACGCTGCCGCCCTCACCCAGGTGCTTCGCAGCAGCTTGCGTGGCCAGCAGCAGGCCGAGGACGTTGATGTTGAAGTGGCGGTGGAAGTCGGCTTCGGTGATGTCTTCGAGCGGCGCGAAGTTGTAGACACCTGAGTTGTTGACGAGGATGTCGAGGCGGCCGAACTTGGAAACGGCCGCGTCGATGATGGCTTCGGCGTCGGTCTTGCTGGATACGTCGCCGCGCACAGCGAGGGCCTTGCCGCCAGCGGCGGTGATCTTCGCCACGACCGCATCGGCGGCCTCCTGGCTGGACGCGTAATTGACGACGACCGACGCGCCTTCGGCGGCCAGTGCGGTGGCGATGGCGGCGCCGATGCCCTTTGATGCGCCGGTGACGACGGCGACCTTGCCTGCAAGCTTGCTCATGTTGGATTTCCGGGGAGTGGGAGGAAAGCGATGGCGGATAGCCAACGCACTCCCATGACTTGGAGACCTGGTCGCCGGAAATTAGAGGGGGAATCGGGGAAGGAACATCCCGTGGGCGGGATGGCTGGGGCCATTGGTGTCAGATCCCCCGCGCCATTGGGCAGACCGGCACCTGGTAACCTGGTGCCGCCTTGAGGGAGGCACCATGGCCAACGCGGTATTCACGACGTCCGAGAGCTCCGCATACGATGACCGTATCGAGAAGTGGTATCACTTCCCGAAGACGTATCTTCGACAGGCGGAGCAAGCCGTAGGGGATTGGATCCTTTATTACGAGCCGCGAAGGACCACGGGGCCATCCAGCGCAACTGGCCGACAGGCTTACTTTGCAGTTGCGCAGGTCGTTTCGATCGAAGCAGATCACCGGTTGGCGGACCACTTCTACGCCCACCTCAAGCATTACCTGGAGTTTGACCAGGCGGTACCGTTCCGACAGGGCACTCAGTATTTCGAGTCGCTGCTGCGAAAGGACGACGGCTCAACCAACAAGGGTGCATTCGGCCGTTCGGTGCGACAGATCCCTGGCGACGAGTTCGCACGAATCGTGCAGCAAGGACTGACAGCTCAGCTGGAAGCCTGGGAGCGTGCGGATCGTGTCGCCGAGGAAGTGCCCGAGTACGTCGTTCGCCCCATGGTCGAGCAGATCGTCAACCGGAAGTTCCGTGACGTCGCATTTCGACGACACGTCCGCAACGCGTACGCCAACACCTGCGCCGTCACGGGCCTGCGGCTCATCAACGGCGGAGGGAGACCGGAAGTGCAGGCAGCCCACATTCGCCCGGTCGAGGAAGACGGCCCGGACACCGTGCGTAACGGGATTGCCCTGACGGGAACCGTGCACTGGTTGTTCGATCGAGGCCTGCTATCGGTCGACGACTCCTACAACGTCTTGCTGTCGCCGCATGGCGTGCCAGACGACCTCGACAAACTCATCCATCCCGGTCGCAAGCTACTGGTTCCGGATAGCCCGGAGTGGCGACCCCATGCCACCTACTTGAAGTGGCATCGCGAGAATCGATTCAAGGTCTGAGGGTGCAAGCCATCAGATCAGATGAACTCCGCGATCCAAGCCCACTGGCGAATCAGCCAGTACTACCCTCGACGTCAGACGCGTGCTTCGATGCCTTCACAGGAGTAGCGCGAAGCGACTTGTTCGCGGACTTGGCAACCTTCTTACGCGCCTCTTCGGCTTTGTCGCCTTCGAGCACTTCGCGCTTGATCACCTCGTTGACAAGTACATCTTTGATCTGCGACGAATCGATCCGAACGTCCGGCGACACGCGCCGAAGCTCCCTGCGAATCACGTCAAGTATGGTGTCCGTCTGAAGCATCGCGCCAACAAAGAAGCGCGAAAGAGCTTGCTTCTGCGTGTGATACTCGCCGAGAACTGATCGCTGCCAACCTTCCTTACACCAAAGGTAGAGCAGCTCAAGGTCTCCTTCCGAGCGCGAACTCAATGCGCAGAAGTCGATTTCGAGCACGAGCTCCTGATCGATTGGCTTGGCGAATATCAGGTGATAGACGCGCCAAGTAACTCCATTCGTCAGTAACACCCAGTCAACGCCCTGGTTGGCAGCGTAGTCAATTGCCTGCTTGACGTGCTGGTCCTTGAGATCGAGGCCGATTGCCTTGACCTCGATGAGCGTCTGCAGCTGGTTGTCAATCTTGATTGCAAGGTCGCAGAAAGTTCCGCGAATCGAGTGCTCTGAGGTTACGTCTGAATACTTGTCGTATCCGAACACGTCAGCGAGCATGTCCTTGACGATCGTTACGGTGTCGGCTTCACCCACATCTCTTGTGCGAGCCGCAGTTAAAACTGGCTGATAGCGCTTCAGGCCAACGATCAAACGCTCTGCGACCTTCTTGGGTACTGCGGCCATTTCCTGCCCTCGGAAGCCCACGACCGCCCGACAATACTAGATGTGACAACCATCACACAACGACGCGCCTTGCCCGGAGAGACATTAGCCGACGACCGGCTTGACCTAGGTCTCATCACCTAAAAGCAGCGAAGGACCGCCGTTTGAACCCATAAAAAGGAAGGCGACCTTGCGGTCGCCTTCTCTTTCAATCATCAAACCCCAACAGGATTCGGCTTCTCCCCATCAATCTTATAAGTCTTGATGGCCCTCGCCACATCCTTAGCCGTCATCTTCCCTTCCGCCGCCAGCGCCGCAATCGCGGCGTGCGCGATGTAGTACCGG
The DNA here is from genome assembly GCF_056396405.1 of Lysobacter sp. 05T417. NCBI lineage: Bacteria > Pseudomonadati > Pseudomonadota > Gammaproteobacteria > Lysobacterales > Lysobacteraceae > Lysobacter > Lysobacter sp. 05T417. Next base: position 116,044 of record NZ_JBFTLK010000004.1, on the reverse strand, counting down.
TCAACCTCGAAGTGACGGCGCAGGTTCGCACGCGTATCGCTGCGGCCGAAGCCATCCGTGCCCAGCACCGTGTAGTGCATCGGCACGAACGCACGGATCTGGTCGGCATACGCACGCACATAGTCAGTCGCGACAATCGCCGGACCCTGGCGTCCTTCCAGCAACTCGGTCACATACGGCTTGCGCAGCGTCTTCGCTTCCGGGTTCAGGCGGTTCCAACGCTCGGCATCAAACCCATCACGACGCAGCTCGTTGAAGCTCGGGCACGACCAGATGTCGGCAGTCACGCCAAAGTCCTTGTCCAGCAGCTCCGCCGCGGCAATCGCCTCACGCAGGATCGTGCCTGAGCCCATCAGCTGCACGCGCAGTTCGCCCTTCTTCGGCTTGCCGGCGTCGGTCAGCAGGTACATACCCTTGATGATGCCGTCGGCCGCGCCTTCCGGCATGTCCGGGTGGCCGTAGTTCTCGTTCATCAGGGTGATGTAGTAGTACTCGTCCTGCTGCTCGGTCAGCATGCGCTGCATGCCGTGCTGCACGATCACCGCGACTTCGAAGCCGAAGGTCGGGTCGTACGCGCGGCAGTTCGGGATCGCGCCGGCCAGCAGGTGGCTGTGGCCGTCTTCGTGCTGCAGGCCTTCGCCATTGAGCGTGGTGCGGCCGGCGGTGGCGCCGAGCAGGAAGCCACGCGCGCGCATGTCGGCCGCCTGCCAGGCGGCGTCGCCGATGCGCTGGAAGCCGAACATCGAGTAGTAGATGTAGAACGGCAGCATCGGCAGGTCGTTGGTGCTGTAGCTGGTGGCCGCGGCCATCCAGCTGGCGAACGCGCCGGCTTCGGTGATGCCTTCTTCCAGCACCTGGCCGGCCGCGTCTTCGCGGTAGTACATCAGCTGGTCGCGGTCGACCGGCTTGTACTTCTGGCCGTGCGGGGCGTAGATGCCGATCTGGCGGAACAGGCCTTCCATGCCGAAGGTGCGCGCTTCGTCGGCGACGATGGGCACCACGCGCGGGCCGACCTGCTTGTCGCGCAGGATGATGTTGAGCGCCTGCACGAACGCCATCGTGGTGCTGATCTCGCGCTCGCCGGTGCTCTTGAGCAGGCGGTCGAAGCCTTCCAGCTTCGGTGCTTCCAGCGACTGCGTCGACTTCTGCCGGCGCTGCGGCAGGAAGCCGCCGAGCGACTTGCGGCGCTCCATCATGTATTCCACTTCCGGCGAGTTCTCGCCCGGGTGGAAGAACGGCACCTTGCCGTCGGCCAGCTGCGCATCGGTCACCGGGATGTTGAAGCGGTCGCGGAACACGCGCACGGCATCGTCATCGAGCTTCTTGGTCTGGTGGGTCGGGTTGAGCGACTCGCCGGCCGCGCCCATGCCGTAGCCCTTGACCGTCTTGGCCAGGATCACGGTGGGCATGCCCTTGGTGTTCACCGCTTCGTGGTACGCCGCGTACACCTTGTGCGGGTCGTGGCCGCCGCGGTTGAGGCGCCAGATGTCGTCGTCGCTGAGGTTGGCGACGAGCTGGGCGGTCTCGGGGTACTTGTTGAAGAAGTTCTCGCGCGTGTACTTGCCGCCGAACGCCTTGCAGTTCTGGTACTCGCCGTCGACGGTTTCCATCATCAGCTGGCGCAACTTGCCGGTGGTGTCGCGCGCCAGCAGCGGATCCCAGTAGCTGCCCCACACGGTCTTGATGACGTTCCAGCCGGCGCCGCGGAACTGGCCTTCCAGCTCCTGGATGATCTTGCCGTTGCCGCGCACCGGGCCATCGAGGCGCTGCAGGTTGCAGTTGATGACGAAGACCAGGTTGTCGAGGCCTTCGCGGCCGGCCACCGAGATCGCGCCGAGCGATTCGGGCTCGTCCGTCTCGCCGTCGCCGAGGAATGCCCAGACCTTGCGGTCGGACTTCGGCATCAGGCCGCGGCCTTCCAGGTACTTCCAGTTGCGCGCCTGGTAGATGGCGGCCAGCGGGCCCAGGCCCATCGACACGGTCGGCACCTGCCAGTAGTCCGGCATCAGCCACGGATGCGGGTACGAGCTGATGCCGCGGCCGTCGACTTCCATGCGGAAGTGGTCGAGCTGCGATTCGCTGATGCGGCCTTCCAGGAACGAGCGCGCGTAGATGCCCGGCGAGCTGTGGCCCTGGACGCCGATCACGTCGCCCGGGTGGTCGGCGCTGGGTGCGCGCCAGAAATGGTTGAAGCCGACGTCATAGAGCGTGGCAGCAGAGGCGAAGCTGGCGATGTGGCCGCCCAGGTCGCCCGGCTTGCGGTTCGCGCGCACGACCATCGCCAGCGCGTTCCAGCGGATGATAGAGCGGATGCGCCATTCCATCGCGTGGTCACCGGGGCTCTTGGCCTCCAGGTGCGCGGGGATGGTGTTGATGTATTCGGTGGTCGGCGAGAACGGCAGGTGCGCGCCGGCGCGACGGGTGACTTCGACCATGCCTTCGAGCAGCTGGTGGGCGCGCTCGGCGCCTTCGCGCTCGATGACGGCCTGGACAGACTCGATCCACTCGCGGGTCTCGGTCGGGTCCGGGTCGTTCTGGAGGATGTCGGTGATGGCAGCGTGGAGAGACGTCATGCGTATCGCGGCCCCTATTGGCCGCGCCTCGTGTGGGGCGGGGGTTTAGAGTCCGGATTCTAACAGGGCGACACCGGTGGCCAACCCTGCAGGCATGGGCCGGAGCGTTGCGACGAAAGGGGGATTGAAAGTCGCCCGGCCCTACGGGGCCGGATGGCAAAACCGGGGGCCGGCGGGCAGGCCTACCTGCGCGGTGGCGCGATCGGCACGCCCAGGACCTCGCGCTGGAAATTCAGCATCTCGTCCCGGGTCACGCGCTCGTCGTGATTGGCGTCCATGTGCTCGAACAGGGAGCGGGCGCCGGCCGCGTGCTCCATGGCGGTGACCACGCCGTCGCCGTCGAGGTCCATCGGCATCGGGTCGTTCGGCGGGGGCGGGGCGGCGACGGCCACCGGGGATGCGGCGGGGGCCGGCGCCGGCTGTGGGCTCGACTGCGCCCAGAGCCAGGCCGGGACGGCGACAATGGTCAGGATCAGCAAAATTCGGACCGCGGCTTTCATGATGCGATTCCCCTGGGACGGCAGCTCGGCACACGGTATCGGGGCACCTGTATGCGCCTTGTCACGCTGTGGCGTGCGGCCGGCGGCGGCACTGTCTCTCGCCCTGTCCCTGGCCCTGTCCCTGGCCCTGTCCCCCGCTTGGGCGCAACAGTCGCCCCAGTCCGCCACCACCCTCGACACCGTCGAGGTTCTCGGCGCGCGCCAGGCGCTCTCCGACTTCCCCGGCTCGGCCACCGTCATCGATGGCGACACCCTGCGCGCCGGCCAGCGCCAGGTCTCGCTGTCGGAGGCGCTGGTGCGGGCACCGGGCATCACCGTGCTCGATCGGCAGAACTACGCGCAGGACCTGCAGGTGCAGTCGCGCGGCTTCGGTGCGCGGTCGACCTTCGGCATCCGCGGGATCAAGCTGATCGTCGATGGCATCCCCTCGTCGGCGCTCGATGGCCAGGGCCAGGCGGCGAGCTTTCCGTTGAGCGCGCTCGATCGCATCCAGGTGTTGCGTGGGCCGCTGGCGCTGCAGTACGGCAACGCCGCCGGCGGCGCGATCGTCGGCGAGACTGCGCTCGATGGCGGGCGCGGTATCGACATCGATACCTGGGCCGGCTCCAACAGCAGCGGCCGGATGGCCACCGGCATCCAGGGTGCAAGCGACGATGATGCCTGGCGCTGGCACGCGCTTGGCAGCTACTTCACGACCGACGGCGATCGACCGCACAGCGCGGCCGAACGCGCGCAGCTCGATGCGGTGGCGCAGTGGGTGCCGGCGGAAGGCCAGCGCCTGCGCCTGGTCGCCGGCGGGCTGCATCAGCCGTACACCGACGATCCGCTCGGCCTCACCCGGGCGCAGTGGCAGCGCGATCCGCATGGGACCGACCCGGTCGCGGAACTGTTCGACACGCGCAAGCGCATCGACAACGCCCAGGCCGGCGCGCGTTGGCAGGACGCGTATGCCGATGGGCGCGAGTACTGGATCAGCGGTTATGGCGTGGCGCGCGACGTGGTGCAGTTCCTCGCGATCCCGATCGCGGCGCAGCGCGCGCCGACCAGCGCCGGCGGTGTGGTCGACCTGGGCCGGCAGTCGTCCGGCGTCGAAGCCGGGCACCGCTGGGAGGGTGCGCACGGTGCGCTGACCGTGGGCGCCGAGGCAGGTTGGCTGCATGAGCAGCGTCGCGGCTACGAGAACTTCATCGGCACGCAGCTTGGCGTGCGTGGCCGCATCCGTCGCGACGAGGACAACCGCATCCGCAGCAATGAGGCCTACGTGCTGGGCGATGTGCGGCCGGCCGAGCACTGGACGGTGCTGGGTGCGGTGCGGCATGCGCGCGTGCACTTCTCTTCCGATGACCATTACATCGCGCCGGGCAATGGCGACGACAGCGGCAGCCTCGATTACAGCCAGACCGCGACGTCGCTGGGCGTGGCGCGGTCGTTCGCCCACGGCGAGGTGTTCGCCAGCGTCGGCCGCGGCTTCGAGACGCCAACGGTGACCGAGTTGGCGTACCGACCCGATGGCGGCGCCGGCTTCAACTTCGGCCTGCAACCGGCGCACTTCGACAGCGGCGAAGTCGGTGCGCGATGGCGCTTCGGCTCGGGTGACGCCAGCCTCTCCGCTTACCGCATCGATGGCGAGGACGAGATCGTTCCGGCCGACAACCGCGGCGGTCGCGCCAGCTTCGCCAACGCCGGACTGACCCGGCGCGAAGGCGTGGAGGCCGGCATCCAGGCGCGGCTGCATCCGCGCTGGTCGTATGCGCTGACCGCCAACTGGCTGCGGGCGCGCTTCACCGAGCCATATAGCTATCTGGTGACCAGTGGCGGCGTCGAGCAGCTGCAGGTGGTTGAGGCCGGCAATCGCATCCCGGGCATTCCGCGCGCCGACGGTTACGCCGAGCTGGCGTGGAACGATGCGAGCGGACGGATCGTGGCCGCGCTGGAGGCCCGCGCCAGTGACCGCGTTGCCACCGACGACCGCAACAGCGACCACGCCCCGGGCTATGCGCAGTTCGCGCTGCGGTTGCAGTGGCAGGCGGCGGCGTCGGGGTGGCGCGGGTTTGTCCGCGTGGACAATCTGCTCGACCGCGAGTTCGCCGGGTCGGTGATCGTCAACGAGGGCAATGCGCGGTACTTCGAGCCGGGGGCGGGGCGTGGGTTGACCGTTGGGTTTGGCTGGGGCGACGGCGGCTGACCGTCTTAGCGCCGGCATCACGGGCCGCGGCTATGCTGCGCCGAAGGGGCCTACCGGTGCAGACATGACCCAGCTCATCGCCGAGTTGCCTGCGTCCGGCCGCGCGGTGCCCTGGTACCGGAGCCTGCGCACGCGCCTGGTGCTGTGGATCTGCCTGGGCTGCGTGGCGGTGCTGCTGGCGGCCACGCTCATCGTGCAGGCGCGGTCGGCGCAGTTGCTCACCGCGCAGAGCGAACGCGAGATCCGCACCCTCGCCGAACAGACCGCGCTCGGCCTGCACGCAACGCTCGAGTCGGTCGAAGTTGGTGCGGCCACGCTGAGCGAAGGCGTGCGCGGTGTCGGCCGCGACCCGCACACGCTCGATGCCCTGCTTCGCGCCACTGTCGCCGGCGACGACGACATCGAAGGGGCGATGCTGATCCTGGAACCAGCCGCGCTCGACCGCGGCGATGCCGCCTACAGCTGGTACGTGCGTCGCGACGGCAAGGGCTTCTATACCCAGCCGATGCGTTCGCGCGGCTACGACTACCACGACCAGCCGTGGTGGAAGCGCACCATCGGCGAAGGCAAGGGCTGGTGGTCGGAGCCTTACCGCAATGCCGCCACCGGCGGGCAGATGTTCGTCACCTACAACCGGCCGATCCGCCGCGATCCGGATGACCTGGCGTCGACGCCGGTCGGCATGGTCAGCCTCGACGTGCCGGTGAACCGCCTGCGCACGTTGATCGGCCAGCAGTCGATCGACTCGCCGGTGCTGCGGATCGTGCTGAGCCCCGAGCATCTGTACGTGGTGCATCCGTCGCCGGAGCTGGAATTGAAAGTGCGCCTGGACGATCGCGCGCGCCAGCTGGACGGCCACGTGCTGCAGCCGCTCCTGGATGCCGTGCGCGAACGCCGCAGCGCCGACGTCACCTACCTCGACCCGGTTACCCGCATCCGCCGCATCGGCCTGGTGGAACCGGTGCCCGGCAGTGCCTGGACGGTTGCGGTGTCGGTATCGGAGCAGTACGCACAGGAGCAACTGCGCCACACCACGCGCGCGGTTATCGCCGGCGGCCTGCTCGCCGTGCTGGTGCTGGTGGCGGTGCTGTGGCTGATCGCGCGACCGGTCACGCAGCCGCTGCTGGCGCTGGCCTCGTCTGCCGGACATTTCGCCGCCGGCGAGTTCGACTGGCCGCTGCCACACACCACCCGCCGCGATGAAGTGGGCCTGCTTGCGCGCGCCTTCGATCGCGCACGCAGTTCGATCAAGTCGCAATTGGCGGAGATCGAACGCATGGCGCGCAGCCGGCAGAAGCTCGAGAGCGAGCTGTCGATCGCGCGCGACATCCAGCTGGCGATGTTGCCGGCCGCGCCGACGTTGCACGCCCACGGCCATCGCCTGCAGGCACATGCACTGCTGCAGCCCGCCAAGGCGGTCGGCGGCGACTTCTACACATTCTTCGTGCGCGACGAACGCGTGCTGTGGTTCGTGATCGGCGATGTTTCCGACAAAGGCGTGCCGGCGGCGTTGTTCATGGCGCGGGCGATGACGGTGCTGGAAGTCGCCACCGGCCTGGGTGGCACGCCGGACAAGGCCCTGCGCGTGGCCGCCGCGCGCCTGGTCGAGGGCAACGACACCTGCATGTTCGCCACCGTGCTGTGCGGCGCCGTCGATGCGGGCAACGGCGAGATGGTGCTGGCCAGTGCCGGCCACGAGGCGCCGGTGCTGCTGCACGCCGACGGGCGCCGCGAGTACCTTGAGGTCCAGACCGGCCCGCCGCTGGGGGTCGACATCGCCGACCACTACCCGCTCTGGCGCGGCACGCTGCAACCGGGCGATGCGCTGGTGGCCTACACCGACGGCATCAGCGAGGCGCTCGATGGCGGGCAGCATGCGTTCGGCAGCGAACGCCTGCTGGCGGCGCTGCCCACCGGCGCCGATGCGGATGGTCTGTGCGAGGCCCTGGTCGTGGCGGCGCATGGCTTCGCTGCCGGGGCCGAGCAGTCCGACGACATCACCGTGCTGGCGCTAAGCTTCGGTGCGCACCATTCACCGACAGGGGGGAATGCCTGATGCGACTGCGCCTGCAGATCCCGTGCGAACGCACCCAGCTGGGCCTGCTGCTCGATTCGATCGAGCAGGCCCTGCTGGAGCACGGCATCCACAAGGAACTGCGCGACGACATGCGCCTGATCGCCGAGGAGGTGGTCTGCAACGCGATCGAGCATGGCGAGGACGAGACGGTGCAACGACGCATCGCGGTGGACATCGCCCGCGACGACGACGGCCTGCACGTCGAGTTCCGCGACAACGGCCGGCCGTTCGATCCGCTCGACCAGGAACCGCCGGACCTGGAAGCCGACATCATCGATCGACCGATCGGCGGACTCGGCGTGCACCTGGTGCGCGAGCTGGCGCACAGCGTGCGCTACGTCCGCGAGGAACCGTTCAACGTGTTGCATGTGGTGCTACGTACCCGCTAGTCCCCCCGACGAGGCCGCTCATGGAACTGCAGATCCACATCGATCCTCCCAGCAACGGCTCGCAGCGCGTCGCCCTGGGCGGTCGTCTCGACACCGACAGCTACGCCGAACTCGACCGCCAGCTAGAACCGCTGCTCGCGGCAACGCAGTCGCTGCTGCTCGACCTGAGCGAGCTGGTGTACATCAGCTCGGCCGGCATCCGTTCGATCTTCCGCGCGCGCAAGGCGCTGGCCGGGCATGCCGGCAAGGTGCTGGTGCTCAACCCGCAGCCGCAGATCCAGAAGGTGTTCGACGTGGTGAAGGCGGTGCCGCTCAACGAGATCTTCTCGTCGGCGGCGGAAGCCGATGCGTATCTGGATGCGATGCAGAGGAAGGTGTTGCGGGGGGATGAGGAGCACGACGAAGTCTAGGTGTCCGTTCACAGTCACCGTCATCCCCGCGAAGGCGGGAATGACGGGCAAGGTCAGCGACACTGGGTCCCCGCCTTCGCGGGGATGACGGGGAGAGGCAACGTCCTTGGGTCCCCGCCTTCGCGGGGATGACGGGGAGAGGCAACGTCCTTGGTTTCCCGCCTTCGCGGGAATGACGTGCGGTTAGCCGCCCTGCCCCAACGACGCACGAATCTGCGCGTCCACCGCTGCGATCGCCGTCATGTTCACCACGCGGCGCGGCGTGGAGGCCGGCGTCAGGATGTGCGCCGGCTTGTCCAGCCCCATCAGGATCGGCCCGATCGCCACGCCATCGGTCATCACCCGCACCATGTTGTAGGTGATGTTGGCGGCGTCGAGGTTGGGCATCACGAACAGGTTGGCGCGGCCCTTCAGGCGCGTGTTCGGGAAGATGCGGTGGCGCAGCTCCTCGTCCCATGCGGTGTCGGCCTGCATCTCGCCGTCCATCTCCAGCTTCGGCACGCGGTCCTTGATCAGCTGGTAGACCTTGCGCATCTTCGCCGCCGAGGCGTTGTCGTGGCTGCCGAAGTTGGAGTGCGACAGCAGCGCCACCTTCGGCTCGATGCCGAACAGCTTCAGGCGGAAGCTCGCCTGCAAGGTCGCTTCGGCGATCTGCTCGGCGGTCGGGTCGCACTGCACGTGCGTGTCGAGGAAGAACCACACGCCCAGGTCGTTGATCACGCCGGTCATCGCCGCCGTGCCGGTCACGCCCGGATCGAAGTCGAAGATGCTGCGCATGTAGCCCAGCTTCTTGTGGAAACGTCCGACCAGACCGCAGATCATCGCGTCGGCTTCGCCGCGTTCGACCATCAGCGCCGCGATCAGGGTCGGGCGTGAGCGCAGCAGGTTCTTCGCCGCCGCCGGGGTCACGCCGCGGCGCTCGGTCAGGGCGTGGTAGGTCTGCCAGTAGTCGTTGAAGCGCGGGTCGTCGTTGATGTTGGTCAGTTCGAAATCGACGCCGGCGCGCATGCGCAGGCCCAGGCGCTGGATGCGCGTGTCGATCACGTCCGGGCGGCCGATCAGGATGGGATAGGCCAGGCCGTCGTCGATCACCGTCTGCACGGCGCGCAGCACGGTCTCTTCCTCGCCTTCGGCGTAGACCACGCGCTTGCGGTCGCTGCGGGCGCGGTCGTAGACCGGCTTCATCACCAGGCCGGTGCGGTAGATGAAGGTGCCGAGCTTTTCCTCGTAGGCGCGCATGTCCTCGATCGGACGATTGGCGATGCCCGACTCCATCGCCGCCCTGGCCACGGCCGGGGCCAGCACCACCAGCAGGCGCGGGTCGAACGGGCGCGGGATCAGGTACTCGGCGCCGAAGGTTGGCACTTCGCCGCCGTAGGCGCTGCCCAGGTCCGACGATTCCATCCGCGCCAGCTTGGCGATCGCACGCACGCAGGCGAGCTTCATCGCCTCGTTGATGCCGGTCGCGCCGACATCGAGCGCGCCACGGAAGATGTAGGGGAAGCACAGCGCGTTGTTGACCTGGTTCGGGTAATCCGAACGGCCGGTGGCGATGATGCAGTCCGGGCGGACCTTCTTGGCGTCCTCCGGCAGGATTTCCGGGTACGGGTTGGCCAACGCCAGGATGATGGGTTTTGGCGCCATCGTGGCGACCATCTCCGGCTTGAGGATGCCGCCAGCGGACAGGCCCAGGAAGATGTCGGCGCCTTCGACGATCTCGGCCAGGGTGCGCTGCGCGGTGTCGCGCGCGTAGCGGGCCTTGTCCGGGTCGAGGTGGTCGCGGCCGGTGTAGATCACGCCCTCGCGGTCGAAGGCGGTGATGTTTTCCTTCTTGACGCCCAGCGCGACCAGCATGTCGAGGCAGGCGATGCCGGCGGCGCCGGCGCCGGTGGTGGCGATCCTGATGCTGCCGATGTCCTTGCCGACCACTTCCAGTGCATTGATGACCGCGGCGCCGACGATGATCGCGGTGCCGTGCTGGTCGTCGTGGAAGACCGGGATCTTCATCCGCTCGCGCAGCTTGCGCTCGACGATGAAGCACTCCGGCGCCTTGATGTCTTCGAGGTTGATGCCGCCGAAGGTCGGCTCGAGGCTGGCGATGATGTCGACCAGCTTGTCCGGGTCGCGTTCGTCGATCTCGATGTCGAACACGTCGATGCCGGCGAACTTCTGGAACAGCACGCCCTTGCCTTCCATCACCGGCTTGCCCGCCAGCGGGCCGATGTCGCCCAGGCCGAGCACAGCGGTGCCGTTGCTGATGACGGCGACCAGGTTGCCACGGGCCGTCAGCTCGCTGGCGGTGTTGGGGTCTTCGACGATTGCCTCGCAGGCGAACGCCACGCCCGGCGAGTACGCCAGGGCCAGGTCACGCTGGGTCACCATCGGCTTGGTCGCACTGACCTTGATCTTGCCGGGCGGGCTCAGGCGGTGGTAGTCGAGCGCGGCTTGCTTGAGGTCGTTGGCGGGGCAGTTGTCGGACATCAGATGGGAACCACGGGCGGGCTGTCGATTCTATCCGCTTACGGCGGGGGCCGAGGACGGCACGGTATGGCGCGGTTGCCGGCCGTTACGCACAATGCGGGCCTACGGGGGCTCCCATGACCATCATCAGCACCGGCAGTGGGCCGCAATGGCGGCTGTGGCTTGCGGTCCTGGCAGCGGTGCTGCTGGTGCAGGCGCCGTTGATCCTCAACCCTGGCTACTTCAGCCATGACGAGCTGCAGTGGGCTGCATTCGCAGGCCACGACGCCCGCCTGCTCGACCGCGGCTACCTGTGGTCCGGCCTCGACACCTTCCAGTACCGGCCACTGACCTTCAGCCTGTGGCTGCTGCTGTCGCAGCACCTGTTCGACCAGCCCCATCTGTTCCATGGCCTGCTGGTGGCCTGGGGCGGCCTCAACTGCGTGATGCTGGCCGTGCTGCTGCGCCGGTTCGGGGTTGCGCCGATGGTGGCGTTTGCCGGCGCGCTGGTGTTCGCGCTGACACCGTTCGCGGTCCAGGCCCACGGCTGGGTCGGCACGATCGCCGACCTGATCTGGGTCGGCTGCGCGCTCGCCACCGGCCTGCTGGCGCAGCGACCGCGCGCACCGCTGGTCACCGCGGCCGGAGCGGCCCTGCTTACCGCTATCGGCCTGCTGGCGAAGGAGTCCGCGATCGTCATCCCGGCGCTGACGGCGGTCGCCTGGCTGCTGCTGGGACGTCCGCGCAGCTGGCTGTATGCCGCCATCGGCGGACTGGTGCCGGTCGCGGTGTACCTGGCGCTGCGCCTGGGCGTGATCCTGTTCGCGCCGCGCGAAGCGGCCAACTACGGCTGGAGCCTGGGCTTCATCCCCGTGCGATGGCTCGAGTATCAGCTGTTCCCGCCGATCGCGACCCGGTTGGGTATCACGGGGCTGCTGCCGAAGGCTGCCGGCGACGCCCGGCTTTGGCTGGCCGCCATCGTCTGGCTGGCGCTGGCCTGGACGTTCTGGCGCGCCGGCGCACGCTGGCTGCTGGCCTTCGTGCTGCTCGGCGCGGCGGCGCTGGGGCCGGTGCTGATCCTGGCCGAGTCGGCCAACCAGTACGGCTATGGATACGCGGCGGCGGTCGCCGGCCTTGGCGCCGCGGCCTGGTCAAGGGTCGGCCGCGGTGGCCACGTCGTGCTGGTGCTGGCGGCGCTGCTGAGCACCTGGCACGGGGTCAACGTGATGCGCCGCATGCACCAGATCGGCGAATTGCAGTCAGTGTTCTCGCCGTCGCTGGCACGCGCGGTGGCGGCGTCCGGCAATGCCCCCGTGCGCATCCGTGCAACGGACCCGGGCCAGCACTGGATATACCTGCGCCTCAGTCACGAGATTCCGAGCTATGACGGCGTGCCGATCGGCGACCGCGTGGTGCTGGTGGCCAGCGGTGCGCCGGCCGATTTCGTGATCGGCAGGGACGGCGCGCTGGCGCCAGTCCGCTGAGCCGGGCCGCGGACCTCGGCCGCAGCACTCAGCCGCCAGGCTCGGCGCGGTAGCCCACGCCGCGCACGGTGACGATGCGCAGCGGCGCCGCCGCCAGCTTGCGACGCAGGCGTCCAACATAGAGCTCGATCGCATTCGGCCCGGCCTCGTCGTCGAAGCCGAACAGCCCGTTGCCGATCTCGCCCTTGCTGACCACGCGGCCAACCCGGCCAAGCAGGATCTCCAGCAGCCGGTACTCGCGGTTGGGCAGCTTGATGTCCTCGCCGTCGATCGTGACCCGCCGCGCGGCATTGTCGATGTCCAGCCCGCCGATGCGCAGCACTTCCGATGCTCGGCCACGGCTGCGCCGCAACAGCGCGCGACAACGTGCGTCGAACTCGCGCAGGTCGAACGGCTTGCAGAGGAAATCGTCGGCGCCCAGGTCCAGGGCGTTGACGCGCGCCTCGATGGCCGCGCTGGCGGTGAGCACCAGCACAGGCGTGCCGTCGCCGCGTTCGCGCAATTGGCCCAGCAACTCCAGGCCGCTCAGGCGCGGCAGCCCGACATCGTGCACGACCAGGTCGAAGCGCTGGTAGCGCAGCACGCGCGCGGCCGACAGGCCGTCGCTCTGCCAGTCCAGTGCATGGCCTTCGCGACGCAATCTGCCGACGATCATGTTGGCGAGGTCGGCGTTGTCATCGACCAGGAGAATTCGCATCGGTGTGGCTTCCCTGCACGCGCCCCTGCATGTCCGTGTGTCACCGGTGCGGCGATCGCGATGACAGGTCAACGACAGGTTCGCATGCCTAGCCTGAGCGACGCCAACGATTCCGGAGTGCGGAATTGCAGCCGATCAGGAGAAACACGCCCCATGCGCAAGGATCGCCGTCGCCCGTTCCGGGGCAGTCTCTCCACGCTGCTGTTGCTGGCTTTGGCCGCACCCGTTGCCAATGCAGATGAGGGCAACATCACCGGCGAGCTCGGCGGTCGACTTCACTGGGATTTCGCCGCATTCGACAATGACCAGCGCGGCACGCCCAACGCCGACGGCACCGAGGTGCGACGGCTGACGCTGGACGTGGCCGGCAAGCTGTTCGGCCTGGACTACAAGGTCGAGGGCAATTTCGCCGACCTGCAGGACGACTTCAGTTTCGAGGCCGTCGAAGCGTGGGACGTGTACCTCAGCCGGAAGTTCAGCGCCGGCAAGCTGACCGTGGGCCAGTTCAAGCAGTACTTCACCCTCGACGACCGCATCAGCTCCAACTACGGCGTGTTCCTGGAGCGCTCGCTGTTCGCGCAGGCGCTGGCGCCCTCGTTCCGGCTCGGCGCCGGCTGGCTCACCGCGCGTGACAACCACACCATCGCCGGCAACGTCTACAGCCTCGAAAGCATCGACGCATGGCAGACCAAGGGCCACGCAATCGGCAGCCGCGGCACCTGGGCGCCCATGCACGACGAAGGGCGCGTGGTTCATCTCGGTCTGTCGGCCGCTCGCGAGTATTACGACCACCCCGGCCGCGACGGCGCATCGGCATTGCGTGTCCGGCCGCGGCCGGCCGGGCACCTCTCCGACGAGAGCCGGCTGACGCTGGTCAACTTCAACCGCGGCCTCGATACCGACGTCGACAAGACCTCGCTCGAGTTCGCTGCGGTGCGCGGCCCGGTGCACTTCCAGTCGGAGATCGGCGATGCCCGCTTCGACGATGGCGTGCAGGGTGCCCGCGTCGATTCGGCGTACGGCGCGGTGGGCTGGTTCATCACCGGCGAGTCGCTGCCCTATGACAACGGCGGCGGCCGCTTCGGCCGGGTCAAGCCGCGGCACAGCAGCGGCGCCTGGCAGCTGGCGCTGCGCTACGACACGATCCGCGGCCGCCAGAACCTGCATGGCGTGCGCGACTTCAGCGACCTGTCGATCGATGCGACCACGGCCGCGGTGAACTGGCACCTGCGCTCGAACCTGCGCTTCCTGCTCGACTGGACCAGCAGCCGCAACTACGACCATCTGCGCGCACGAACGCTGGACCGCACACGCGCCGTCACCGGCCGCTTCCAGTACGACTTCTGACGCTTCCACTTCCCTCCCCTGCCGATGCGCGCCGCTGGCCGTCATCTCAGTCAAACAACGAGGTTCCCGCATGTCCCTGTTGCGTTCGTTTCTCCCGGCCGTCGCCGCGCTGTCGCTGCTGTTCGCCGGTCGTGCCGCGGCCGAGCCGTCGCGTCCGGAATGCATCGCCCCGGCCTCGCCCGGCGGCGGCTTCGACCTGACCTGCAAGCTGGCGCAGAGCGGGCTGGTCGAAGCCAAGGCGTTGTCGCGGCCGATGCGCGTGACCTACATGCCCGGCGGCGTCGGCGCGGTTGCCTACAACACCGTCGTCGCGCAGCGGCCGGCCGATGGCAATGTGATCACCGCGTTCTCCAGCGGTTCGCTGCTCAACATCGCCCAGGGCAAGTTCGGCCGCTACGACGAGAACGCCGTGCGCTGGCTGGCGGCAGTCGGCACCAGCTACGGCGCCATCGCCGTGCGCAGCGACTCGCCGTACAAGACCCTGGGCGACCTGATGGCGGCACTGAAGAAGGAACCCGGCAAGGTAGTGATCGGTTCCGGCGGCACCGTCGGCAGCCAGGACTGGATGCAGACGGCGATGCTGGCCAAGGCCGCCGGCATCAGCCCGAAACAGCTGCGCTACGTGGCGCTGGAAGGTGGCGGCGAGATCACCACCGCGCTGCTGGGCGGCCACATCCAGGTGGGCAGCACCGACATCTCCGACTCCATGCCGCAGGTGAAGGCCGGCAAGATGCGCATCCTGGCGGTGCTGTCGGACAAGCGCCTGACGCGTCCCGGGATGGCCTCGATCCCGACGGCGAAGGAACAGGGCTATGACGTCGTCTGGCAGGTGGCGCGCGGCTTCTACGTCGGCCCGAAGGTCAGCGACCAGGAATACGCGTACTGGAAGGCGGCGTTCGACAAGCTGCTGGCCTCGAAGGACTTCGCACGACTGCGCGAGCAGCGTGAGCTGTTCCCGCTGGCGCTGACCGGGCCGCAGCTGGACGCCTACGTGAAGAAGGAAGTCGCGCGCTACCGCCAGCTCGCGCACGAGTTCGGCCTGGCCAAGCGCTGACGCCGCACCGGGATTACTTCGCCATGATCATTCGTCACGCCGCGCTGTTGCAGCGGTTGTTCGCCGCTGCCTGGCTGCTGGCCTGCATCGCCCTCGCCCTGATCGGCTGGGGCTACCACGCCGAGTTCTCGTATGAGCCGGTCGGCCCACGCGCCTATCCGTTGCTGTGCCTGGGCCTGATGGTGGTGGGCCTGGCCTGGCTGATCGCCAGGCCGCCACGGCTGGCGCACGACGCCGACGAGGCGCCGATGGACGGCGCGTTGTTGTGCAAGGCCGGTGCGTGCATCGCCCTGCTGCTGGCCTACGCCGCCGTGTTCGAACCATTGGGGTTCGTTGTCTCCAGCGCATGCGCCGGTAGCGCCATCGCCCTGCTCTACGGCGGCCGTCCGCGCGCCAGCGTGATCACCTGTTCGTTGCTCAGCATTGGCCTTTACCTGCTGTTCGACCGCCTGCTTGAAGTGCCGCTGCCCCTCGGCGTGCTCGAGCGCTTTCCTTTCTGACGAGCCCCCCATGGAAACACTCACCTACCTCGGCCAGGGCTTCGGCGTCGCGCTGAGCCCGTACAACCTGGTCACCGCCCTGCTCGGCACGCTGATCGGCACCGTGGTCGGGCTGCTGCCCGGTATCGGCCCGATCAACGGTGTCGCCCTGCTGATCCCCGTTGCCTACGCGCTGGGCATGCCGCCGGAGTCAGCACTGATCCTGCTCGCCGCGGTCTATCTGGGCTGCGAGTACGGCGGGCGCATTTCCTCGATCCTGCTCAACATCCCCGGCGAAGCCTCGACGGTGATGACCACGCTCGATGGCTATCCGATGGCGCGCAAGGGCATGGCCGGCGTGGCGTTGTCGCTGTCGGCGTGGAGCTCGTTCATCGGCGCCTTCATCGCCACCTGCGGCATGGTGTTGTTCGCGCCATTGCTGGCACGGTGGGCGATCGCGTTCGGGCCGGCCGAGTATTTCGTGCTGATGGTGCTGGCGATCGTCGCCCTCAGCGGCCTGGCCAACGAGCGACCGCTGAAGACCTTGCTGGCGGCGCTGCTGGGCCTGTTCCTTTCCAGCGTCGGCATCGACGCCAACAGCGGCGTCTACCGATTCACGTTCGACAGCCTGCACGTCGCCGATGGCATCCAGTTCGTGGTGCTGGTGCTGGGGCTGTTCTCGGTCAGCGAGATCCTGCTGATGCTGGAGAAGACGCACGGCGGCCACCGCATGGTCGAAGCCACCGGGCGCATGCTGTTCAGCGCGCGCGAGGCGGCGGCGGTGTTCCGGGTCAACCTGCGCTGTGGCGTGCTCGGTTTCTTCATGGGCGTGTTGCCCGGCGCCGGCGCGACCCTGGCCAGCGCGGTGGCGTACATGTCCGAGAAGCGCCTGGCAGGCGACAACGGCACGTTCGGCCAGGGCGACCTGCGTGGACTGGCCGCGCCGGAAACGGCAATCGGCGGCGCCGCCTGTGGCGCAATGGTGCCGATGCTGACGCTCGGCGTGCCCGGCTCGGGCACCACCGCGGTGATGATCGGCGCGCTGAGCCTCTACAACATCACGCCGGGCCCGCTGCTGTTCCAGGAACAGCCGCAGGTGGTGTGGGGCCTGATCGCCTCGCTGTTCGTCGCCAACGTGATGCTGCTCATCCTCAACGTGCCAATGGTGCGCGTGTTCACCCGGATCCTGGCGGTGCCGAACTGGGCGCTGGTGCCGGCCATCGCGATCATCACCGCGATCGGCGTGTATGCCGTGCACGCGACCACGTTCGACCTGGTGCTGATGGTCGCCATCGGCGTGCTGGGTTACGTCCTGCGCAAGCTCGACTTCCCGCTGTCGCCGCTGCTGCTGGGATTCATCCTGGGCGGGCTGATGGAGCAGAACCTGCGGCGGGCGCTGTCGATCTCCGACGGCGAACTGGCGATCCTGTGGTCGAGCCCGATCACGCTGGCGACGTGGGGCCTGGTCGCGGTGATGCTGGCGTTGCCGCTTTGGCGGGCCTGGCGGAAGCGCTGAGGCCGTCAGAGATCCGGCGCGCGCCCATCCACGACAATCTTGTCGAGCCGGATGCGATTGGCGAACAGCGAGAACGCCAGCATCCCGGCCAGGCCGTTGGCGCGCGCCACCCACTGCGGCAACCACCGCGCCGGCTTGATCACACCACTGGCAAACAGCGGTTCGAACCGTTGCACGTCGGCCAGCGTCATCTTTCCGGCGAACAGCCAGCGGCACAGCTGCAGCTTGCCGTCGCGCAACGCCCAGCGGAAGAAGGTGTGCACCCCGACCAGTCCGCGCAGGTACACGGTGTCCTTGGTGAAAGCGTGGCCGCCGCTGGTCGGCACGCCGCGGAACACGCGCTGGGCCGAGGCGAAGCTGTCCTCCGGCGACTGCCCGGCACCGAGGAAGTAGCGGAACACCTCGATGAAGTCGGCGCCGGCCAGCGCCATCGCCACCGCTTCGATGCGCAGGCTGATGCGCTTCATCCGGCCGATGTCGATGCTGCCGGTGATCTGCTCGGCAAACGTCGCCAGGCCTTCCTGGGTCGCGGTGACGCGTGGCGACGACAGCGCCAGGCTTGGCAGCACCGGTTGCTCGCGGCCGTTGAGCGCGGTCAGCGAATGCACGAACGCTTCGTGCTGCAGCAGCTGGTGGCGGTCGTAGTCGCTGAAGGCGGCGCCGTGGCGCAGGCGGATGCGGGTGGCGCCGGCGGCGGCCTTGGCGATCAGGTCCGGGTCGAGCTCGACGGTGATGATGCGGCCGTCGAAGTAGTCGTCGAGTTCGCGCTGCAGCTGCAATTGCAGCGCGGTGGCGGAGATGGTGACGTGCTCGGCCGGCGACATCAGTTCGCGGTCGAGCTCGTCGGCGATCGAGATGAAATGCTGCGCGGCTTCACGCGTGGTCGGTCCGTCGCCGGGCAGGGCTTCGTCGGGGCGGCCGAACAACCGGATCGAATGCTCGCAGACCGCCGGCGTGCCCAACGATTCGCACAGTTCCGCCGCCTGCGACCAGCTGCGCGCCGATTCCATCAGGTACTGGCCGAGCGGATGGTCCGGATCGGCGGCGCTGGCGATCGCCTCCATCTCGGCGCGGGTCGCGCTGAAGTCGAGGCTGGGATACTGGATCTGCGGCAGCTTCACCACGCCGCGCGCGTAATCGGCCAGGAATGCCGCCTCGTGGCCGGCCGGCCAGCTGACCAGGGCCAGCAGCCTGACATCCTTCGCCGCCGCGACCATGCGCGCATCGAGCGCGGCGTGATGGGCGATGTCCGGCGCGAGGTCAGTCATGCGATGACGCTTCCCCCTCCCTTTCGCGCGGCGAAGGGGAGGGCCGTGGAGTGGTGCCTGTTGTTTTCAGTGCTTCCCATACTTGTCGTCGAGCCGCTTGTTGAGCGACTTGACCGCCACTTTCTCGTCGGCCTTCTGCGCACGCCGGGTGGCCAACCGGTTGGCGGCGCCGGCGACTTCGTCGCTGAGCTTGAGGTAGTTGGCGAAGCGTTGCGGGTCGAGCTTGCCGGCCTCGATCGCGGCGCGCACCGCGCAACCGGGCTCGCGCGCGTGCTTGCAGTCGCGGAAGCGGCATTGCTCGGCCAGCGCCTCGACATCGCTGAAGTTCTCGGCGACGTCCTCCTCGCCGGTCGGCTTGAGTTCGCGCATGCCGGGGGTATCGATCAGGCAGGCGCCGGCCGGCAGCGGGATCAGCGCGCGATGGGTGGTGGTGTGGCGGCCGCGCGAATCGCTCTCGCGCACTTCGCCGGTCTTCATCCGCTCGAAGCCGAGCAGGGTGTTGGTCAGGGTCGACTTGCCGGCGCCGGAGCTGCCCACCAGCACCGCGGTTCTGCCAGGCTGCAACCACGGATTCAGCGCGGCCACGCTTTCGGCGTCGCGGGCATTGACCGCGCGAACCGCCACGCCCTGCGCGGCCAGCTCGACCAGCGCCGCCATGGCCCCGGGCAACACCTCGGCGTCGGCAGCCTCGGCCTGGTCGGCCTTGGTCAGCACGACCACGGGTTCGACACCGCCGCCGCGCACAAGCAGCAGGTAGCGCTCGATGCGGCGCGGGTTGAAGTCGGCATCCAGGCCGCAGACGACGAACACGGTGTCGACATTGGCCGCGATCAGCTGCTGCTGGTAATGCTCGCCGGCGGCGCCGCGCTTGATGGCGCTGCGACGCGGCAGCAGCGCGACCGCCTTGCGGCCTTCGACCAGCAGCCAGTCGCCGACGCCGGGGCGCTGGTCGATGGTGACCGTGCCTTTGCGGTAGCCGGGCGGGCGTTGCCATTCGGGCAGGGATTCGACCGGGAAGGCGTGGTCCGGGCCATCGGAGACGATGTAGCCGCTGCGGTGCTGCTCGCTCACCCGGGCCGGTCGTGCATTGGGGTGCTCGGCCATGAGGTCGAGCCAGACCTGGTCGCCCGGCGAGTCCAGCGGCGAGACCCCGACCGGCACCGGCGTACTGGCCTTGAGCGGCCAACCGATGGCCTGCAGGGCGTCGAATCCGGGGATCAAGACAGGTCGATGGCTGAGGGCATGCCCGGATTCTAACTGCCAACCAGCGTCCGGCGCGGCGAGCCGTGTCGAACCCGGCCCGTCCCGGCCTTCGGCAAACGTCTGTCGGGTTACCGCTCACACGTGCGCAATTGCGCGCGAATGCCCCCTTTGCGCGCCCTTTACGCTGCCGTTCGCGCCAGTTTCGGCTAGTCTGGCTCTCCGACCCTCAATTTATCTGCAGCAATGTCCCAGTCCCCCGTGAAGACCCGCGAACGCCTGTCCGAAGTCCGCTACGAGATCCGCGGTGAACTGGCCCGGCGAGCGCGTGAGCTGGAGGGCCAGGGACGCAAGCTGATCAAGTTGAACATCGGCAACCCGGGCGCGTTCGGCTTCCGCGCGCCCGAGCATCTGCAGCGCGCGATCGCCGACCACATCAGCGACACCGACCCCTACACCCACCAGCAGGGCCTGCCGGCCGCGCGCGAAGCCATCGCCAGCTTCCACAAGCAGCGCGGCACGCCGAACGCGAGCCCGGAGCGGGTGTTCATCGGCAATGGCGTCAGCGAGCTGATCGACCTGTCGCTGCGGGCGCTGCTGAACCCGGGCGACGAAGTGCTGCTGCCTTCGCCCGACTACCCGCTGTGGTCGGCGGCGACCATCCTCAACGACGGCCGCCCGGTCTATTACCGCTGCCTGCCGGAGAACGGCTTCCTGCCGGACCCGGACGAGATCGCCTCGCTGGTCTCCAGCCGCACGCGCGCGATCGTGCTGATCAACCCCAACAACCCGACCGGCGCCGCGTATCCGCGCGAGCTGATCGAGAAGATCGTCGCCATTGCCGCGCGCCACAAGCTGCTGCTGATGTGCGACGAGATCTACGACTCCATCCTCTACGATGGCAACCAGTTCACCCCGATCGCACCGATCGCCGGCGAGCTGCCGTGCCTGTCGTTCGGCGGCCTGAGCAAGGTCCACCGCGCCTGCGGGTGGCGCGTGGGCTGGGCGGTCCTGTCCGGCGATCCGGTGGCCAGCGGCAACCTTCACCACGCCATGGACCTGCTCGGTGCGCTGCGCCTGTGCGCGAACGTGCCGGGCCAGTTCGCGATCGAGGCGGCGCTGCATGGCGAAGACACCATCGCGCCGCTGTGCGCGCCGGGTGGGCGCCTGTTCGAGGCGCGCCGTGCCGTGATCGAAAGCGTCGCCGCCAGCCGCCACCTGCAGCTGGTCGAACCGGCCGGCGCGCTGTACGCGTTCCCGGCAGTGACCGGCGCGGCGGCACAGGGCTTCGACGACCACCGTTTCGCGCTCGAGCTGCTCGAGACCGAGGACGTGCTGGTGGTGCCGGGTTCGAGCTTCAACGTGCCGTACCGCAACCATTTCCGCGTGACCCTGCTGCCGCAGCCGGAAGAGCTGCGCGAAGTGTTCCGCCGTGTCGAGTCCCTGCTCGATCGCTACGCCGACAGCCAGGCCGGCCAGGCCCAGGCGGCCGTGGCCTGACGCCAATGACCAGCGTCCCCGCCACCGCTGTGTCGTATCTCGCGCTGGGTGACAGCTACACCATCGGCGAGGGCGTGGCCGAGGACGGACGCTGGCCGCGCCAGCTCGCGCACGCATTGCGCGAGGGCGGCATCGCCCTGGCCGACCCGCGCATCATCGCCACCACCGGCTGGACCACCGACGAGCTGACCTGGGGCATCGACGGCGCCGAACCCCTGGGCGAATGGGATTTCGTCAGCCTGCTGATCGGCGTCAACAACCAGTACCGCGGCCGCAGCGCGGTCGAATACCGCAGCGAGTTCGAGACGTTGCTCCGGCGTTCCATTGCCTTCGCCCGCGGCCGCGCCGATCGCGTGCTGGTGCTGTCGATCCCGGACTGGGGCGCGACCCCGTTCGTGAAGACCACCCGGGCCGCACCGGCCACCATCTCGGCCGAACTCGACGCCTATAACGCCGCCGCCCAGGTGGTGTGCGAAGCCCACGGCGTGGCTTTCGTCGACATCACGCCGGTATCGCGCGAACGCGGTGGCGAAACGATCATGCTCGCCGACGACGGCCTGCATCCTTCGGCGGCGATGTACACGCAATGGACCACGCTGGCGTTGCCGGTGGCACGCGAGCTGCTGGCGCGATGAGCGCGGGCGAGCCCGGCATCGCGGCGGCGGCAACCGCACCCTTGCCGGGCAAGCAGGCGCGCGCGCTGGCCTCGGCTTTCCTGCCGCGCGAACACTGGTACGGCCGACGCGACTACTACTACGCGTGGAGCAAGTTCGGCACCGACCCGCTGTATCCGGGCGTGTGCGAGGCCTTGCGCGGTTGCCAGGCGCCGCTGCTCGACCTGGGCTGCGGCCTGGGCCTGCTGGCGCATGCACTGCGCGCCGATGGCCAGCGCATGCCTTATCGCGGCTACGACAACGACGTCGGCAAGATCCTGCGCGCCCGCAAGGCGGCCGCGCGCTGCGACCTGGGCGATGTGCAGTTCGAGACCGCCGACCTCGCGCTGGGTGCGCCCGCGCACCGCGGCAGCGTCACCATCCTCGATGTCCTGCAGTTCATTCCGCAGTCGGCGCAGATGCGCGCGATCGACGATGCGATCGCGATGCTCACGCCGGGCGCCCGGCTGGTGATCCGCACTGGCCTGGCCGACGGCAGCAACCGCGCCCACGTCACCCGCTTCGTCGACATCTTCGCCAAGGTCGTCGGCTGGATGAATGCCGCGCCGCTGATCTACCCCGATGCCGATGCCGTGCGTGCGCGCCTGCGTGACGCCGGCTTGCAGGCCACCTTCACCTCGCTGCGCGGCCGCACGCCGTTCAACAACTGGCTGATCGTGGCGCGCTGATCGTGGCGGGCTGATCGTGGCGGGCTGATCGTGGCGGGCTGATCAACTCGCGCTGATCCTCGCGAGTTGATCGAGCTACCGCGCCGGCTCCATCTGCTCGGGCAGCACGGTGCGGTATCCGCGCTGATCGAGCCGGTCGAGCACCGCCGCCAATGTCTCGACATTGCGGCCATGGCGCGCACCTTCGTGCAGCAGCACGATTGCGCCGGGTGTGAGGTCGCGTTCGATCCGCGCGACCACGCCGGCCGGCTCCTCAAGCACGGCGTCGTAGCCACGCGCCGACCACGCCACCCGCGCCAGCCCATGGCGCCTGAGCGCGGCGGCGACAAATGGATTGGCCATGCCGACCACGGCACGGAACCAGCGCGGCGGTTCGCCCGCCAGGCTGGTCAGCGCGGCCTGGGCGTCGTCGATCTGCGCCCGCATCGCCATGGGCGGCAGCGCCCAGAAGCGCGCCTGCGGATGGGTATGGCTGTGCTGGCCGATGCCGTGGCCGCGGCGCGCGATCTCGCCGACCAGCTCCGGGCGCGCCTGCGCACGATCGCCCACCAGGAAGAAGGTCGCCCGGGCATTGCGGGCATCGAGCAGGTCGAGCATCGCCCGGGTGTCGTCGGAGGGGCCGTCGTCGATGGTCAGCCAGACCACCGGCTCCGCCGTCGGCAACCGCGTCAGCACCGGGCTGAGCAGGCGCGACTGCGGCCGCAACGTCGCCCAGACCAGGGTCAGGTGGGTCAGCAGCAACGCCGCCAGGCCGACCTGCCAGCCCCAGCGCCACCACAACAGCAGCACCGCCAGCTGCGAAGCGGCGAACAGCCAGGCCCAGGCGTGGGGATGGCGGGGCGGGCGATGGAAGGATGGCGGCATGGCTGCATGGTAAGCGCCGAGGGAGAGCAGGCGCTTGCCTACGCGCCACTTCGCCCCCACATGCACCACATCCCCATCCAGCCAGACCCTGCCATGTCCCTCGACCCCGCCCTGCGCGCGCGCATCGAAACCCTCCTGCAGTCCAACCGCGTCGTCCTGTTCATGAAGGGCGCGCCGGAGGCGCCGCAGTGCGGTTTCTCGGCCAAGGCGGTCGGCGTGCTCAATGCCCTGCTGCCACAGGGCTATGCCCACGTCGACGTGCTGTCGGACGCGGAGATCCGCGAGGGCATCAAGCAGTACGGCAACTGGCCGACGATCCCGCAGCTGTACATCGACGGCGAACTGGTCGGCGGCAGCGATATCGTCGAGCAGCTGGCCGGCAGCGGCGAGCTGCACGGCGTGCTCGGCCTGCCAGTGCCGGACCGCAGCCCGCCGCAACTGACCATCACCCCGCCCGCGGTCGAGATGCTGCGCGGCGCCATCGCCAATGCCGGCGACGGCTACGCGGTGCAGCTCGACATCGATGCACGCCACAATGCGCGCCTGCAGCTGGCGCCGGTGGACGCCAATGCGGTCGCGGTCGAAGTTGACGGCGTGCGCGTGCAGACCGACTGGCTGCAGGCGCGTCGCGCCGACGGCATCACCATCGACTGGGTCGACGACGCGCGTGGCCGCGGCCTGGTGGTGCACAACCCGCATGCGCCGCCGGCGGTGCAGTCGATCGGCCCGGTCGATGTCGCCGCGCGCGTTGCCGCCGGCAGCCTGCGCCTGGTCGATGTGCGCCCCGCGCCGGAACGCCAGCTGGCCAGCGTGGCGGTCGCGTTCGACACGTTCGACAACGGCCTCGATGCGCTCGAAGGCCTGCCCAAGGACACCGCGCTGGCCTTCCTGTGCCATCACGGCGGTCGCAGCCAGCAGGCGGCCGAACACTTCCGCGGACTGGGCTTCCGCGAGGTCTACAACATCGTCGGCGGCATCGACGCCTGGGCCGACATCGACGCGAGCGTCGCCAAGTACTGATCGCCAGACGCGTTTCCAGGAGCCAGGATGCTGGCTCCTGTGCGTCGCCTCAGCCGAAGCCGCCGCCGGCGTCGAGGTAGGCCTGTTCTTCCGGCGTACTGGTCCGCCCCAGTTCGCGGTTGCGATGCGGGAATCGGCCGAAGCGCGCGATCACATCGCGATGGCGGCGCGCGTAGTCGAGGTAGTTCTGGCCGGCCTCGCCGCCAATCGAACCGGCCAACGCGACCGACCGCTCCTGGTCGGCGAGCGCCTCGGAGTGCTCGAACGGCATGTAGAAGAAGACACGCAGCGCCGGATCGACCTGCTGGTCGAAGCCGTGTTCGATTGCGCGTGCGGCGTAGTGCCGCGCCAGCGGATCGGTCGCATAGGCATGCCCGCTGCCGCGGAACACGTTGCGCGGAATCTGGTCGAGCAGGATGGCCAGCGCCAGCGCGCCATCGGCGGCGTCCATCCAGTCTTCGAGTTCACGGCGGGCGGCGCGATGGTGCGCCGGCAACCAGTCCTCGCGGCAACGTGCGTCGAAGGCCTCGTCGCGGTTGAACCAGCGCTCGTAGCCGGACTCCTGCCAGAAATTGAGGATGTCGTGGGGCGTGATGTGCATGGGGGACTCGATCCGGAGGGATGGGTATCAACCTTGATCGTCATCCCGGCGAACGCCGGGATCACCGTTCGCCCTGAGCGTAGGCGCAACGCGCCGGAGTCGAAGGGTCTGGGCGCATCGAACCCTTCGACTTCGCTGCGCTACGCTCAGGGCGAACGGTAGTCTGGGCGCATCGAACCCTTCGACTTCGCTGCGCTACGCTCAGGGCGAACGGTAGGGTCTGGGCGCATCGGACCCTTCGACTTCGCTGCGCTACGCTCAGGGCGAACGGTGTGGCGTGTTGCGGTGTGACGGTGTGGCGGTGTTGCATTGTCGCGCGCTCACACCGACTCGTCTGCCAGCTGCGTTTCCAGCTCGTTGATCCACAGGTCGGTGACGCTCTCGAGCGTCACCGCATGGATCAGCGGCCGGATCGAACCGCCCGAGTACGACTGCGAGACGAACCGCGCATAGCGTTCGCGGAAAGCCAGCCAGCTGCGGTGGGCTTCGTCGAAGACCGCGAGCGATTCGCCGTCGAGCTGGCGGCGCAGGTGTGCGACGACCGTGGCCAGCCGCGCTTCGGCGCGGCGGAATTCCGCGGCGGCCTGTTCGTTCATGTCGGCCTGGGTCACGGCGACGTCGTCACTCTGACGGGCCACTTCCTCGGCCTTGGTGAAATAGTTGTCGGCGATGCGCGCGGCCGTTTCGGCCTTGCCGATCAGGCGTTGTTCGAACTGGCGCAGGTCGTCGAGGTTGGTGTTGGTACTGTCGAGGCCCTGCTTGAGTTCGAGCAGCTTCTGGTTGCGTTCGATGGCTTCGACCGCGCCGCGTCGCTCCACCCGGCGCTGGACGAAATAGAACACCCAGGTCAGCGCCGCGCCAACCAGCAGATACATGAACTTCTCCATATCCCTCCCCTCTCCTGCCTCTCCCCGTCTCGGTGGATAGTGTGCCCGGGAGGCGTCGCAGGGTCTGCGATGGCGTGCGGCAAGACTGACTTGCCGGTTCCCCACCACGCGCCCTTCACCGCGCCTCCACAAGACTGAACGAGAGGAGCGGCCGCTCAGGCGGCCGTCACCCTGCCCCCGCCATTTTTCACCCCCGACACCCATCTCCAGAGGGATCCACCATGAAGCAGTCTGTTGTCGCAGCCCTGTTGCTCGCAGGCCTGCTCTCGCCGCACGCAGGGTTCGCGCAGAGCATCCAGTGCACGCTGATCTGCAATCCGCCGCGGATGTTCTGCTACCCGGCCGGTACGATTCCGCCGTTCAACCGGATCTGCCCGCAGAACCTCAACGGCTCGGCGCCGGCGCCGGCAACCGAATCGCTGCTGGCGCCGCCATCGCAGTCAACCGCAGCGCCGAGCGCGTGCACGGCGCAGCCGGTGTTCAACGAAGAGACGCAGACGTACGAGTGGGAAATGGCTTGCGATTGATGTCGTTGCAATTGGCTTCAGGGCAGAGGCCGGCTTCTAGCCGGCCTTTTTTTTGCGCGCGTGGTTGGTGGGGGGGTGCAGCGTTCAAGGGCGGTGTCCGTGCCCTCCTCATTCTCGCGTCCGCTCGGTGAGCCCGGGCCCGGACGCCCGCGAAAGGATCAGGTGGTTTCAAAAACACCGAGGAGCCGCGACGCCGGGTTCGCGCCTTCGCGGGAATGACGGCTCTCTGGACGAAGACCGGGCAATGAATTGGCAGGGCGTCGTTCGACGGGTTGGGGATTGCTCCGCAGCGGGACATGGATGTCCCGCGCCCCGCATCGGACAGGACGTCCGATTAAGGGGCGGGGCAATCCCCAACCCGGCGGACGACGCCCCCACGAAGACCAACACCCCGAACGCTCCAAGCGCTCAACGCGCACCAACGCACCAACGCACCAACGCACCAAGCGTTACTCGTCGAAGCGTAGATGCCGAACAGACTTGCCGTTGCGGCGGATCAGGCGAAGCGCCTCGATGCCGACGTTGATGTGATTGTCGACATAGTCCGAACTGACGCGCGCATCGGACGCCTCGGTCTTTACGCCTTCCGGGATCATCGGCTGGTCCGAGACCAGCAACAGCGCGCCGCAGGGAATGCGGTTGGCGAAACCGGCGGCGAAGATCGTGGCCGTCTCCATGTCGATGGCCATGCAGCGCATCGCGCGCAGACGCTCCTTGAACGCATCGTCGTGTTCCCAGACCCGGCGATTGGTCGTGTAGACCGTGCCGGTCCAGTAATCGTGGCCCAGGTCGCGGATCATCGTCGAAACCGCACGCTGCAGCGCGAAGGCCGGCAGCGCCGGCACCTGCGCCGGCAGATAGTCGTCACTGGTGCCCTCACCGCGGATCGCCGCGATCGGCAGCACCAGGTCGCCGAGCTGATTCTTCTTCTTCAGACCACCGCACTTGCCCAGGAACAACACCGCCTTGGGCATGATCGCGCTGAGCAGATCCATCATCGTCGCCGCGTTCGGACTGCCCATGCCGAAGTTGATCATGGTGATCCCGTCGGCGGTGGCGCTTGGCATCGGCCGGTCCATCCCGATCACTTCGGCGCCAGTCAGGCGCGCGAACGTGTGCAGGTAGCCACCGAAGTTGGTCAGCAGGATGTGCTCGCCGAACTGGTCCAGAGGCACGCCGGTGTAGCGCGGCAACCAGTTGTCTACGATCTGTTCCTTGTCTTTCACTTGCGTCTTCCTCGCGTTGTCTCTTGCCGGAGCCAGCGTGCTGGCACGAATGACAAGCTCCAACGCCCGGTCGCCAGCCTGCTGGCGCCTACCAGGGCGGGGTTGCCTGGATCGGCATTCTCTCACGCCCTGCCATGACCTTCGTCGGGTTTGCACACGCCGGCCACCGCGGCTAGGGTGCGGATTGGTTGTCCGTGCCACCTCCGGGGAAAATCATGTTCCGACCACTGGTCGCCGCGCTCGTCGCGGTGCTTACCGTAGGCGTCGCCCAAGCGGCCTCGCCTGACGCGCCTGCTTCGCCGAAACCCTCGAAGTCCCGCTTCGTCGACGATCCCTACCCCAGCACCTACCACGCGATCAGCGCCGGGCCGGTCCTGATCGAGCACGCCACTGTCCTCACCGGTACCGGACAGCGCCTCGACGATGCCGACGTCCTGTTGCAGGACGGCAAGGTGGTGGCGATCGGCAGCGCGCTGCAGGCGCCGGCCGAGGCGACCCGTGTCGATGGCACCGGCAAGTGGGTCACCCCGGGCATCATCGACGTGCATTCGCACCTGGGCGTGTATCCCACCCCCGGCGTCAGCGCCCACGCCGATGGCAATGAAATGACCGGCGCGGTCACCGCCAATGTCTGGGCCGAACATTCGATCTGGCCGCAGGATCCGGGGTTCAACACCGCCCTGGCCGGCGGCATCACTTCGCTGCAGGTACTGCCGGGCTCGGCCAACCTGGTGGGCGGCCGCGGCGTGACGCTGAAGAACGTGCCCGCCACCACCTACCAGGCCATGAAGTTCCCGGGCGCGCCCTGGGGCCTGAAGATGGCCTGCGGCGAGAATCCCAAGCGCGTCTACGGCCAGAAGAGCGGGCCGGCCACGCGCATGGGCAATGTCGCCGGTTACCGCGCCGCCTTCATCGACGCCAGTGAATACCTCCGGAAGAACGGCGGCGGCAGGAAGAACGACGAGGCGGCCAAGAAGAAGCACTGGTGGCAATCGAGCAACGGCGGCGACGCCGACAGCGAGAAGGACACCGGCGGCAAGCGCGACCTCAAGCTGGACACGCTGGCCGGCGCCATCAACGGCGACATCCGCGTGCACATCCACTGCTACCGCGCCGACGAGATGGCGATCATGCTCGACCTGGCCAAGGAATTCGGCTTCAAGGTCGCCGCGTTCCACCACGGCGTGGAAGCGTACAAGCTTGCCGACCGCCTCGCGGCCGAAGGCGTGTGCGGTGCGCTGTGGGCCGACTGGTGGGGCTTCAAGATGGAAGCCTTCGACGGCATCCAGGAAAACCTGGCCATCGTCGACCGCCCGGCCAACAGCTGCGCCATCGTCCATTCCGATTCCGACGAAGGCATCCAGCGACTCAACCAGGAAGCGGCCAAGGCGATGGCGCATGCAAAGCTCGCCGGCATCGACATCGCGCCCGAGCGGGCGATCCGCTGGCTGACGCAGAACCCGGCCAAGGCGCTGGGCATCGCCGAACGGACCGGCACGCTGGAGCCGGGCAAGATGGCCGACGTGGTCGTCTGGAACGGCAATCCTTTCAGCGTGTATGCGCATGCCGAGCAGGTCTACATCGACGGTGCGCGCGTGTTCGACCGCAACGACCGCAAGCGCCAGCCGGTGTCGGATTTCATGCTTGGACAGGGCGCCGCGGCGCAGGGAGGTGCGCTGTGAGGGGCCATTACCTTGCGGGGATCACGGGGAAAACGTTGCTGACGATCGGCCTGGGTGTCGCAGCGCTCAACGCCTCCGCCCAGGAGCTGCTGATCCGCAACGCAACCGTCCACACCGCCACCGCGCAGGGCACGCTGCACAACGCCGACGTACTGGTCAGCGGCGGCACCATCCGCGCGGTCGGGAACGGACTGGCCGCGCCGGCGGGCGCGCAGGTCATCGACGCGCAGGGACGGCCGCTGACGCCGACGCTGTTCGGCGGCATCACCGAGATCGGGCTGGAAGAGGTGTCTGGCGAAAAGGCCACCAACGACGAGACCCTGACCCTCGGCGCCGAAACCAAGCAGATGACGGTGCGGCCCGAGTTCGACGTGACCCTGGCCTACAACCCCGACTCGGTGCTGGTGCCGGTGACGCGGATCGAAGGCATCGGCTGGACGCTGCTCGGCGCCGGTACCGGCAGTGGCGGTTCGATCGTCGCCGGCCAGGGCGGCGTGATCCGCCTGGACGGCAGCGCCGACCCGGTCGGTCCGCGCGAACTGTTCGTGCGCATCGGCGGTGACGCCATCGGCCTGAGCGGCAATTCGCGCGCGGCGCAGTGGATGATCCTCGACCAGCTGATCGACGAAGTGCGCGGGCGCATCCCTGCCGACTCCAACGCCGCGCTGCTGACCCCGGCCGGTCGCGCGACGCTGGCCCGCTACATCGGTGGCGGCGGTCGTGTCGTGGTCGCGGTGGATCGCGCCGCCGACATCCGCCAGCTGCTGCGCTGGGCCGCCCGCCACGACGTACGCATCGCCATCGCCGGTGGCGCCGAAGCCTGGCGCATGGCGCCGCAGCTGGCAGCGGCCAAGGTGCCGGTGTTCGTCAACCCGCTCGGCAACCTGCCCTACGACTTCGACCAGATCGGCGCGACGATGGAGAACGCCGCGCGGTTGCGCGCGGCCGGCGTCAAGGTCGGCTTCTCGCAGTCCGACGACGGTTCGCACAACGCGCGCAAGATCCGCCAGCTGGCCGGCAATGCAGTGGCCAACGGCCTGGCCTGGGACGACGGCCTGGCCGGGTTGACGCAGGTGCCGGCCGAAGCGTTCGGCGTCGCCGACCGCATGGGCAGCATCGCGCCGGGCAAGCGCGCCGACCTGGTGCTGTGGAGCGGCGATCCGCTCGAAGTGAGCACGGTGGCGCTGCAGGTCTGGATGGACGGCCGCGCGATCGAGATGCGCAGCCGCCAGACCGATCTGCGCGACCGCTACCTGCGTCCGGCCACGCCGGCGCAGAACGGCGGGATGCCGCGGGCGTACCCGCAGGCGGACGGGCGCTGATCGCCCGTCCGCCGCGGCGGTTTTTTGCCGGGGATCCGGCACCCCGCTCGCCGGCGAGCGGGCTGCCGCGGGCGGGAGGACGGTTTATGCTGGCCCTGTCCGTAATCACGAAGCCCTGTCCATGACCCTGCCGCACATCGATTTCAACCTGCTCGCGGTGGTTGCCGCCGCTGTCTCGGCGTTCGTCCTGGGCGGGATCTGGTACGGCCCGCTGTTCAAGCGCGCCTGGTGCCGCGAGGCCGGCATCGACCCCGACAGCGCCCCGCTGCACCCCAAGCTGACCTTCGCCACCGCCTTCGGCTGCAGCCTGCTGGCTTCGCTGATGTTCGCCATCTTCCTCGGCCCGGACGCCAACGCCGGCTCCGGCTTCGGCGCCGGCTTCGTGGTCGGCCTGTTCTTCGTCGCAATGAGCTTCGGCATCAACTACGCCTTCGCCCAGCGCAGCGCGAAGATGTGGATGATCGACGCCGGCTACCACATCGCGCAGTTCAGCCTGTACGGGCTGATACTCGGCGCCTGGCACTGAGAGAACTCCCGCCATGGATAAGGCTCCGCTGGTCTGGTACTTCGACTTCATCTCGCCGTTCTCGTACCTGCAGTGGCAGAAGCTCAAGCCGTTGCTGCGCGAGTTCGAAATAGCGGGCACGCCGGTGCAACTGGTGCCGATCGTGTTCGCCGCGGTGCTCGATGCCTGCGGCCAGAAGGGTCCGGCCGAGATCCCGGGCAAGCGTGAATTCACTTACCGCCACGTGCTGTGGCTGGCGCGCCAGCAGGGCGTGCCGCTGCGGTTTCCGCCGACGCATCCGTTCAACCCGCTGCCGACGCTGCGCCTGAGCATCGCCGCGGGCAACCGGCCCGAAGCGGTCGATTCGATCTACGACTGGCTGTGGGCGCAGGGCCGCGCCGCCGACAACCTCGAGGCCCTGGTGCCGCTGATGGCCGTGCTCAACGTCCCCGCCGAAGCGCTGGATGAGGCGCCGACCAAGGCCGCGCTGCGCGCCAACACCGACGCGGCGATCGCCGCCGGCGTCTACGGTGTGCCGACCCTGGCCGTGCACGGCGAGCTGTTCTGGGGCAACGATGCCCACGAGTTCGCCCTGGCCGCACTGCGCGAACCGGCGGTGCTGGACGACGCCGAGATGCGGCGGGTATCGCAATTGCCGGTGGGGCTGCAGCGCCGGCGCTGAAAGGCCGGCATGGCCACCAAGACACGCCTGCCCGTTCACATTTCCCCGCGCAAGTCTTTGCTGCACCCGCAGCGAGACGAAATCGCCGAAGCAGGTATGCTGCCCGTCACAATTTGACGTCAGCGCTGCTAGTCGGAGGGGGAACATGCGCATTGGACTCGTGGTCGATTCGGCCTGCGATCTGCCTTTGGGGTATCTGGAACAACACAACGTAGACGTGCTGCCGATCACCGTGCGCATCGGTGAGGCCGTGCTCGCCGACCGACGCAACGAACAGGCGACACTCGAGTTCCTGCATGCCCACGTCGCCGAGCGCGGCCACGAAGCACAGACCACGCCGTACACGGTGCAGCAGATCCAGGACCTGTTCCTGAGCCGCCTGGTGATCGATTACGACTACGTCTTCTGCATGACGATCACCAAGACGCGCAGCCCGATCTTCGACAACGCCCAGCAGGCCAGCTTCGCGATCCTCAGCGACTACAAGGCCGCACGCTCGGCCGCCGGCAACAACACCCCGTTCGCGCTGCGCGTGGTCGACAGCCAGAACCTGTTCGCGGCGCAGGGCATCGGCGCGGTCGAGGCGGTGCGCCTGCGCGAAGCCGGTGAAGGTGCGCCGAAGATCCGCGCGCGCCTGGAGCACCTTGCCCTGCATACCCAGGGCTACATGGTGCCGCCTGACCTGTACTACCTGCGCAACCGCGCACGCAGCAAGGGCGACCGCAGCGTCAGCTTCATCAGCGCCGCGCTCGGCAGTGCGCTCGACATCAAGCCGGTACTGCACTGCAACCGCGGCGAGACTGCGCCGGTGGCCAAGATCAAGGGTTTCGAGCCGGCGGTGGAGAAGCTGTTCGATCACGCAGCGCAACGCGTCGACGCCGGCGAGCTGCTGACCCCGACGATGTGCCTGAGCTACGGCGGAGAGCTGGACGAGATGCGCAAGCTGCCCGGATACGAGCGCCTGCGCAACGCCTGCGAGAGCAACAACATCGAGCTGTTCGAATCGGTGATGAGCCTGACCGGCATGGTCAACGTGGGCAAGGGCGCGGTGGTGGTCGGCTTCGCCGCCGAGGGGCAGAAGTTCCACGGCTGATCATCGCCGTCACGGTGGCGGAGTAATGTAGTGGCGACCCCACACCGGAATCGTGCATGGCTACCCGTTTCTACATCCGCCTTCCCGATGCGACCCGCGCGCGCGGCAACGATGCCGCGTTTTCCTTCAGCGCGGTAAGTGCCGAGGGTTTCGCCGAGCAACTGCAGGCCGCATTGCGCGACAACGCGCTGTTCGAACGCTGGAAGGCGCGCCAGGAAGATCCCGATGCGGTCGATCCGTCGCTTGGCGCGACCGACCCGTCCGCCTCCGTGCATGGCGAGCAGGATGACCTGCACATCGACCTGGTCGTCACCTCGACCATTTCCGGCACGGTGCTCAAACACCGCCTGCGCCTGCTCGCCGGCGGTGGCTGGGAGCTGCGGGACGTGACCTCGGCATGAACCAGCGGTTGCTGTCGTGGAGCGGCGGCAAGGACGCGGCCTGGACGCTGCATACCCTGCGCCGGCGCGACGATGTCGACGTGGTTGCGCTGCTGACCACCGTCACCAGCGGCTACGAACGCGTCGCCATGCACGGCATCCGTCGCGACATCCTGCATGCGCAGGCCGACTCGGTGGGACTGCCGCTGATCGAAGCGGTGATCCCGCCGCAATGCGACAACGACAGCTACGAGGCCGCCTTCGCGCTGGCACTGGAGCAAGCGCGCGAGCGCTGGCCGGACCTGGACTGCATCGCCTTCGGCGACCTCTACCTGGCCGACGTCCGCGCCTGGCGCGAAGCCTCCTGCGCGCGCCTTGGCTGGCGCATCGACACGCCGCTTTTTGGCGCCGATACCACGGCGCTGGCGCGCGAGATGATCGACGCCGGCCTGCAGGCGCGGCTGTGCTGCGTCGACACGCAGCAGCTGGCGGGCGAGTTCAGCGGGCGTGCATTCGACCGCGCCCTGCTCGCCGCGCTGCCGCCATCGTGCGATCCGTGCGGCGAGAACGGCGAGTTCCACACCCTGGTGCACGCCGGTCCGATGCTGCGCCGGCCCGTCGCGCTGCAGCCCGGCGAGAAGGTGCTGCGCGATGAGCGCTTCGCGTATGCGGATTTCCTGCTGGCCTGACGAAGTCACAGCGGGCTTGGAACCCACCATCGCTACCGACGCTACCCCTGCGCCGGCTTGTTGATGACTGCCACGCGCTAGCCGCCCAGCGCGCGCGCGTGATGGGCGATGTGCTCGCCGATGAACGTGGCGATGTAGTAGTAGCTGTGGTCGTAGCCCGGGCGCAGGCGCACTTCCAGCGGATGCCCCACTGCTTCGCACGCGTCCTGCAGCAGCAGGGGCCGCAGTTGCGTCACCAGGAACTCGTCGGCTTCGCCCTGGTCGATCAGCAGTGGCAGGCGCTCGACTGCGGTCGCCACCAGTTCGCTTGCATCCCAGGCCTTCCATGCCTCGCGGTCGTCGCCCAGGTACGCCGAGAATGCCTTCTGGCCCCACGGCACCTGGCTCGGCGCGACGATCGGCGAGAAGGCCGAAACGCTGCGGTAGCGCCCCGGATTGCGCAACGCGGTCACGATCGCACCGTGACCGCCCATCGAATGGCCGCTGATCGCGCGCGCATCGCTGGCGCGGAAATTCGCCTCCACCAACGCCGGGAGTTCGTTGCTGACGTACGCGTGCATCCGGTAGTGCGAGGCCCACGGCGCCTGCGTCGCGTCGACATAGAAGCCGGCGCCCTGGCCGAGGTCATAACCGTCGGCGTCCGCGATGCCGGGACCGCGCGGGCTGGTGTCGGGTGCGACCAGGATCACCCCATGCTCGGCCGCGTACCGCTGCGCGCCGGCCTTGGTGATGAAGTTCTGTTCGCTGCAGGTCAGGCCACTGAGCCAGTACAGCACCGGCAACCGGCGCTGCGTGGCCTGTGGCGGCAGGTAGACGCCAAACCGCATCTCGCAGCCCAGCGTGTTCGATGAGTGCTTCCACACTTCCTGCTGCCCGCCGAAGCAGGCATGCCGTTCGATCCGTTCCATCATTCTCCTTTCGGGTTCAGGCCTTGAGCACGCCGGATTTCTTCGCCGCGTGCGCGGACATCGCATCCATCAGACATGGTTGTGCGCGGTCTGTGCGCCGACACGGACCTTGACGGGTTTGTCGGCGCACCTGCATTGCAGCGTGCCGCCGGCAAAGTCGGCCGCGCCACCCGGGCGCACGCCCTGGTCGACGGCAGGATGGATGGAGACTGCACTGTTCATCGTTCACCTCCGATCATTGCGCCGCAGGTTCGCATCGACGCGTGTGCGTTCCCCTGGTGGCTCCTTCAGAAGTGGATCACCGTCCGGATCGACTTGCCTTCGTGCATCAGGTCGAAGGCCTCGTTGATCTGCTCCAGCGGCATGGTGTGCGTGATGAAAGGATCGAGGTCGATCTCGCCCTTCATCGCCTGCTCGACCATGCCCGGCAGCTGCGTGCGGCCCTTGACGCCGCCGAAGGCGGTGCCGCGCCAGACGCGTCCAGTGACCAGCTGGAACGGGCGCGTGCGGATTTCCTGGCCAGCGCCGGCGACGCCGATGATGACGCTCTCGCCCCAACCCTTGTGGCAGCACTCCAGCGCCGCGCGCATGACATCGACATTGCCGATGCATTCGAAGCTGAAGTCGACGCCGCCATCGGTGAGTTCGACGATGACGTCCTGGATCGGCTTGTCGTGGTCCTTCGGGTTGATGCAGTCGGTCGCGCCCATGCTGCGCGCCAGCTCGAACTTGCCGGGGTTGGTGTCCACCGCGACGATGCGGCCGGCCCTGGCCTGCTTCGCGCCCTGGATCACCGCCAGGCCGATGCCGCCCAGGCCGAACACGGCGACGCTGTCGCCTTCCTTGACCTTGGCGGTGTTGTGCACGGCGCCAATGCCGGTGGTGACGCCGCAGCCGAGCAGGCAGACCTTCTCCAGCGGCGCCTGCGGGTTGACCACGGCCAGCGAGACTTCCGCCACGACCGTGTACTCGCTGAAGGTGCTGGTGCCCATGTAGTGGTAAATCGGTTGGCCGTTGTAGGAGAAGCGCGTGGTGCCGTCCGGCATCAGGCCCTTGCCCTGGGTGGCGCGCACGGCCTGGCACAGGTTGGTCTTGCCCGAGAGGCAGAACTTGCACTTGCGGCATTCGGCCGTGTACAGCGGGATGACGTGATCGCCAGGCTTGACGCTGGTGACGCCTTCACCGACCTCGACGACGATGCCCCCGCCCTCGTGGCCGAGCACGCTTGGGAAGATGCCTTCCGGGTCGTCGCCGCTGAGGGTGAACGCATCGGTGTGGCAGACACCGGTGTGGGTGATTTTCACCAGCACTTCGCCGGCCCTGGGCGGGGCGACGTCGATCTCGACGATCTGCAACGGCTGGCCCGGGGCGAAGGCGACGGCGGCACGGCTTTTCATGGGAGGCGGATCCGGTGCGGGAGCAACCGATGATTCTAGGCCTCGCGCGTAAAGCTGGTGTTTCCCTGGCTGGCGATTGCCTCTTGCCGGCGCTCACCCGGTGTTCTGGATGCCGGCCGAGATGCCGTTGACCGTCGCCACCAGCGCCTGCAGCAGTTCGTCGTCCGGCCGGCCGGCGGCGCGCCAGCGGGTCAGCAGGTCGACCTGCAGCAGGCTGATCGGGTCCACGTACGGGTTGCGCAGGCGGATCGACTGGCGCAGGCGATAGTCGCCGGCGAGCAGTTCGTCGCTGCCCTTGATCGCCAGCACCGCGGCGCGGGTGCGTTCGAACTCGGCGGCGATGCCGGGATGGAAGCGTTCGTGCAATTCGCCGGCGAGCAGCGAGTACTGCTCGAAGATCGCCGGGTCCGA
Source organism: Lysobacter sp. 05T417 (assembly GCF_056396405.1). NCBI lineage: Bacteria > Pseudomonadati > Pseudomonadota > Gammaproteobacteria > Lysobacterales > Lysobacteraceae > Lysobacter > Lysobacter sp. 05T417. The sequence continues at coordinate 79,369 of NZ_JBFTLK010000004.1, read as the reverse complement.
CTTGGCCAGCATCATCTCCAGGTCGTCGACCAGCGTGCCGAAGAACGGCCAGTCGCGCGCCATCTCCGCCAGCGTCTCGCGGCCGTGTGTCTCCAGCGCATGCGTCAACGCGCTGCCCACGCCATACCAGGCGGTCAGGCCGGCGCGGTTCTGCGACCACGCGAACACCCACGGGATCGCCCGCAACGACGACACGTCGCCGTCGCCGGCGCGCTTGGCCGGCCGCGAGCCGATGCGCAGGCGTTCGATCACGTCGATGGGCGTTGCGGCGCGGAAGTAGGCCGGGAAGTCCGGATGCTCGTGCACCAGCGCGCGGTAATGGCTGCGTGCGTTGGCCGACAACTCGTTGGTGATCGCGCGCCAGGTGGCTTCGCGTGGTTCCGGCGGGCGCGGGCGCAGGGTCGCGCGCAGCACCGCGCCAGCGGCCTGTTCGAGATTGCGCAGGGCGATCGCGCGGATGCCGTACTTGCGGTGGATCACTTCGCCCTGCTCGGTCAGGCGCAGGTAGCCGTCGACCGAGCCGCGCGGCGCGGCGATGACCGCGCGCTCGGTCTTGCCGCCACCGCGGCTGATCGAACCGCCGCGGCCATGGAAGAAGGCGATGCGCACGCCACTTTCCTGCGCCAGCGCGGTCAACGCGATCTGGGTGCGCTGCAGCGCCCAGCGCGAGGCCAGCATGCCGCCGTCCTTGGCGCTGTCGGAGTAGCCGAGCATCACCACCTGGCGATCGCCGCGCGCGGCCAGGTGGCGGCGATAGACCGGGTCGGCAAACAACGCGCGCAGGGTGTCGGCGGCGGCATCGAGATCGTCGACGGTTTCGAACAGCGGCGCGACATCGAGCGGCACGCGGCCATTGCCATCGACACAGCCAGCGATCCGCGCCAGCGCCAGCACCGCCAGCGCATCCGCGGCGCTGCGGCTCATGCTGACGATGTACGGGCCAAACGCGCGCGGGCCGTAGCGCGGGCGCAGCCGCGCCACCGCGCGGAACACATCCAGTGTCGACCTCGCGTGGCCATTGCCGAGCGTCGGCGCCGGCGCAGTGCCGTCGAGCAGTGCATGCAGGCGCTCGGCGCGCTGCTCGCGGCTGCGCGATTCCCAGGACGAATCGCCGAGCAGTTCGGCCAGCGCGGCATCATGAGTGGCCGAGTCCTGGCGCAGGTCGAGGCTGGCCAGATGGAAACCGAAGCACTCCACGCGGCGGCGCAGGCGGCGCACGGCGAAGCCGCCGGCATGCTCGCCCTGATGCGCGGCCAGGCTGCGCTCGATCGTCACGATGTCGGCGAGGAATGCAGCCGCGTCCGGGTAACCGTGGACGTGGTCCTCGGCGGTGGCGCGCAGGCGCGCGCCGATCAGCGCCAGCAGATTGCGATAAGGCATGTCGGCATGGCGCGGACGCAAGGCTGCAGCGGCCTTGGGCAGCAGGTAGCGGTATTCCTCGATGCGCGCCATCACCTCGTCGGCGACGCTGACGCGGCCCAGCGACTGGCTCAGCAGTTCGCCGAGCGCGGCCACTTCCTGGCGGTACGCGCCCAGCACGAGCTTGCGCTGCCCGGCCAGGCTGGCGGCGATGGTGTCGGCGCCCACGTTCGGGTTGCCGTCCATGTCGCCACCGACCCAGGTGCCGAAGCCGATCACGTCCGGTGCCGGCGTCGCTTCGCCATAGGCCTCGCGCAGTGCGTCCTCGAACACTTCGTAGAACACCGGCAGCACGCGGTACAGCACTTCCGACAAGTAGAAACCGACGTGCTCGAATTCGTCGGCCACGCTCGGCTTCACCGGCGAGGCTTCGGCGGTCTGCCAGCCGGCCGTCAGCGCCAGGCGCATGCGCTCCAGGTCGGAGCGGTGTTCGTAGGGCGTGCGGCTGCGGTCGATGTCGTCAATCAGGCAGGTGACGATCTGCCGTTCCTTCTCCAGCAGCGCGCGCCGCACCGCTTCGGTCGGGTGCGCGGTGAACACCGGCTCGATGCGCAGGCGCGACAGCAGCGCGACCACTTCGTCCAGGCTCACGCCCTGCGCGGCAAGCGAGGCCAGGACCTCGCGCAGGCTGCCCGGCTGGGCGCTGGCGCCGCGGCGCTCGTAGTCGCGACGGCGACGGATGCGGTGCACGCGCTCGGCGACGTTGACGGCCTGGAAGTAGGTGGCGAAGGCGCGGACCAGGTCGCCGGCGTGTTCGAGCTCGGTGCCGGCCAGCGCCTGCGCCAGTTCGGCCACCGGCGCCTGGCTTTCGCGGCGCCGGATCGCGGCGCGACGCAACCGCTCGACCTCGGCCAGAAACTGCGGGCCGCGCTGCTCGGCGAGGATTTCGCCGACCAGGGCGCCGACGGTTTTGACGTCCTCGCGCAGCAGGGCATCGTTGGGCGCGAACTCGACGACGCGCAGGGGTTCTTCGGCGGGCTCCGCAGCGGACTCGGAGGCGGACACGGTGGCGCGGCTCATGGTCATCCGCCGAGCCTACCGCACTGCAACAATTAACGGCGACGGTTTCAGCCGCAACGGATGCAGGTGGCCGCCCCCGGCCTGTTCACGGGCCCGGCGACCTCCCCCGGTGGTGGATGACGTTCAATGCCTTTGGCCCCTTTCCCGCGCGACCGCCATGACTCGACCGCTCGTCCTGTTGCTGAGCTGCTTCGCCCTGATCTCCTGCGAAGTTCCGACCACCCGCGACGAGAAGGCCGCGGCGGCGCCGCCGTTGTTCGAAACCTTCGGCGAACTGCACCGCGACATCGGCACCCGCGTGCCCGAAGCGCAGCGCTACTTCGACCAGGGCCTGCGGCTGGCTTACGGCTTCAACCACGAAGCCGCCGGCCGATCGTTCGCGCAGGCCGAACGCCTCGACCCCAAGTGTGCGATGTGCGTGTGGGGCCAGGCGCTGGTGCTCGGTCCCAACATCAACCTGCCGATGCCGCCGGAACTGGCGGCCGACGCGACGCTGCTCGCCACCCGCGCCCAGGATCTCGCCAAGGGCGCCAGACCCGCCGACCGCGCACTGATCGCGGCCCTGACCCAGCGCTACACCTCGCCCGCGCCCGATGACCGCAAGGCCCTGGACGAAGCCTACGCAAAGGCGATGGGCGAGGCGGCCAAGCAGTTCCCCGACGACGACGACATCGCCACGCTGTATGCCGAATCGCTGATGGACCTCTCACCGTGGGCGTACTGGAACGCCGATGGCCAGCCAGGCCTGCAGACAGGGACGATGGTGGCGATGCTGGAGAAGGTGCTCAAGCGCAACCCGAACCACATCGGCGCGGCGCACTACTACATCCATGCGGTCGAGGCTTCGAACGATCCCAGCCGGGCCGAACCCCATGCCGACAAGCTCGCGTCACTGGCGCCCGGCTCCGGCCACCTGGTGCACATGCCGGCGCACATCTACATCCGCGTCGGCCGTTACCACGACGCCACCCTGAGCAACTTCGCCGCGAGCACCGCCGACAAGGAATTCCTTGCGGTGTGCCGTGGCAGCAACGGCGCCTATCCGCTCGGCTACGTCCCGCACAACTGGCACTTCGCGGCGATGTCGGCCGCCCTCCAGGGTTCGCGCACGCTGACCTTGCAGGCGGCCGAGCAGACGGCGCAGCGGGTCGATCCGCAGCAGATGGAAGCGATGAGCTTCATGCAGCAGTTCCTGGTCACGCCGCTGTTCGCGCAGGTGCGCTTTGGCGAATGGGAGGCGATCCTGGCGACGAAGGAAGCGCCGGCCGCCCTGCCGTTCCCGCGCGGAGTCTGGCATTTCGCCCGCGGCATGGCGCTGGTTCGCACCGACAAGCCGGCCGCCGCGCGCAGGGAACTTCGCGCGCTGCAGGCGATCGCCGCCGATCCCGGGTTGGCGAAGGTCGGGCTGTTCGGCATGAACAGCGCCGACAAGGTGCTCGCTGTCGCCGAGCCGATGCTGCGCGGCGAGATCGCGCTGGCACAGCGCGAGCGCAAGCCGGGCCTGGCCGCCCTGGGCGAAGCCGTCGCCGCCGAGGACAAGCTCAACTACAACGAACCGCCGGACTGGCCGCTGCCGGTGCGTCCGTACCTGGGCGCGGCGCTGATCGATGCCGGCCGCGCCAAGGATGCGGTGGCGGTGTACCAGGAAGACCTGAAGAAATTCCCCGAGAACGGCTGGTCGCTCTACGGCCTGGCGCAGGCGCAGAAGAAGCTCAAGCAGGACGCGAGCGAGACCGAGCGGCGACAGGCAGCGGCATGGGAGTGGGCGGACGTGAAGCTGGTGGCGTCGCGCTTCTGATCAGTAGGCAAACTCGGTGAACACCGGGTCGACGCTGCCGCCCCATGAGCCATGGAACAGCTCGAGCTTGCGCTCGGCCGGGGTGATGCCGGCCTCGGCGAACTCCATCATCGGCGCCAGGTAGATCGATTCGTCCGCGCCGTTGTGGTTGTGGCGCGCGCGGCGGGCCAGGCCGTGGGCGGAGATCTCCAGCGCCTTGCGGGCCAGATCGAGCACGGTGCCGCCGCGGAACGGCAGCTTCAGCGCCTGCCGCGGCACGCCGTCGCGCAGGGCGTGGCGCTCGTCCAGGCTGAAATCCTTGACCAGGTCCCAGGCGGCGTCGAGCGCGACATCGTCATAGAGCAGGCCGACCCAGAACGCCGGCAGCGCGCAGATGCGGTTCCACGGACCGGAGTCGGCGCCGCGCATCTCCAGGTACTTCTTCAGCCGCACTTCCGGGAAGGCGGTGGTGCTGTGGTCGGCCCAGTCGCGCAGCAACGGTCGATGCCCCGGGTAGGCCGGCAGCTTGCCGTCGAGGAAATCGCGGAACGACTGGCCCGACGCGTCGATGTACTGACCGTCGCGGTAGACGAAGTACATGGGCACGTCGAGCAGGTAATCGGTGTAGCGCTCGTAGCCGAAGCCGTCCTCGAAGACGAAATCGAGCAGGCCGGTGCGACCGGCGTCGGTGTCGGTCCAGATGTGCGAACGGTAGCTGAGGTAGCCGTTGGGCTTGCCCTCGGTGAACGGCGAGTCGGCGAACAGCGCGGTCGCGATCGACTGCAGCGCCAGCGACACGCGGAACTTCTTCACCATGTCGGCTTCCGAGCCGACATCGAGGTTGACCTGCACCGTGGAGGTGCGCGTCATCATGTCCAGGCCGAGCGAGCCGACCTTGGGCATGTACTCGCGCATGATCTTGTAGCGGCCCTTGGGCATCCACGGCATCTCGTCGCGGCGCCACTTGGGCTGGAAGCCCATGCCGAGGAAGCCCAGGCCCATCGGCTCGGCGATCGCGCGCACTTCCTTGAGATGGCTGGAGGTCTCGCTGCAGGTCTGATGCAGGTTCTCCAGCGGTGCGCCGGACAGCTCGAGCTGGCCGGCAGGCTCCAGCGACACCGAGGCCTGGTCGCGGGTGAGCGCGATGACGCGGCCCGGCTGGTCGAGCAGATGCTCCTCGACCGGCTGCCAGCCAAAACGGGTCAGGCCCTTGAGCAGCGCCTCGATGCCGCGTTCGCCGTCGAAGGTGGGCGGGCGCAGGTCATCGTTGCGGAAACCGAACTTCTCGTGCTCGGTGCCGATCTTCCAGTCCGCGCGCGGGCGCGCGCCGGAGCTGAGGAACTCGACCAGGTCGGCCCGGCGCTCAATGGCTACTTCCTTGACAAGACTGGGACCGGACACGTGCACCTCGCGGGGGGGGAACTCCATCTGCAGGGCCGATGCCCTGCTCGCGCGATGTGGCCAAGGCGCGGAACGGCGATGCATTGTCGCAATGAGCGGCGTGAAAGCATCGACCTGACCTGCATGGTGGGGACGTACCCGCTCATAGCAAGCCTTGCGCAGTGTAGCGGGGGGCGCGTTTGGAACAATGGCGGCCCTGGAATGCTGTAGGTCGTCATTTGAGATTGCCTGTTGGCCAAAACCCGGGTCCCTGCGGGAGGGGCTTGAGCCAGTCCGACCCGCATCCGGCGATGCGGCGCTGCGGCATGCCTTGTGGGACAACGCTCCCTACACTGCCTGGATGTCGCAATTGCAGTTCATCGGTCGCAGCAAGAAGACCAAAACCACCTCGCTGGACATCGCCCACCGCGCCGGCGTCTCGCAGGCAACGGTGTCGCGGGTGTTGCGGGGCAGCCCGCTGGTCAATGCCGAGACCCGGCGCCGGGTCGAGGACGCGGTCCGCGAACTCAACTACAAGGTCGACCGCCACGCCTCCAGCCTGCGCACGCAGCGCTCGGGCACGCTGGCCCTGCTGCTGTTCGAGGACCCGACCCCGGACGAGTCGCACATCAACCCGTTCTTCCTGTCGATGGTCGGCTCGATCACCCGCGCCTGCGCGCGCGAGGGCCAGGACCTGCTGATCTCGTTCCAGCAGCTGTCGGACGACTGGCACGCCGACTACGAGGACAGCATGAAGGCCGACGGCCTGATCCTGCTCGGCTACGGCGATTACCTGGCCTACCAGGGCAAGCTCGAGAAGCTGGTCGAGCAAGGCACGCGCTTCGTCCGCTGGGGCGCGGTGCTGCCGGACCAGCCGGGCCAGTCGATCGGCTGCGACAACTTCAACGGTGGCCGCCTGGCGGGTGAGCATCTGGTCGGCCTGGGCCGACGGCGCATCGCCTTCCTCGGCGGCGCGTCCAGTCATTGCCCCGAGTTCTTCGACCGCTTCCGCGGCTGCGACGCCGCCCTGCGCGAAGTCGGCGCGGCGATGGAGGCGATCCTCCAGGTCGATGCGGAAAGCTCCGAAGAGGACGGCTACAACGCCGCCGCCGAACTGCTCGAGCGCGGCGGCGCGTTCGATGCGGTGTTCGCCGCCAGCGACCTGATCGCCATCGGCGCCATGCGCGCGCTGGCCGATGCCGGCCTGCGCGTGCCCGAGGACGTCGCCGTGGTCGGTTTCGACGACATCCCGATGGCGCGCTTCGCCACGCCGCCGCTGACCACCGTGTTCCAGGACACCAAGCGCGCCGGCGAACTGCTGGTGGAAACGCTGATGCGCCAGGTCCACGGCGAGGCGACGCAGAGCATCACGCTGCCGGCTTCGCTGGTGGTGCGCAAGTCGAGCGGGGCGTAGCCCGCTCGAACTGGGGCCACCGTTCTTCCGACGAACTCATCGCCCCGTTCGTCCGACGAACTCATCGCCTCGTCCGTCCGACGAATTCATCGCCCCGTTCGTCCGACGAACTCATCGCCCCGTTCGTCCTGAGCGTAGGCCTGGAAGGCCGAAGTCGAAGGATGGGCTTGCCACCCTTCGACTTCGGCGCTTCGCACCTACGCTCAGGGCGAACGGTGGTGGCGAACGGTGGTGGCGAACGGTGGTGGCGAACGGTGGTGGCGAACGGTGCCGGCGAACGGGTGGTGGCGAACGGGTGGCGGCGAACGGGTGCCGTTTCACTGCGGGCGCTTCGTCCGCATTGCCGCATCCAGCGCGCGCGCCAGGTCTGCGCGAACCACCGGCGCATCCAGCAGGTACACCTCGACCCCATGCGCCGGCACCGTCGCCGCCAGCGACTTGCCTTCGGCAACGCCGACCTGGCCACCGCCGATGGCCGCTTTCCACTGCCCCGGCTGCAACCAGCGCTTCACTTCGAACTGCGCCGGCGCATCGCCCTTGTTGAGCAGCACCAGCGCGATCTGCGCAACGCCCTCGTGCTGGTAGACGCGATAGAACGCCGCGCGGTCGCCCAGGAGCAGCACGTCCAGCTGCACGCCACGCTGCAACGCCGGTGAAGCGGCGCGTACCGTGGCGATGCGCTTGAGGTTCTCGCGGATCGGGTTGCCAACCGCGGCGTCGACCCGCTCCTGGCCGAAATAGTTGCGATTGCCGGCATGCTCGGCGCGGCCACGCATGAAGCCCACTTCCGAGCCGTAATAGACCACCGGGATGCCTCGCGCGGTGAACAACCAGTTGTGCGCATCGATGAAGCCGTTGTCGCTGGCGTCCAGGCGCGGCATGTCGTGGTTGTCGTAGAACGTCATCAGCTCGTACGGGTTCGCGTATGGGCCGCCTTGCAGGTACAGGCGCGGCTGCAGGTTCTCGAAGCCGTGCGGTTTGTCGCCGCGGCCGAACACCTGCGCCATGCGCTCCTTGAGCGGGAAATCGAGCACGCTGATCGAGCCGTTCTTCGCCCAGGTGTGCGGTGCGATCTTGGCCGGGTCGTACTCGAAGTTCTCGCCGAACATGAAAAGCCCCGGCCGCTGCGCGCGCATGCGATCGGCGAACTGTTTCCAGAAGGTGTGCGGCATCCAGCCGATGGTGTCGATGCGCAGCGCGTCGGCGCCCTGTCCCAGCCACTGCAGGTAGGCGCCGGACAGGTAGTCGAGCACGGCCGGGTTGCCGTCGTTGAAGCTGGCCAGCTCGGCGATCTCCGCCGGTGCGCGGAAGAAGGCGTGCAGCGGGTTGTGCGCGGGATCGAGCTGGTCAGGCGGCAGGTTCTGGTGATCGGCGAGCAGCTTGCCGTCGCGATCGTAGACCTTGCCGAACTCCGGCTGGCTCTTCGGCATCGAGAACGCCGGCGAGGCGTGGTTGCCGACGATGTCGAGCACCACCTTCATCTGCTGGCCGTGCATCGCCTGGGTGAAGCCGGCGAAATCCAGGCCCGGGCTGGGCAGGTGTTCGTCGAGCTTGTAGAAGTTGACGCCCCAGTAGCCGTGGTAGCCGGTCTTGCCCTGGTCGGTCCAGAAGCTGCCCCAGCTGACCGGCTTGCCGCCGGTGAACGCCGCATCGGGCTGGTCCACTATTGGCGTGATCCATACCGCGGTGAAGCCCATGTCGCGGATGTAGCCGACGTTGTCCAGCACGCCTTTGAAGTCGCCGCCGAGGTAGCCGATGTTGTCGCTCTCGCCGTCCGGGCCGGGGATCGGCCGGTCGAAGCTGCGCGTCGCCGGATCCGGCCCGCCCTGGTCACGGTGGTCGTTGCAGGTGTCGCCATTGACGAAGCGGTCGGTAACGACGAAGTACACCGACTCGCTGGCGAACGGTTCAAGCGTGCCGTAGTAGTCCGGTGCCGCATCGGCCGCAGCGGCCTGCGCGGAGAGGGCGGCCAACAGAACGGCGGCAAGCGGTCGGAACTTCGGATTCGGCATGGGCAATCGTCTCAATGGCTGGCGGCAAGCGTGGCCGTGCGGGGATCCTGCACGCGTAGCACGCACAATCCGGCGACGAACAGGCTGACCGCGCCTATGGTCAGCGCCTGGATCGGCTGGCCGCCGAAGAAGGTCTTGAGCAGGAAGCCGAGCAGGCTCGCCGCGACCAGCTGCGGGATCACGATGAAGAAGTTGAAGATGCCCATGAACACGCCCATCTTCTCCGCCGGCACGCTGTCGGCCAGCAGTGCGTACGGCAGCGACAGGATCGAGGCCCAGGCGAAGCCGACACCGACCATCGACAGCAGCAGCCAGTGCGGGTCGCGGATGAACAGGAACGAGATCAGACCCAGGCCTCCGAGCCATACGTTGATCAGATGGCTCATGCGCAGGCCGATGCGGCGCACCATCCACGGGATCACGATCGCCGCCAGTGCGGCGAAGCCGTTGTAGGCCGCGAACAGCACGCCGACCCAGTTGGCGCCTTCGTTGTACAGCGCCGAGCCGGTGTCGCTGGTGCCGTAATGGACGCCGGTCACCGCGCCGGTGGTGTAGATCCACATGCCGAACAGCGCGAACCAGGAGAAGAACTGGACGACCGCGAGCCGGCGCATTTCCGCCGGCATGTCGTGCATGTCGCCGATGATGTGGGCGAAGGCGCTGTCGCGCGGCATCAGCGTCACCACCAGCAGCGCCAGTCCGTAGCCGGCAGCGAGTCCGGCCAGTACATACAGCTGGCGGTCGAGCGCGTAGTGCAGCACCACGTAGGCGCTGGCCGCACCGAGCACCAGCCAGAGCAGGCCATTGCGACGTGCGCGGGCGTGGTCGAGCGTGCGCCGCGGCGCGCGCTGCAGCGTGTCGTGCGCGCGCAGCACCTCCGGCGGGTACTCGCGGGTGCGCAGGATGGTCCAGCCGACCGAGAGCATCAGCACAGCACCGCCGAAGTAGAACGCGTAGCGCACGGTGTCGGGCACCTCACCGGGCCCTGCGGTGTTGCCGACGCCGACCTGGGCAAGGAACCACGGCAGCAGGCTGGCGATCACCGAGCCGATGCCGATGAAGAAACTCTGCATGGCGAAGCCGCTGGCGCGCTGCGAGGTCGGCAGCTGGTCGCCAACGAAGGCGCGGAAGGGCTCCATCGAAACGTTGATCGAGGCGTCGAGCACCCACAGCAGGCCGGCGGCGATCCACAGCGTCGGCGAGTTCGGCATCGCGCACAGCGCCAGCGTGGCCAGCACCGCGCCAACGAGGAAGTACGGCCGGCGCCGCCCCAGCCCGGTCCAGGTGCGGTCGCTGAGGTAACCGACGATCGGCTGCACGATCAGCCCGGTCAGCGGCGCGGCGATCCACAGCGCCGGAATTTCGTCGACGCTCGCGCCGAGGGTCTGGAAGATGCGGCTGACATTGGCGTTCTGCAGGGCGAATCCGAACTGGATGCCGAGGAACCCGAAGCACATGTTCCAGATCTGCCAGAACGACAGCTGCGGTTTGGTGGTCATTGCGTCCCGATCCCCTTGAGATGGAAACCCGTCATTCCCGCGAAGGCGGGAACCCAGGGACTTCGACTTTGACTTCCGGCGTGGCGGAAGTCACTGGGTCCCCGCCTGCGCGGGGATGACGGGGTGTCCGGTCGGCAGGAGTGGGGTCAGGTACAGCGCGCCCAGCTCGGCCGAGTTCAACGCCCCCGATGCCCCGCCAGTTCCCCCGGTGTAATGGGCGAAATGGCTCAGATAGCTCATGTTGAAGCCATCGCGCAGTTCGAAGCGGCACGCCGCCCCGGCTTTCGCACTGAACACCACCGCGCTCGAGCGCTGCCGTGCCTGGCCATGCGGCATGACCAGCGTGCCGGTCTGCGGCGCCTGCCCGGCGCAATCCACCAGCAGCGTCTTCACCGCGGCGGTAATACCGGTATTGATCGGGCCGTGGTTGTTGAGGAAGTCCAGGCGGACCGAGAAGCGGCCATCGGCCGGCGCGGTCCAGCGCCGCGGCCATTCGCCCGCGACTTCGGTCTGCGCACCGACGCAGCGGGTCGGGCCTTGCAGCGACTCCAGGCCATCGGCGCCGACACGGGCCAGGCTCAGGCACTGCTGGAAGGGTTGCGCGGCCAGGGTGGCGGTGGTCGCCGCCGCGCCTGCATCGGCGCTGCGCTTGCCATCGACATACAGCCGGGTACCTGCGGCCAGCGCCACCTGCCATTGCCTGCCGACTTCGCGCAGTTCGGGAGCCCCGGGCGACGCCGGCGCCGTGACCGCCGCGTCTGTTGCCAGCGTTGCCGGTGCGCTGCGGGTGGCGATGAGGTCGACCACGGTGTCCGCGCCGTCCGCATGCGATGCACCCGCGACCAGCAGGTCGCCATCGATCGCGTGCGGGCGCCGCAAGGTCACCTTCCGCCCGGGCAACTGCAGCGAGATCCGGTCCTGTCCACCGAACAGCATCGGCACCAGTTCGACCGGCAGCATCGGCTTGACGCTGCCGTCCTCGCCGACCCCGAACACGCCTTCGATCACCATGTCCAGGTACGCCGCGACCGACCATAGCTGCCGCGGCGAATTGACCACCGGCCCGCTGAGCGCGCCGTCGTCGACGTGCACGGCCTGCGTGACCAGTTCGTAGTTCTCCATGTTGGAACCGGCCAGCGCGGCACCGCGCATCAGCGAGCGGATCTCGTGGGCGATGCGCGGCGCATGCCCCACCGTGCGCGCGGCGCGCAGCGCGTAGGCGCTCACGAACGGCCAGATCGCGCGGTTATGGTAGATCGCGGTGTCGGGCTGTTGCGGCCAGATGACCGGGCTGCCGGTCTCCAGCGCCGGGTAACGCGACAGCGCGCGGCGTGCGCGTTCTGGCGGCGCGATGCCGCTTTCGATCACCAGCGCCAGGCCGAGCAGGTCATAGGCCTCGAACGGCACGCGATGTTCGGCGGTGCCGATGTAGCTCATGTACAGGCCGCGATCCTCGCGCCAGAACGCGCGGTCGATGGCCCTGGCGAGCGCCTGGGCCTGGGTGGCGTATGTGGCCGCGCGCGCATCGCCGCGCTGCCTGGCCATCTGCTCGCCCAGTCGCAGCGCCTGGTACTGCAGCACGTTGGTCGACAGCGCGAACGATTGCGCGATGAAGCCGACATCGTCCGCGGTCCAGTGCGGGTAGGACTGTTCGCGCCAGTCGAGGAACGAGGTCTCGCCACGGTACAGGCCCACGGACGCGTCGAAGACGAACTGGCGGTCCTGCGCCAGCGTGCCGGTCAGCGCGCGCCAGGTCTCGTCGGCGAAGCGTGTGGCGTCGGCATCGGCGCCATTGATGAGATGGCGTGCCGCCAGGAACCAGACCACGCGGTCGCTGCTGATCGGCCAGCTGCCGCCGGAGCCGGTGTCCTGGGCGACGAAGAAGCCATCGGCGGCGGCCGGAGCGCGCACACCGGAGAGCTTGAAGCGCAACGAAGCACGCGTGCGCCCGGGCGACACCCGCGCCAGCGCCAGGTCGGCCGCATAGGAGACATCGCGGGTCCAGACGTAGCGCCATTTCTCGCCGGTCTCGAAGCACGGGCAGGCGATCGGCTGGCCGTTGTCGAAGGCGCCATCGGTGATCGACTCGACCTGTGCCTGTTCCAGCTCAGCCTGGGCCAGCGCGAACAGGCCATCGAACAACGGGCTGGCGGTCTGGCTGCGCAGTGGCTGCGCGGCGATCGTGCGCGGCAATGTCGCGCCGGACAACACGAATCCCTGGCCGCGCTCGACCATCTCCACGTTCTGCCCATGCCAGGACAATCCGTGTTGCCATGCAGCATCGACCGGCGCAGCCGGCGGCTGCGCCAGCGCAACCGAACAGGCCATGGCGAGCAGGCCCGCAGCACGGCCCAGAACCCTGGCCGGACAGCGTGCCGTTGCGGCTCCACTCATGCATCGCCCCTGTGCGAACAGCGGCCATGGTAGTTCGCGGCGCGGATGCACATCGCTGTGCTGCATACGTATTCATCGCCAAGCAGGCCGACCGGGCAATCCCGGCGGCTACCGGGCGTGGAATAGTGCGCACCACAGCGTGCCCCCGGCGCGCCCAACGACACATAGCGGCGCGCGGATGACGATGGCGGCAGTCACAATGGACAGGCAGATGGCGATGCAGCAGGACGCAGCATGGTGGCGCGGCGCGGTGATCTACCAGATCTACCCGCGCAGCTTCCTCGACACCAACGGCGATGGCGTCGGCGACCTGCCCGGCATCATCGAGCGGCTGGACTATGTCGCCAGCCTCGGCGTGGACGCGATCTGGATCTCACCGTTCTTCAAGTCGCCGATGGCCGACTTCGGCTACGACATCGCCGACTACCGCGACGTCGACCCGCTGTTCGGCACCCTCGACGATTTCGACCGGCTGCTGGCCAAGGCGCATTCGCTCGGCATCCGCGTGATGATCGACCAGGTGCTCAGCCACACCTCTCACGAGCACGCCTGGTTCCGGGAAAGCCGCGAGAGCCGCGACAACGCCCGCGCCGACTGGTACGTATGGGCCGACGCCAAGCCCGACGGCACCCCGCCCAACAACTGGCTGTCGCTGTTCGGCGGCGTCGCCTGGCGCTGGGAACCGCGCCGCGGCCAGTACTTCCTGCACAACTTCCTGTCGTCGCAGCCGGACCTGAATTTCCACAACCCGGCCGTGCGCGAGGCGACGCTGGACAACGTGAAGTTCTGGCTCGACCGCGGCGTCGACGGCCTGCGCCTGGACGCGATCAACTTCTGCTTCCACGACCAGCAGCTGCGCGACAATCCGCCCAAGCCCGTGGAACTGCGCACCGGCCGCGGCTTCAGCCCGGACAACCCGTACGCGTTCCAGTACCACCACTACAACAACACCCAGCCGCAGAACCTCGACTTCCTCGAGGACCTGCGCGCGCTGCTCGACCGCTACCCCGGCGCGACCACGCTCGGCGAGATCTCCTCGGAGGACTCGCTGGCGACGATGGGCGAGTACGTCGACGAGCAACGCCTGCACATGGGCTACAGCTTCGAGCTGCTCACCGACGATTTCAGCGCCGCCTACATCCGCGCCACGGTCGAGGACCTGGAAGCGAAGATGACCCGCGGCTGGCCGTGCTGGGCGATCTCCAACCACGACGTGCGCCGCGCGGTGACGCGCTGGGGCGGCGACGACGCGCCCGATGCCCTGGCCAAGCAACTGGTGGCGCTGGTGTGCTCGCTGCGCGGTTCGGTCTGCCTCTACCAGGGCGAGGAACTGGGCTTGACCGAGGCGGACGTTCCGTTCGAATCGCTGCAGGATCCCTACGGCATCGCCTTCTGGCCGAACTTCAAGGGACGCGACGGGTGCCGCACGCCGATGCCATGGAATGGCGGCGCGCATGCCGGCTTCAGCCAGGGCAAGCCATGGCTCCCGGTCGCCGCTCCGCACAGCGCGCGCAGCGTTGCCGCGCAGGACGCCCAGGCCGACTCGGTGCTCAACGGCGTGCGTCATCTCATGCGCTGGCGCAAGGCGCACCCGGCGCTGGTCGCGGGCGCCATTGCCTTCCTCGATGCACCCGAGCCGGTGCTGGCGTTCACCCGCAGCGGCGGCGACGAATCGCTGCTGGTGGTGTTCAACCTGTCACCATCACCGCAGCAATGGACGCTGCCGGGGCAGCTGGGAACGCTTGAGGCCATCGACGACCACCCGCTGCTGGCCGGGCGCATCGAAGGCGAAATGCTGCAATTGCCGGCGCACGGCGTGTTCTACGCGCGCATCGGCTGACTGACGTCGATGCTCGCGCGAACCGCCGTTGCTGCTGTCGCGCTGATCGTCTCGCTGATCGTCTCGCTGGCCATGCCGGCGCATGCCGGACCGGTGCGCCTGGAGCTGCCGGCGCCCGCGTTCGCGCCCGAACAGGTCAAGGTCGCCGTCTACCTTCCGCCCGGCTACGACGACGCCGGCGACCAGCGCTTTCCGGTGCTCTATATCAATGACGGCCAGGACATGCAGGCGGTCGGGCTTGAGTCGACGTTGGCGCGGCTCTACGCCGACCACGCGATCGAGCCGGTGATCGTGGTGGCCATCGACATGCTCCACGACCGCATGGGCACCTACGGCCTGTCCGACCGCGCCGCCGGCGCCAGCGCGCCCGGCACCTCGCGCTTCGGGCCGATCGGCACGCGCGCGCACGACTACGCGCAATGGCTGGCGCAAACGCTGGTGCCGTATGTCGATGGCCATTACCGCACGCAGCCGCAGGCGTCCGCGCGGACCATGCTCGGCTGGTCGCTGGGGGCACTGCAGGCGTTCGACATGGGCTGGCAGTACCCCGAACTGTTCGCGCGCGTGGGTGCGTTCTCGCCATCGTTCTGGCTGCCGGCGGCGCCGGCGCAGGGTGGCGCACGCCTGGCGCAGGCGCAGGTCGAACGCGGCCCGAAACGCGACGGCCTGCGCATGTTCATCGCCATCGGCAACGCCGAGGAAACCGACGATCGCGACCGCAACGGCGTCTTCGATGCACTCGACGACGCCCTCACGCTGATCCGCGGCGGCCACGAGGGCACGCGCGAACTGCACGGCCTCGGTGGCCTGGGCTATTCCGTGTCGCTGGCGTATGCGCCATGCCGGCCGCAGGCCGACATCGATTTCCTGCTGCTTTCCGGCGGCCGCCACAACCAGGCCTCCTGGGCGCGGATGCTGCCGGTGTTCCTGCATTGGGCGTATGCCACGCCCCAGGCCAGCGCGATGCCGCGCTGTGGCGACTTCATGCCCGCGCCAGCGGCGACTGCATCGGCGACGCCTGCGACGTAGCGGGACGCGCCATCGGCAGCCTGGCCCTCAACCCGCCCGCCACTGGCCGGCGGCGCGCCTGCATGCGCCCGGAAAACGATTGCACCCCCCATCTGCGTGCGCGCCGTGGCGATGAATACGTATGCAATGGAATTTGTGCAGCAATGCCTGCGTCTACCATCGCGCTACGTTCTGGAACGGCCTTTCATATTGCCAATCCTGGCGCGCGGGCTTCGACGATCGGCGGCGCAACCGCCGCGACGTACGCAAGCCGACTATAAAAAACAACATGCAGTGGGAGGGGAGATGCAACTCAAGCGCAATCTGCTGAGCGTGGCACTGGCATCGGCGACGATGCTGATCGCCGCAGGCGCCCAGGCGCAGGAAACCGGCCAGCCGGGTACACCGGCCCAGGACGCGACGACGCTGGACTCGGTGGTGGTCACCGGCATCCGCGCCGGTATCGAAAGCTCCATCTCGACCAAGAAGGAATCGACCTCGATCGTCGAAGCCGTCTCGGCCGAAGACATCGGCAAGCTGCCCGACATCAGCATCGCCGAATCCATCGCCCGCCTGCCGGGCCTGGCGGCGCAGCGTGTCGCTGGCCGCGCCCAGGTCATCAGCGTGCGCGGCCTGTCGCCCGACTTCGCCACCACGCTGCTCAACGGCCGCGAAGTGGTCAGCACCGGCGACAACCGCAGCGTCGAATTCGACCAGTACCCGTCGGAGCTGTTCAACGGCGTGACCGTCTACAAGACCCCCGACGCATCGCTGGTCGGCCAGGGCCTGTCGGCCACCATCGACATGCAGACCGTGCGCCCGCTGAGCTTCAGCGAGCCGGTGGCCGTGTTCGGCGCCCGCTACCAGAAGAACTCGCTGGGTTCGGCCGCCGACAGCGATGGCGACGGCAACCGCGTCAACGCCAGCTACATCGGCCAGTTCCTCGACCACACCCTGGGCATCTCGATCGGCTACTCGCACCTGGAGACGCCGATCCAGGAAGAACAGGTCGGCCTGTATGAGCCGTGGCAGGCGGTCCAGGACGGCTGGCGTCCGGGCGTGGCCGGCGGCACGTACTACTCCGACGGCATCAAGGCCCTGCGCCGCACCGGCTACGCCGAGCGCGACGGCATCATGGCCACCGTGCAGTACCGTCCGTCGAACGACTGGACCAGCACGCTGGACATGTTCCACACGCAGGCCGAGCAGGTCGACACCGCCAACCAGTTCGAGGTCAACCTCAGCGGTTACAACGGCGGCTACAGCCCGGGCCTGAACATCACCGGCGCGCAGATCAACGGCAACAACACCTTCGTCGGCGGCAGCGCCAGCGGCGTGTATCCGCTGGTGCGCGGCATGTACAACAAGCGCGAAGACGAGATCAACGCGTTTGGCTGGAACAACGACTTCGCCGTCGGCAACGCCCGCGTCAACGCCGACATCAGCTACTCCAAGGCCAGCCGCGACGAGCTCAGCCTGGAGAACAACACCCAGCGCCTGCCGGCGCCGCAGCTGGACACGGTCAACCTGGGCTATTCCAACAGCGGCTTCTCGCAGCTCGCGCCTGGCCTGGACTACTCCGACCCGAACTCGCTGTACCTGACCAACACGATCTACGGTTCCGGCTATGGCAAGGTGCCCAGCGTCGATGATGAGCTCAAGGGCGCGCGCGTGGTGGTGTCGTTGCCGGGTCCGGCCTCGTGGGGCTGGCTGGCCAACGTCGACATCGGCTTCAACTACGCCGACCGTGAGAAGCAGAAGACCCAGCCCGAGGGCAACATCAACCTCGGTGCGCAGGGCGACACGACGATCGCGTCGGACCTGCAGTACGACCTGGTCAACCTCGGCTTCGCCGGCGTCGGCTACATCCCGTCGTGGAATGTCCCGGCCGCGGTCGGTCGTTACATGAGCTTCAATCCGGTCTCGGACCTGTCATACCTGGTGTCGAAGGCGTGGACGGTCAACGAGAAGATCTCGACCGGCTACGTCCAGGCCGACATCGACAGCGAATGGGGTTCGGTGGGTGTCCGCGGCAACGTTGGCGTGCAGATCCAGCACACCGACCAGTCGTCGAAGGCGAACTACTGGGACGGCACCGCTCCGGCGGGCAGCAACGTCAAGCCGTTCGAAGACGGCACGACCTACACCGACGTGCTGCCGAGCCTGAACCTGGCGTTCTCGTTCGCGCATGACCAGACGCTGCGTTTCGCCCTGGCCCGCCAGGTGGCACGTGCACGCGTCGACGACATGCGCGCGTCGCTCGAGTTCGGCGTCGACACCTCGACCGGCAAGCCCGGCGCCAGCGGTGGCAACCCGCGTCTGGATCCGTGGCGCGCCAATGCGCTCGACCTGTCGTACGAGAAGTACTTCGGCTCCAAGGCCTACGTGGCTGCGGCGTACTTCTACAAGGACCTGCGCAGCTACATCTACAAGCAGACGCAGGACGGTTACGACTTCAGCAGCTTCGTCGCCGATTACGTGCCGCCGCCGGGTGGCGCGCCGGCCCAGACCACGGGCAACTTCACTGCGCCGTACAACGGCCAGGGTGGCACGCTGCAGGGCCTGGAGCTGAGTGCGTCGTTGCCGCTGGACATGCTGTGGGAGCCACTTCAGGGCTTCGGCATCATCGCCAGCGCGAGCTTCAACGACAGCAACATCAAGATCGTCGATCCCGACAGCGCGAGCAGCGTGGGTTCGGGCGAGATCCCGCTGCCGGGTCTTTCGGATGAGGTCTACAACCTGACGGCGTACTTCGAGCGTGGTGGTTTCGAGGCGCGCATCAGTGAGCGCTGGCGTTCGGACTTTGTCGGCGAGATCGGCAACTTCAACGGCAACCGCACGCTGCGTTACGTGGTGGGCGACGACCAGTTGGATGCGCAGATCAGCTATGCGTTCGGCGAAGGTTCGATGGAAGGCCTGAGCCTGTACCTGCAGGGCAGCAACCTGACCAACTCGGCCTACCAGACCTACGCCAGCAGCAAGGACCGTCCGCTCGAGTACATCGAGTGGGGCCGCACCTACCTGGTCGGCGCGCAATACAAGTTCTGATCCGCCTCCACGGGCTGCAGAACCAACCCCTGCCGGCGCGATCCGGCAGGGGTTTTTTTATGGGCGTTGCCTGCTTGCCTTGCTGCTACAGGCCCAGCCAGCCGGCGACGACGGCGCGCGCCTCGTCCACGCCCTGCTTCGACTCGCCCGAGAACGTCTGCACGCTGACCGTGTCGCCGAAGGCGCTGAACAGATCGCGCCGCACCGCATGCAGTGTCTGTGTCTGCTGCCCGCGCCCCAACTTGTCGGCCTTGGTCAGCAACGCATGCGCCGGCAGCCCGCGGTTGACCGCATAGCCCAGCATCTGCCGGTCGTACTCGCGCAGCGGGTGGCGGATGTCCATCACCACCACCAGCCCCTTGAGCGACTCGCGGGTCTGGAAGTACTGGTGGATGAAGGCCTGCCAGTGCGCCTGCAGGTCCTGCGGCACCTTGGCGTAGCCATAGCCGGGCAGGTCGACCAGGTAGTTGCCGGGGACCGGCTCCTCGCTGGGCGGGGTGATGTCGAAATAGACCAGCTGCTGGGTCCGGCCCGGGGTCTTGGAGACCCGCGCCATCGCGTTCTGCTGGCACATCGCGTTCAGGGCGCTGGACTTGCCGGCGTTGGAGCGGCCGGCGAAGGCGACCTCGGTTCCGCCCTCGGGCGGCAGCTGCTTGTGGTTGTGCGCCGCCAGCAGGTAGCGGGCGCGGACGAAGGGATTGGCCATGCCATAGGATCGCATGGCCGCGCCCCCAGCCGCCGGAAACGGCGGCCGCGGCCCGCTCCCGGGGTCGAAAACTGCGCAAAACGCCTGACTCGGGCAGCTCATGCGCTGAATCCGCGTTGACCCAACCCTGAGCGGCGACGATAATTCCGCGGTTCCGGCGTCCGCAATCCAGGCCGCCTCTTAAAGTGTTTCGGAGCCCAGCTACATGAGCCAAGCCCGCGTCCTCGGCATGATCGGCCTCGCCGCAATGGCGGCCGCTGCCGTCGCCTACGCCCAGACCACCGTCACCCCGGTCCCGGACAACGCGCCGGTCCAGGCCGCTGCGCTGAACACCGCGCCGGAAAAGGTCGTCTGGGGCGACGCCAAGGCTGGCGCGACCAAGGCCGGCACCTGCGCCGCGTGCCATGGCCTCGACGGCAACCCGACCGATCCGCAGTACCCGCGCCTGGCCGGTCAGAGTGAGCGCTACATCGCCCACCAGATCGCCCTGTTCAAGAGCGGCGAGCGCAATACCGGCATGGCCGCGGTGATGAAGCCGTTCGCCGACGCCCTCAGTGGCCAGGACGCGCGCGACATCGGCGCCTACTTCGCCACCCAGAAGGCCGGCGCCGGCGTCGCCGACGACACGGTCATCGCGACCGGTCCGAACTCGGGCAAGAAGTTCTTCGAAATCGGCCAGCAGCTGTTCCGCAGCGGCGACAAGGCCCGCGGCATCCCGGCGTGCATGGCCTGCCACGGCCCCGACGGCGCCGGCAACCCCGGCCCGGCCTACCCGCACATCGCCGGCCAGCAGTCGGCCTACACCCAGCGTCGCCTCGAGGAGTACCGCGCCGGCACCACCACCCAGCGCGATCCGCACCTGTTCAATGTGATGGCGACCATCGCCAAGCAGCTGAGCGACGAGGAAATCGGCTCGGTGTCGAGCTACCTGCAGGGCCTGCACCCGAGCCACGACGACGTTGCCGCGGCCAATGCCCCGGCCGCCGCGGCTCCTGCTCCGGCAGCGTCGGCTCCGGCAGCCGCTGCACCGGCAGCCCCGGCTCCGGCCGCGACGCCCGCTCCGGCGCCGGCCCCGACCCAGGAACCGGCCGCTCCCGCCACCGGTTCATAAAGGCTGAACTTTCGCCGGTGACCACGGTCACAGCGGATATCTCCTCCTGTTGTCTGCTTGCGCCGGTCGTGGCCACACGACCGGCGTTTTGTTTTCCGGCCCCCACCTTTCGCCTGCCCTGACGAGAACCCATCGATGAGTCGTCGTCCCTTCCTGCAATCCCTGCTCCTTGTCGCCTTGTTGCCCGCCGCGGCACTGGTCTCAGCCGCGATCGCGGCCGACGCCGCGCCGGCCCTGGTCGAGGGCACGGACTACGACGTGATCGAAGGCGGCCAGCCGTTCGCCCCGGTCAAGGGCAAGGTCGAGGTGGTCGAGGTGTTCGGCTACACCTGCCCGCATTGCGCGCACTTCCAGCCGCTGGTCGCCAAATGGCGGGCCAGCCACGCCAAGCAGGTCAACTTCGTGCCGCTGGCGGCGCCGTTTGGTGGCTTCTGGATGCCCTACGCCAAGGCCTACTACGCCGCGCAGGAGCTGGGCGTGGCCGACAGAAGCCATGACGCGATGTTCCTGGCCCTGCATACCGACGGCACGCTGCCGCTGCACGACCCGTCGGTCGACGAGATCGCCGCGTTCTACGCCCGCTACGGCGTCGACCCGCAGCGTTTCGCCAGCACCTACGACAGCGCGCAGGTGCAGGCGCGCGTCGAACGTGCCGACCAGTTCATCAAGCGCAGCGGTGTCGAAGGCACGCCGATGCTGGTGGTCAACGGCAAATACCGCGTGAAGGGCCGCAGCTTCGACGACACGCTGCGCATCGCCGACCAGCTGGTCGCCCGCGAGAGCGCGGCTCGCTGAATTGGGGTTGCGTCATACCGGCCACCCCTGGCGGCCGGTATTCTTGCAGTATCAACCTTCTACTCCGGCCTTCTGCCTCAGCCTTCTGCCTTTGCCGCGAACCCAGCGCGCAGGGGCGCCGATTGCCCACACCGGCTACCAGCCATCGCCATCTGCGGAGAACTCGATCCATGACCTCGCGCCTGCCCCACCTCGCCCTGGTTCTGACCGGCCTGCTTGCGCTGTCCGCCTGCTCCAAGCAGGCACCGGCCCCGGCCGACACCGCCGCACCGGCGACCGCCACCGCACCGGCCGAAACGGTTCCGGCGGCCCCGGCCGAGCCGGCACCCCCGGCAGCGCCCGCCTCGACCGCACCGGACGGGTCCAGCCCGGCCGAGACCCCGGCAGCAGCGGCAACCGCAGCCCCGGTCGCGGCAACCGCGCCGCAGGGCCCGGCGCCGGTCGCCGGCACGGACTACATCGAGATCGCCGGCGGCCAGCCGTATGAGCCCACCAACGGCAAGATCGAAGTGGTGGAAGTGTTCGGCTACACCTGCCCGCATTGCGCGCACTTCGAACCGCTGGTCGAGGCCTGGAAGGCCAAGCAGCCGGCCGACGTGAAGTTCGTCCCGCTGGCCGCGCCGTTCGGCGGTTACTGGATGCCGTACGCCAAGGCGTACTACACCGCGCAGGCGATGGGCGTGCTCGCCAAGACCCACGAGGCGATGTTCAACGCCATCCACGTCGACCACACGCTGCCGGTGCAGCCGCTGCCGACCGATGCGCAGATCGCCGGCTTCTACGCCAAGTACGGCGTCGACGCCAAGCAGTTCGAAAGCACCATGAGCAGCTTCGCGGTCGATGCCAAGCTCAAGCGCGCCGGCAGCTTCATCTCCCGCAGCGGCGTCGACTCCACGCCCTCGCTGGTGATCAACGGCAAGTACAAGGTTGTCGGCAAGAGCTTCGAAGACAGCCTGCGCATCACCGACCACCTCGTCGCCGCGGAACGCGCCAAGTCCGCCGCACCGGCACCGGCCGGCGGCTGATCGCCGCGACGCTGCACTGACGGTCCTGGCACCCGATGACCCCGCCTGAGATGGAAACGCGCCGGCTGCGCCTGCTGAGCGCCAACATCCAGGCGGGATCGAGCACGCGCGGCTACCACGACTATGTCGCGCGCAGCTGGTCGCACGTGTTGCCGGCCGGCAACAAGCGCGGCAGCCTCGACACGATCGCGCAGCTGGCCGGCGAACACGACATCGTCGGCCTCAACGAAAGCGATCCCGGCAGCCTGCGCTCGGGCTTCACCAACCAGACCCATTACCTCGCCCAGCGCGGTGGCTTCGACTACTGGAGCCACCAGCCCAACCGCCGCGTCGGCGGCGTCGCCTCCAGTGCCAACGGGCTGCTGAGCCGGCTGGAACCGCGCGAGGTCATCGATCATCCACTGCCCGGCCGCATCTCCGGCCGCGGCGTGCTGCTGGCCCGCTACGGCGAGGGCGACGACGCCCTGCTGATCGCGGTGGCGCACCTCTCGCTGGGCGCGACCTCGCGGGCAGCGCAGCTGGGCTTCATCTCCGAGCTGCTGCACGACCACCCGCACGCCGTGCTGATGGGCGACTTCAACTGCTCGATCGACCGCCCCGAGATGCAGGCCCTGTTCCGCAACACGCGCCTGCAGCCACCCGAGGGCGACGTGCCGACGTTTCCGAGTTGGCGCCCGCAGCGCGCGATCGACCACATCCTGGTCGGCGACGGCCTGCGCACCTCGAACGCGCGTGCAATGCCGGCGGCGCAATCGGACCATCTCGCGCTGTCCGTGCAACTCGACGTGCCCAGCAGCGCACTGCGCTGACCCGGGCGCAGAAAAGAAAACGGCCGGTGCAAGCACCGGCCGTTCCTGTTTCGAGCGCTTGCGGTCACGCAGTCATGACAGTCATCAGAAGCGATAGTCCGCGCTGACGTACCAGAACGCACCCGGCAGGTCATACGTACCGGCGTCGTAACCGTTCAGCGAGCAGGTCAGGCACACCGGCGGATCCTTGCCGAAAATGTTGTTCACGCCAACCGTCAACTTCAGGCCTTCGGTGAACGCATTGCCCCAGTTGAACTGCGCATCGTTGTAGGTCGTCGAACCCAGTTCGTTGAACTCGGCGCCACCCAGGCAACCCGGCGCACCGCCGACCGGCACGTTGCCGCAATCCTCCTTGACCGACGCGATGTAACGCAGCGTCCAGCCCGCGTTGAAGTCGCCCTTCGTCCAGCCCAGCTGCACGTTGGTCTGCCATTCCGGGATCGCGCTGTTGTCGACCTCGATGCCAACCTCGCGCTGCGAACGGTTGCCGTCGACGTCGATGGCCTCGTAGTCATTGACGTAGGTCGACTGCATCGACGCGTTCAGACGGCCCCAGCTCCATTCCGGACCGGCCCAGTTGGCCTTGATGTCCACACCATCGGTCTTGATCGAACCCAGGTTGTCGAGGAAGTTGTTGGGCGGGTTGAGATTGCCACCGGCGCCACGGCTGAACGCCGTGCAGTTGACGGTGTTGACGCCGCCTTCGCGCAGGCAGGTCTCCAGCAGCGCCTGCAGATCGCGCGCCTGGATCGCGTCCTTGATCTCGACGTTGTAGTAGCCCACCTCGAAATCGAGGCGATCGGACCACGACTGGCCGGCGCCCCAGCTCGGTGCATACACCACGCCGAAGGTCCAGTTGTCGGAGGTCTCCGGCTGCAGATCCGGGTTGCCACCGGTGAAGGTGGTGATCTGGGTGTTGGCCTGGACGAAGTTCGGCGGCGCGCCCTGCGCCGCGCAACCGGCAGCCAGATCAGGCGATTGCGGACCCGGGCGACCGGTCGAACCGCAAGGATCGACCAGCGTCGCGCCGAACTGGGTCAGGCCATACAGCTCGCCCAGGTTCGGAGCGCGGAAGCCGGTCGAATAGGTACCGCGGACGACGATGTCCTCGATCGGCTGCCAGCGGAAGCCGAGCTTGCCGGTGGTTTCGTTGCCGAAGGTGGAGTAGTCGGAGTAGCGGACCGCGGCGCTGATATCCAGCGACGACAGCACCGGGAAGCTGAACTCGGTGTAGACCTCGTCCACTTCATACGACGACGACACCGGCGCGGCGAACGAGTCCTGCGATTCGCCGGTCTGGCGCAGCGGATCGGGGTTGAAGTCGCCGCGGTAGCGACGATGCTCCACGCCCGCGGCAAAACCGGCGGTGCGGTCGCCGATGTCGAACAGGTCGCCGGTGATGTTGCCCTGGAACAGGTCCAGCACCTGCTTGCTCGAATCGATCTGGCGGGTACGGATGTAATCGATCTGGTCCTGCGTCATCGGACGGCCCTGGCCGCCGAACAGATCGAGCGGCGTGCAGCCGGCGACCAGCGCGCAGATCGCCGGATCGCCCAGCGCGAGCTTCATCTTGGCCACGTTGTAGCCGTTGAGGAACTCCTGCGTGGCCTTGTTCTCGGAGTGGGCGTAGTTGACGTCCCAGCCGAGGGTGCGATCACCCATGCCGAAGGTGCCGTCGAGGCCGATGTTGAAGTAGGTGGTGTCCACATCCTGGTTGAAGATGCGCGGACCGACTTCGATCGGACGACGCGTCACCACCAGCAGGTTCGAAGCCGCGTCCAGCGTGTAGCCGAACGGATTGAACGGGTTGTCCTGGTGGATGCTGATCGTGTCGGCGATGCCGCCGGTGCCGGCGCCGGGACCGACGAAGATCGGCTCGGGCGCGGCCTGGTTGGTCGAGGTGCGGTTGTTGTACAGGCCCTTGACGTGCAGGCGGACTTCATCGCTCAGGTCGTAGGTGGCGCTGGCGAAGATCGACTTGCGCTTGCTCGGCGTGAGCAGGAAGTTGTACGGCGCGAAGTTGAAGCGGTCCGAGCCGTCGAACTGGTTGTAGGTGCCGCCGTTGGGGTTGTTCGGGTCGAACACCGGCGTGGTGGTGCCGTTGTTGAGCGTGATGTCGTACCAGTTCGCGGTATCTCCATCGCAACCGCCGACCGCGGTGGTGGCAAAGGCCGGGTTGCAGAAGAAGAAGCGACCCTGCGGGATGCCCGAGCTGCCGCCTTCGACACCGACGCCCGGCGTCGGGAAGGCCGATTGCTGCCAGCTGCCCGAGCTGATTTCCTGCTGCTCGAAGTAGCTGGCAGTGAAGATGCCCGACCAGCGTTCGCCGCTGCCGCCGATCGTCAGGCTGGCTTCGGTGGTCTCGCCGCCGTCGTCGTACTGGCCGTAGTAGGCATGCACTTCGGCGCCGTCGAACTTGCGGCGGGTGATGATGTTGACCACGCCGGCGATGGCGTCGGAGCCGTAGATCGCCGAGGCGCCGTCTTCCAGCACTTCGATGCGCTCGACGATCGCCAGCGGGATGGTGTTGAGGTCGGCGCTGCCGCTGACACCGGAGGCGGAGGATTCATTGACCCAACGCACGCCGTCGACGAGCACCAGGGTGCGCTGCGAGCCGAGGTTGCGCAGGTCGACCTGGGCCGAGCCGGCGCCGATGCCGCCGCCGTCCGGCGGATAGCCGAAGTTGCCGGAGGAGTTGAACTTGGCGTTGAGCGCCTTGCCGCTCGAGCTGAGCTGCTGCAGCAGGTCGCCCACGCTCTGCAGGCCGGTGGCTTCGATCTTGGTGCGGTCGAGCACGTAGACCGGCTGGGCGGTGACCACATTGGTCTGCTTGATGCGGCTGCCGGTGACGGTGACCGTGTCCAGGGTGGTGGCCGAGCCGGGCTGTGCAGGCGTCTGCGCGGTTTGCGCCGCGGCGAGCCCGGGCAGGCTCAGCAGCAGCGACAGCTGTATGGCTTTCGTCAGGGTCTGACGGCGTAGTGCTTTCATCGCGACTCTCTCCAAAAAAGAAAAAAATCTGGCTGAACAGCTGGACGCGCCCTCCCCCCTCCGGGCGGCGTCCCAGAGTTGTAAACAATTCGTAAAGCCGCCACAAGCGGCAAAGAGTCAGCGTCACTTTCGGCACAGTGGGCCTTGGACCCGATCCCCGCGGTCCGATCCGACCCTGTCCGGCCAGCAAACGCAGCCCGCAGCAGCATGCAAGCAGTTGAATACACTGCAGTTCTTTTGAAGATGGAGTGCCGCCAAGCGTTCGAACGCGACCCACACCGACTGCCGTTCAAGGCCGCCCCGGGGCCGTCAGGCCAATGTATGGACAGTGATCAGGCCTCGATTGCCCCGGCCTATGGTCGAGGGCGACAGCTCGGCGCCCCTTTTTCGCCTGATCGTCGCGATTCGGCGCGGATCAACGGCTTTCCGTGGGTGCTGCGGCTTCCGCCGGTTGCCGGTTCGCAGGCAGATTCACCTCGAAGATCACCCTGCCCCGGTACGACGCGCCGAACTGCCTGGACGAATAGCCATAGCCGGCGATCCGGCGCTGCAGTTCAGGCCACAGTTCCTGCCTGGCCACATAGACCAGCCCGGACTCCTCGCCGGCCTCCTCGAGTTCGCGGATCAGCGGCTCGTCGTACTTCGGGTTGAATCGAGATTGCGGCAGCGGCGCCAGCGACAGCGACTCGATCTGCGTGCCCAGATACAGATGCAGGCCGTAGCGGGGCGAGTCCTCGACGAACACGACCTCTGAAATCGGCGTGCTGACGCGGGACCGGATCGCGTCTGCCCAGGCCGACTCGTCCTGGCGCGAGGGCACCTGCGCGGCCACCGCCCGCAACAACACCATCAGCACCAGCCAGGCCAGCAGCCACGCCAGTCGCAGAATCTGCCGCTGTTCGTGCTGGCGCTGTGCGGCAATGGCCAGCGCCAGCGGTACGAAGACGGGCAGCAGGTACAGCGGCAGTCGCGATCGGGCAATGCAGAAGGCCAGCAACGGCAGCAGCAGCCACAGCGCGACGAAGAGGCCGCGCGCCTGCGCCTGCCGCGCCATCCGCGTGCTCCATGCACGCAACTGCGACGGCAACTGCCATGCCCAGCGCCCTGCCGGAGCCAGCCAGGGCAGCGCGCCCACGGCCAGGGTCGGCACGTACACGACCGCCCAGCCATACCACTGGCCGTTTCGCCGGAAGCGGTCGCTGCTGACGCGATCCACCACCTCCGCGCCGAGGAAGTAGCCGAGCAACCCTTGATGGCGCAGCGACACCGCGATGAACCACGGCAGCACCAGCGCCAGGAAAATCAGGACACCGGCAGCGTGCGCCAGCCACTTCCGCCGCTGCCCGGAAGGCGCCAGCCACTGCAAGGCCATGATCGGGGCCAGCGGAAGCAGCGCCGGCGGCCCCTTGGTCATGAACGCAAGCGCGAATGCCGCCCACATCAGCAGCACCCATCGCGTGCCCGGCGTTCCGAAGCGGTGCTCAACGAATGCATACACCGCCAGCGTCTGCGCCGCGGTCATCGGAAAGTCGGTGGTGACCAGTTGTCCGGCGCAGTAAGGCAGGATCATCGTCGCGTAGATCAGCGCCGCCTCTGCTTCCGCGCCCGGCGCAAGCCGCCGCGCGCAACGCCATGCCAGTGCGATGCAAAGCAGGTACGCCAGCGCACTGGGCAATCGCGCCGCGAACTCGTTGCGACCGAACACCGACACGCTAGCCGCGACCAGCCAGTAGGTGACCGGCGGCTTGGACCAGTGCCCGGTGTCCTCGTTGCGCATCGGATCGAGCCAGTTGCCGCTGTCGAGCATGGTCAGCGCGACATTGGTGTAGCGGCCTTCGTCCGGATCCCAGAGACCTCGTGAGCCGAGGAACGCGAACGCCAGCACGAGCGCGAGGATCGCGATCCATGCATTCGACAATTTCCCTGCGGACACTGTCATCGCTGTCATCGCTGCCTCGAGCCGGAGCCTGGTCGTGGACGTGGACGTTGAGCGCCGCCGATCATCCAACGCTGCGCACGCGCACGCAATCGAAATTGCACGGGGCAAATGCCAGCGCGCACGAACGCGAATGGCGCTCGCACGCTTCCGACACCATTACGACATCGCGCCGCAGAGGATGGCTCGCGTATCGGTGGCGTGAGCCATGCCCAATGCCTTCCAGTGCAGAGCTAAGCAACAGCGGCCGGCTCGGTCTGCCTCGCGTCGCAATGGGTCGCTCACGCTTCCTGGCCATGCACCTGCTATGGCCTTTGCTCGTGTTCGTCGCCGTGGCGGTCGCGATGCTTGCGCTCGGGATCGACCAGAAGCTAGCCCGTGTGCTCTACGCGTGGGAAGGCAATGCGTGGGCGCTGAAGGATTCCTTCATCGCCGAGACCGTGATCCACACCGGTGGGCGCCTGCTCAGCGTGCTGGCGTGGCTGTGCGTGCTGGTGCTGTGGATCGTCACGCTGTTGCGCGCACCACTTGCGTTGCTGCGCAGGCCGCTTGCGTACCTGCTGATGGCGACCGCAGTGGCCGCCGCCACCGTGGCGTGGATGAAGACCTGGACGAACATGGATTGCCCCTGGAACGTGATCGGCCTTGGCGGCCTGCAGCACTACCACAGCCTGTTCGGCCCACGCATCGCCGGCCACCAGGGCGCGTGCTTTCCGGCCGCGCATGCCAGCGCCGGATACTGCTGGTTGTCGCTGTACTTTTTCTTCCTGACGACGCATCCGCGGCTGCGCTGGCTCGGCCTTGCCACCGCCCTTGGTTTCGGCCTGCTGTTCGGCACCACTCAACAGCTTCGTGGCGCCCACTTCCTCTCGCATGACCTGTGGTCGGCCGCCGTGTGCTGGATCTGCGTGCTGGCGGTATACCTGGGGATGCGGATGGACCGCCCGTCGCGCGCGCATCGCGCCGCAGTAGACAAGGCAGCGAGGCCACCATCGCCTGCGCGACCGGATTGATGCGCCCGACCATTCGCCTCGCGCTGCAGACCCCCGCGCTGCCGGCGCTCGCGCTGCTCGCCCTCGCGATGCTGGCCGCGCTGCCCGGTTGCGCCACCTATCGAGCGGCACCGTTGCCGTCGCCAGAGGCGATCCTGGCGCGCGGCGTACCGGACGTCTCCACACCTGCGGTCACCCATCCGCGCCTGCCGCCGCACGAGATCGACTTGGACCGTCCGTTGAGCGACCTCGATGTGGCGCGGCTGGCACTGCTCGCCAGCCCGGACCTGGTGGCGCTGCGGGCGCAGGCCGGCGTCGCCGATGCGCAGTTGTTCGCCGCGGGGCTGGTGCCCGATCCACAGCTGTCACTTGCAGTCGATCGCCCGACCAGTGGGCCCGACGTGACGACCGCGCTGGCTGCCGGCCTGGCGTTCGACCTGGCCTCGCTGTTCACCCGCCATCTGCAGGTTGCCGGGCAGCAGCACGCCACCGGGCAGGTGCACTTGGACGTCGCCTGGAACGAGTGGCTCGCGCTCAACCACGTCCGCATCCTCGCGCGCAGGATCGCTTCGCTGGAACAGCAGGCGGCCATCGCCGCGCAGGCGCGCGACGCCGCGATGGCGCTGTACCGCCTGAATCGCGACAGCATGCGGCGCGGCGATGCGCGCCTGGACGATGTCAGCGTCTACCAGGTCGGCTTCATCGACGCGCAGACGCGCACGCTCGAGCTCGAACGGCAGGCGCTCGCGGCACGTCATGAACTCAATGCCGCCCTTGGCGTGCCAGCGGACAGTCGCTTTGCCCTGGCGACCTTGCCGCCGCCTCGCCCTGTGCTGGCGACTGACGTGGCCACGCTTGCCAACGACGCCGCTCACCAGCGCCTGGACGTGCTGGCGCTGCAGGAGGGTTACGCCGCGGCAGAGCTGGGATTGCACCTGCAAACTCGCCGTGCACTGCCGTTACCGCAGCTGAGCATCAACCGCGCGCGCGACACCGGCGACGTGTGGACGACCGGGCTTGGCGTGGATTTCAGCTTGCCCCTGTGGAACCGCAATCGCGGCGGGATCTCGGTGGCCGGCGCCACGCGCACACAGCTGGCCGACGAGTACGTCGCCCGGTTGCTGCAGATGCGCTCGGATCTTGCCGCCCAGCTCGACGATCTCAGGCAGCTCGATGCCCAGCAGCATGCGCTGGCCGCCGAGCTGCCGACGCTGCAACAGGCTGCCGACGTGCTCGCCCAGGCCAGTGCGAAGGGCGATGTCGCAGTGACGGCCTACGAAACGGTGCGCTCGGCCTTGCTCGACAAGCGGCTCGCCTTGATGGCGCTTGAACAGGCCCGCTCGGAAGGCGAAGTCGCGCTCGAAACCGCCGCCGGACGATTGTTATGGGATGCGCAATGATTCGCCTGAAACTTCTCCTCCCGGTGCTGCTGTCGCTGCTTCTCGCGGCGTGCCATGACGGCGCCCCGGGCGCCGATGCCGCCGATGATGCAGGCCCTGCCGGCACGGCCCGGGTGCAGGTGGAAGTCGCCGCCATCCGGCCGATGCACCGCACGCTCACGGCCTACGGCACGGTCGCCTTCGCGCCGCAGTCGCAGCAGATCGTGACGACCGGCGCGCAGGTTGCGATCGAAGAGGTGATGGTCGTGGCCGGCCAGGACGTCCATGCCGGCCAGCCATTGCTGCGGGTACGCGCGACGCCCGATTCGGTACTCGAATGGGAACGTGCGCGGGCCGACCAGGACGCTGCGGCGCGCGAGCTGCAGCGCGTCGAGCGCATGTTCGCCCAGCACCTGGCCACCAATGCCGACATGGCCACTGCGCGCCAGGGCGCACTCAATGCCCAGGCCGCCTGGAAGGACGCCGTCGCCCGCGGTGCTGCCCCGGGCGCGCACCTGATCACCGCGCCGCGCGAGCTGGCAGTGACGACGGTGGATGTGAACCGCGGCGACATCGCCGCGGCCGGCGCCGCGCTCGTGCACCTTGGCAACAGCGCCGACCTGGAGGTGCGCCTGGGCGTGGAACCGGCCGACCTGGCCCAGATCGCACTGGGCCAACCGGTGACGCTGCATCCCAGCTACGCGCCCGACACCGGCGTTGCCGGCAACATCATGCGGATCCTGCGCCAGGTCGATCCGCAGTCGCGCCTGAGCCAGGCGCTGGTGCGCGTGCCGCCAACGCAGGACCTGCTGCCCGGCACCACGGTGCGCGCCGAGATCGACACCACCCGTCCCCGCGCCGTGCTCAGCCTGCCGCGATCGGCGGTGCTGCTGGACGCCGGCACGCCGCACGTTTTTCTCGTGCGCGCAGCGGCCGCGCACAAGGTCAACGTGGCCGTCGACGATGACGATGGCGAGCGGGTCGCGGTCACCTCCGGCGTCAAGGCTGGCGACGTCGTGGTGGTGCAGGGCAATTACGAACTCCAGGACGGCATGAAGGTCGTCGTCGAGACGCCAGGACATCGCTGATGTCGCGCTGGCTCTGGAACCATCGCGGATCGGTGTTGCTGGCCTTTGTGCTATTGGCGGCGCTGGGCGCGCTGAGCATCCGCCTGATCCCGGTCGGCCTGTTTCCGCTGGCCAGCTTCCCGCGCATCGTCGTCGCCGTCGATGCCGGCGACCGTCCCGTCGACCGCATGGTGGTGGAGGTGACGCGACCACTGGAACAGGCGCTGCGCGCCGTTCCCAACGTCACCCGCATCCGCTCCACCAGCAGCCGGGGCGAGGCCGACATCTCGCTCTCGTTCGACTGGAACACCAACATGATGGTGGCCCTGCTGCAGGCCGACGCCGTGGTCGCGCGCATGGTCGCCGCGCTGCCGGCCGGCAGCAGTTTCACCATCCGGCGCATGGACCCGACCGTGTTTCCGGTGCTCGGCTTCAGCGTCACCTCGCCGCACCGCGCGCTGACCGAGCTGCGCGACCTGGCCAACTTCAAGCTCGCCCCGGCGCTGTCGTCGGTATCGGGCGTGGCCCAGGTGGAAGTGCTCGGCGGGCGCGAAGCCGAGTACCAGGTGCTGCTCGACCCTGTGCGCCTGCAGTCGCTGGGGCTCTCGCCGGTGGACGTCGCGCAGGCGCTGAGCGCGGCCAACGTCGTCACCGCGGTTGGCAGGCTCGAGGATCGCTACCGCCTCTACCTGGCCCTGTCGGACACGCGCCTGCGCAGCATCGAGGACATCCGCCGCACGGTCCTGCGCAGCAGTGCCGATGGCGTGATCGAACTGGAGGACGTCGGCGACGTGCGCCTGGGGGAGATGCCCGAATGGACGCGCGTCAATGCCGATGGCACCGATGCGGTCCTGATCAACGTCATGCAGCAGCGCGGCGCCAGCACGGTGGCGTTGTCGGGCGACGTACACGCGCAGTTGCAGCGCCTGCTGCCATCGTTCCCGCGTGACGTCCGCATTGTTCCCTACTACGACCAGTCCGAGCTGGTGGTCGCCTCGGCCGGTGGCGTGGTCGAGGCCATCGCCGCCGGCGCGGTGCTGGCTGGCGCGATCCTGATGCTGTTCCTGCGCAACTGGCGCATGACCCTGGTAGTAAGCCTGGTGCTGCCGGTCGTGCTGCTGATCACCTGCGCGTTGCTGCTGGCGTTCGGCCAGAGCTTCAACATCATGACGCTTGGCGGCATGGCCGCCGCCGTGGGCCTGGTGGTGGACGACGCGGTGGTGATGATCGAGCACATGGCGCGGCGGCTGTTCGAGGACCGCGACCGCACCGGCCCGCCACCGGTGCTGGACTACGCCGCGCAGATGCTGCGGCCGCTGGCGGGCTCGTCGGCGGCCACGATGACCGTGTTCCTGCCGCTGGCCTTCCTCGGCGGCGTCGCCGGCGCCTTCTTCCGCCCGTTGGCGCTGACGATGGCCTCGACCCTGGCCGTTTCCTTCGTCGTCTCGTTGCTGGTGGTGCCACTGCTGACCCGCGCCCTGCTGCGGCCGAGCGACGCGGCCACGCTCGAACACCCTGGCCCGTGGCAGCGCCAGCTGCAATCTCGCGGCGTCGACGCCGTCGAACGCGCCATGCAGCGGCCAGTGCGTCTGATCGTGCCGGTGCTGGTCCTGGTCCTGGTCGGCGTCGTGGCGTTCCTGCGGATCGGCAGCGGATTCATGCCGCGAATGGACGAAGGGGGTTTCATACTCGACTACCGCGCCGCGCCAGGCACTTCGCTCAGCGAAACCGACCGGTTGATGCGCCAGGTCGAATCGATCGTGCGTTCGCTGCCGGAGGTTGAAAGCTACTCGCGTCGTACCGGCCTGCAACTGGGCGGTGGCCTGACCGAAGCCAACGAGGGCGACATGTTCATCAAGCTCAAGTCCGGGCCACGTCGCGGCATCGACGACGTGATGAGCGAGCTGCGGCAGCGGGTCGAGAGCGAAGTCCCGGGCCTGCAGATCGAGACGGCGCAGTTGATGGAGGACGTGATCGGCGATCTCATCGCCACGCCGCAACCGATCGAGATCAAACTGTTCGGCGCCGACAACGGACGCCTGCGCAAGGACGCAGACACCGTCGCCGACGCCATCGCGCGCATCCCCGGCGTGGTGGAGGTCCTCAACGGCACCCGCATTGCCGGTGACGCGATAGACATCCGCGTCGATCGCGTCCGTTCCTCGCTCGAAGGCCTGGCCCCGGACGACGCCACCGCACAGATTGAACAGCTGCTCGCCGGCACGGTCACCAGCCAGATCCAGGCCGGCGAGAAGATGATCGGGATCCGCGTCTGGTCGCCCGAGGACATCCGCAGCCGCGTCGAACAGGTATCCCATCTGCAGCTGCGCTCACCCGATGGCCATTACCTGCCGGTCTCGCGCGTGGCCGCGATCAGTGTCGTATCCGGCCAGGCGCAGGAAGACCGCGAAGATCTGCGCGGGATAGTCGCCGTCACCGCGCGACTGGAAGGCCGCGACCTCGGCTCGGCGATGCGCGATGTCCGCCAGCGCGTGGCCTCGATCAAGCTCGCTCCAGGCGTCGGCGTCGCCTACGGCGGCCTGTACGAGGAGCAGCGGCAGTCGTTCCGGCAGCTGGTCGTCGTCTTCGTTTCCGCGCTGCTGCTGGTCGCCACGTTGCTGATGTTCCTCTACGAGCGGGCGAGCGTCGTGATGGCGATCGTGCTGACGGTGCTGGCAACGTTGCCGGGTGTGTTCGCCGGACTGTGGCTGACCGGCAGTGAGCTCAACCTGTCGTCGATGATCGGCATGACGATGGTGCTGGGCATCGCAACGGAGGTCGCGATCTTCTTCTTCGCCGAGCTCGATACCACGCGCCGCATCACGCCCGCCGACCTGCACCGCGCCGCGGCCATGCGCCTGCGACCGATCCTGATGACCTCCTCGATCGCGATCCTGGCGCTGCTGCCGCTGGCGTTCGGACTGGGCTCGTCGGAGATGCAGCGCCCGCTGGCGATCACCATCATCTGCGGCCTGCTCGTTGCGGTGCCGGCGGTGCTGCTGCTGATGCCGGCTACCTTCCTGCTGCTCGACCGTATGCTCGAGCGCTCACCTCGACCGGACTGACAGCTCCTACCTTTTTGCGACAGCTGCAGGAAGAGCATCCACCCTCGCGACACGCTGGCGCCTTTGACGGAGATCGGGCGGATGACCAGGTTCGGCACGAAGGTGCATGCGGTGCTGTCGTCAGGTGATCGCCGCGCCATTCACGCGACGATGATCCTTGCCGTCGTGCTCGTACCGGCGCCGGCGCTCGCCGGCGGGCCGCTGCTGATCGACCACATGGTCACCTACGACGACTCCGGCATCTGGGACCGCAAGTACCAGCAGGCGCTTGCGGTCGGCGCGGCGGTGACGGTCGTCGGTGGTGCGTTCCTCGTCGACGGCGACACCCGCATGGGCAGGACCTTCGACCAGACCATGGATTCGATCGTGCTGACGGCGATCACGACGACGGCGATGAAGTACATGTTCTCGCGCGAACGGCCAAGGGAGAACTCCGACCCCGGCGATTTCTTCGACGGCGCCCCGCACCAGAGCTTCCCCAGTGGCGAGGTCGCCGAGATCAGCGCGGTCGTGACGCCCTTCATCATTGAATACCACCACGACCATCCCAGCGTGTACCTGCTGGCGCTGCTCCCGGCCTACGACGCGGTTGCCCGGGTCAAGGTGCATGGGCACTGGCAGAGCGACGTACTCGTCGGCGCGGCCGTCGGAGTCGGCTTCGGCATCTACGCGCATGGCCGCCAGACCCCGCTGATCATGGGCCTGCTGCCCGACGGCAGCGGCCCGATGGTCACCTACAGCAAGAAGTTCTAGGCGCGGGCAGCGCTCAGCCGCCGAGCAGCAGGCTGGTTCCCACCAGCGCGAGGAAGGCGGCGAACACCCGCTTGAGGGTGTCGCCGTTGAGGCGATGCGCCAAGCGCGTGCCGTACGGCGCGGCCAGCACCGAAGCGGCGGCCACGCCGATCGCGGCGGGCAGGTAGACGTAGCCGATCGCGTGCGCGGGCAACGCACCGGGCGGCGCATGCAGCGCATAGCCGACCGCGCTGGCAAGACCGATCGCGACGCCGCAAGCGGACGACGTGCCGACCGCACGCACGGGCGCGACGCCACGCCAGACCAGCAGCGGCACCGTCATGCTACCGCCACCGATGCCCACCACCGCCGACACGGCGCCGATGCCGAGCCCGGCCGCCGACATCGTTGCGCCGGTCGGCGCCGGCACATCGCCGCTGCCGTTGCCGCGGGCTCGTCCGAACGTGAGCTGCGCGGCGGCGAGGAAGCAGTAGCCGGCGACGACCCAGCGCAGCACGCTGTCGTCGATGCGCACGGCCAGGCCACTGCCGATCCAGCCGCCGAGCAGCAGGCCCGGCACCATCCACGCCACCGTCGGCCACAACACGCTGCCGCGCGCTGCATGCGCGCGCGCCGATGCGGCCGCGGTCAGGACGATGCTCGCCAGCGAGCTGGCCAGCGCGGCATGCATGGCGGCCTCTTTCGGAACGCCCATTCCAGGCAGCAACCATGCCAGTGCCGCCACCAGCACCAGACCGCCGCCAACGCCGAGCAATCCAGCGAGAACACCGGCGACGCAGCCGAGCGAAAGGAAGATGAACAATGCCGTGATCATGTGACTCCCTGGAATTCCGGTGCGCCGAAGCGATCTGCAACAACAACACAGCCTGACTGCATCGCGCGCGACGGCCACGGACGCTTCACAACGCTGGGCTATAGTCCCACGATGCTCCCCCGCCCATTCACAATCGTACTCGTTGCGTGCACCGTGGCGCTCGCCGCGACGGCCTGCGCACAAAGCACCGCAGCTGCGCCGCCGGTGCAGTTGCCGGCGCTGCCCAAGGCCAGCGTCGACCCGCAACTGCCGCGCGTGCGTGCAGCGCTGGAGGCAGCCGAACTCGGCCGCTTCGATGCCGGCCAGTACAGCGACATCGCCCGCCATCCGCTCTACGGCTGGGTCGAGTACGCGAACCTGCGCCGCGATATCGACAATCTTTCCGCCAGCCAGGCGCAGTCGTTCCTGACGCGATACAGCGGCCAGGCCGTCGCCGATACGTTCCGCGAAGGTTGGCTGGCGGCGGCCGCGCGCCGCCAGGACTGGAGTTCATTCCTGGCCGCGTGGGACGCGAAGATCAAGAACCCGGCATTGCGCTGCGGCGAACTGAGCGCGCGCCTGGCGCAGGGCCGCAGCGACGCCGGATGGACCAGCGACGCACAGGCGATCTGGCGCAGCACCGGCAAATCGCTCCCGGACGAATGCGATGCACCGATGGCGGCGTTGTCTGCACAGGGCGGACTGACCCCGGAGCTGCGCTGGGAACGCATCGACCTCGCCGCTGGCGAATGGCAGCCCGGCGTCATGCGCGCGGCTGCGCGCGGCCTGCCTGCCGACCAGCTGGCGCTGGCCAACGACTACGCCGCCTTCCTCGACGCACCGCACGAGCGTGCCCTGACCTGGCCGAAGACCGCGCGCAGCCGCGCCATCGCCTCGCAAGGGCTGGCGAAGTTCGGCAAGGCTTCGCCGGCGTCGGCCGAAGCCGTCCTGCCGCGCTATGCCGATGCGCTGGGCCTGAGCGATGAAGAGCGTGGCCGCGCGCTGTACCAGATCGCGCTGTGGTCGGTGGCCTCCTACGAGCCGGACTCGGCGCGGCGCCTCAACGCCGTGCCCGAGGCGGCCTATGACGAGCGCCTGCACGAGTGGCGAGTACGCGAGGCCATGGCGCGCTCGGACTGGTCGGCGGCGCTGGCGGCGATCAACAAGATGGGCGCCAAGCAGCGCAGCGACACGCGCTGGATGTATTTCGAGGCGCGCCTGAACGAACGCGCCGGCAACAAGTCCAGCGCCGACCGCCTGTTTCGCGAAGCAGCGAAGAAGCCCGACTTCCATGGTTTCCTCGCCGCCGACAAGCTCGACCTGCCGTATGCGGTCTGCCCCTGGCTGCCCAACGACAGCGCCTCGGCGCAGGCGGCGATCGCGCGCGATCCGGCGATCGTGCGGGCGATGGCGCTGTTCCAGATCGACCGCGTCGGCTGGGCCGTGCGCGAATGGGACGATGCGCTGTCGCGCTTCAATGACGAGCAGCGCCGCATCGCGGTGGAGGTGGCGCAGGGCAACGGCTGGTTCGACCGCGCGGTGTTCGCGCTCGGCAAGGGCAAGCCGGACGAACTGCGCCTGTACGGCCTGCGCTTCCCGCTGCACCACGAAGCCACGATCCGGCGCGAGGCCCAGAGCAACCGTCTCGATCCGGCCTGGGTCGCGGCCGAGATCCGCGCCGAGAGCGTGTTCTACCCACGCGCGCGTTCCAGCGCCAATGCCATGGGCCTGATGCAGATCCTGCCGGGCACCGGCGCCGGCGTCGCCAGCCGCATCGGCCAGCCGTGGAGCGGCGCCGAAAGCCTGTACGACCCGGACACCAACATCATTCTCGGCACCGCCTACCTTCGCGAACTGCTCGACAAGTACGGCGGCCAGCCCTACCAGGTCATCGCCGGATACAACGCCGGGCCGTCTCCGCTGTCGCGCTGGCAGTCGCAGCGGCCGGGCATGGACCCGGACTTCTGGATCGAGACGATCAGCTACAAGGAAACCCGCGAGTACGTCGCCCGCGTGCTTGCCTTCAGCGTGTTCTACGATTGGCGCCTCAACGGCGACGCGGCCCGGGTCAGCGACCGCATGCGCGGACGTGTCGACGCCGCACGCAC
The DNA here is from genome assembly GCF_056396405.1 of Lysobacter sp. 05T417. NCBI lineage: Bacteria > Pseudomonadati > Pseudomonadota > Gammaproteobacteria > Lysobacterales > Lysobacteraceae > Lysobacter > Lysobacter sp. 05T417. The sequence goes on along the minus strand of NZ_JBFTLK010000004.1, from coordinate 41,031 downwards.
GCAGTTCGTCTGCCCACAGCCGGCAACACCTGCCGCGGATGCGCCCGCGCCACGCGCCACCCAACCCAGGCGTCCATCACAGCGCTGAAAGCGCCGGGACCTTAAACTCGCGGCATGGCACAACGTCATGTCGTCGTCCTGGGTGGGTCCGGTTTTGTCGGCCGGCATCTCGTCGCGCGCCTGTTGCAGGGTGGTGATCGCGTCACCGTGCTCAGTCGCGGCGTCGATCCCGGCAAGCGCGCCAAGCGCCCGCAGGGCGCGAGCCTGATCGAGGGCGATGTCGGCGACCGCGCATTCCTCTCCGCGGTGCTCGACGACGCCGACGCGGTGGTCAACCTGATCGGCATCCTCAACGAGAAGGGCGACCGCGGCGACGGTTTCGAACACGTTTTCGTCGGCATCACCGAATCGCTGATCGCCGCGATGAAGGACATGGGCGTGCGCCGCCTGCTGCAGATGAGCGCGCTCAACGCTGGCCACGGCGAAAGCCATTACCTGCAGTCGCGCGGCCGCGCCGAACAGCGCGTGCGTGCATCCGGCCTCGACTGGACGCTGTTCCGGCCCTCGGTCATCGCCGGTCCCGGCGACGGCCTGTTCTGCCGCTTCGACGCCCTGCTGCGGCTGACTCCCGTGCTTCCGATCGGCCGCGCCGACGCCCGTTTCCAGCCGGTCTGGGTGGGCGACGTGGTCGAGGCGTTTGCCCGCGCGCTCGACGACCGCCGCAGCATCGGCGACAGCTATGACCTGGTCGGCCCGGACGTGATGTCGCTGCGTCGCATCGTCCACCTGGCAGCGCGCGGGCGCGGCCGCTACCGCGTCGTGCTTGGCCTGCCGCAGGCGCTGGGCCGGATGCAGGCCGGCATCGGCGAGTTCATTCCCGGCAAGCCGATCAGCCGCGACAACTGGCGCTCGCTGCAGCTCGACTCGGTGAGCTTCGAGGATGGCTTGCGCAGGCTCGGCATCACGCCGACGACGATCGAGCCCCGGCTGCCGGACATCCTGGCGGGTTGCTGAGGCCCTCGCCCCGCGCGCGCGGGCGCAATTCCCCCAGGATTCCCACATGTAAGATCCCCCGCATGAAGACCTATCTCGTCGGCGGCGCCGTCCGCGACCGCCTGCTTGGCCTGCCGCCTGGCGACCGCGACTGGGTCGTGGTCGGTGAAACGCAGGCGTCGATGGAGGCGGCAGGGTTCCGCGCGGTCGGCCTCGACTTTCCGGTGTTCCTGCACCCCGACACCGGCGAGGAGTACGCGCTCGCCCGCACCGAGCGCAAGAGCGGCCGCGGTTACCGCGGCTTCGTCGTCGATGCCGACCCGTCGGTGACGCTGGAGCAGGATCTGCAACGGCGCGACTTCACCATCAACGCCATTGCCGAGGACGAGCAAGGACACCTGGTGGACCCCTATGGCGGCGTGCGCGACATCGAGGCGCGCGTCTTGCGCCATGTCGGCCCGGCCTTCGCCGAGGATCCGTTGCGGGTGTTGCGCGCGGGACGCTTCATGGCCCGTTTCGCGCCGATGGGCTTTGCCATTGCGCCGGAGACGATGGCGCTGATGCGGACGATGGTGGCGTCCGGCGAGCTGTCGGCGCTGGTTCCCGAGCGTGTGTGGAAGGAACTGCGCCGCGCCATCACCTGCCCGGCGCCTTCGGCCTTCCTGCGCACCCTGCATGACGCCGGCGCGCTCGCCGCGGTGTTGCCGGAAGTCGACGCGCTGTATGGCGTGCCACAGCGCGCGGAGTTCCACCCCGAAGTCGACACCGGCGTCCATGCCGAACTGGTCTGCGACATGGCCGCGCGGCTCGCACCGGGTGACGAGCTGATCGGCTTCGCTGCGCTCACCCATGACCTGGGCAAGGCGCTGACGCCAGCCGATGTGCTGCCCAGGCACGTCGGCCATGAGCACGCCGGTCTCACACCGCTGAAGGTCCTGTGCGAGCGCCTCAAGGTTCCAACCGAGCACCGCCAGCTGGCCGAAGCCGTGTGCCGCGAACACCTCAACGTGCACCGCTTCGACGAACTGAAGGCGAAGACCGTGTACGAGCTGATCGCGCGATGCGATGGCTTCCGCAAGCCCGCGCGCATCGCCCAGATCGCCACTGCCTGCGAGGCCGACAAGCGCGGCCGCACCGGGCATGAGGACGATGACTACCCGCAAGGGCGGGCGCTGTGCGCAGCCCATGCGGCGGCGATGAAAGTGCGCGCCGACGAGGTGGCCGCAGGGTTGAGCGGTCCGGCCGTTGGCGAGGCGATGCAGAAGGCGCGGATCGAGGCGATCGCGCAGGTAACCGGAAAGCGCTGAGGCTACAAAAAGCAACGCCGGACGACCTGCCCGTCGCCCGGCGTTTCTCTCCCCTTTCGGTCCGGTCTCGTCCGCGTGCGCCGCCGGCCCTGCGAGCCAGGGCCGGCGCGCCGCTACCGCCTAGAAGCGATAGTCGAAGCGGACGTAGTAGCTGCCACCGTTCATTCCGAACGGCATCGTTTCCCAACCGTACTTGAACCCGAGCTGCGGGAACGGTGCACCGGTCACAGGATCCCACTTGTCCGGGTACTGGTCGAAGATGTTGTTGCCGCCGACGGTGACCGCCATGGCGTCGTTGATGGCGTAGCGGACCTGCGCGTCGAACAGCCACTTGCCGCCCCAGGTCTGCTTGATGCCCGGCGTGAAGCCTTCACCGGCGACCGAGCCGTAGTAGTTGGCACGACCGGTCCACTGCCATGCACCGTTCTCCCAGATGCCCTGGAACACATGGTGCGCACCGGGTTGCCCCTCTTCGAGCAGCGTCACCTGGGTGTCGTCGAACAGCTGCGTCGGCGACAGGATCGGCGACTGCGAGCGGCGTGCACGCACCTCGGTGTCGTTGAAGTGGACCAGCGCGGTCAGGTTGAGCGTGCTGCCGCCGGCGAAGGTGGTGTTGTGGTTGACCGTCAGGTCGACGCCCTGGGTGCGCGTGTCGATGGCGTTGGTGAAGAACAGCACCTGGCCGACGCCGATCGGATCGAGGATGGCGTGGATCGGGCAGTTGCTGTTGTCGGCCGCGCACGCGTTGCCGTCGGTGCCGACCGACTCGGGCGCGATGTTGCTGGAGAAGATGATGCGGTCGTCGATGTCGATCTGGAAGATGTCCAGGCTCACCGACAGGCGATCGCTGGGCTGCCAGACGAAGCCCAGCGTGCCGCTGGTCGAGGTTTCTTCCTGCAGCGGCTCGATGCCGAACGCGCGGGTGACGTCGCTGTCCTGGCGCGCGGTGAGGGTGTCGGTCAGGATGCCGTCGGAGTTGAGGTTGGTCGAACGCTGGCTGTAGAACAGCTGCTGCACGCCGGGGGCGCGGAAGCCGGTGGACAGCGTGCCGCGCACGGCGAAGGTCTCGGTGGCGTCGAAGCGAGCCGACAGCTTGCCGGTGGTGGTGTTGCCGAAGTCCGAGTAGTCCTCGAAACGCACCGCCGCGCCGAGCAGGAATTTCTCGCTCAGGTTGGTTTCGGCATCGAGATAGACCGCCCAGCTGTCGCGTCCGTCATCGACCGCTTCGGTCGGCGAGAAGCCCGGGAAGCCCTGCATGCCCGGCTGCGCGATGTCGCCGGTCTGGCCGACGATCACCACGCTGCGATCGTTGTTGCGGCCGTAGGTGTACGACACCGGATCGCCCGGACGGATCTTGTAATCGTCCTGGCGCCATTCCAGGCCGGTCGACAGGTACAGCGGCGTGCCGCCGATGCCATCGACATAACCGCTGAAGTCGAGGTTGAACGTGGTCTGGTCCGATTGCAGCTCGCCGGTGTCGGCGCGCGTCGGCGAGGCGCCGTAGATCGCGCTGTTCGGATCGGCCGGGTTGATCGGCTCGTACCACCAGCTGACGTTGACCGAATTGCCTTCCTCGAAACCGAACTTGTTGCGCGCGGTCACCACCGACACGTCCCAATCCCAGCGGTCGTTGATGGGCTGCTTGAAGCCGACCGCGATCGAGGCGTCCTCGACCGTGGTCAGGATGTTGGGCAGGAAACCTTCCGGATAGAGTTCCGGCACGGTGCGGTTGTCACCGGCGCTGCGGAAGAAGCCCGACGAGTCGCCTTCGCGCTTGGACCAGCCGCCGAAGACGTACAACTCGCCGCCGGCCAGCGGCAGGCCGCTGTTGAACCACAGGTAGTAGTCCTTGGCATCGGCGTCGCCCAGGCGCTGGGTCACGCGCGGCGGATCCACGCGCAGGCTGTCGGGGCCGGCACGGTTGGTCTCGTTGCGGTTGCGCGCTTCGGCCGACAGGTTGAGGAAGCCGTCGCCGCCGAGCTTGAAGCCGGTGTTGACCGAACCGTGCAGCATCTCGCCATCGCCGGCGTAGTACTGCGAGCCTTCCACCGAGAGGTCGGTGTGGTCGGTCTGTTCCTTGAGGATGATGTTGATCACGCCGGAGATGGCGTCGGAGCCGTACTGCGCCGCAGCGCCGTCGCGCAGCACTTCGACGCGCTCGATCGCCGACACCGGGATCGAGTTGATGTCGGTGCCGGCCGAACCGCGGCCGATGGTCTGCTGCACGTTGACCAGCGCCTGCTGGTGGCGGCGCTTGCCGTTGACGAGCACCAGCACCTGGTCCGGACCCAGCGCGCGCAGCGTCGCCGGGCGCAGGATGTCGGTACCGTCGCTGACGAAGGTGCGGGAGAAATTGAACGACGGCTCCAGCATCTGCAGGATCTGGCCGAGCTCCATCGCGCCGGTGGCGTTGAGCTCTTCCTTGCCGATGATGTCGACCGGTGCGGCCGTGTCCTCGGCGGTGCGGCCGCGCACGCGCGAGCCGGTGACCTGGATGCGGTCGAGGGTGGTGGCCTCGGAGCGGACCTGGGCCGCGGTGGGATCCTGGGCCAGTACGGTGGAGCTGAAAAGACTGGCGGCCAGACTGGCCGTGACAGCCAGGGCCAAGCGATTGCGGGTAATGGCAGGCATCGGTGGTTCCTTCACTCAGGGTGGGCGGACTCCCCCTGTTGAGCCCACCCCGAGCTTTAACCATCTCTTAACCTTTGCGCAATACCTGCACTCGCTTTGCCGTGTGTGCCGTGATGGCGATTTTGTCGCCATTTGACGGCGGTCACATTATCGAAACCGCGCCTCCAGCCATTGCAGACCCCGCGAAACCGGGGTCGCGGCCAGGATCAGCCCGGCCAGCACACCCAGCGAGTTGGCCAGTGCGTCGGCCGAGTCGGCCTGGCGCGAAGTGGTCAGGGCGCCCTGGGCGATCTCCAGTCCGACGCCCAGGGCAATCAGCCCGGCTGCCATCAGCGCCTGCGGTCGCCGGCGCTCGATCAGCATCACCCCGTAGGCGCTCAGGATCAGATAGGAGAAGAAGTGCTCGAACTTGTCGATGCCGTCGAACGCAGGCGGTGGCAGGTCGGAGGCCGCCACCAGCGAGGTCACGATGACCGCAGCGATCATCAGCAGCCACAGGCCCAGCCACAGGCGCGGCCAGCGCAGTTCCCTCAGCAGCGGCGTCACAGGCGGAAGCTCAGGTCGCCGACGAGGAACGCCGCGCCGAACTCGACGCCCTTCTCGAAGCCCATCACCTGGAAGCGTTCGCCCATCTCGCTGGGCAGGGTCAGGCGCTTGACCTCCTGGGTGCGGCGCAGGCGTTCGCCCTCGTCGGCGATCCGCTCGATGCGTTCGAGCACGCCGGCCAGGCCGTTGCCGAGCAGGAAGCTGGCCTGCGAGCAGTAGCCGGCGAAGTCGAAACCGGCCGAGACGCCGGCCTCGGCCAGGGCGGTGAAATCGACCGACGCGGTCAGGTCCTGCAGCCCCGGCCACAGCAGCGGCTCGTTGTGCATGCGGTGGCGGTAGAACGCGCGCAGGGTGCCGTCGTCGCGGTCGGCCTGGTAGTACTCGCTGCGGACGTAGCCGTAGTCGACGAACAGCATCGCGCCGCTGCGCATGCCGCCCGATACCGCCTGCACCCAGTAGGGCAGCTGCGGCAGTGTCTCGGATCGGTAACCCTGGGCGAACTCGCGGCCAAGGTTGCGTTCGAGGTGACGCACCGCGTTGCCGAGGAAGGCATCGGCCGGGCGCAGCACGCGCACCAGCTCGCCGGCTTCGATCGCGACATGCTCCTCGTAGACCTCGCCGGCCTCCATGGCGAAGCGCGGCGCCGGCAAGGCATCGATGACTTCGTTGGCGAACAGCACGCCGTCCCAGTCATCGCCGAACGGCGCATCGAGCCATTCGACCAGCTCGAACAGCGGCGGGGTGAGCCGCTGCTGCAGCCGCTCGCGCTGGCGCTCGCGCAGTTCCGCGCTGGGTTCGAGGATGGCGTAGCGGTCGGGCAGCGCGTCCAGCTCCATCAACCGCTTGAGCGCGACCTCGGCGAAGGCGCCTGTGCCGCCACCCAGTTCGAGGAAGCGCGCGCCGGCGCCGAGCTGCTGCATCACCGGGGCGACGCTGTCGGCCACGCAGGCGGCGAAGATCGGGCCGATCTCCGGGGCGGTGACGAAGTCGCCGCTTTCGCCGAACTTGCTGGCGCCCGCGCTGTAGTAGCCCAGACCCGGCGCGTACAGCGCCAGCTCCATGAAGCGCGAGAACGCGATGGCGCCGCCGTTGTCGGCGATCTGGGCGCGGATGACCGCATCAAGGCGGGCGCTGTGGGCCAGCGCGTCCGCATCGGGGGGAGGGAGTGACGACATGGCGGGATTATCCCCGACCGGGCCGCGAGATAGGTGAGAATCGCCACCATGCCAGCCCACCGCCCCGTCGCCCTGATCACCGGCAGCGCCAAGCGCATCGGCGCGCAGATCGCGCGCACCCTGCACGACGCCGGGTACGACCTCGCCCTGCACTACCGCGATTCGCGCGAGCAGGCCCAGGCGCTGGCAACCGGGCTCGAAGCCGCCCGCGCCGGCAGCACCGTGCTGCTGCAGGCCGACCTGGGCGAGTTCGACCGGCTGCCGGAACTGGTCGCGCACACCATCGGCCGCTTCGGCCGCCTCGATGCGCTGGTCAACAATGCCTCCAGTTTCACGCCGACGCCGATCGGCACGGCCACGCCGCAGCAGTGGGAGCAGTTGTTCGCCAGCAATGCGCGCGCGCCGTTCTTCCTGGCCCAGGCGGCTGCGCCGCACCTGCGCGCGGCGCAGGGCGCGGTGGTCAACCTCACCGACATCTATGGCGAACGCCCGCTGCGCGGACACGCGCTGTACTGCATGGCGAAGGCGGCGCTGCTGATGATGACGAAGGCGCTGGCGCTGGAGCTTGCGCCGGATGTACGCGTCAACGCGGTGTCGCCGGGTGCGATCCTGTGGCCGGAGGAGTCGGCCAATGCGGCCGCGCAGGAGGCCATGCTCGGCCGCACGCCGATGGGCCGCACCGGCACCCCGGGCGAAGTCGCCGAGGCCGTTCGCTGGCTGTTGATGGATGCGCGCTACAGCACCGGACAGGTGCTGCACCTGGATGGCGGCAGGCTGCTGAACGCCTGACACCCCTCCCCGGCCACGAACGTGGCCAGGGAGAGGGGAGACTTACTTCGTCGCGAACGCCTGCTCCAGACGCAGGTTCTGGAATTCCGGCGGCGCCTCGCCCTGCGTCGCGTAGCGGTACAGCGCGGCCGAGTAGATGCCACCCAGTGCCGCCTGGTAGACGCCCAGCAGCAGCAACGCGATCACGAACACGATCACCACCGCGACTGCCAGGTACATCGACAGTTGCGCGGCGACGAAGGCGATCAGCGCGCCGACCAGGCCGACGCCGACCATGATCAGGCTGAAGGCCAGGCCAATGCCGACGTTGCCGATGGCGTTCTCGCCCCAGGTGTGGCGCAGCAGGCTCGCGCTCTTCTTGAGCGCCTCGACCGGACCGATCTCCTCGCTGACCAGCACCGGCGCAACCAGGAAGGTCGCCAGCGTCCAGGCCGCACCCAGGCCACTGCCGAGCAGGCGAACGAGGAAGTTGTTTTCCTTGTTGCGCAGCGCCTGCAGCAACATGCCGACCGTCGCTGCGATCGCGGCGTAGCCGAGGATCGCCGGCAGGCGCGCCTTGGCGGCGTTGATGCCGTCGGCCAGCGTCGGATCGCCACCTTCCAGCCGGATCATCGCCGCGCCGACCAGCGCGCAGTTGAAGAAGATGATTACCGTGTACTGGCAGAAGTAGAAGATGAACATCCAGACCATGCCGGTCACGCCGAATCCATGCTGGAAGATGCGCCAGCCCAGCATCGGCACCATGAACGTCGCCAGCACCACCAGCGTGGCCAGCGCCGACACGATCGGGAACACCATCAGTTCCTTGTCCGAACGCAGCACCGCCGCGCTCGCCTTCACCAGCTCCCAACTGCGCGAGAACTTCTCGAACATCGCAATCCCCTTGCTGATCCCCCATGGACCGAGAGCGCATCCTCGGGCCGCGCGGCGGCAAGGGCAAGTGGCATGGCGATCAAACCCTGACGGCCAACCCATTCCAGACACCCGGGAACCCTAGATGCCCACCGACTCCCATTGCGCCCCATGCTCCGGGTGCGCCGCCCACAGTTGCGCGAGCGTCTGGCCGGTCCCGGGCACGGCCACATCCGGCGCGATCTCCGCCAGCGGCCGCAGCACGAATGCATGCTTCAGCTCAGGCCGCGGAATGCGCAGGTTGCCGGCGCCTTCGAGCACGCGGTCGTCGAACAGCACGATGTCGATGTCGAGCGTGCGGTCGCCATAACGCGGACCGCTGCGGTCGCGGCCGTGGCGGTCTTCCAGATCGTGCAGCCAGGTGTTGAGCGCCGACGGCTCCAGATCGGTCTCGATGATCGCCGCGGCGTTGAAGAAGTCGGGCCCGTCGAACCCGACTGCGCGGGTGCGGTACACCGCCGACAGCACGACGTCGCCGAAGCGTTCGCCCAGCGCCGTCACGGCCGCGCGCAGGTGGCGGATGGCATCAACGTTGCTGCCAAGACTCAGGTAGGCATGGCTCATGCGCGCGGTTCAGCCCGCCGAACGTTCGATCGACACACCGACCGCGCGCGCCCCGCGCACCGCGCCGGGCTTGCTGAGCTTGAGCCGCACCTGCTTCACGCCGAACTCTTCCAGGATGATCGACGCGACGCGCTCGGCCAGCGTCTCGACCAGGCCGAAGTCGGAATTCGACACGTAGTCGACGATGCGCTTGCTGACCGCCTTGTAGTTGAGCGTGTCCTCGATGGCGTCGCTGGCCGCGGGGATGCGGTTGTCGAAGGCCATCTCGATGTCGAACACCAGCGGCTGGCGGATCCGCCGCTCCCAGTCGTAGATGCCGATCAGCGCCTCGATCTCGAGGCCTTCGATGAAGACGTGGTCCATGGGGCGATGGCCGGTACGAAGTCAGGGGTGGGGAATGTAGCGTTGTCGGCGGTTACGGAGAACCCACCACGTCCAGGGTCGCCATGTCCCACCGCGGCGTCACCCGCACCGCCAGGTCGCCATGCTGCCCGGCCTGGAGCCTCAGGGCGCCGGCGAAGGCGATCATCGCGCCGTTGTCGGTGCAGAACGCCGGCCGCGGGAAGCTGACCCGACCGCCGCGCTTGTTCGCCATTTCCTCCAGCCGCGCGCGCAGGCGCTTGTTGGCGCCGACACCACCGGCGACCACCAGCGTCCCGCAATCGGCCGCGTCCAGCGCACGCCCGCATTTGATCGCAAGCGTCTCGACCACCGCGTCCTCGAAGCCGCGGGCGATGTCGGCGCGGGTCTGGTCGGACTGGTCGCTGTCGCGCCAGGCCAGCAGCACTTGGGTCTTGAGGCCGCTGAAGCTGAAGTCGAGCCCGGGCCGGTCGGTCATCGGCCGGGAAAACCTGAACGCCCCCGGCCGGCCCTGCTCGGCCAGTGCGGCCAGCTGCGGCCCACCCGGGTACGGCAGGCCCATCAGCTTGGCGGTCTTGTCGAAGGCCTCGCCGGCGGCGTCGTCCAGGGTCTCGCCGAGCAGGCGGTACTGGCCGATCGCCTCGACGTGGATGAGCTGGGTATGGCCGCCTGATACCAATAGCGCCACGAACGGCGGCTCCGGCCGACCGCGCGCGGGGTCGTCTTCCAGCAGCGGCGCCAGCAGGTGGCCTTCCATGTGGTGGACGCCGATGGCCGGCACGTCCAGCGCCCAGGCCATCGAGCGGGCCACGCCGGCGCCGACCAGCAGGGCCCCGACCAGGCCGGGACCGGCGGTATAGGCGACGCCGTCGATGTCGGAGGTGGCCAGGCCGGCCTCCGACAGGGTCTGGCGGACCAGCGGCAGCAGCTTGCGGACGTGGTCGCGGCTGGCCAGCTCGGGCACCACCCCGCCGTACTCGGCGTGCAGGGCGATCTGGCTGTACAAAGCGTGCGCGCGCAGGCCGGTGTCGGTGTCATAGACGGCCACACCGGTCTCGTCGCAGCTGGTTTCGATGCCTAGGACTTTCAAGGGACGGGTTCCGGGGGAGAGAAGCGTGCCGGCAGCGCCAATAGACGCGGTTCCGGCCTGGAATCAAGGACCTGTGCCCTTGATGGGGGAACCATGTTGCACCTTCAAGGCGGCCATCGCTATAATGCGCGGCTCTTCCCCGGCCTGCCCGGGCCGGTTCCCGAAACGAGATTACGTATGCCCAGCGTCAAAGTCCGCGAAAACGAGCCTTTTGAGTTTGCTCTGCGTCGCTTCAAGCGCACCTGTGAGAAGGCCGGCGTCCTCGCCGAGACCCGCAAGCGCGAGTTTTACGAGAAGCCGACCCAGGAACGCAAGCGCAAGGCCGCCGCAGCGGTGAAGCGTCAGGCCCGTCGCGCCTCGCGCGATGTGACCAAGCGTCAGCGCCTGTACTGATCGCCCTAACGGGCCCCGCGCAGCGCGCGGACCCGTCCTCGAGCGCATCACACAAGCCGGCCGCGCCCATGCGCCGCCGGCTTTTTGTGTTTCCGTGTTTTTAACTTTGCCGTGCCAGGGAGCAGCCCGATGAGCCTCAAGACGCGACTCACCGATGACATGAAGGCCGCGATGAAGAGCGGCAACAAGCAAAGCCTGGGCGTGATCCGCCTGATCAACGCCGCCATCAAGCAGCGCGAAGTCGACGAGCGCATCGAGCTCGACGACATCGCCGTGATTGCCGTGCTCGACAAGATGGTCAAGCAGCGCCGCGACTCGGTCAGCCAGTACGAGGCGGCCAACCGCGAGGACCTGGCCCAGGTCGAGCGCGATGAGATCGTGGTGATCGAGCGCTATGTGCCGGCCAAGATGGGCGAGGCCGAGATCCTGGCCGCCATCGACGCCGCCATCGCCGAGACCGGCGCGACGGGCCCGGCCGACATGGGCAAGCTGATGGGTCCGCTGAAGGCCAAGCTGGCCGGCCAGGCCGACATGGGCCAGGTGTCGGTGCTGGTGAAGAAGCGCCTGGCGGGCTGATTACCCACCTCCCGCCCCCGCCCGCGGGTGGGCGGCCGGAAAACCCCGTTCGCCCTGAGCGTAGCGCCGACGGCGCGTAGTCGAAGGGCCGCCCACATGGCAGCCCCTTCGACTTCGCTGCGCTACGCTCAGGCCGAACGGGTTTACCCACCTCCCGCACCAGCGCAGGACGCGGTACAAAGCTCCGATGGCCCGCATCCCCGACGCATTCATCGACGACCTGCTCGCCCGCGCCGACATCGTCGAGCTGATCGGGTCGCGCGTGCCGTTGAAGCGCCAGGGCAAGGAGTACTCGGCGCGTTGCCCGTTCCATGACGAGCGCTCGCCCAGCTTCACGGTCTCGCCGACCAAGCAGTTCTATCACTGCTTCGGCTGCGGCGCGCACGGCACCGCGATCAGCTTCCTGATGAACTACGACCGCCTCGAGTTCCTCGACGCGGTCGAAGAGCTGGCCAAGCGCACCGGCATGGAAGTGCCGCGCGATACGCAGCAACGCAACGTCAATCCCGACAGCATCGACCTTTACGCCGCGGTTGAAGCGGCGTCGAAGTTTTTCCAGAAGCAGCTCGCCGGCAGCGCCAAGGCGCAGGCCTATCTCGACGGCCGCAACGTCAGCGCCGCCATCCGTGAGCAGTTCGGTATCGGCTACGCACCCGACGGCTTCAACGCGCTGCGCGATGCGCTCGGCACCGATCCGCGGCGGATGTCGCTGCTCGAACGCGCCGGCCTGTTCTCGAAGAACGACACCGGCCGCGTCTACGACAAGTTCCGCGACCGGGTGATGTTCCCGATCCTCGACCGGCGCGGTCGCACGATCGCCTTCGGCGGTCGCGTGCTCAACGCCCCCAGTGACGGCAAGGACGCCGGCCCCAAGTACCTCAATTCGCCCGAGACCGCGCTGTTCCACAAGGGACGCGAGCTCTACGGCCTGTGGCAGGTGCGCCAGGCGCACAACAAGATCGACAAGCTGATCGTCGTCGAAGGCTACATGGACGTCGTCGCGCTGTTCGAGCACGGCGTCGATTGCGCCGTGGCGACACTGGGTACCGCGACCACGCCCGACCACGCCGAGCTGCTGTTCCGCAACGCACCGGACGTTTACTTCTGCTTCGACGGCGACCGCGCCGGCCGCGGTGCGGCGTGGAAAGCCGTGGAGTCGGTGCTGCCGCGCATGAAGGACGGCCGCCAGGCGCTCTTCCTGTTCCTGCCCGATGGCGAGGACCCCGATTCGCTGGTGCGCAAGGAAGCCCGCGAGGGTTTCGAACTGCGCCTGCGCGAGGCTACGCCGCTGTCGCAGTTCTTCTTCGACTCGCTCTCCAGCGACGTCAACCTGGGCACGCTGGAAGGCCGCGGCCGCCTGGCCGAACGCGCCAAGCCACTGCTCGCGCAGATTCCAGACGGCGCCTTCGGCGACCTGATGAAGCAGCGCCTGACCGAGCTCACCGGCGTCGGCGCGCGCGCCAACAGCCCGGAGTCCACGGCGCAGCGTCCGCAGCGACCGGCCACGCCGACGGCCAACAAGCCGTCGCTGGTGCGCAGCGCCATCACGTTGTTGCTGCAGCAACCGGCCATCGCGCTGGCGGTGCCGTCGTCGCTGCATTTCGCCTCGCTCGACCAGCCTGGCGTCGGCCTGCTGGTGGAACTGGTCGAACTCGTGCACGAGCGCCCCGACATTTCGACCGGCCTGATCCTCGAACACTTTGCCGACCGCAGCGAAGCGCCGGCGCTGACCAAGCTGGCCACCGCGCGCGCAGTGGAGACCACGGCTGCGACGCCGCTCGATGCCCGCGTGCTCGACAATGCCGACAAACGCCAGCAGGCGTTCCTGGACTCGATCGGCCGGCTGGAGGAGCAGGCGATCCAGCAGCGCATCGAGGCATTGCAGTCGCGCCGCACCTCCGAACTGGACGAGGCCGAGAAACACGAGATGCGCGAACTGCTGAGCCTGCGCGCCAGCCGGGCGCGGGCGATCCCGCGCGGCTGATGCCGACGCCCCACCGCGTGACTTCCGACCCGGCCGCGCAAAGGCGACCCGGGCTAAGCTCGGCACCATCGTCCGAAGTCACCGGGGAGTCCAGAAGATGCCACTGCACCGCAGCCTTGCGTTGTCGATCCTTGCGCTCGCCAGCATGCCTGCCCTGTCGGCAACGCCGGCCGCAACGCCCGCGCGCGAACACATCGGCAACCGCACCAGTGAGAACATCCCGGCCATTCCGCCGGCGCTGGTGGACCAGCTCAACCGCTACCAGAACACGCGCGGCGCGGTCTTCGCCGGCTGGAGCGGCAGCTGCATGCTGGTCAGCACGCGCTTTGCCGAAACCGCGCAGGCGCACCGCGTCTGCCAGCCGCTGGGGATGCGCGAGCAGCTGACGTTCTATCCCGAGCCGCTGGCCGCGATCGAAACCGCGCCGGCGGCGTCGAAGCTCGACGGCTTCGTGTTCGGCAAGGACGTGGGCGGCAACGAGTTCTGGCAGCTGCACTGGTTCGACCTGAAGACGCGCAACACCACGCTGCTCAGCGACGGCAAGGCGCGTAACCAGGACCCGCTGTTCGCCCATGACGGCAGCCGCTTCGCCTGGAGCAGCACCGCGCGCAACGGCAAGGACACCGACCTGTGGGTGATGGACTTCGCCACGAAGAAGTCGCGCGCGCTGGTCACTGAAGGCGGCCAGTGGAACGCGATGGATTTCTCGCCCGACGGCAAGCGTCTGCTGGTGATGAAGTATGTGTCGGCCGCCGAGGCCTATCCCGGCGTGGTCGATGTCGACAGCGGCAAGCTGGAGCTGTTCCCGGTCGATGGCGGCAAGGCGTCGTTCAAGGGTTTCAAGTTCGCGCCCGACGGCAAGTCGGTGTACTTCATCTCCAACGAGCCCGTCCATACCGATGAAGGCATGGGCAAGCCGCAGGAGTTCCACAGCCTGCGCTACCACAACCCGGCCAGTGGCAAGTTCGAAGTGCTGACCGCCAACACGCCGTGGGACGTCGAGGACCTGGCGATCGCCGACGACGGCCGCCACCTCGCCTACACCACCAACGAGGACGGTATCTACAGGCTGCACGTGCTCGCCCTGCCTTCGCACAAGCCGGTGAAGCTGCCGGAGTTGCCGATCGGCCTCGTCGTGAACCTGGGTTTCTCGCCCGACGGCAAGCGCCTGGCAGTGACGATGAACTCGGCGACCTCGCCGAGCGACGTGCACGTGATCGACCTGGGCAAGGCGTCGATCACGCGCTGGACGCAGAGTGAGGTCGGCGGCCTGGACCCGGCGAAGTTCGTCGCCCCGACGCTGGTCCACTACCAGACCTTCGACACCGTCGACGGCAAGCCGCGCATGATCCCGGCGTTCTACTACCGCCCGGCCAACGTGCCGGCCGGCAAGCGCATCCCGGTGGTGATCAACATTCACGGCGGCCCGGAAGGCCAGTCGTTGCCGACCTTCAACCCGACCGCGCAGTTCCTTGCCAATGAACTGGGCGTGGCAATGCTGCTGCCGAACGTGCGCGGCTCGGAAGGCTACGGCAAGACCTACCTCGACCTGGACAACGCCGACAAGCGCGAGGACTCGGTCAAGGACATCGGCGCCCTGCTCGACTGGGTGGGCCAGCAGCCCGAGCTCGACGCCCAGCGCGTGGGCGTGTTCGGCGGCAGCTACGGCGGCTACATGGTGCTGTCGTCGCTGATGCACTACAGCGACCGCATCAAGGCCGGTATCGACGTCGTCGGCATCTCCCACTTCGGCACGTTCCTGAAGAACACCGAGAGCTACCGCCGCGACCTGCGCCGGGCGGAGTACGGCGACGAGCGCGACCCGAAGATGGCAGCCGTGTTCGAACAGATCTCACCTCTCAACCACGCCGACCGGATCCGCTCCAAGCTGTTCGTCGCCCAGGGCAAGAACGACCCGCGCGTGCCCTACTCCGAGGCCGAGCAGATCGTGAAGGCGGTTCGCGGCAACGGCCAGCCGGTCTGGTACCTGCTGTTCGACGACGAGGGCCATGGCTTCCGGAAGAAGAGCAACGTCGACTACTTCGGTGCCGCCTCGATCCTGTTCTGGCAGCAGAACCTGATCGGCGGGCAGTGACCGGATTCATGAACGAGTTGTGATTCATCAAGCCGGGTCGACGTCGCCAGACGTTGACCCGGTCGCGACACGCACG
Organism: Lysobacter sp. 05T417; assembly: GCF_056396405.1. Classification (NCBI taxonomy): domain Bacteria; kingdom Pseudomonadati; phylum Pseudomonadota; class Gammaproteobacteria; order Lysobacterales; family Lysobacteraceae; genus Lysobacter; species Lysobacter sp. 05T417. The sequence goes on along the minus strand of NZ_JBFTLK010000004.1, from coordinate 25,540 downwards.
CGCCTAGGCTGGCCACATCCGATGGAGTCGTGGCCATGCGCGTCCTCTGGTTGACCGTTCCCCTGTTTAGCCTTCTGGTCGCCGCATGCGCAGAGCATTCAGGCACGACGACCGAGGTCGCCCTGGCGCCGCCGCCGCAGGTAAGTGAGCACCAGCGCGCCGAAACCGCGCTGGGCAAGTTCCTCGCCTCACGCAGCATCCGCGAGATGCCCGCGCACCGCGACGCCAGTGCCGACCTCGACGGCGACGGCATAGACGACCTGTTGATGCTGCTCGATGACCAGAACTGGTGCGACGCCGGCGGCTGCACGCTGCTGGTGTTCCGCGGCGGCGCCGACGGCTACAAGCTGGTGGGCGAATCAGCGTCGACTCGCGCCCCGATCGCCGTGGCCGACCGCAGCAATCGCGGCTGGCGCGACCTGCTGGTGACGGTCGGCGGCGACGGCGAGTCCGGCGTGGTCGCGATGGAGTTCGACGGCACGCGTTATCCGGCCGACCCGACCATGGGCGCGCTGCTGGATCCGTCGCGACTGGTGTCGGCCAAGCCCCTGATCATCGCGCCCGGCGCCGCAGTCGCGGCGCACTAGCCAGGCGGTCAGTCCCCGGCCCGGTGCGCGCAATGCGCGCCCGGGCTCCGTGGATCAGCGTGCCGGCGCTTCCTTGACCACCACGCCGCCCTTCATCACGAAGGGCACCGATTCCAGCAGCGACACGTTCTGCAGCGGGTCACCGGAGACAGCGATCATGTCGGCCCAGCGATTGGCCTCGATCACGCCGACGTCGTCGCGACCCAGCGCCTGCGACGCATTGACCGTCGCCGCCTGGATCGCCTGCACCGGCGTCATGCCATAGCGCACCATCACCGCGAACTGGCGGCCGTTGTAACCGTGCGGATACACGCCCGCGTCGGTGCCGTAGATCATCTTCACGCCGGCCTTGTTGGCCTTGCGGAAGTTCTCGCGCTGGATGTCGGCCACTTCGCGGTCCTTGCGCAGGTTGTCCTCCAGCACGCCGTTTTTCTTGCCTTCGGCCTGGGTGTAGTCGGTGTTGTAGATGTCCATCGACAACCAGGCGCCGCGCTCGCGGGCGAGGCGGATGCCTTCGTCGTCGATCAGGCTGGCGTGCTCGATGGTGTCGATGCCGGCGCGGATAGCGTCCTTGATGCCGGCCGCGCCGTGCGCGTGCGCGGCCACCTTCAGGCCCCACTGGTGGGCCTCGTCAGCGACCGCCTTCATGTCGTCGAAGCTCATCTGCTGCTGGCCCGGCTCGGTGTTGCGCGAGAACACGCCGCCGGTCGCGCAGATCTTGATCACCTGGGCGCCGTACTTGCGCAGTTCGCGCACGCGCTTGCGCGCCTCGGCCGGGCTGTCGGCGTTGAATTCGCTGTGCTGGTCCATCGACGGCGGGAAGAAGGTCGAGTCGCAGTGGCCGCCGGTGGCGCCGAAAGCGTAGGCAGCAGTGACCACGCGCGGGCCGATGACCTTGCCTTCCTCGATCGCCTGGCGCAGGCCGACGTCGTTCCAGGCATCAGAACCGACATTGCGCACGGTGGTGAATCCGGCCATCAGCGTGCTCTGCGCATGCGGCACGGTCAGGATGGACCAGAAGCGGTCGTTGAACTGCAGGCCGGTGTAACCGCCGTAGCTCGGGTCGCTGTCGAGGTGCACATGCATGTCGATCAGGCCCGGCAGCAGGGTCATGCCCGGCAGGTCGATGCGACGTGCATCGGCCGGCGCGGCATCGCCGGCGTGACCGACCGAGACCACGCGGCCGTCGCGGATCAGTACCTGCGGGCTTTCCACGTAGCGGCCGCTGCGCGCGTCGAACAGGCGCTGCGCGGTCACCACCACGTCGCCCTTGCCTTCGGCGGGCTGGCCCGGGGTGACGGGCTGGGCCGGCGCGGCGCCGGCAAAGGCCAATGCAACAAACAGCGAGGACAACGACAGGGTCAGGCGGTCTCGCTGCTTCAGCATGGGCGCGTCCAGTGGGTTGGTGGTTCGGGTGGTTGGACCCTCAGCTTAGCGGCTGCAGCTCCATTGCGGCAGCCGGCTGCAGGAGCGGCAGCAGCCAGTGGTCGAGCAGCAGGAAGGCGAACAGCGCCATCAGGTAGACGATGGAGTAGTTGAAGACCTTCATCGCGTACAGCTCGTCGGGCGGGTCCATCAGCTTCCAGGCATAGCCCAGGAACACCACGCCCAGCACCAGCGCGCCGCCCAGGTAGAACAGCCCGCTCATGCCCGCCACCCACGGCAGCACCGTCACGGCGACCAGCAGCACGGTGTAGAACAGGATCTGCCAGCGCGTGTATTCCACGCCGTGGGTGACCGGCAGCATCGGCACCATCGCGCGTGCGTAGTCGGCGCGGCGGAAGATCGCCAGCGCCCAGAAGTGCGGCGGCGTCCAGACGAAGATGATCAGCACCAGCAGCAGTGCATGCGGCCAGTCCCACTCGCCGCGCATGCCGGTGATGGCAGCCCAGCCCAGCAGCGGCGGCGCCGCGCCGGCGATGCCGCCGATGACGATGTTCTGCGGCGTGGCGCGCTTGAGGAACACGGTGTAGACCACCGCGTAGCCGATCAGCGAGGCGAAGGTCAGCAGCGCGGTGATCGTGTTGACCCACACCACCAGGATGGTCATCGACAGCGCGGCCAGGATCAGCGCGAACACCAGCGCCTGGGTCGGGGTGATCTGCCCGGCGACGATCGGGCGCCACGAGGTGCGCGCCATCTTGGCGTCGATGCGCGAGTCCAGCAACTGGTTGATCGCGGCCGCACTCGACGCCGCCAGCCAGATGCCGAGGAAGCCGAGCACCGACTCCTTCAGCGGCGGCAGGCCCGGCACCGCCAGGAACATGCCGACGATCGCGGTGAACACGATCAGCGCGACCACGCGCGGCTTGGTCAGGTCCCAGTACTGCTTGACGGTGCCGTGCGGCATGGGAGCTTGTGACTTGGGGGCGGCCATCACGGCTCCGGCGTGCGCAGGCGCGCGAGCAGCGAGACCAGTACGAACAGCAGCAGCACCGCGCCGGCGTTGTGCAGCACGGCCACGGTCAGCGGCAGGCCGAGCTTGACGTTGCCGATGCCCAGTGCGACCTGTGCCAGCGTCAGCAGGCCCAGCAGGGTTGCCCAGCCACGCATGCCCGGCGTGCGGACCAGCTTGAGCGCCAGCCACATCAGGTAGACGAACACGACCAGCGCCATCGTCCGGTGTGCTAGCTGGATGGCAATGCGTGCCTCGCCGTCGAGGATGCCGCCCTCGTAGTCGACGCCAATCCCGCGCCAGAGCACGAATGCTTCGCGGAAGTCGTGTGCCGGCATCCATTGGCCAACACACTTCGGGAAATCATTGCCGCACGCGAGCGCGGCGTAGTTCGCGCTGGTCCAGCCACCCAGCGCGATCTGCACGCCAAGCAGGACGATGCCGGCTATCACCAGCCTGCGCACCGTCACCGCTTCCGCCAGGCGGATCGGCAGGTCGGTCGCGCGCCACGCCATCCACAGCAACAGCGAGAACGTCAGCAGGCCGCCGAGCAGGTGTCCCATCACCACGATGGGCTTGAGCAGCCACGTCACCGTCCACATCCCGAGCAGGGCCTGGAAGATGATCACCGCCAGGGTGATCACGGCGACGCGGGCGAGGTCGAGGTTGCTCCAGCGCAGTGCGGCAAACAACAGGATCGCCTCGCCGGCGATCGCCAGTACCGAGGCGGCGACGTGTTCGCCGTGCATGTAAAGCGGAATGCCGATGGCGACCAGCGCCGCGGCGGCCAGCACCTGCGCGGCGCCGTAGCGGCGCTTGCGCGCGGCCAGCAGCGCCAGGGTCAGCACCAGCAGGCCCAGGGCGCCGGCGATCATGCGGTGGAACTGTTCGCGCCAGGCCTTGTGCACTTCGACCGGACGGATCGCGGTGGCGGCGTGGTCGGTGATCTCGTGCGCGACGGTCGGCCACGCGGCTCGGCCGTAGCAGGTCGGCCAGTCCGGGCAGCTCAGGCCGGCATTGGACAGGCGCACGAACGCGCCGAACACGATCACGCCCAGGGCGAGCGCGACGGCGAGCCAGGCAATGCGATGGAAATGTCGGTAGGTCGCCGGTCGAAACTGCGCCGCTCGCGGAGCGCGGTTGTCTGCAGGCTTGTGGTCCACGGCTTGGTTCATGGTTGGCGTCTAGGTGGGATCACTTCAGCTTGAGCAGCTTGGCGACATCGGCGCGCAGCCCTGCCGGATCGAAGCCGGGAGGGTAACGCAGAATGACAAAGCCGTACGGATCGACGACGTAGACGGGCAGTTCGCCGTCCTTGCCGGGCACGCGCTCGTCCAGGCGTGGCATCCCCTCGCGCAGGCGCGGATCGGGCTGCAGCAGTTTCAGCGTGGCCGGCACCGGCGCGCCCCTGGGCCATGCGCAGGTGGTCGTCGCACAGGCCCACAGCACGTGCACGTCGTCCGCATCCTTGCCGAATGTCTGCCACACCGTGTCGACGTCGTGGGCAACCTTGCGGCACTTGGCGTCGCACTCGACGGGCGCCGCGACCACGATCCGCCAGGTGCGCTCGCCGCTCTTCCATACGTACTCGCCGCCGTCGAGCAGGCGCGGCGACAGCGCACGCAGGTCGCCCGGCGGCTGCAGCAACTCGCCGTGGTTCTTGCTGCCCTGCGGACGCCAGCCGGAGAAGCGCAGCAGTCCCGCCACCAGCATGGTGCCGAAGAACAGGCCGAAGATCAGCAGGAGCAGCACGCGGTTGCGCTTGCGCTGGTGATCGTCGTGCGGATGGTGGGGGGTGTCTTGCATGTTCTGCCTCAGGCCACGCGGCGCTTGCGGAAAGTCAGGATCAGGGCGGTGACCAGCACGGCCAGGGCCAGCGCGAACCACTGGACGGCGTAGCCGCGGTGTTGCTCCGGCGGCAAGGTGTTGGCCAGCAGTGCCAGGTCGCGCTCGTATCCGATCTTCATGGCCGGATCCAGGCGCAGCACACGCGGCGCCAACGGCGCCGGGAGGCCCGTGGCCTTTTCAATCGCCGCCAAGTCGACGCGGGTCATCAGCCACGCCTCGTGATCGCGTCCGAGTGCCGGCCCCAGCGCGAGCCCGGTCGACGGCGGCGGCGCCAGCAGGCCGCGCAGTTGCAGCGTGCCTTCCGGCCGCGGAACCTGCGGCAGCTTGCGATCTCCGCCGAGCGGCAGCCAGCCCAGGTCGACCAGCAACGGACCGCCCTGCGCGGGCACGAAGACCCGGTAGGCGCGAACGCCGGCGCGGCCGTTGCGCTGCTGGTTGTCGAGCAGCAGCGCGTCGCGCGCGTCGAACTGGCCGCTGCCCGTGGCCCAGTCGTAGGTGTGGGCGCGCGCGGCACCGCCGGCAGCGGCGAGCGACTGCGGATCGCGGCGCTGCAGCACCTTCGCGGCGGCGTCGAGCATCGCCTCCTTCTCGACGGCGCGATGGGTCTGCCACAGGCCCAGGCGGACGAACAGCGCGATCACCAGCGCCGCCAGGATCCAGCCGACAACGAGGTTGCGGCGCCTGCTCACGCGCTGGCACCGTGCGGCTGCAATAATGAACGCCTCGCCCTGCCATGGAGCCGACTGGAGGCCGCCATGAACGATTCGCTCAAGACCCTGGTGGTCATTGCCTTCCTGATCGTCATTCTCTGGAACCTGGGCGCCGGCCTCTACTACATGCTCGTGGACAAGGGCGAGAGCAAGCGCACCGTCAATGCGCTGACTCGCCGCATCGCGCTGTCCATCGCGCTGATACTGCTGGTGGTGCTGGCCAACTACATGGGCTGGATCAAGTTCCACGGCGTCAGCAACTGACGCCGCGCGAACGACTCAAAACCGGCGTCCAATAAAGCAAAAGAGCGACGGCATGCCGTCGCTTTTTTGTTGGACCAGGTTTTCGACAGCGTTGGCCGATAGCGAACCCTGGTCCGTGCCGGGGTGGTTACAGCACGTAGACGAACAGGAACAGGCCGAGCCAGACCACGTCGACGAAGTGCCAGTACCAGGCCACCGCTTCGAATGCGAAGTGGTTGTCCTTGGTGAAGTGGCCCTTGAGGCAACGGAACCAGATCACCGCCAGCATGATCGTGCCCAGGGTCACGTGCGCGCCGTGGAAGCCGGTCAGCATGAAGAAGGTCGAGCCGTAGATGCCCGAGCCCAGCGTCAGGTTCAGTTCCTTGTAGGCGTGGATGTACTCCTCGGCCTGGAAGTACAGGAACAGCGAACCCAGCAGCACGGTCAGGCCGAGGAACACCAGCAGCTGCTTGCGGTGACCCGCCTTCAGCGCATGGTGGGCGACGGTGACGGTGGTGCCCGAGGTCAGCAGGATCAGGGTGTTGAGCAGCGGCAGGCCCCAGGCCGGAATGGTCTGGTAGACGCCACCGATCGCGCCCGGGCCGTTGCTCGGCCAGGCGGCGCTGAACTGCGGCCACAGCAGGGCGTTGGTCATCACGCCGTCGCCTTCGCCGCCGAGCCACGGCATCGCCAGCTGGCGGGCGTAGAACAGCGCGCCGAAGAAGGCGCCGAAGAACATCACTTCCGAGAAGATGAACCAGATCATCCCCATGCGGAACGAGGTGTCGACCTGCTTGTTGTAGTTGCCTTGCACCGACTCGCGCACGACGTCGCTGAACCAGCCGAACAGCACGCCGACCATCAGCGCGATGCCGAAGAAGAACGCCGGCTTGCCCCAGTTGCCCAGTTCCGAGAACCAGGCAGCGATGCCGATCATGGTGATGAACAGCGCGATCGAACCGAGGAACGGCCAGCGGCTGTGATGCGGCACGAAGTAGTGGCTGGCGTCTGGCGTATGGGCTTGGGCCATGGCGGCGTTCCGTCTGAGTGGTGCGATTACAGGGAAAAGGGCAGCGTCACGGTGCCGACAACGGTGCGGACGCGGCCTTCGCCGTGCCTTGCGCCCGTGCGGTGAGCGTGTCGTTCTTGAAGAAGGTGTACGAGAGGGTGATCGTCTTCACGTCGGCCGGCAGGTTCGGATCGACGATGAAACGCACCGGCATCTCGCGAACTTCACCGGCCTTGAGCGTCTGGGCGGTGAAGCAGAAGCATTCGGTCTTGCTGAAGTAACCCGAGGCGCGCGCAGGCGCGACCGACGGCACGGCCGAACCCACGATGGTGCGCTGCGCGGTGTTGCGGGCGTGGTACGTGGTCTCGTACTGCTCGCCCGGCACGACCTGCATCGTGACCTGGTTCGGCGAGAAGTCCCACGGCAGCTTCGAATTGGTGCCGCCATCGAACTGCACGGTGATCACGCGCTTGTCCGCCGGTGTCTTGGCGTCGGCGACGCCTTCGGCGGCGGTGCGCTCCAGGCGGATGCCGAAGACCTTCTCGCAGGCGATGCGGTACAGCGGCACCAGCGCGAAGGTCAGGCCGAAGGCGAAAATTGCCACCACGATCATCTTGGTGAGACCGGCGCTGTTCTTCTTGTCCTGGATGTCGCTCATTTGCCGAGCATCCCACCGAGAAGGAACAGCACGTAGATCGCGACCGCGACCACCGCCACCCACACGGCGGTGCGACGCGCCGCCTTGCGGCGCGCTGCAACGTCAGTGGGATCGGTGATCGGAGTCATGACGATCAGGACCTTAGTGCGTGATGTCGCCGTGGGCCAGGTCGCCATCCTTGATGACCGGCGGCGTGGTGAAGGTGTGGTGCGGCGCCGGGCTCGGCACGGTCCACTCCAGGCCACGCGCGGTCGGCCAGGCACGGGCTTCGGCCTGCACGCCGGCAGCCTTCGAGCGCCACAGGATGAAGGCCATCATGAACGGCGTGGCAAACATGCCGAACGCGCCAATCGAGCTCACCAGGTTCCAGTCCGCGAACACCACGTTGTAATCCGGGATGCGGCGCGGCATGCCGGCCAGGCCCAGGAAGTGCTGCGGGAAGAACAGCAGGTTGACGAAGACCATCGTCCACCAGAAGTGGAACTTGGCCATGCCTTCGTTGTACATGCGCCCGGACCACTTCGGCCACCAGTAGTACACGGCGGCGATGATCGCGAACAGCGCGCCGGTCACCAGCACGTAGTGGAAGTGCGCCACCACGAAGTAGGTGTCGTGGTACTGGAAGTCGGCAGGAACAATCGCCAGCATCAGGCCGGAGAAACCGCCGATGGTGAACAGGACCACGAACGAGATCGCCCACAGCATCGGCGGCTCGAACGAGATCGAGCCGCGCCACATCGTGGTGACCCAGTTGAACACCTTCACGCCCGTCGGCACCGCGATCAGCATGGTGGCGAACATGAAGTAGATCTCGCCACCGAGCGGCATGCCGACGGTGAACATGTGGTGCGCCCACACGATGAACGAGAGGAAGGCGATCGAGGCGGTTGCGTACACCATCGCCTGGTAGCCGAACAGCGGCTTGCGGCTGAAGGTCGGGATGATCTCCGACACGATGCCGAACGCCGGCAGGATCATGATGTAGACCTCGGGGTGACCGAAGAACCAGAAGATGTGCTGGAACATCACCGGGTCGCCGCCGCCGGCCGCGTTGAAGAACGAGGTGGCGAAGAACTTGTCGGTCAGCAGCATCGTCACCGCGCCAGCCAGCACCGGCATCACGGCGATCAGCAGGAAGGCGGTGATCAGCCAGGTCCAGCAGAAGATCGGCATCTTCAGCAGGTCGATGCCCGGGGCGCGCATGTTGAGGATGGTGGCGATGACGTTGATCGCGCCCATGATCGAGCTGATGCCCATCATGTGGATGGCGAAGATGGTGAAGGCAACGTTGTTGCCACCCTGCAGCGACAGCGGCGGGTACAGCGTCCAGCCACCGGCGGGGCCACCGCCCGGCAGGAACAGCGTCATCAGCAGCAGGGTGAAGGCGAACGGCAGGATCCAGAAGGACCAGTTGTTCATTCGCGGCAGCGCCATGTCCGGCGCGCCGATCTGCAGCGGGATCATCCAGTTGGCCAGGCCGACGAACGCCGGCATGACGCCACCGAAGATCATCACCAGCGCGTGCATCGACGTCATCTGGTTGAAGAACTCGGGGCTGAAGTGCTGCAGGCCCGGTTGCGCCAGCTCCGTCCGGATCAGCACCGACATGAACGCGCCGATGATGAACATGATGAAGCTGAAAATCAGGTACAGCGTGCCGATGTCCTTGTGGTTGGTCGAAAAGAACCAACGCTCGATGAAGCCCTGCTTGTGGGCGTGATCATCGTGATGGGTGTCAGCGTGCGTGACGGCCATGGCCTACCTCAGGATTGCGTGACGATCAGCCGGCAGCCGCGACAGCGGCGACGGCTTCGGTGTTCGGGGTGGTGCCTTCCGGCGCCGGCTGTTCAGCCGGTGCAGCGGCGGGCTCCGCAGGTGCGGCAGGCGCGGCGGGAGCCGGGGCCGGGGCGTTCTTGGCCTTCTCGGAAGCCAGCCACTGCTGGTATTCCGCCTTCGGCACGGCCTTGACCACGATCGGCATGAAGCCATGGTCCTTGCCGCACAGCTCGGCGCACTGGCCGCGGTAGATGCCTGGCTTGGAGATGTCGGTCCAGGCCTCGTTGACGATGCCCGGGATCGCGTCCTGCTTCCAACCCAGCGCCGGCACCCACCAGGCATGGATCACGTCGTCGGCGGTGATGACGAAGCGGATCTTGGTCTCGGTCGGCAGGACCAGGACGTGGTCGACGTCGAGCAGGTAGTGCGGGAGCTGGTCGACGGTCGGCACGGCCTTGCTCTGGCGCATCGCGTCGCTCTTGCGGTCCAGGCGGCTGGTGAAGGCCACGTTCTCGCCGAGGTACTCGTACTTCCACATCCACTGGTAGCCGGTGATCTTGACGGTCATCTCGGCGTTGCGGGTGTCGTACATCTTGATCAGCTTGCTGGTGGCGGGGAACGCCATCAGCACCAGCAGCACCACCGGGACCACGGTCCAGACGATCTCGAGCTTGGTCGAGTGGGTGAAGTCCTTGTCCGGCACCGCTCCCTTGGAGTGGCGGAACTTGACCATGGCCACGGCCATGGCGCCAAACACCAGGATGCCGATGACCACGCAGACCCACAGCGCGAACATGTGGGCGTCATAGGCATTGGTGGACTGGGCGGTGACGCCCTTGCCCATGTTCAGCTGCCACGGCTTGGGATCGGCCGCCTGCGCGAACGCAAGGACCGGCAGCGCCATTGCGGCGACGCCCGCTGCCCACTGCTTGAAACGACCGGCTTTCATCTGTTCGAGCCCCAGAAATATCAACTAGGTAACGTATTGGATACGGTTGCGATGTCGTGCTCCGCGGGCTGCCTCTCCCGGCACCGGCCGCGCAACACGCGGGGACCGTCCGGACGGAGGTGGCTGGCGAGCCCCTGACACTTGGTATGGGGCCCATCACGCCGGGGCAGATCGCCCCATAGCGCTACGGATAACCGGGAAATGGTATCCGCCGACCACTGCTGCGGCAACCTGCACGATGCAGTAAGCGGGCCTTGCACCTTGCAAAAACGGCTCTTTGCCGCGCTTGAGGGGCTTGCGGGCCAAAAATTCCCCAGCGCGCTCCGACTTCGGAAGGGCGCTGCCCGCCGGGGCGGGGCCACGGGCGCACGGGCCAGCGACGCCCATAGCCTCTAAACTAGTGGGCTCCCCACGGCAGTCTCCCCGGGCCCGATGACCATCAACGCTTCCCCCGCCGTCGCCAGCGACGGCCCGCCGCCGACGCGCGCGCTGCTCAGCCCCGAACTCCCGCCGGCGCCGGCTGCGCCCCGTGCCGCGATCACCGCCGGCTGGGTCCGCGACGAGGCCGGGCACGTCCGCGCCCTGCTCGAGCTCGCCCGACTGCCCGACGCCGAGCGCGACGCCGCCCAGGCCACCGCCGCGGGCATCGTCCAGCGCGTGCGTGCCCGCGCCAAGGACCAGGGCGCGATCGAGGCCTTCATGCGCCAGTACGACCTGGGCAGCGAGGAAGGCGTGCTGCTGATGTGTGTGGCCGAGGCGCTGCTGCGCATCCCCGACCAGGAGACCGCCGACAAACTCATCCGCGACAAGCTCGGCGATGCCGACTGGAAGCGGCACATGGGCCAGTCCGATTCGGTGCTGGTCAATGCCTCGACCTGGGGCCTGATGCTGACCGGGCACCTGGTCGACCTGAACGACGACACCAAGCGCGACGTCCACGGCGCCTTCAAGCGCCTGCTCGGCCGCGTCGGCGAGCCGGTGATCCGCCTGGCCGTACGCCAGGCGATGAAGATCATGGGCCACCAGTTCGTGATGGGCCGGACCATCGGCGAGGCGCTGGCGCGCTCGGTCAAGGGCGCCAATGCAAGCTACCGCTATTCGTTCGACATGCTCGGCGAAGGCGCGCTGACCACCAAGGATGCGCTGCGCTACCTGCAGGCGTACCGCGATGCGATCCACGCGATCGGCAAACATGCTTCTCCGCATCGCCAAGGCGATGCTCGGGGAAACTTCGTCGGCATCGACGTATTCGCCGCGCCTTCGATCTCGGTCAAACTCTCGGCGCTGCACCCGCGCTACGAGCATGCCAAGCGCGAACGCGTGTTTGCCGAGCTGACGCCGCGCGTGCTCGAACTGGCGCAGCTGGCCAAGTCCTACGGCATCGGCTTCACCATCGACGCCGAAGAGGCCGACCGTCTCGAGTTGTCGCTGGACGTGATCGCCGCCGCTTACGCCGATGCCTCGCTCAACGGCTGGGAAGGCTACGGCCTGGCGATCCAGGCGTACCAGAAGCGCGCGCCGGAAGTGATCACCTTCATTGCCGACCTCGCCCGCCGCCACGGCCGCCGCATCCCCGTGCGCCTGGTCAAGGGCGCGTACTGGGACAGCGAGGTCAAGCGCGCGCAGGTCGACGGCCAGCCGGGCTACCCGGTGTTCACGCGCAAGCCCAACACCGACGTCAGCTACCTCGCCAATGCGCGCTGCATGCTCGAGGCCGGCGACGCCATCTATCCGATGTTCGCCACCCACAACGCGCAGACGATCGCCACGATCCACCAGCGCGCGAAGACGATGGGCCGTGCGAAGCACTTCGAGTTCCAGAAGCTGCACGGCATGGGCGACGACCTCTACGCCGAAGTGATTCCGGCCGAACGCCTCGACGTACCGTGCCGCGTGTACGCGCCGGTCGGCAGCCATGAAGACCTGCTGCCGTACCTGGTGCGCCGCCTGCTCGAGAACGGCGCCAATTCCAGCTTCGTCAACCGCATCACCGACGAGGACATCGCCATCGATGACCTCATCCACGATCCGGTCGCCACCGTTTCCTCTTTCGACTCCATCGCGCATCCGCGCATCCCGCAGCCGGTCGATCTGTACCGCAGCTACGCGGACTCGAAACAGCATGCAGACAGGACCAATTCCATGGGCATCAACTTCGCCAACGACGACCAGCTGCGCGCACTCGCCGAGCAGGTCAACCAGGCCACCCGCAGCGACTGGCGCGCCACCCCGCTCGTGCCGGGCACGACCATCGGCGGCGCCAGCATTGCCGTGACCAACCCGGCCGACCGTCGCGAGACCGTCGGCCAGTGGCAGGCCGCCGATGCCGCAACCGTCGAGCAGGCCTTGAAGAACGCCGTCACCGCGCAGGACGCCTGGAACACGCTGCCGGCCGCCAGCCGCGCCACGATCCTCGAACACGCCGCCGACCTGCTCGAGCAGCGCATGCCGCAGTACCTGGCGCTGTGCACCAAGGAAGCCGGCAAGACCCTGCCCGACGGCGTCGCCGAAGTGCGCGAGGCGGTCGACTTCCTGCGCTACTACGGTGGCCAGGCGCGCAAGCTGTTCCAGGTCGAAGCCCTGCCGGGCCCGACCGGCGAGTCCAACACGCTGCAGCTGTCCGGCCGCGGCGTGTTCGTCTGCATCAGCCCCTGGAACTTTCCGCTGGCGATCTTTGCCGGCCAGATTGCCGCCGCGCTTGCCGCAGGCAACTCGGTCATCGCCAAGCCGGCCGAGCAGACCAACCTCATTGGCTATTACGCTGTGAAGCTGCTGCACGAGGCCGGCGTGCCCGAAGCCGTGCTGCAGTTCCTGCCCGGCGACGGCGCCACCGTCGGCGCCGCGCTCACGCGCGACCCGCGCATCGCCGGCGTCGCCTTCACCGGCTCGACCGACACCGCCCGCGCGATCAACCGCGCACTGGCCGCGCGCGATGCCGCCATCGGCGTGCTGATCGCCGAGACCGGCGGCCAGAACGCGCTGATCGCCGACTCGTCCTCGCTGCCCGAGCAGGTGGTCAAGGATGCGATCGGTTCGGCCTTCACTTCCGCCGGACAGCGCTGCTCGGCCGCGCGCGTGCTGTTCGTGCAGGAGGACATCGCCGACAAGGTGACCTCGATGCTCGCCGGCGCGATGGCCGAACTGAAGGTCGGCGACCCGGGCTTGCTGTCGACCGACGTCGGCCCGGTGATCGACGAAGACGCGCTCAAGATGCTCGTCGACCACGCCGCGCGCATGGACGTGGAAGCGACGAAGATCGGCGAAGTCGCAGTCGACAGCGACACCGCGCACGGCAGCTTCTTCGCCCCGCGCGCCTACGCGCTCAAGTCGCTGGACCAGCTGCACAAGGAAGTCTTCGGTCCGGTGCTGCACGTGATCCGCTGGAAGGCCGACCAGCTCGATGCGGTGATCGACGCGATCAACGCCACCGGTTACGGCCTGACGCTCGGCATCCACTCGCGCATCGACGAAACCATCGAGAAGATCAGCGCGCGAGTGAAGGTGGGCAACTGCTACGTCAACCGCAACCAGATCGGTGCGGTCGTCGGCGTGCAGCCCTTCGGCGGCCAGAACCTGTCCGGCACCGGCCCCAAGGCCGGCGGCCCGCACTACCTGCCGCGCTTCACTACCGAGAAGACGATCACCGTCAACACCACGGCAGCCGGCGGCAATGCCTCGCTGCTGACGCTGGGCGACTGAGGCATCGGGCGGGCTCCGGCCCGCCCATCCGCATCGACCCGTTCGTCCTGAGCGTAGCGGTCCGCATCAACCCGTTCGTCCTGAGCGTAGCGCTCCGCATCAACCCGTTCGTCCTGAGCGTAGCGCAGCGAAGTCGAAGGACAGCCCGCGCCGCGCACAAAAAAAGCCCCGCCGAAGCGGGGCTTTTTCATGCAGCAATGACGCAATGGATCAGAACTTGTAGCGTGCCGAGAAGCCCAGCAGGTCGGCGTGACCCTTGAACTCGCCCACCAGGTGGGAGCCGCTCGAGGAAACCACGTCGATGGTCGGGCTGTCGATCGAGATGTACATGTAGGCCGCATCGACGCTCAGGGCCGGCGTCGCCTGCCAGGTCACGCCAACCGAGTACAGCATGCGGTCATTGTCGGGCAAGCGCGGGGTACGGGCCTGGTCGTTGGTCGGCGTTTCGTCGCTGGCGACGCCTGCGCGGAGCGCCCAGCTGTCGTTGAGATCGTATTCGGCGCCCAGCGAATACAGCATCGTGTCTTCCCAATTGAACGCCTCGGAAGAAACCAGGGCGCCGTTGGAACGCTTGATGTTGATCGACTGCAACGACTCCCAGCCGGTCTGCTGGATGTCGGCCATCATGCGGAAGTCGTCGTTGAAGTCGTACTGCACGCTCAACGTGTCCACCGCCGGGGTGGTCAGCGCTGCGCCACCCGGACCGGAGTTGTACTGGGTGATGCCAGCAGCGCCGAACAGCGCCTGCACGGCGGCCGGCTTGGTGAACTCGATCGAGCCTTCCAGGTCATGGTCGATCTCGGAGCGGTGCGAGTAGCCGATCGAGAGCTGGTCGGTCGGACGCCACTGGGCGCCGAACAGCCAGCCGATGCCGGTGTCGTCGCCGGTCACTTCGGCGAAACCATCGTTCTTCTGCGGACCGAACGGCGCGGCAACCGGGTTGGGCGTGATGCACGCAGCAACGTTGACGCGGCAGATCGCCGAACCGAAGTCGACGGCGTTCGAAAGGGTGGCTTCGGCACGCTCGTAGATGAAGCCGACGCCCACCGAGAAGCGCTCGCTCAGCTCGATCGCGGCCGACAGCGTCAGGTCGACGGTCTTGAGGTCGGACTTGACGGCGTTGTAGCGGCCGACCCAGTCGCGGTCGTATTCGGTCTTCAGGCCGAACGGCGCGCTGATGCTGGCGCCCAGGGTGACGTACTCAAGCGAGCCGCTCAGCGGCACGACCACGGCCAGGGCCGGGACGGTCTCGAGGCTGCCCGGGTCGCCACCGTTGCCGCCGGTCAGCGGACGGGCGAGCGGGGAGCCTGCGGCTGCGGTGCCGCCGCCGGTGAAGTCGGCGGTCAGGTCGATGCCGGTGACGTCGGCCTGGACCGTGGTGGACTTGAGGTTGACCATCGCCGCCGGGTTGTTGGACACAACCGAGGCGTCGTCCTGGGCAACGGCCGTGCCGGAGTTGGCGCGGCCCATGTTCTTGACGCTGTTCTCGCGAATCTGGAAGCCGGTAGCGCCGGCCTGACCGATTGCCAGTACGCCGGTGATGCCCAGAGCCAGCGCCGACAGGCGGGTGAAGCGGTGAACGTGTTGCATGCGTGTAGTCTCCATTGGAGTATTTATGTCTTCCGCGGCCGCCATTGCCTGGCACCCGACCGAATCCGGGCGCCTGTTGCGCGCCGGAAACCCCTCCCGACGTACGACGCCGTATGCACTATAACGCGGCAGTTAACTCGAAGCTAACAAAAGCCGGCATGCCCCTCCGCACTTGCACAACGCCAAATTGCCGGCAATTCCATGACGTTGGCCACCGGGGAGCCTGAACGGTGTTCGTCTCGATCCCGACTCGCGAGCGCACGCCGGTTCGCTGGGCCACGCCAGCCCTGTTCAGCGTTCTATGGCTGTGCTTTATCGGCGTCGAACTGCTCCCCGACTCCGACCAGCGTCGCCTGCTGCTGGAATGGGGCGCGCTCTCCGGCGGCCTGACCTCGCCCGAGGAATGGTGGTCCTCGCTGCGCAGCGGCGTGCTGCTGCGCCTGTTCAGCGCCCTGTTCCTGCACGCCGACTGGGCCCACCTGCTGGGCAACCTGGTGTTCCTGCTGATCTTCGGACTGCCCGCCGAGCGCGCGATGGGGCCGTGGCGGCTGTTGATGCTGTTCCTGCTGGGCGGTGCGGTGGCCAACCTGGCCGCGGTGATCGCGATCGGCACCCCCGACCGGCTGATCATCGGCGCCAGCGGCGCGGTCTCGGCGCTGATCGGCGCCTACCTGGCGCTGTTCCCGAGCGCCAAGCTCGGCGTGGTCGTGCCGCTGGGGCTGTTCCTGCAGTTCGTGAAGGTTCCGGCGCCGTTGCTGATCGGCGTGTGGGCCCTGCTGCAGCTGCTCTTCACCTTCATCGGACCGGCGTTCGGCGCGGTTGCCTGGTCGGCGCACCTGGCCGGGTTCGCGTTCGGCGGCGCGTTCGCGCTGATCGCCCGCGCCGGCATTGCCCGGCGCCTGCGCCGCAAACGCGGTTTATAGGCGCCATCGCCCAGGCCGGCAGTTGTCAGGGCTTGAGGTGGTCCGAGCTTGAGAAGGCAACAAGCCCGCCCCATTGTGTTTGCTACTGCGACGCAATGCCGTCGCCGATCGCGAACTCCGGACACTCCCCGCGCATGGCCAAGCCCCTCTACAAGGTGACCTTCCTCAACGCCGGCAAGGTGTACGAGCTCTATGCCCGCCACGTCGGTTCCGGTTCGCTGTGGGGATTCACCGAGGTCGGTGAACTGGTGTTCGATGTGCACGAGGGCGTGGTGATCGACCCGACCGAGGAGCGCCTGCGCGACGAGTTCGGCAACACCCGCGTGCTGCACCTGCCGATGCACAGCATCGTGCGTGTCGAGGAAGTCGAGCGCAAAGGCCAGTCGGCGATCCGTGACGCGACCACCGGCGAAAAGGTGGTCACGCCGTTCCCGATGCCCGCCAAACCGCGTTGACGCAATTGCGTTGCAGGCGCCGTGCTGGCGCCTGCACGCGCGTGGCTATTGTTTCGCCGCCGGCTTGGCGTTGCTCGCCACCGGCTTCTTCAGCTCGACCAGCGCCGCGGTGATCGGCGCATCGCCGTCGAGCACGTCGCCAGCGTTGTCGCCCGGCTGGCCGTCGCCTTCTTCCCCATCGCCGCGCAGGTGGCCCGGCAGGCTCGCCTCGCTGAGGTTGCGCACGGCCTTGTCTTCGCCCTTGCCTGGATGCAGCACGACATCGGGCGTGATGCCCAGCGCCTGGATCGACTTGCCACTGGGGGTGTAATAGCGCGCGGTGGTCAGCTTGACCGAGTCGCCGTTGTCCAGCGGCAACACGGTCTGTACCGAGCCCTTGCCGAACGTGCGACTGCCGACGATGCGCGCACGCCCGTTGTCGCGAAGCGCGCCGGCGAGCACTTCGGCCGCACTGGCCGAACCGGCATCGACCAGCACCACCAGCGGCGCACCGCCGAGGCGATCGCCCGGCGTCGCCGAGAACTCGGCATCGCTGATGGCGATGCGCCCGCGCGTGCTGACGATCTTGCCGCTGTCGAGCAGGTCATCGGCGATCTGCACCGCCGAGGTCAGCAGGCCACCAGGATTGCTGCGCAGGTCGATGACCAGGCCGCGCAGCTTGCCGCCGGCCTGCGCCTTGAGCGCTTCGACCTTGGTTTCGAAATCGGCCGCGGTATCGGCCTGGAACGCGCTGATGCGGATATAGCCGTAGCCCGGCTCGAGCATCTTGCTGCGCACACTGGCGATGCGGATGGTCTCGCGCTGGATGGTGACGTCGAAGGGCTTGTCCTTGCCCTCGCGCACGATCGTCAGCGTGACCTTGCTGCCGGCCGCGCCACGCAGCGGACCGGAGTTGTCGCCTTCGTCGGGCTTGAACGGTTTGCCGTCGATGGCGGTGATGACATCGCCGGCCTTGACGCCGGCGCGCGCCGCGGGCGTGTCGTCGATCGGGGCGATCACGCGCAGGCCGCCATCGGGCTGGCGCATCAGCTCCACGCCGACGCCGTCATAGGCGCCACGCGACTGCTCTTCGAAGCTTTCCGCATCGTCCTTGTCGAGATAGACGCTGTGCGGATCGAGATCGAACAGCAGGCCGCGGATCGCCGAATGCATCAGCTTGTCGTCGCCAACCGGCTCGACGTAGGCCTGCTTGACCGCGTTGTAGACCGACACATAGCGGCGGATTTCTTCCAGCGGAACCTTGGACTCGGTGGTCTCCGCGTCAGGCGACTCGATGGGCGCCTCGGGCGCCGCGCTCGCAGGAGGCGCGCTCGCAGGAGGCGTGCTTGCAGGAGGCGTGCTTGCAGGAGGCGTGTCCTGCGCCAAGGCCGGCAAGGCGACCGCAGCCGCGAGGGCTGCACCAGCGAGAGGAGCCAGAACCAGGTGACGCAGGGACATGCACGAAACTCCGGGGCAGGACGTCAGGGACATTGACCGGCGGCGCGACCGCTCCGGGGAACGGTCGCGCGCGGGTCCATTCGCGTGTTGATTATGGACACGTTGGCACGGGGCAATGGAAGGCTTTCGTTAATCCGCCGGACGGGCGGCGGACGTGCATTCAGCCGTCAGCGCCGCAGCCAGGTGCCCGGGTTCACCGGCGCACCGTTGCGACGCAACTCGAAGTACAGCGCCGGCCGGCCCTGGCCACCGGAGTTGCCGACGCTGGCGACGGTGTCGCCGCGCTTGACGCTGGCGCCGACGTCCTTGAGCAGGGCGTCGTTGTGCGCGTACAGGCTCATGTAGCCATTGCCGTGATCGACGATCAGCAGCAGGCCGTAGCCGGTCATCCATTCGGCGTAGACCACGGTGCCGTCGGCGACCGCCTTCACCGGCGTACCGGCGCCGGCGGCAATCAGCAGGCCGTCGCTGCTGCGTCCGTCGGGCATGGTCGCGCCGAAGCCGGCCAGCAGTGAGCCCGACACCGGCCACCCCAATCCGCCGACCTGCGGCGCCGGCGCGCTGGCCACCACCACCGGCGGCTTGCGCGGCGTGGCGTCGCCGCTGCCACTGCTGCGTCGAGCCTCTTCGCGCGCGGCGCGTTCGGCCGCCGCGCGCCGCTGTGCCTCGGCCCGGGCCGCGGCCACGCGCAACTTCTTCAACAACTGCTCCAGGCCCTTGGCGTCGCGCCCGAGTGCGCGCTCGCGCGAACTGCGGTCCTTGTAGCGCTGGTCGAGCGTGGCGACCAGCGCCGCACGCTCGCTGCGATCGGACTGCAGCTCGCCAAGCTGGCTGCGCTGCTGCTGGCGGGTGCTGTCGAGCTGGCTGCGTCGCTGGACGATCTCCGCCTCGACCGCATCGAGTTCCTTGAGCTGCGCGCTCAGTTCGGTGATGCGGGCCGTGCGGTCGCGCTGCAGGTAGCCGTAGTAGGCCAGGGTACGGCTGCCTTCGGCGACGCTGTCCTGCGCCAGCAACAGCTTCAGCGGCGCGTCCTGGCCCTGCAGGTAGGCGCCGCGCAGCAACTGCGCCAGTTCCTTGCGCTGCGCCGCCATCCGCTCCTGCAGGTCCGTGCGCTGCTGCTGCAACTGCGCCAGCGATGACTGCTCGCGGGCCAGTCGCGTTTCGATATCGCGCAGGCGACGGTTGGATTCGCCGACCTTCTCATCGGCCGCGCGCAGCTTGCGCGACGCATCGCCGCGCTGGTCCTCGATCTTGCGACGCTCGTCGGCGACCGACTTCAACTCGCGCTGGATCTTCTCCAGCTTGCGTTCGGCCTCGCTGCTGCTCTGCGCGACCACGGGCATCGCCGCCATCGTGGCGACGAGGCAGGCAACGATGGCGAATGCGCGCAGCAGCCGCGTCATCGTGGTGGCGGGCATGGGTTCGATCAGCCCGCCAGCAGGCTCGTTCCGCTCATCTCGGCCGGCTTCGGCAATCCGAGCAGGTCGAGGATGGTCGGTGCGACGTCGCGCAGGGCGCCGCCGCTGCGCAGCGTCGCCGCACGTGGCCCGACGTACACGAACGGCACCGGGCCGACGGTGTGGGCGGTGTGCGGCTGACCGGTCGAGGCGTCGCGCATCATTTCCAGGTTGCCGTGGTCGGCGGTGATCAACAGTGCGCCGCCAGTGTCGCGCACGGCCTGGGTGATGGCCCCGATGGCAATGTCCACCGCTTCGGCCGCCTTGATCGCAGCGGCTATGTCGCCGGTGTGGCCAACCATGTCCGGATTGGCGATGTTGCAGATGGCGACATCGACTTCGCCGGAGTGGATCGCCGCGACCAGCCGGGCGGTGACTTCCGGGCAGCTCATTTCCGGCTGCAGGTCGTACGTGGCGACCTTCGGGCTCGGCACCAGGATGCGGGTCTCGCCCTCGTAGGGATCCTCGCGGCCGCCACTGAAAAAGAAGGTGACGTGCGCGTACTTCTCGGTCTCGGCGATTCGCAGCTGCTTGAGGCCGTTGGCGGCCAGCACTTCGCCCAGGGTGTTGCGCAGGTCGTCCGGGCCGAACGCGACCGGCGCCGGCAGGCGCGCGTCGTATTCGGTGAGGCAGACGAAACGCGACAGCGCCGGCCGGCGCGTGGCGAAGCCATCGAACGTCGGCGAGACGAACGCGGCGGTCAGCTGGCGCGCGCGGTCGGCGCGGAAGTTCATGAACACCACCGCGTCGCCATCGGCCATGGGCGCGCTGCCCTCGATCACGGTCGGCGCGACGAACTCGTCGTTCTCGCCGCGCTCGTAGGCCTGCAGCAATGCCTCGATCGGCCCGGTGGTGACGTGCTCGCTGCGCGCTTCGACCATCGCGTCCCAGGCGCGATGCAGGCGGTCCCAGCGCTGGTCGCGGTCCATTGCGTAGTAGCGACCGCTGACGCTGGCGACGCGGGCGTTGCCGAGCTTGCGGCAGACATCCTGCAGGCGCTTGAGGCTGGCTTCGGCCGACCGGGGCGGCATGTCGCGGCCGTCGAGGAAGGCATGCACGGCGACCTTGGCGACACCGGCCTGGCGGGCCAGTTCGAGCATCGCGAAGATGTGGTTCTCGTGGCTGTGGACGCCGCCGGGCGAGAGCAGACCCATCACGTGCAGGGTGCCGCCGCTGTTCTGGGCGGCGGCGCAGGCCGCGCGCAGCTCCTCGTTGCCGAAGAAGCTGCCGTCCTCGATCGCGGCATCGATCCGGGTCAGGTCCTGGTAGACGATGCGGCCAGCCCCGAGGTTCATGTGGCCCACCTCGGAGTTGCCCATCTGCCCGTCCGGCAGGCCGACGTGGCGACCCTCGGTGTGGATCAGCGTGTGCGGGGCGCTGGCCAGCAGCGCGTGCCAGTTCGGCAGGGTCGCCTGCGCCAGGGCGTTGTCGGTCGGGTCTTCACGGTGGCCCCAGCCGTCGAGGATCAGCAGGACAACGGGTTTGGGGCGCACGGAGGTGGCTGGCACGTCGGGGATTCCCTGAACTGGCTGAACTGGCTGAACTGGATCGGATGGGATGGCTCTGGAACAGCCCGGACCGGCGAAAGGTGACTTCGGGCACGGGCCGGAACCGGCACTGGCTGCGATTGTAGCGAAGCGGCGTAAACCGAATTCGCCCTGACCGCATCTCCTGCATTGAAGCCTGTCCCATTACGGAATCCCAACCGATGCGCATCCGCCCCGCTTTCGTACTCCCTCTCGCCCTGGTCCTGTCCGCCCCGGCCGCCTTCGCCGCCGAGGACATCGAAAAGGTCAATGGCAGCATCACCGTCGAGCCAGGCCAGCAGGCCGGCAAGCTCGAGACCGTCAACGGCAGCATCAAGATCGGCGCAGGCGCCCGCGCCGGCGACGCCGAGACCGTCAACGGCAGCATCAACGCCGCCGAGAACGTCCAGGTCGGCGGCCTGGAAACGGTCAACGGCAGCATCCGCGTTGGCGAGAAGTCGCGACTGGACGGCGGCCTGCAGACGGTCAACGGCGGCGTCTTCGTCGACCGCGACGGTGAAGTCCGCGGCAGCATCGAGACGGTCAACGGCGCCATCGGCCTGGTCGATACCGACGTCGGTGGCGACATCACCACCGTCAACGGCGACCTTACCGTCGGCGTGAACTCGCACGTGAAGGGCCGCATCCGCTACACCAAGCCGAGCCAGAGCTGGTTCTCATTCAACCGCCGCGACCCGAAGGTGATCATCGGACCCAATGCCGTGGTCGACGGCCCGCTGGTGTTCGAGCGCAAGGTCACCCTGTACGTGCACAGCACCGCCAAGACCGGCGCGATCAGCGGCGCCACCGCGGTGCGCTACGACGGCGCGCTGCCGCCGGAGTAAGGTCCGCCACCCAAACTGCCGCGACCGGCACGTTGCCGGCCGGCACCGGGCCCTAGAATGGAAATCCGCGCAAGGCCGCCTGACGGTCTTGCGCGGTTGGTCCATTCCGGAGGTCCCATGTCCCGCACCCCCCTGCTTACCGCCGCCATCGCCAGCGCTTTCGTCGGCGCGATGGCGCTTACGGCCTGCTCCAGGCCCGATTCTGAAGCGCCGATGGCTGCCGCACCGTCCGCTGCCCCTGCCGATGTCGGCAGCAGCCACGCGTTCGGTGATTCGATCAACGCCGCCGACTTCGCCGAACACGTCAAGACACTGGCGTCGGACGAGTTCGAAGGCCGCGCTCCCGGCAGTCCCGGCGAGGACAAGACGGTCGCCTACCTGGAAGCGCAGTTCAAGCGGATCGGCCTGCAGCCTGGCAACGGCGACAGCTATGTGCAGACCGTGCCGATGGTCGAGACCGTCGCCGACGAAGGCACCGTGCTCAAGCTCGACGTCAAGGGCCAGCCGCGCGAACTGAAGTTCGGCAGCGACATGGTGATCGGCACGCGCAGCGGCAAGAACGAAGTCAAGGTCGACGGCAGCGAACTGGTGTTCGTCGGCTATGGCGTCAACGCGCCCGAGCAGAAGTGGAACGACTACGCCGGCATCGACGTGAAGGGCAAGACCGTGGTCATGTTCGTCAACGACCCCGGCTTCCACGGACAGGATCCGAAACTGTTCGAAGGCAAGCGGATGACCTACTACGGCCGCTGGACCTACAAGTTCGAGGAAGCCGCGCGCCAGGGCGCCGCCGCCGCACTGATCATCCACGACACCGACGGCGCGTCCTACGGTTGGGACGTGGTCAAGAACTCCTGGTCGGGCGCGCAGTTCGACCTCCCGGCGAAGGACGATCCGGAACCGCGCCTGCCCGCGCAGGGATGGATCACCGCAGATGTTGCGCGCAGTCTGCTGTCCTCGCTCGGCCAGAATCTCGATGAGCTCTACAAGGCCGCCGGCAAGCCCGGCTTCAAGGCGATTGCGCTGCAGGCGAAGCTGTCGGTCGACCTGAAGAGCACGATCAGCGAGAAGTCCTCGCGCAACGTGATCGCGCGCCTGCCCGGTGCCACCCGGCCGGACGAAACCATCGTCTACATGGCGCACTGGGATCACCTGGGCAATCACGGCCACGAGGGTCACGGCGAAGCGGCCCCGAGCGGCAGCGACGACATCTACAACGGCGCCGTCGACAACGCCACCGGCGTGGCCGGCATCCTCGAGATCGCCGAAGCCTTCAGCAAGCAGCAGCCGCCGCCGGACCGCTCGCTGCTGTTCTTGGCCGTGACGCTTGAGGAGTCGGGCCTGCTCGGTTCGAAGTACTACGTCGCCCACCCGACCGCGCCACTGGACAAGACCGTGGCGGTGATCAACCTCGATGCCATGCCGGTGATCGGCAAGGCCCATGACATGACGGTGGTGGGATTCGGCAGCTCCGAGCTCGAGGACATCCTCAGGACCGTCGCCGATGGACAGAAGCGTGTGCTGCATGCCGAGGCGACGCCCGAGGACGGCTTCTACTTCCGCTCCGATCATTTCAACTTCGCCAAGGCCGGCGTCCCCTCGCTCTACGCCAAGGGCGGCGACGACCTGGTCGAGGGCGGCATGGAAGCCGGGCAGAAGGCGCAGGTCGACTACCGCGACAACCGCTACCACAAGCCCGGCGACGAGTACGACCCGGCGTGGAAGCTCGACGGCGTGATCCAGGACCTCGATGCGCTGTATGGCGTCGGCAAGACCCTGGCGGGCAACGAACAGTGGCCGAACTGGTACGAGGGCAACGCGTTCCGCGCCGCCCACGACAAACTGATGAAGCCCGCGGCGAAGTAGGCCCGCGTTGCTGCACAACGACGACGGCGCCCCGGCAGTGGGGCGCCGTTGTCATTTCGGCTACGCTGGCGTCCTGCTCAACCGGGGAATGCCATGACGCTTGTCACTGCGTACGTCTGTGTCCTGATTGCCGCCTTCCTGCCCTACCTGTGGGTGGCCGTCGCCAAGGCGAGCGGCGAGCGCTACGACAACCGCGACCCGCGCCGCTGGCAGGAGCGCCAGCAGAGCCAGCGCTCGCTGCGCGCCAACGCCGCCCAGCTCAACAGTTACGAAGCGTTCGCGCCATTCGCCGCCGGCGTGATCATGGCCCAGCTGGCTGGCGTGCCGCACACGCAGATCGGCACACTGGCCATCGTTTTCGTCGTCTTCCGCATCCTGCACGGCCTGCTGTACGTCAGCGGGCACCACATGCTGCGCAGCGCCGCCTGGGCTGGCGGCTTTGTCTGCGTGCTGTGGCTGCTGGTGCAGGCGGCACTGAACATCACTCCCTGATCGCATGGCAAGGCCGGCCCGGACGGGCCAGGCCCGCCATCGATCGACCACGCGCGGCGGCCCGATGCCGCGCCCTGCTTGCCATCCCCCGAATGCAAACAACCCGGAACACCTTCTCCGCGCTGCAGGAAACGCTGAGGCGAGACGGCTTCAGCTTTGTCGCCGGCGGCGTGATGCGCGTCTTCTTCCAACAGCGCGACGCGCTCGATGACTGGGCACAGTTCGCCGCGAGCTGGGACGATCTGGCGCCGGACGCCTACCTGGCGGCCGTCGGCCACCATCGCAGCCGGCGTTATGCCGTGTTTGCGGCTGGCAGCACCGGCAGGATCGTTCCCCAGCCGCATCAGCCGCACTACCAGAGCCGTGACTACAACAACCTCCAGGGCGGCATCGAGCGCTGGTTCGAGCCGGTCTTGCCCGAGGTCGTCGCCAGTTCCAGCCTGCGCGCGATCGTCGAGTTCTGCCGCGATTTCTACGGCGAACTGTCGCCGGAGGTGGCGGCCTGGCACATCGAACTGCACCAGTTCCGCATCGAGGCACGCCCCGGCGAACCCGGGCAACCGACGCCGGAGGGCGTTCACCGCGATGGCGTCAATTACGTGCTGGTCCTGCTGATCGATCGCCACAACATCGTCAGCGGCAAGACCACCATCCATGCCGCCGATGGCCGTGAGCTGGGGAGCTTCACGCTCACGCATCCAATGGACGCGGCGCTGGTGGACGATTCGCGCGTGTTCCACGGCGTTACCGCGGTGGAAGCGCAGGATCCGCAGCAGCCATCTCACCGCGACGTACTCGTCTTGACGCTTCGGGCGGTCGGCTGAAAGTAGTCCCTGCGAGTTGACGGCGATATTAACTTCCGCGGTATCAACTGCCGCGGCATCAACTTTGCGCGGCATTAACTTGCGCGGGCATCGACTTTCCACGCGCACAAAGAAAAACCCCCAACCTTTCGGCTGGGGGTTTTAGGGTAAAGCCCCTGGCGATGACCTACTCTTGCATGGCTTAGGCCACACTACCATCGGCGCATGTGCGTTTCACTTCCGAGTTCGGAAAGGGATCGGGTGGGACCACA